>JAZUGE010000049.1:0-21209 GCA_045641045.1 Treponema sp. | reverse complement strand
AAAATTAACAATATATATTTTTTTTACAGATGTTATCTGTTAATGCTTTATACCGGAATAATTGTTTATAACAAAATTCCGGTCTTTCTTTTTTAAAGTACAAAGGTTTTAAAGTTGAATCCTTATCAGTAATATGTTATTTTAAAAACAAAGCATTAACAGGAAAAAAAATGGGAAAAATAAAATCAGAACTATCTCAAGATTTAATAATAACAGAGCAGAAAAACTTAACCAATAAACGAAGTTATCTACCTTCTCCATTTATAAGTGCAGCATTACCTTTACGAGACACAAAAAGAAATATCTTTATAAGAAAATTCAATAATATTACAATGAAGCTTTCTGGTGCATCAAAAGTACCTTATGGAAAATATGGAAGATTATTACTTTCAATTTTAACAACATATGCTGTTCAACATAAAAATAGTGAAAATCCAACAGAACTAGTTATAAGATATGAATCACTTCAACAGCTGTTAGATGAAATGGATTTACCTCGTCAAAGAGGAAAAGACATTATGGAACAAATCGACTGTTTTAAAGAATGTTCTTTCATCTATGAAGTTGTTCAAAAAAAACGAATAAAAATACCAACTCTTTTTAAAGACGATCCATTAGTACCTGATGAGGAAGGCAAAGTTCTGGCTGAAAAACAAACAACAGGACTGATTCCTTTTTTTGAAGCCATGCAATATGTTCGCATTACAGACAAATCTGAAAATCAAAGAAATATGGCATTTGAAATAAAACTGTCAGTTCCATTTATAAAATTATCTCAGGAACACTCAGTACCAATAAACTACACAGCATATAAGAATATCACATCAGCCTTAGGAAAAGATCTATATGCATGGTTTTGTTATCGTAATAATTCAATAGGTAGTGAACCAATATTTGTTCCAAGGCATTCTCTTGTTGAACAGTTTATGCCTGTAACAAATCAAAATAATCCGCAGTCACAAGAATCAGTTAACTTTAATCATATAAAAGATGTTGTAGAGGATATCAAAAAAAACTATTACCCTGACTTAAATGTTACTTTTTTAAGTGATGGATCAGGTATGCAGCTAAAAAAATCTCCACCTGTAATTTTACCTGATGACAAAGTTAGATACGTACTTGTTACAAGTGATAACTAAAAAGCTTTTATGAAGTGTATCCATATAAGCTGGATACACTTGATTAAATTTCAGTACAACATTTTAAGCCATTAGCCATCTGATAAATACCACCAATTGAAGTACTGACCATATTGCTTACTGCAACATCTGTATAAAAAGCCATATGCTGAGTCATGACGACATTTTTAAACTGTTTTAAATATGCCATGTTTTTATTTGAAATAATATTTGTGCGGTGATCAATATGTGTAATACCTTCCTCACCCTCAACGACATCCAGACCTAAAGCACCAATTTTACAAGACTCAATACCTTTAATTAAAGCTTCAATATCAACAAGTCCACCTCTAGCACAGTTAATGATAATGACATCATCTTTCATTTTTGCAATAGTCTGTTCGTTTATCATATGATAGGTTTCATTAGTTAAAGGTAGATGAAGGCTTATAATATCAGATTCTCGATATAAGGTCTCTAAATCAGTATAAGTTGCAATTTTTTTTATTTCCGGATTAATACTGCGGTTAAAGACCAGAAGCCTGCAGCCAAAACCAGTAAGCTCCTTTAAAACTGTTGAACCAATTGCACCACATCCAATAACACCTACAGTCATATTGTGAAGTTCTTTGCCTCGAAGACCTGTCAAGGAAAAATCATTAACCTGTCCTCTCCATAGCGCCTGCTTGTAGTTTCTAAGGCACATAAGGATTAGCATTATAGTGTAATCAGCAACTCCTGTAGGAGGGTATGACGCATTACAAACCTTAATGCCAAGTTTTTTCGCAGCATCTATATCAATGTGGTTATAGCCGATTGTTCTTGTACTTATATATTTTATACCAAGATTACTCCATTTTTTTAGCAATTCGTAATCAATGGTGCCCTGTCCCAAAAAAGAAATACCATCACAACCAGAAGCCAAATCGGCATTATCAAGAGTCGGAACATCAACAGAACAAGTATAGTCTATATTATATTTTTCACAGGTGTTTTTAATAAAAACTGTTTCATCTGGACGAACTTCATAAATATATATTTTCATAAAAAACTCCTTGCCATAACTATATCTCAAATACATTTAACGAAATATAAAAAAATTGAAGGCAAAAAAAATACCTGCAGAAAAAACTGCAGGTATCATCGACAGGTCTCTCTAAATGGGTTTTAAACTACTTACTGATAGCTGAAATTGCCTTTGCTGTGTGTTCAATATAAAGCTTTTGAATTTCAGGTATTGAGCCTAAACCGCTTATCTGGCAGTTTATACTCTTAAATGCTTTTGAAGCTTCAAACATACTCTTCCATGATTGCTCATCATCTCCAGCCATATCGTTGTTTGCATGATCTCCGGCTACAACCATTAAAGGACGTAAAACAACAGTTGTAAAGCCTGCTTCTTTTACATTATTAATTACATTAGAACATTCTGTTTCTTCTGGCTCTCCTTCAACAGTGCCAATAAATACATTTTCATACCCTAAGGCCTTTGCCTGGCCCGCCATCTGTGTATAGCTTACTTTTGCTCTGTGAGAAGTACCGTGCCCTAAAAATACAAATGCAGTTTTATTAAATGCAGCATTTTCTAACGAATCGTACCCTGCACTAATAAAAGCCTGCTTTGTGATTGCCTTTGTAACACTTTCTTTATCCTCATTAAATGAAGAGCCATCTTTGCCAACAGAGCCTAAAAGTGGTTCAGCAACAATTACTTTTTCAAACTTGTCTTCATATTTTTTTATAGCCTCACAAAGTTCATCATATTCTGCTCCATGCATAAGATGAGTTGGCTGAACAACAAGACGTTTTACATTATTTTTTACAGCTCTATTTAGGGCCTGGTCCATGTTATCAATATATTCATTGTCGCGGGACTGAATATGATTGATAATGATCTGTGCTGTAAAAGCTCGGCGCACAGACCAGGTTGGGTAAGATGCCTGTATAGCCTTTTCAATTCCGCCAATATCTTCTGCACGGCTTTTATTAAATGAGGTGCCAAAGCTTACAACGAGTATTTCATCTTTCCCAATATTATCCTGGTTAAGAGGATTGTCCAGTGATGCATCTCCTGTATCAAGTCCGAAATAGTCTGGATCAGCATTTGTTCCGCTAACTAAGGATTTTTGCAGTTCTGAAAGATTGTCCCACTCTTGCTTTGCAATTTTACACTGTTCATCTGTTAAATCTGTACGCTTTTGTACATAAATCTGGTCGATAAGTGATGCTACGTAGTTAGCCTTTTCTTTGTCCACTTTACTAACCCCAGATGTCGTTGCACATGAAGCAAGTGTAATGGCTACAAGCGCAAGTCCTAAAATCTTTTTCATCGTTTCCCCCTGAAAAAAAAAGCTCTGACTATTCTTCTTTTCATAGAATAAAATCAGAGCTGATAAAATTAATTTATATATAAAGACAATACGTCCTATATAAGTACAAATCAATAACTCGTGATCTGGAATTTTATTCCTGTACTATAATAAATGGCAGGTTTCCTGACTTAAATATCATCATAAAATCTTAGAGCCTTCCCGCAAAAAAGCAGTGACAAAAATAGAAAAAAGATTTTACTCCATTAATACAGTGACGAGATCGTGCAGGACTTGCACCTGCTTCCCTTTTAACCGGTGTGATAAAAATCCACCGGCACCATTTACTGCAATAACTATTGTATATAATACATAGGATAAAATCAATTATTGATAAAAGCTGAAAAATGCAGTCTATGATGTATAAGTTTTTAACAATATGGTCTTAAATAAAGTGTTACATAACAATAAACAGACTGTGACATATAAAGCCAATAAAAAATTTGTTTTTAAGCTTTTTTTTAGTATAAGAATTGTTATAATCTAATAATCAGGCTTTATATATATAAGGAGATTTTTTAGAATGAAACTCTTATCAAAAAGAGCCAGTGGGATTTTGATGCACATATCATCATTACCTGGAAAGACCGGAATAGGTACATTGGGTAATGAGGCTTATAAATTTGTAGATTATTTAGCTGACTGCCATCAGACATACTGGCAGGTTTTGCCATTAGGTCAGACAGGGTATGGAGACAGTCCTTATCAAAGCTTTTCTGTTTATGCAGGTAATCCTTACTTTATCGATTTAGAAGCATTATATGAGCAGGGACTCATTGATAAAGAAGATGTTGAAAAAGTAAATTGGTCTAAAGATGAACATTACGTCGATTATGGCCTGCTTTATACAGAGAGATATAAAATCTTTTACAAAGTGTTACAAAACTTTACAGGAAACATGCCTTCAGCATATGAAAAGTTTTGTAAAGAAAATGAGTATTGGTTAAATGACTATGCTCTTTTTATGGCAGTAAAAAACTATTTTGGAGGCAAAGCCCTCTCTGATTGGGATAGAGACATTTTAAAGAAGGACGAGCAAGCTATAGAAAAATATAGTGAGCTGTGCAGTAAAGATATATCACTTTATAAGATGCTTCAGTATCTGTTTTATGAACAGTGGTTTAAGTTAAAGGAATATGCAAACTCAAAGGGTGTTAGAATCATCGGTGACATACCTATCTATGTTTCATCAGACAGCTGTGATGTATGGAGTTGTCCTGAAGTCTTTGACTTAAGTGAAGAATTAAAGCCTAATATGGTTGCTGGCTGTCCTCCTGATGCATTTACATCAGACGGACAATTGTGGGGTAACCCTGTTTATAATTGGGACTATCTTAAAAAACACAATTATCAATGGTGGATAAAAAGGCTTAAGTATAATCTCTCAATTTATGATGTGCTTCGTATTGATCACTTCAGAGGTTTTGAAGCATTTTATTGTATACCTTATGGCGATAAAACAGCCCGTAACGGTATCTGGAAAAAAGCATGTGGTATAGATTTTTTTGATTGCGTAAAAAATAACATTGGAGACTGTGACATAATCGCAGAAGATTTAGGTTTTTTAACAGACGAAGTAAAAGAATTACTGCAATATACAGGTTTTCCAGGTATGAAGGTTTTGCAGTTTGCTTTTGATAGTGAAGGAGGGGGAGGTAAGGAGTATCTTCCTCATAATTATACAAAGAACTCCATCGTTTATACAGGAACTCATGATAATGACACCCTTGAAGGCTGGATTAAAAATAGTAAAAAAGGTGATGTTCAGTACGCTGCGAAATACATTGGATGTAAAATAGATAATTTGCGTCCTATGCTTATAAAAAAAGCCCTGGAAAGCGTATGCTCAACATGTATTCTTACTATTCAGGACATAATAGGTAAAGGAAACGAGGCTCGTATGAATATGCCGTCGTCAGTAGGCAGAAACTGGCAGTGGAGGGTAACTGAAGATGAACTTTATAACTGCAATTTTACAGAAAAACTAAAAGAATATACTGATCTTTATGAAAGATCTTAAAACATAAAAACTTTTTATTTTTTTAACCGCACTGATTACAAACTATAGTCAGTGCGGTTATGATTTGTAGCCTGTGAGAGATATTTCTTTTAAAATTATTCTGTACAAAAAAAGACCTTCTGCTTTATATTCCAAAAGCAAAAGGTCTTAAATCTAAAACAAACTGCTAAAACTGTTATTTAACTGTAATGTCTGTAGCCTTTGCATATTTCCATGCATTAAGAATTGCTCCAATTGTATCTGCATGAGCATCCCTCAAACTGATTGAAGCCCCTGATACTACATCTGTCTTACCCTTTTCGTCTAAAGATGCTGCAAACTTTTCAAGGTCATCATTTGTCATACCTGTAAAGTGCTGTTCAAAACGATCCATTTCTTCGGCCCATGTACCGCTCTTAAGTTTGTATGAGTTACCACGTTCACGTTTTGTCTGCCATGCACTTATCTGAGCAATAAAGTTATCTTCTGTCTGAACCTGTGAAGTAACTTTACCGTCAGCACCTGTTACATTAAAGTTCTGACCTGGGAATCCTGTAAGGCGTGGTGAAGAGCCTGGAGCATTAGCAGAAGATACTTCCATAATGTCTGATGTCATTGCAACAACTTTACCAGCATCATCATAAGCAACACCTGCAAACTGTGTGTTAAATGAGTAGTCACTCTTACCTTCTGAGTCTTTGTGAGGACCTAAACGACCTACGCTAGTTAAAGCAAGACCAATCTTTGAAACTTTATCAGCCTTAAATGAACGGCGGTTTTCATATGCTTTTTCAATAGCACCTATAATATCTCCGTGACCGTCTTTTAAGCTCATTGTAGCACCGGAAACAGTATCAACACGGCCATTTTTATCAGCTGTCGAAGTAAACCAGTCTTTAATTTCAGCAACAGTTTTGCCAATAAAGAACTGCTCAAATGTGTCCATTTCGTTATCCCAGCTGTTTGACTTAAGTTTATATGTTGAACCTCTTTCTCTCTTAGTTTTCCATTTGAGAATTTCAGCAAGATATGAGTCTGATGTCTGAGTTAAAGTTGAATCAACCTTTTCGTCATGATTTGTGTCAGCATTAAAACTCTGTTCTGGAAACCCTGTAAAGTCTGGCATATGTTCGCCGTCATAGTTTGGAGTAGCAACTTCAAGGTGGTCAACTTCAAGATCAAGGATTTTACCATTGTCATCAAATAAGACATAAGCTGCAACTTCATTAAAAGAGTATACACCTGTGCCTGTATCATCTTTGCCTGGTCCAAGACGAGCTGTTGAAGTTACACCAAGACCCTGTGAAATACCTGTTGCAGACAAAGCCTGTACGCTTGTTGAGCTTTTTTCAGCAACTTCTTTACCCATGGCTTTGTTTACAGCATTGAATACACCCTTTGATGTATATGTTGCTCCAGATACGATATCTACACCGTTAAGGGTACCCTTTGCTGTGATTGCTTCCTGTAATTTAGGAAGAGCAGCTCCACCAACAGCAGGTGTTTCTTTATCGCCTGTTAATGTGACTTCAAAAATCTTGTCTCCAGCGTAAATTACTTTTGCACTAACATCTCCACCGTATCCGTCAGAACTAGCTTCGCCAATAACAACTTGTGCTCCACCTGCCATCTTCTGATACTTTTTGATTTTAGCATCATCACCTTTACCGCCACATGATACTACGAGGGAAGTAAGCAAAAGACCTCCAACGAGCTTATAAGAATTAAATCTCATGTTTTGTCCTCTCTTTTTCCGTTTATTTAAGGAAATATACTCTCCAATAAAAAGCATAAAGTCAAAAGTCTAATAACTCAAATATAAAGTAAAAAAAAATCAAAATGTAAGCGGTTTATATCAATAATTTGTCAAAATTATGAAAAGTTTAATGTTAAATCAATTAAGATTAAGTATTGATAAAAAAATCTAATAAAAATAGATTATATAAAGAGCATTATTTAACTGATTAAGTAGGGATGTTGTTATGAGAATAAAAGATCGTGAAGTAAAAGATTTTGATCAGATAATCAGTATTATTGATAAATGTAAAGTATTGCATCTTGCCATGATCAGTGAAGGAAAGCCTTATGTGGTTCCTGTTAACTTTGGATATACAGTAAATGAGATTGACGGAGAAAAAAAGCTTTCAGTGTACTTTCACGGAGCAGGGGAGGGCAAAAAGGTTGATGCATTAAAAACAAATCCTTCAGTCTGTTTTAGCTGCGACAGCTGTGACTCAATTGAATCAGGAAATGGTTCAGATGATCCATGCTCGTGGACTTGCTTTTACGAGAGTGTAATTGGAGATGGAAAGGTTTCATTTTTAGACAGCAAGAAAGAAAAAGAGACTGCTCTTGACAGTATAATGCTGCATAACGGTTATAAACTTTCAAAGGGAGTAAAGTTTATAGCCTATAATGCTATGACAATTGCAAATGTAATGGTGGCAAAGATTGAAGTCGACTGTATTACAGGTAAACGACACAAAAAAAAGTAGGACAATATGCTTAAATTAAGAATATCAGCGGTTTTAGTTATGATGATTCCTTATTTATGTACTGGTGTACCTTTTTTATCAGGTGTAGGAGGTAAGCCTGATAAAAATGAAAGGTTAAATTATGCACAAAGAGCCTCAAATTATGATGGAAAAGCCTTTTACAATATGGATGGTGGAGATATTTTAGTAAAAGCAAAAGATATAGATGAAAATCGTATGTCTGCACAAAATCCTTACCCGGATTTTTCTTTGCCTTATGTAAAAAGTGAGTTTAAAACTAATCCTGATGCAAGGGATTTTACAGTTACCTGGCTGGGACACTCAACTGTGTTTATACAGATGAACAGTCTAAATATACTAATAGATCCAATATTCAGTAAAAGAATAAGCCCAGTACAGTGGGCAGGTCCAAGAAGATTTTCACAGTGTCCTGTGAGTGTTGAAAGCCTTCCTGATATAGATATTGTGATATATACCCATGACCACTACGATCATCTTGATTATCCAGTTGTGAAAAAAATTGATTCAAAGGTCAAACAGTATATTGTTCCATTAGGAGTGGAGTGTCATCTGAAAAAGTGGGGAGTAAGTGAAAGTAAAATAACAAACTTTGCCTGGTGGGAGTCATTATCATACAAAGGTGTAAGTATAACTTCAGTTCCTGCACGTCATTTTAGCGGCAGATGGATTACCGGCCGAAACAGCACTTTATGGTGCGGATACGTTTTGTTTGATGGCAGACACAAGATATATATAAGTGGCGACAGTGGATACGGAAGTCATTTTAAGGCTATACATGAAAAGTTTGGAGACTTTGATTTGGCCGTGCTTGAGTGCGGCCAGTACAACAAAAAATGGCCGACAATCCATTCGTTTCCAGAACAGACTGTCAATGAAGCTGTTGAAGTTGGAGCAAAACTGTGTTTGCCAGTTCACTGGGGGGCTGTTGTATTAAGTTCAAACGGATGGGATGACTCAATATTAAGGTTTGTTAAGAATGCTGAACAATTATCTGTTGACTTCATTACACCAATGCTTGGAGAGACAGTAAATATCGATAAAAGTGATTTATATAAAAAAGAATGGTATAAAATACAGAATATATGCAGTATGAAACTGCATATATTCTTACTATGATGAAATTTAATGTATTGCCTTTACAGGACACGCAGCTTTGCACTGACTGCATCTTATACAATCAACAGAGTTTGGGTTTTCAAAAACTTTAATGCTAAGCTTACAGGTTTTTTGACAAAGACCGCACTTGATACATTTTTGTGTATCAACTTTATACTTATAAAACGAAACCTTGTTAAATAATCCGTATATTGCTCCTAATGGGCATATATATCTGCAAAATGGTCTGTATATTAAAACAGAGAAAAGCAATGTCATACATAGTATTACAAGCTTCCATTTAAATAAAAAACCTGCGGCACTTCTTAGTCCTTCATTTAAAAGCACAAGAGGAACCCCACCCTCTAGTGTTCCTACAGGGCAAATATATTTACAGAACCACGGAAGCCCAAGTCCTGTAATATCCATTACAAACATGGGCAGTAAAACTACAAAGACAGAAAGGATAAAAAATCTGATTAGTCTAAGGTGTTTTTCACCTTTTAGAACTCGTATTTTTTTTACAAAAGGTATTTTGTAAAGTAAGTCCTGTATAAGTCCAAAAGGACATAAAAAACCGCAGACAAATCTTCCTAATAGTGTGCCAAATAAAGCTATGATACCAAATATATATAAAGAAATTGTATAGTCACGGCTGTTAAGAGTCGCCTGCAAAGAACCTATTGGGCAGGCTCCAATTGCACCAGGACATGAATAACAGTTTAAGCCAGGGACGCACACATATTTAATGTCTCCCTGGTATATTTTACCATGACTAAAGCCTTTTATATAACCGTTAGTAATGGCTGTAAAAGCGCACTGTACAATAAGTCTTATTTTTGATACATCAGCCAATTCCGATACACTCCATGCATATTGCAGTAGCTTTTTCAATGACACATTCAGCTTCGCCTCTGTATATGCCTGAGAAGATGCACACTACGCTTAAAAATAAAAAAATATAAGGTACTGCCTTTTTCATTTTAGTAAATTGTCGACAATCTTCTGCCACTCGCTAAAACTTCTGCTGCCGGTATAAACCTCACCCACCTGATTACCATCTTTATCAACAAATATAGTTGTAGGAACAGCAAAGACATTCTGTAATAAACCGTTCAGTAAAGCTGCATCAGGAACTATATGTATATAATCTGCTCCTGTCTGTTTTGCAATGGACTTTGCTTCATCAATGTTTTTAGGGTAAGGAAGACCTTTTCGGTTAACACTGTCGATTACAATACCAATTACCTGTAATCCCTTTGCTTCATTTGCTTTATTAAGCTTTGCAAGGTCCGGCATCTCTGAAATACAAGGACCGCAAAAGGTTCCCCATATGTTAATCATTGTAAGATCTGCATCTTTAAAAACAGCTTCTGTTATATTTTTGTTGTAAATATCCTTTGTGTTAAACTTTATTTTAGTAGTATTTTGTGCAGTTACTGTGTGCACTGACATAACAAATAAAGCTAATAAAACTGTAAAAATCTTTCTCATTGATTGCTCCCATTTAGATTTACTTGTGGTTTAACAGGCTTTGAAGGCTTTTTTTGTTTATTGCCCTGCAAGTTTATTGCCTGTTTTTTTTCTGTATTAAGTTTACCTTGTATGTAAAAATTTTCAATAGGTTCGTATCCTAAAGGTGTCACAAGTTCGTTCCAGTTATCAGGGAGCAGTATTTGGGTTGTAACATAGCCTCCTCCAGGCAATGTCTGTATTTTATTTCGGTTTGCATCTCCTGTAACAAGTATTGCAGTTTCGCCCTTATTCATACAGGCAATAGTCTCGATTGTATCATCACTTATCCATGGTTTATACCATTGAGGTGTCGGTGTTAGAGCAACCTGTTCTGCCTTGTCTTTACGAAGCATATCGAGCTGTTGCTCAAAAGTTCTGCGGTTAAACTGCTGACTGCCTGTATTTGCCCAGTATAATGCATAAGCCCTCAGATTAAGGGGGCGACGTGCACTTTCAATTAAAGCATCCTCAAGGGCAGCTTTTGTTACATATTTTTTTGACAGGTCTTTTGCAACATACTCTGTAATGAAAAGGGTTCTGTAAACCTGAGGCTTTGTGTTACCAAGACCATTCTGCTGTTTTTCAGTTATGTCAAAAGCAATGATGTCTTTAATCTGTTCAGCATCATCTGTTGCAGGGGTGACGTTATTGCCCCAGGATAAAGCAGAGGCAGCAGTTATTGTATTGTCATTTAATGCATAACCCTGCTGTACGTGATATGGAGACCAGCCCAGTTCAACACAAGCTTTTTCGTCTTCACTGAAAGTAAAAGGTGTTAAGTAGCCAAAGGTACCCATGCGGTTTTCTTTTACATAATATCCGCCAATATTAAGCATACACAAATCAATAAAACGGCCTAAAGCTTTATTTACTGCTTCACTTATCATACCCTGCTGATTATCGATACCAAGTTGTCTGGCAAGAGGTCCGTTTAACCATGCATAAGGAGTCCATCCGTGTGTGCTTGATAAAGGTTTTCGCCATTCACCGTTATTCATCCCTGAAGCAAAAGCTATGCAGACAGGCATAAACTCTTTTGGCACGCCTGACATAACTGCATTTGCAGCAACTGTGTATACAGTACATTCTCTGTAGCCGACTGCAATGGTTCCAATAACGTCACTTGCCTTATATGGAGTGAACTTAAGATATTCATTTATTTTTTCATCTGTAGGAGGAACTATAGGTAAACCATCAGTCCAATTGTTGATCTTAAAATACTCCTGTATATCATCATAGCTTCCGTAATAAATAATTTCGTCATAAGGGCGTCTGCCGTCTAAAGCATATTGAGCTATCTCCTTTTGGGTAATGGCTTTTGTAAGTCCTTCTTTAATTTGTGGCCACAAGACTTCCCTTGCATTTTGGATTAGCTGCTGACGTGAGTGTGATGAAAAGGCTCCAGGATATTCTGCAACCCTTAATACAGGCACACCTCTGTTTACACCTGTTGAATGTACCTGCGAAACAAAGGTAGGACCTGCGACAGTAACTGAAGCAATACCCATATACTCAGCAGCAATAGCACTGCCGCTTTCTTTTGTTGTGCATAAACCGCAGCCGCAGTTACCTACAATTACAGCATCAATTTTTAATTGTTTCAGCTTGTCCTGAAAAGCTTTTGTTTTATCTGTTGTACCAAATACACTGAAAGGACCTGCGTTTCCTACATCATCAAACATATAAACTTTAGCATCCGGAAACTCCTTTTCAATGCATTTTTTTATTTCGTTATGAGTTGTTACAGCCATAAAGCTTCCGCCAACTAAGGCAAATTTTTTTCCGTTGAGGCTGTCCAGTCTTTTTGCCATTTCAATCATCTTTACATCATGGTATCCCACTGGGGAAACTACTGCATAAACCTGATTTCCGTCTTCATCTGTTTCACTCACATAGCACACGCCGTCAACACATTCATCAGGATTAGTACTGTATTTTACTTCAGCAGTTAATGGAGAAACTGCAAGAACAATACCGGCAATAAGTGCATAAAGTGATTTTTTTACACATAATTTCATAATTAAGTCTCCATAAAAAAGTATAAAACAGCGATTGATTTTTACTACAATCAGCTTTTTATTTAACAATACTTTATTACTCCCTTAAGATAATGAAGAAAAAATGAATGAATTATGAAAGTTTTTTCATTTTTACATTTTAAGTGTATGATAAAATAAAGGCATGAAAAGAGTTTTTTCACTTTTGGCATTAATCATTTGTATTAGTTTTGCATCTTTTAGCCAGGGTAGTGGAGATAATAATTTTTCGATAATCGGCATAAAGAGTCAATTATACTCTTCAAATAATGATTTAATATGCGTAACTGTATTCTTTAATGACACAATTGATATAGAAACTGTTACAGAAAAAAATATTTTACTTAATGAACGGCCAATAGGTTTATCAAAGATTCTTTTTTCAAAGCGAAAAAGAAGCTTTAATTTTTTTATCCATAAAGCAAATGATGATTTTACACTTACAATAAAAAACATAAAAAACGAAATTGGACAGCAGATAAATACAACACAACTGTCTGGTTTTACAGGTACAACTTTCTGGAAGTACTCAAAGGAGCTTAACGAGTGGCAAAAGTTTTAATTGTTGAAGATGATAAAAATCTTTGTGACTTACTGAAAACAGAACTTACGTATGAACTTTTTACAGTAGAATGTGCCTTTGATGGGGTAGAAGCTCTAAAACTAAATAAAATCTTTAAGCCTGATCTGATTTTACTTGATGTAATGATTCCTTTAATGAACGGATATGAAGTTCTTCGAAAAATAAGACAGGACTGCTGTGTACCTGTAATATTTGTTACAGCCCGGGACGAGGTGTTTGATAAAGTAAACGGCTTAAACTCAGGTGCTGATGACTATATTGCTAAACCCTTTAAGATCGAAGAACTTATTGCAAGAATCAATGCAATATTAAGAAGAGTTCAAAACATAAGTAAGATACAACCTCTTGTTTTACAGAACGGTAATATCAAAATGGTGGCAGATGAAATGAAAGTCACCGTTAATGACAAAAATGTAGATTTATCAAAGAACGAGTTTTTGCTTTTAAAGTTTTTTTTGCAGAATATAGATAAAATACTGAGTCGAAACGAAATCATTAATAAAGTTTGGGGTGAAGATATTTATATCGAAGAAAACAGCGTTGATGTTTATGTGGGGCATCTTCGAAAATACTTTGGCAGCCAACTTATAAAATCTGTAAGAGGCTCGGGTTACGTAATGAGAGAGATTGATGAAAAATAAAAATGTTTTAACAAAGCTGTCATTAAAATATATGACTATGTTAGCTTTAATCACAGTTTTTATTTGTACGATATTTTGCTGCATTCTTTTTTTGTATGCAAAAAATATCCGTAAAACCAGTCTTATAGCATCAATAAATCAAATCACCGAAACAATAAATGATTACGGTACAGATGAGCTTGATTTTATACAGCTGCCCTATTTTATTGACTGTACTGTTTATGAAAAGCACACAAACAAAACTTTATGGACAAATAACAGGGCAATGCCCTTATTAAGTGTTAAGCCTAATAAATACACTGAGTATCATGAAAAAAACTTTTACAGTGACAGTGACTTAAAAGTTTCACTTTTAATCGGTGAAGCTAACTATGAAGATAAAAGTGTTATTGTGCAGTGTTCCATGGATATTGAAAACGACTCTCTGGCAAAAATTGTAAAGGGATTTCCAAAAGTTCTTATGGCGTGTTTTTTTCCGATACTGGCGGTATCCTTTTTAATTTCGTACTTTATTTCTTTTAAAACCATTGAACAGTTTAAAAAGCTTGAGTCTGCATTTGAAAAGGAAAAAGCTTTTTCAAGCAATGTAAGCCATGAGTTAAAAACTCCTTTACAAATTATTGACGGACATGCAAACCTTATAAAAAGGTGGGGCATGACTAATGAGGAGCAGTTAAAAAAATCAATTTCAGTGATTATTGAAGAAAGTCAAAACATGACAGCTATAATACAGACGCTCCTTGAGCTTTCAAAAATTGAGGCAAACGCCTTAGCTATAAACAAAAGTGGCTTTTATCTGTCAAACCTGTTTGCCCGTTTGAGAGATGAGTTTATTAGCATTTACCCTGACTTAAAAATACACATAAAAGATGATGATGCTATCCTGATAAAGACCGATGAAAATATTTTGCATCAGATATTAACAGCAATAGCATCAAACAGTGTTAAGTTTGCAGGAAAAGACTGTACTATAACCTTTGAAACTGTAAAAAAGGGTAGCAGTGTAAAAATAAAAGTTATTGATTCAGGTACAGGGTTTAAAAACGAAAGTTTACCCTATGTTTTTGAAAGGTTTTATAAAGGGGATAAATCCCATTCACGCAATGGAAGCGGCAGTGGCTTAGGTCTTGCAATAGCAAAAGCTCTCTGCGAAACTCTTAACGGCAGGATAAGCGCATACAACAGTCCCAAAGGAGGGGCTGTTGTGGAGTTATTAATAAATACTAGCAGTAATGCTTGATTAAAGTCTGGGTACCGTTGTCTCCGTAACCTTTGTTTTCAAGATCAATGTAGTTTTTAAGTGCCTGAGCTAAAACTTCAAGACTCAAACCGCTTATTTCAGCTTCTTCTTTTGCAAGTTTCATATCCTTTACAAAGTGCTTTAAAAAGAATGTTGCTTCAAAATCATCTGATAAGATTTTTGGCGCAAAGCTGTCCAGCTGTTTGCTTCCGGCAGCACCTGTTGCAACAGATTTAATTAAAACGTCTGTATCAAGGCCCTTTGATTTAGCATAGGCAATAGCTTCACATAAGCCTGACATTGTACCTGCAATCATAATCTGGTTTGCAAGTTTTGCATGCTGACCACATCCAGCTTTACCCTGATAGTTAATGTTTGTACCCATAGCCTCAAAAACTTTCTTACATGAGTCAAAGTCTTCTTTATTGCCGGCAGCAAGGATTGATAAAGTACCGTTTTCAGCACCACTTGCACCACCTGTAACTGGAGCATCAAGAACGTGAAAACCTCTCTTTGTACCCTCTTCATAAATCTTAACTGCAAGGGTAGGGCTTGAAGTTGTCATATCAATCAAATATGCACCGCTTTTACTGCTGTCTAAAATCATATCTTTGTCAAAGTATACCTGCTCAACATCTGATGGGTATCCAACAATTGTAATTACAGCATCACAATCTTTAACACATTCTTTTATAGTGCCGTAAAAAACAGCTCCTTCGCTGATAATATCTGTGACCTTATCCTTATTGCGGGCAAAAATGTTTACATTAAAGCCGTTTTTCATAAGGTTTCGAATCATGGATTTACCCATAATGCCAGTTCCGATAAAAGCAATGTTTTTCATAAAAAGAGCTCCTTGTTTGATATATACTTTATGATTAAAGTATATATTATTTTTCCATTTTTAATTTACATCAGTGATAAAAAAAACAATAAAAAATATGCAAAAAAACAGATTTAACTTTCTTGCTAACAATAAAAACTCTATGTAAAGTGTAATCATTATGGAAGAGCTTCAGACAATTAAAATAAACCGCGTGTATAAGCATTTTAAGGGGGATATGTATCTAGTTGTGGATATAGCCCGTCACAGTGAAACTAAGGAAGAATATGTTGTTTACCGTAAACTGTATGGAGACGGAAGCCTTTGGGTCAGACCAATGAGTTTATTTGCAGGTAAAACTGATAAAGCAAAATATCCTCAGGTAAAGCAGGAGTGGCGATTTGAGCTTATGGAAATTGAATCAGTTGCACAATCTTTTAAATAAGAAAAAGCACTGACTGTCTTTTTTGAAAAAAGATAATCAGTGCTTTTTTTTAGCTAACTTTTAGCAGGATGCCCACAGTGAGTGAAGGTTACAGTATGCGTAAGCATTAATAACCTTATCTTCTTCACTTAAGACAAATGAAGCTTCACATTTTTGGCCTGGAGTTAAGTACTTAATCTGGTACCCGTTGGAAGTTTCAAGACATATCCACTGAATGTAGTGATTTTCTTCCATAGGGTGGGTAACAGTTCCTACATATACCCTTGTGATGTTTCCGTTTGTCTCAATGACAGGCACGTGCTTTTCGCTTGATGCATCAGATGTTCCCGGAATAAGCTCTATCATGTCTTTAGAGCAGCACACCGTGTCAGTACCTGTTTCATTGAGAATAGTGATAACCTTTTTACAGACTGTACATTTGTAAAACTTCATATAATGCCTCCTTAATTTAATTTTTCGTTACAGTCAGGACATAATCCTGTAAAAATCAAATTATGAGAGTCAACAACAAAGCCATCTTTAGACATTTGCTCAGCAACATTTTCTGCATCAATTTTAACAGTATCAGGAACATCATACATTTTTGAGCATTTGCTGCAGCAAAAGTGATAATGCTCATGAACTTTACTGTCATAATGGTCGGAGCCGTAAGGTATACTGATTTTAAGGATTTGACCTGTCTCACATAAAACACCCAGGTTACGATAGACAGTTCCACGGCTAATGTGACCGTCAATGGATCGTGCCTTTTCGTATATTTGTTCAGCTGTAGGATGATTATAATTATCCTTCATAATATCAAGAATAATTTTACGCTGGGTTGTGTTTCTTACCTGCATTAATGCCGCCTGTTTTTAGTAGTTTTCAGCGTTTACTTCGAAGTATGATTTAGGATGTGCACATACAGGACAAGCTTCAGGAGCCTTTGTTCCTACAACGATATGACCACAGTTGCGGCATTCCCACACTTTAACCTCTGATTTTTCAAAAACTGCAGCTGTCTCAACATTTTTAAGAAGTGCGCGATAACGTTCTTCATGGTGCTTTTCGATTGCTGCTACCATACGGAATTTTGCAGCAAGTGCCTTAAAGCCTTCTTCTTCAGCTGTCTTTGCAAAGTCTTCATACATGTCTGTCCACTCAAAGTTTTCACCTTCAGCAGCAGCCTTAAGGTTGTCACTAGTTGTTCCCAGCCCTTCTAGTTCCTTAAACCACATTTTTGCGTGTTCTTTTTCGTTATCAGCTGTCTTAAGGAATAGTGCAGCTATCTGTTCATAGCCTTCCTTTTTTGCAACAGATGCAAAGTATGTGTATTTGTTGCGTGCCTGTGACTCTCCGGCAAAAGCAGCCTGGAGGTTTTTTTCTGTTTTTGTTCCTTCGTACTTGCTCATAATAAGCTCCTTTTAGTAAAAAAATTACTGCAGATGCAGCACATAATAACTCCTTCAAAAATTGTTATTAGGAATCATTACTAATAATCTTATACAATACTTTTTCGAATTTGTAAAATAGGAATCATTACTAATAATGAAATTTTATAATTTTGTTTTTGCCTTTAATAAAAAACTTAAAGCTTTGGTTTTTTATCGGTAAAATAAAATTTTATTAATAATTGACTTTTGCCTTTAATCAATATAAAGTATGCCTATCTTAACAATGGAGGAAAGTCATGGGTGACGGTAGTAGTAGCGGCTCGTATCCGGCGAACAGTTTGTTGAACCGCTTATGTCATTTGGTTTTTTCCTCTTGTTTTATAAGTAAATAGTTTAACAATTCTTTTTTTGCCGCATAGGGCCTTCTGTTTATTTTTTATTTATTCTCAACACTTAATAAAACTTTTTACAGGAGCATCATATGGCAGTTTTAAACGTTACATTTGAAGATACACTCAATAAATTAATCGAAGAAAAAAAGTATGCATCGATAAGGGATATTCTTATCCTGATGAATCCAACGGATATTGCAGCAGTATTTGAGCTTATTGAAGAGAAAAATATTCCGCTGATATTCAGATTATTACCTAAAGACAAGGCTGCAGATACATTTGTTGAAATGGAAAGTGAGTATCAGGAGCTTTTGATACAAAGTTTTTCAGATACTGAGTTAAAGGACATCCTTGAAGAAATGTACGTCAATGATGCCGTTGATCTTCTGGAAGAAATGCCAGCAATAGTTGTGCAGCGAATTTTAAGGCAGGTTGATGCTGAAAAGCGCAAGGATATTAATCAGATATTGCAGTATCCTGAAAACTCAGCCGGCTCGATTATGACAACAGAGTTTGTATCATTAAAACTTGGAACCACTGTAGGAGATGCCATAAAGCAGATCCGTAAAACTGGTATCGATAAAAAGTCCTTTTATGCCTGTTATGTAACTGAAAACCGTAAGCTTATAGGCCGCCTTTCGGTAAAGGATCTGCTTCTTGCTGATAATGACGATGTATTGATTGATTCACTTATGAAAACAAACGTGATTTATGTTAATACTCATGATGACCAGGAAGAAGTTTCTAAACTTTTGTCTAAGTATAACTTTTATGCAATACCTGTTGTTGATTCTGAAGAACGTATGGTAGGTATAATTGCCTTTGATGATGCTCTTGAAGTAATGGAAGATGAAGTTACAGAAGATATGGAAATCATGGGTGGTATGGCTCCTTCAGATAAAACCTATTTGCACTCTAGTCCCTTTTACATGTTTAAGCATCGTATTTTTTGGCTTATGTTTTTGATGATTTCTGCAACTTTTACCGGTATAATAATTAATAATTTTGAAAGTGCCCTTGCTGTTCAGGTAGTTTTAACAGCCTTTATACCTATGCTTATGGATACAGGCGGAAACTCAGGTTCTCAGTCGTCTGTAATAATTATACGAGCCTTGTCGCTTGGTGAAATTGAGTTTAAGGATTTTCCAAGGGTTGTATTAAAAGAATCAGCTACAGCTTTACTTTGTGGAATTGCTTTAGCTTTAGTAAGCTTTGCAAAAATAATGCTTGTAGACCGTTTTATTTTAGGTAATACCGATGTTACATGTATGGTTGCCTTTGTTGTGTGTATTACTATGATTGCGACGATACTTGTGGCAAAAGTTTTGGGATGTGTGCTTCCTTTAGGAGCAAAAAAACTTGGCTTAGATCCTGCCGTAATGGCAAGTCCTTTAATTACTACTATTGCAGATGCATTGTCTCTCCTTGTTTACTTTAGCGTTGCAAAGGCTCTTTTGTTTTAAAAACTGTTACAAAACTTTTTTATATTATTAATCTTTATTTTTTCCTTTATCAGAGTGCCATTTTTCAGGCACTCTTTTTTTATAGCCGCACGGATTACAAGTCATAACCCCACGGACTACACTTTGTAATCCCATGGACTACAGTTTGTAGTCCATGTGGCTACGGAGTGCTCTTAAATTGTCATATATAAAATTATTGTCAAGTTTATCAAAAAAATTGCTTTACTTATAAAAAAATGTGACTTATCATAAAAAAATATAAAGAGTTTATAAGAAAAGCGAAAAAAGGGGGCTTTTTATGAAGATAGTAAGTGCTGAGGCATTTAATATTCACTTTAAATCTAACATGGTAAGAGATAAGGAAGGTCACTCTCATCCTGGTAAAGAACACGATGCAAAGACTGGATTTTTCAGAATCACCTGTGATGATGGCACCGTAGGATGCGCAGTTGGCGGCAACATGAACGTTGATATTCTTAAAAATGTTGTTGCTCCAGCTTTAATTGGCGAAGATCCTTTTTATCATGAGCGTATCTGGCAGAAAATGAGAACATGGCAGAGACTTCACTCAACATTTACTGACCGTACTCTTTGTGCTTTAGACCTTGCATTATGGGACATATGCGGTAAAAAGTGCGGACAGCCAGTTTATAAGCTTTTAGGCGGTTACAGAGATAAAGTTCCTGCATATGGTTCAATTATGGTTGGGGACGACATAAAAGGAGGTCTTGATACACCTCAGGCATATGCTGATTTTGCTTCAAAACTTGTAAAGAAAGGTTACAAAGCTATTAAGCTTCATACATGGATGCCTCCTATTATCCCTGAACCTGATGTAAAGATGGATATTGCGGCCTGTGCTGCAGTCCGCGAAGCTGTAGGTCCTGATATTGAGCTTATGCTTGACCCATATCACGATTATACAAGACAGGAGTCGTATTATCTTGCTAAAGAGCTTGAAAAGCTGAACTTTTTATGGATGGAAGAGCCAATGGACGAGCACTCTATGGCTTCATACAAGTGGCTAACAGAACAGGTTGATCTTCCTATTTGTGGGCCTGAAACTATGGAAGGTAAAAACAGAACCCGTGCTGACTGGATTGTTGCTGGTGCAAGTGACATTGGTAGAGCCGGTAGTGAAGTTACAGGCGGTATTACAAGTCTTATGAAGTCTGTTCATTTATACGAGTCCTTTGGCATGAGCCTTGAGCTCCACGGAAACACAATCGGAAATATCCATGTATTAGGTGCTATGCCTATTGCAGGTAAGTACTACGAAAGAGGACTTTTGCATCCTCTCATCGACTATGATAAGCCAAAGCCCTGGTTTACTGAAATATACGATCCTATGGATAGTGAAGGTTATATACATATGCCACAGGAAGCTGGTTTAGGCTTACATTTCGATTTCGACTATATCGAAAACAATAAGGTTGATTAATTGCTGCTTTAATAAAAAGGGGGAACTTTATGGAAAAAAAGAATTTATTGTGCTGTTCATCATTAGCTCTTGCTGCCTTTGTAATGGTGTTCAGTGGATGTGGAAAAAGTAAGGAGAATACAACTCTGCATCCAACATACGACAATCCTGTATCAATAAG
>JAZUGE010000048.1:0-9008 GCA_045641045.1 Treponema sp. | reverse complement strand
CATGATTTATATTCTTGAGGATGATGATAACATCCGTAAGCTTATTAAATATTCTCTTACAAGTCAGGGGTTTGAGGTTGCCGATTTTAGCCTTCCGTCTCAGTTTTACCAGGCTCTTGAAGCATCTCATCCAGAGTTATTGCTTTTAGATATTATGCTTCCTGAAGAAGATGGTATTTCAATCTTAAAAAAGCTGAGGCTCAATCCTGCTACATCTACTATACCTGTGATTATACTTACAGCAAAGGACTCTGAGTACGATGTTGTTACAGGGCTTGATTGCGGGGCTGATGATTATGTGACTAAACCTTTTGGTATGATGGCGCTGGTATCACGCATTAAGGCCGTTTTGCGCCGGTACGAAAAATCTGATACAAAAAAAGAACTTCTTGAAGCAGGTGGAATAAGACTGGATGAAAATCAGCATACAGTCTATGCCGGTGGTAAGCCGCTTTTTCTTACTGTAAAGGAGTTTGATTTACTTTTGCTTTTAATGAAAAACCGTGGCAATGTTTTAAGTAGAGAACAGCTTATTGAGTCTGTATGGGAGATGTCATCGGATATCGAAAGCCGTACTGTAGATGTTCACATTCGTACTTTAAGACAAAAGCTTGGTGAGTTTGAAAATAATATCGAAACCATCCGAGGAATAGGATATAAGTTTGTATGAAAAATAAATCCCTTACATTTAGAATTTTTATAAATACATTTTTTGTTGGAACTTTTATTTATTTTATCTGTGCATTTTTGTTTATTTCAAATATGTATGGTTACTTTGAAAAGCAGATTTTTTCAGAATTAAAAAGTGAGAGCTTTTTTTTAGAAAAATATGTACTTGAGGGTAAAATTGAGCATATTGCATCTTTACAAACAACAAACCGTATTACCTTAATACACGATGACGGTACTGTTTATTTTGATAATACTGTAGATGCTTCTGCCCTTGAAAATCATGGAAGCCGAAAAGAGTTTATGGGAGCTAAAAACAATGGTTCAATTAAACTATCAAGATTTTCGGCAACAATGACAGAAAAGACTTTGTATTTTGCCAGACTGCTTTCAAATGGTGATATACTTCGCATCAGTTGTAATCAGCACTCAATATGGGTTTTAGTTTTTGGAATGAGTCAGATTTTACTTATTATGCTTGTTATTGCAGTGATAATTTCAGGTATGTCAGCTTCATGGATAAGTAAAAAGGTTGTAGAACCTCTGAATAAAATTGATTTAGAAAACCCAGAAGATAGTCAGGTATATGAGGAGTTAAAACCATTTACAAGACGCATTGCCGAAGAAAATTTTGAAAAGTCACAGAGAGAAGAGCTTCGACAGCAGTTTACTGCAAATGTAAGCCATGAGCTTAAAACTCCTCTTACAAGTATCAGTGGTTTTGCAGAGATTATAAAAGGTGGTGGTACAGATACTAAGACTACGATTGATTTTGCAAGTTCAATATATGACGAAGCACAGTGTATGATTACTTTGGTAAATGACATTATAAAGCTTTCGAAGCTTGATGAAAAATCAATCAGTCTTGAAAAAGAAGCTATTTGTTTGCGGGAGATGTGCCGTGACGTTATAAATGTTGTGCAGGCTAGTGCAAGAGCAAAAAATGTATCAATCAATCTTAGTGGGGATTCTGGACTTATAAATGGAGTGCAGCCTGTAATATATGAGATGGTATATAATCTTGTGGATAATGCCATAAAGTATAATGTTACGGGGGGAAAAGTTGATATTAATCTTCAAAATATTTTGCAAAGTAACAGAGTAATACTTACTGTAAAAGATACGGGTATTGGTATACCTGCCAGTGAAAAAGAAAGAATATTTGAGCGTTTTTACAGAATCGATAAAAGTCGTTCAAAGCAAAATGGCGGAACAGGTCTTGGCTTAAGCATTGTAAAACACGCAGCCAAGTATCACGAGGCAAGTATCCTTGTAAATAGTGAAGTAGGCAAGGGTAGCTCGTTTACAGTTATATTTCCTGTGTAAATTTTACATAAACTTTACAAAACTTTATATTCAAAATTATTTGATTTTGTCATATTTGAATTATGATTTTGAATATTTTTTGGCAATTAATAGTTTTTTCAGGTTCTCTTTGTCTGCTCCTTTTCGGAATGAATATGCTCAGCGATGGTATTCAGAAGGGTGCTGGCAGCGGACTTAAAAAGCTCCTTGCAAAAATTACCGGCAACCGTTTTTATGCAGTCCTTACTGGAGTCGGTGTAACGGCGATAATTCAGTCCTCCGGTGCTACTACTGTAATGGTTGTCTCCTTTGTTAATGCTGAGATTTTAACTTTGGAACAGGCTATTGGAGTTATATTTGGTGCTAACATTGGTACAACTGTAACTGCATGGATTGTTTCGCTGTTTGGTTTTAGTTTTTCAATTTCAGCATTAGCAATCCCATTGTTTGGGCTTGGATATATTCTGAAACACTTTAAGACATTAAAGATTCATAATTTTGCAGAGTGTTTTATGGGGTTTGCTCTTTTATTTATGGGCTTAGGCCTATTAAAAGAAAGCCTGACTTTAGGTCCTGCTGCATCTCATGTTTTTTCAATCATAAATGATTTTGGTTTTTTGGGTGTACTCCTTGGTGTTTTAGCTGGTGCCTTGATTACAGCACTTATACATTCAAGTTCTGCAATGACTGCAATTGTTTTGACTATGGCAGCAAATGGTTCTTTAAGCTGGGAGCTTAGTTCAGCAATTGTACTTGGCAGTAACATAGGTTCTACGGTGGATGCAGTAATGTCAAGTTTTGGAGCAACTGTAAACGCCCGCCGTACAGCTTTTGTTCACGTTGCTTTTAATATAACAGGTACTTTTGTTGCTCTTTTAGTATTCAACCCATTTTTGCACATGATTGATTTGATTGTACCTTATGAGCCAGCCCAAAATATTACGACACACATAGCAATGCTTCACACCGTGTTTAATATTTGTGCAACACTGCTGTTTTTACCATTTGTAAAGCAGATAGCATTAATTGCTCAAAGATTAATTATTGAGAAGGCAGGGCAAAAGGATGATCATTACCACCTTGGAGCAATTTTACCTCACAGCAGGATCAGTGCAGACTTATATACATATCAGATTCAGAGTGAAATCAGCAAAATGTGTGCAAAGGTTATGGAGATGTTTGATTGTGTCTGCAATAGTTTTGTGAACCCTGGTAATGCTGAAAACGAAAAAGCTCATGTAAAGTCTCTTGAAAACTACATTGATGAAATGAATGAAGCAATATCAGATTTTTTACAACGATGTTCCCGTCTGCCAAATGCAAACAACGAGGATCGAAAACATTTTTCAACTCTTCTTCATATAACTGATACTCTTGAAAACTTAAGTGATGAAACCTGTTCATTAATGCATACTGTTAAAAAGTATGTGTCAAACGAAAATTACAAATCTGATTTACCTCGTTCAATTGAAATCGAAGATTATGTTGAGCGGGTACGTACATTTTATGAGCAGGTAAGTGTATATTTTGCCATTGGTTTTAGTCGTGAAGAAAAACTTGCAGGGGAAGCAACTGAGCAAAAAATAGACGAAACAAAAAAAGCCCTTAAAAAAGCAAGTCGCAAACGCATCGAAGAGGGCGCCGATGTAAAGGAAGAACTCCAGTACATTGATATGGTTCGTAAAATTGAAAGGGCTGGTGACTGTGTTTACAGTTTGCTTAAAACTATGTAAAAGGAGAGTTATCTAAAATAAAGATATTCTCTTTCTCCTGTAAGAGCAAAGATAACCCATTGAGCAATATTGGTTGCATGATCGCCAATACGCTCAATATATTTTGCAATAAGCAGATAATCAAGAATAGCTTCTCCCTCATTTGTCTCTCTGATTTTTTGAACAAGGTCGGCTTTTATTGCATGATATAGCTCATCTATAACATCATCATGGGCAATAACATTTTTTGCCTTGTTGTAGTCCTTTTCGATATATGACTGTACTGCATCGTGAAGCATATTAACAATTTCAGTGGACATTTCAGTTATTTCATTCATTTTTCCATATTTGCAGTCTGGTACATGAAGAACTAAATCTGCAACGTCTACCGCATGGTCTCCTATACGCTCCATATCAGTAATCATTTTAAGGGCAGCTGTGATAAGGCGTAAGTCTGTTGCCATAGGCTGCTGTTGAAGCAAAAGTCTCATACACTGAGCTTCAATATCTCTCTCCATGTCATTGATAGCTTCATCATTGCCTGAAACCATTTTAACAGCTTCACTATCTTTACCCATTAAAGCAATCATTGAGCTTTCAATTGCAATTTCAATCATCTTTCCCATATTGATGATGGAACAGTTTAATTTTTTTAATTCTTCGTCATATCTCTGTCTCATATATCTCTCCTAAAATCAACCAAAGCGTCCTGTTATGTAGTCTTCAGTCTTTTTCATTTTTGGCTTGCTAAAAATCTGTTCTGTGTCTCCTGATTCGATTATTTCACCAAGGAGAAAAAACACTGTTTTATCGCTTATACGAACTGCCTGCTGCATATTGTGTGTGACGATTATAATCGTATACTTTTCTTTAAGCTGCATAACACAGTCTTCAATCTTTGATGTGGAAATAGGATCAAGAGCAGATGTCGGTTCATCCATTAAAAGGACATCTGGTTGTACTGCAAGGGCTCTGGCAATACAAAGGCGTTGTTGTTGTCCTCCGCTGAGTTCCAGTGCTGATTTTTTTAGGTTGTCCTTAAACTCATCCCAGATAGCTGCATTGCGTAATGATGTTTCAACAATCTCATCAAGTTCGGCTTTGCGTTTTATGCCATGAGTACGAGGACCGTAAGCTATATTGTCGTATATACTCATTGGAAAAGGATTTGGCTTTTGAAATACCATACCGACATTTTTACGTAAGCTGTTTACATCAATGTGCCGGTCTAAAACATTTATCGAATTAAGTTCGTTAAGAGATTCGTACTCACCATTTTTTGTTTTAATGAGTTCATCTTTTCGCAGCAGTATTTTGCCTTCGATGCGGCATCCTTCGACCATATCGTTCATGCGGTTAATCGACTTTAACAGTGTTGATTTACCACATCCTGATGGGCCTATAAAAGCTGTAATCTGTTTTTCAGATATTTCAAGGTTAATGTTCTTAAGGGCATGAAAATCTGAATAATATAAATGAAGATTTTTTATTTCAATTTTATTCATAATAGTTTTATCTCCTTATTTTTTTTGCAACAAGACTTGCCAATGCATTTATACCTATGATCATAACTAAGAGCACTACAGCAGTTGCAAATGCTTGATTTGTGTGTAGTCCTTCGGAACTTAAAATATACATATGGATTGCAAGGGTTCGCCCTGATGCAAAAAGGTTTTGTGGTATCTGAGCTACAGTGCCTGATGTATAAATCAAAGCGGCAGTTTCTCCGGCAACTCGTCCTGTTGCAAGTATTATTCCGCTTAAAATACCAGGTACTGCACTTGGAAGAATAATCTTAAATACTGTACGTAATTTACCTGCACCAAGACCAAAACTGCCTTCTCTAAACGAATCAGGGATTGAAAGCAGAGCTTCTTCGGTAGTACGCATGATTGTTGGTAAAATCATAATGGCAACTGTGGCAGAGCCTGCCATAAGTGAATATCCCCAGCCTAAATAAAGTACAAATAAAAGCATGCCAAAAAGACCGTATATAATTGAAGGTATCCCTGTTAAAGTTTCAGTAGTCATACGAACGATTTTTACAAACCTATTTCCTTTTTTCGCATATTCTACAAGGTAAATTGCACTGCCTATCCCAAGTGGACAGGCTATGATTAATGCAAGAATCGTCATAAACAATGTGTTTACCAGTGCCGGTATGACTGAACAGTTTTCGGATGTATAGGTGATACTAAATAAAGAGCCTGTCAGATAGGGCATTCCTTTTATAAGAATATAACTTATCATAAAGAGTAAAATTGCCAGTGTTACTCCTGCACTAAAATAAACAGTAAATCTGATAAATGGATTTAAGGGCACCAGCTTACTTTGTCGTCTAAAAAAATCGGTCATTATTTTCCTCTGTTTTTTATTAAGTTTAAACTTAAGTTAATCAGTAAAATAAAGATAAAAAGAACAACTCCTGTTGCAATAAGGGATTGTCTATGAAGATCTGCTGCATATCCCATCTCAATTACAATGTTTGCTGTTAAAGTACGTACACCTTTTAAAAGTGAGTTTGGAAGCCTTGCCTGGTTTCCGGCAACCATAATTACAGCCATTGTCTCGCCTATTGCTCTTCCTATACCAAGAATGACACCTGCCATAATGCCGGACTTTGCTGCAGGAAGCATTGTCAAAAATACACTGCGCTCGTGTGTCGCACCCAATGCCCGGCTTCCTTCATAGTAGCTTTGTGGGACTGCATTTAATGAGCTTTCAGAAACTGAAATTATTGTAGGTAAAATCATCATACCTAAAAGCAAGCTGGCAGTTAAAATAGACGAACCGTTTCCGCCAAATACATTTCGAACAAAGGGTACAATCACCATAAGACCAAAAAAACCATACACAACACTTGGGATTCCTGCTAAAAGGTCAATGGCAGGCTTTAAAAGTCTATGCAGCCATTTAGGACAAAATCTTGAAAGAAAAACAGCTGTCATAAGTCCTACAGGAACTCCTACAATAATTGCACCGATAGTTACGTAAAGGCTTCCGATAATCATAGAAAAAATACCGTAAAGATCATTACCAGGCTTCCATTTTTGGCCAAAGATAAAATCAAAAAAGCCTATTTCATTCATGGCCGGAACACCATTTACAAATAAGAACAGACAGATAAGTAAGACAGCAAAAATACTAAAACCTGCTGTCAGTAAGAATATAATTTCCCACAGTTTTTCTTTAATTTTCATGGCTCAAGTATAGAAATGAATTGTTAAAGTATTGTATGTAAATTGTTAAGACTTTGTAAAAAAAAGAGAACTGCCTGACAGGGAGTTGGACTGTCAGGCAGTTCAAAAGAAATGGAGTAATAATTTTTATATCTACTTTAGCTTTGACCACTTAGTAGTCTTGCCAGTAAAAACCTGTTCAACCTGTGCCTTTGTTAAATTATCTGTAGGATTGTCTTTATTTACAATTACTGCGATTCCGTCAATTGCAATTGTTACTTCACGTACGCCCTTAGACTTTTCAGAGTCTTTTAACGCACGGCTTGCCATACCAATGTCACAAGTTCCGTTGATTGCATTTGTAACACCTGTAGTCGAGTCACTTGTCTGTAGCTCTATGTTTGCATTTGGGTTTATTGATTTGTAAACTTCAATGAGTTTTTCCATAACAGGTGAAACTGAAGAAGATCCTGCTACTACTACTTTGCCGCTTGCCTTTGTTGAAGAATATTCTTTAACATTTTGAATCTTGATGTACTTATTTGCTGTAATAATCTTTTGTCCGCTTTCGCTTAAGATGAAGTTGATAAAGTCATCTGCAGCAGGACTAAGGTTATCTTTTACAGCAATGTTAAATGGACGGCTGATTTTATATGATCCGTTGTTAATGTTTGCAACAGTAGCATCTGCTCCGTCAATTTTTACGGCTTTTACTGAGTTATTAAGGGAGCCAAGGGAAACATAACCGATTCCATACTTGTCTACAGCAACACTTGTAAGCATTACTGCTGTTGAATTGGTAATGGCTGCTTCTTCAGTTGTGTAATCAACTTTTTTGCCATTTGCGTCCTTTTTTTCAATTCCAAAAAGCTCAATAAAAGCACCACGTGTTCCACTTCCGTCTTCACGGCTTAAAACTGAAATTGTTTTTTTGTTATTAAACTGTGGAGCGGCAAAGCTCATCATTGCTGAAGCTGTTAAAAAAGCTGTTGCGATAGTTTTTTTAAGATTGATTTTCATGATAAATAAAATCTCCTGTAATTAAGATGAGTAAAATCTAAAGTAGGTGTGTTAAGTTATTGAGTAGAGTCTGTAAAGGATTAGTAAAAGATAAAAGAATTGTAGATGGTCTTTCGGTTTTGTTTATCTTATAAGCATGCTTAAATTGACGAAAACTTAAAAACAAAAAAACACTCAATGCTTGAGTGGTCTGTTATAGCGGGCAGGTCTTGAACCTGTAAGACACCGGGTATGAGAAGGTCAAAAACTTGCAAACTAATAAATAGATTAAGAGTTGACCCTGGTTATTATGCAAAAGAGTTAAAGAATATGACGGAATTAAGATTTACAGTAGCGCGATTTATGCTTGGTAAAGTGAAAAATCACGAAACATCCCGACTGATGAAAATATTGCAATGTAATAATATGCAAGGTGTTGCGTGTTACAGGAGAAATTCGTTTTAATACGCAATATCTTGCTTTTTATGTTTTTGTAGATTATATTTAAGATAAGGATATTTATTATGCAAGAATTGACTTCACAAGCTATTTTGGCGCAATTGGCAGAACGTGTAAAAAAATACAGAATTGATATGAATCTTTCACAAGCAGAATTTTCTCAAAAAGCGGGTGTCTCGTTAAGAAGTATTACAAACTTTGAAAGTGGTTCTGATGTTAAGTTTTCAAACTTTATTAAAATCTTAAAAGCATTGGAGCTTGCAGATAACCTGGAAGTTCTTGTTCCTGATGTCAGTAAAAGACCTTCGACTTTCCTAGTGACTGAAAAACAAAAACAAAGAGTTAGAAAAAGTGGTAAAAGGGAAGAAAATAATACTTTTAGTTGGGGAGATGAAAAATGATAAACACTGCAGAAGTTTTTCTTTGGGGCACTAGAATTGCAATAATCCATTTAGAGTCAGATAATACAACCGTCACTTTTGAATATGATAAGAATTTTTTGAAAAGCAACATTCAGGTTTCTCCATTAAAAATGCCGCTTTCAAGTCGATTATATACTTTCCCTAATCTTGATTTCCAGGCTTTTCATGGGCTTCCAGGACTTTTGGCAGATTCTCTTCCTGATAAATTTGGTAATGCGGTTATCAATCAATGGCTTGCATCCTTAGGTAGAACAGAAAAAGAT
>JAZUGE010000047.1:0-14447 GCA_045641045.1 Treponema sp. | reverse complement strand
TTATAAGGATTTCAGCCATTTTGGACAAATCAGATACATCAAATATCCCTTATTTATAATATTACGTTATAACTAAATGCCTTTTTACTCCAAAATTAGCTCAGTTTTGTTCAATAAATTGGGATTATCATATATAAAACGAAAAATTAGTTAAATATATTTTAAGTTATGAATTTTTGAATTTGTAATTGAATTTCGTAAATTCTTTTTTAACTGATTGACTTAAGCCAACGCCATTAGTATAGTAGTTGGCAGATAAACGCTATATATAGTGTTCTTACAGCAATATTTTGCTAAAAAACATATAAGGAGTTTGCAATTGAAAATTATAAAAAGAAATGGTGTTGAAGTTCTATTTGATGTAAATAAGATTATTACAGCAATCACAAAAGCAAATAATGAAGTACCACTTTCTGAGCAGCTATCAGGCGATAAAATAATTGAAATTGCAAATGACATTCAAAAAAAATGTGAAGCAGAAAATCACCAGATGAATGTTGAAGCCATTCAGGATCTTGTTGAAAAGGCTATTATGGAAGCTGGTGCATTTGAAATGGCAAAGCTTTACATTACATACCGCTATCAGCATGAACTTATGCGTAAAGCAAACTCAACTGACAAGCAGATTATGTCTCTTCTAGAATGCAACAATGAAGAAGTTAAGCAGGAAAACAGCAACAAAAACTCAACTGTTGTTTCAGTACAACGTGACTACATGGCAGGTGAAGTTTCAAAAGATATTACAAAACGATTTCTTTTAGACGAGGATATTGTTAAGGCTCACGATGAGGGTATCATACACTTTCATGATGCTGACTACTTTGCTCAGCACATGCACAACTGTGACCTTGTAAACCTTGAAGACATGCTTCTTAACGGTACTGTAATTTCAGGCACTAAAATAGATACACCGCACTCATTCTCTACAGCATGTAACATTGCTACTCAGATTATTGCTCAAGTTGCTTCAAGTCAGTACGGCGGACAAAGTATTTCCCTTTCACATCTTGCACCATTTGTTGATGTAAGCCGCAAAAAGTTTGAAAAAGAGCTTATTGCTATCGAAGAACGTACAGGTATCAAATATACACCAGAACAAGCTAAAGCTGTTGTTGATATGAAGATTGCTGACGAAATTAAAAAAGGTGTTCAGACAATCCAGTATCAGGTTGTAACTCTTATGACAACAAATGGTCAGTCACCATTTATCACGGTGTTCATGTATCTTAACGAAGCTAAAAACGAACAGGAAAAAGCTGACCTTGCAATGATTATCGAAGAGGTACTCAAACAGCGTTACCGAGGTGTAAAAAATGAGTCAGGATATTGGGTTACACCAGCTTTCCCTAAACTTATTTATGTTCTCGAAGATGACAATGTAGAACCAGACTCAAAATATTACTATCTAAGTGAGCTTGCAGCTAAGTGTACTGCACGTCGTCTTGTACCTGACTATATTTCAGAAAAAAAGATGAAGGAGCTTAAAGAAGGTAACTGTTTCCCTTGTATGGGCTGCCGTTCATTCCTTTCGGTATATCATGATCCAGAAACAGGTAAACCTAAGTTTTACGGACGTTTTAACCAGGGTGTTGTAACGTTAAACTTAGTAGACGTTGCCTGTTCATCAGGTGGTGACAACGAAGCTTTCTGGGAAATCTTTGATGACCGCCTTGACCTTTGTTACAGAGCGCTTATGGCACGTCATAACCGTCTTATGGGTACAAAGTCTGATGTGGCTCCTATACTTTGGCAAAACGGTGCACTGGCTCGCCTTGAAAAAGGCGAAACTATCGACAAACTTTTATTTGGCGGATACTCAACAATATCATTAGGTTATGCTGGTTTATGCGAATGTGTACGCTACATGACAGGTAAGTCACACACTGATCCTGAAGCAACACCTTTTGCTCTTAAGATAATGAAGCACATGAACGATAAGTGTGAAGAGTGGAAGAACAAAACAAATATTGGTTTTAGTCTTTACGGCACACCTCTTGAAAGCACAACTTATAAGTTTTCTAAGTGCTTAAAGAGACGTTTTGGTGAAATTACCGGTGTAACAGATAAGAACTATATTACAAACAGCTACCATATCAATGTAACTGAAAAAGTTGATGCCTTTACAAAGCTCACATTTGAGTCTAAATTCCAGGAACTGAGTCCAGGTGGAGCTGTAAGCTATGTAGAAGTTCCAAATATGGAAAATAACATACCTGCAGTAATGGCACTTTTAAAGCACATATATGAAAACATCATGTATGCCGAACTTAACACAAAGAGTGACTGCTGTCAGAAATGTGGGTACACAGGTGAGATACGTATTGTAACAGATGATCAAAATAAGCTTGTATGGCAATGTCCTAACTGCGGAAACCTTGATCAGGCTACAATGAATGTTGCACGACGTACCTGCGGATACATTGGTACTCAGTACTGGAACCAAGGTCGCACCCAGGAAATCAAAGAAAGAGTTTTACACCTCTAGTATAAGTGTGTCAGACTCATTAAAATACGACCTGTCAGGTTTATCAATAATGTTTGATTAAACAGAAAATACAAAGCCCCCAGACCTTTTGGGGGCTTTTTTATCACTTATGAGGTAAATATGTTTTATGGTGCAATAAAAAAAACTGACATTGCAGATGGATTAGGAGTAAGAGTTTCATTGTTTGTGTCGGGTTGCCGCAATCATTGTAAAGGCTGTCAGAATCCTGAAACCTGGAATTTTAATTTTGGACAGGAGTTTACATCAGAGACTCAACAGGAAATAATTGAAGCATTAAAGCCTTCGTACATTGCAGGTCTTACTGTTTTAGGGGGAGAACCATTTGAACAGGAAAACCAGAAGGTTCTTACTCCATTTCTAAAAAAAATAAAGGAGCTCTATCCTCAAAAAAACATATGGTGCTACACAGGCTATGTATATGATAAAGATCTTTTACCACCAACTGGTGCAAAGCATACCGAGTATACAGATGAAATGCTCAGTTACATTGATACTCTTGTTGACGGACCTTATATCGAAGAAAAAAGAGATATTACCCTCGATTACCGGGGAAGCAGCAATCAGCGTATTATAAACTTATAATCAAAGGCAAAAGGATTTATGGATAAAGAAACAGAAGAACGTTTTATCAGTCTGGAAACAAAGATTGCCTATATGGAAGACTTTATTAACCAGCTGCAGGAAGTATGTGTCGAAAACTCAAAGTCAATTGAGATACTGCGTACTGAAAATATTGAACTTGCAAACCGTATACGAGCACTATCTGAAAATGAGGAAATCCCAAACCGAAAGCCTCCTCACTACTAGAGTCAAAGCACACCAACTCTTAAAGACTTGACTTATACGTTTTAAGAATTTGCGGTAACCCCATAATAAAAAGCCCGTGTATTTTAGGAGTACAATGTGTACTTTAAAACTACACGGGCTTTATTTATGCCTCTTTAAGTCAATAAAGTTTTTACTTTAAAAGACCTGCTGCTTTAAGTTCGTTAACATTTAATGACTTTACATTAGGTGTGCGACCATCAGCACTTGCAGGAACTTTAATTTTACCTTCACGAACAAGAGCATATACCTGCTCTGCTTCTGGAGCAAACTCATAACCTGTAATCTTCCAGTTGTTATCACACTCTGGCATAATTGATCCGTGTTCAACAACATAGTCACTAATCTTATCACGGATTGCAACACCAGTATTATAAACAAGTACATCAGGAGCTGTTGAATCAGAGATAAAGCCTGCTGAAGAAAGTCCACCATATCTATAGTTATTGAGAGCGAGAATAAGAGACTGATCATCCTTAAGAGGAGCACCTTTATACATCACGTTCTTAATACGTTTTCCAACAGGTTCGCTTATATCTACTTCATAATCAACACCTGCGAACATATCGTACATATACATACGGATATTTTCGTTAAAGCTGATTGTTACATCCCCAGGCTTAAACTGATTAAAGAATTTACCACCCTGCTCTTCCATAATAGCCTTAAGTTGTTTACCTGTAATCTTTACAGCCATAAGTGTATTGTCGTACTTATAGATTTTTACACCATCACGCTTTCTAAAGTCTCCAGCAGGTAAATCAGAAGTTGAGTCAAACAAAGCAGCAAGTGAAACATCTGCTCCTGTTACTTCCATCTGAACCTTATTGATAAGGTCTATCATTGCAGTATCCTGTAAAGTTGCAGTTGGTATACCATTAAGACCATTCCACCACAAAGAAGGGAGGAAATCAGCACCAACCTTACCAACAACTGTATTAGCAATTGCACGGCTCTTTTCATGTGTTGGCTGGATATAATCCATTACAGTCTTATCAGGCTCAATATTTGCTTTTGCAACAGGAAGCAGTTCACCCTTCTTTTCAGTAAGCTTCCACTTTCCGTCAACTTTTTCAAAGTCCATTGTTACTTTTGCAACATGAGAACCCTTTGAACCTGGTTCAACAATAAGTGCACCGGCAGGAGTTGTATAACTTAAAACAGAGTGTGCGTGACCAACTAAGAATACAGGAATCTTATCAGCATACTTATTGCTAACAGGACCCATGCCTTCGCAGCCGTATTCACCATCAACACCGTAGTGAGAAACTACAACCATTACATCAGCCTTATCGCCTATTTCTTCAATTGTCTTTCCAACTTCTTCCATTGGTAAAGTAAAGCGAAGTCCCTTAAAGTGCTCTGGATTTGATGCTTCCCATCTGTCAATGTGTGGAGCTACAATACCAATAATTGCAACCTTTACACCATTTACTTCCTTGATGATGTATGGGTTTACCCAGCGTTTTTTACCCTTATATATATTTGCATTAACAACAGGAGCTTTAAAAGTCTTTATATTTTTCTGAAGATTTTTAAACTCAAAGTTAAACTCATGATTTCCTAAAATATGAGCGTCATAACCTAAAAGATTCATGGCACCAACCATTGGGCTGATCTTTTCATTGCGGAATTCTTGAATAAGGTTATCCTGAAGATTATCACCACAATCAACAAGCAAAAGTGTTGGATCTTTTGCACGTTCTGCATTGATAACGGTTGCAACTTTTGCAAGTCCCTTATCATCAAATTTGTCTGTAGCATAATCCCATGGTGCAATTGAACCGTGAATATCGCTTGTCTCAAGAATAGTTACAGTTGCCTTTTCCTGGGCAAATGCCATTGCAGCAGCTAAGATTAATCCTACGGCTGCAAATGTACGCTGAAAGCTTCTTTTCATAAATCCTCCAAGATCTATAAGCATTAGGATATTATTTTAAGTTTACATTGTGAAATTTTCAAGAAAATTGTGCAAGAAATTGCAGAAATTGCTCAGTAAAGCTTGTCTTTATTTTATCACAGGCTTTACTGATACTTCGCTTTTTAGCATTGTTTTTTGAAGGAGATCCCTCTCGTCCAGTGATACTAACAGGAATCAAATCTTCTCCGGCATATGTATCCTTTAGATCTGCATTTACAACATACTCGCAATAAAATGTGGACTTATTATTGCCAACTGACTCAGTAAGCTCAACAGCTCCTTTAAGTACATACTTTTCATTTGACCCCTTTACTGTGTTAAAACCATAAAGAGCAAGTACATCACTAAAAGCCTTATGAACAAGACCTGACTCATCCCCTGTGATATCAATACAAACAGGTATCTTGTATGCATAATCCTTTAAAGACTTGTTGATTACTGAAGGAGCATATTCTTTTTTGTATACACCTTCGCTTTTTTTCAAGTTTATAACTTTAAGGCGGTTATAAAATACTTCATTGTCTGCACAAAGAACCGAAGCCTTATACAAACGGGCAAATCCATCAATTGTTGATGATTTTTGTGATTTGGTATAGCTGTCTGCTAAACTTATCGTATCATAGTTCTGCTCGATAATAGACTTGTAAATATCAAAGGCTTTATCCTTGTCCATCACAGCAAGTACATACCATGTTGCATTTTTTTCATCAAACCACGACTCACGAATATCAACACCAATTAAGTTTTCATGATTTACCTGACGTACAACCTTTTGATCAAGAGAAGCTGAAACATAAGATGTTGAAACACCTAAAGCTGAAGTTATATTTGACTTTACAGACTGTCCGAAAACTGACGACAGATTATTTATAGCCGAAACTTCTGCTGAACTTTTATCTTTGCTGTTCCCCACTGCTGAAAAAAAGTATTTTTCGCTATAGCTTTTTGATGGTCTGTAGATCCAGTCTGGACCTTTATCTGCACCATACAAATTAGAGCAAAGAATTAACAAAAAAATACAGGTAATAGATCTAATTACTTTTGACATAACGACTCCACTAAAACAGTTTGTCCACTTTTTACAACAATATTTTCAAAAGACTGCTCGAAAATCAAACGGTCTTCATTAAAATATTGAACCTTAAAACTGTGCACTCCAGGATCTAACTCAATACCAGTTGCACGAGCTTTGCCAGGTAAAGCATATACCTGTCGTATATCAGCTGTCTCAGTCATATCTACAGCATCGACGGCTTTTGCCATAGTTACAAAGTAAGCATCACAAGCAAGCATCGCAAGAACATTACCTGAATTACGGGCTTTCGACTCTAAGGAACTTAACACAACAGAACCCGTCGTTATTGCACTGATTTTTTTTATCAAGCTTCGACGGACACTTCGACCGTATGCACGTCTTGCCTTTATATTGACATCCTGATTAACAGCATAATTAAAGTCTTCAAGCATATCAAATTTTTTTACAGTCCCATCGTCCATAACGAGATGAACTTCTGTTATAGTATCTGGAGCAGCAGGTGTTATTACCGCTTTACCAGGTCCGATAGTTACAGGAGGCTTACCTAGTGAAGGTATTGCATCACTTTTATGCAGGATAACCTGAGGAGCTGGAAAAACAGGATATGCAAACTCAATATCAAAAGGAGGTATTACAATATCCTTTGCATTCCCATTAGAGTCCTCTGACGGAAGCCAAAGACCTATTATAGGTCCCAGTATTGTCCTTCCTTCACCTCTACGACCTATTAAACCACTGAAGGAAATAACATCAATACGACCTTTACCCTTGGTAATATTGAATACAGAGCTTGTATCAAAAGCCTGATTATATTTTTTCAACCTTCGAGCATCCACCTGTGCGTTATCAGTATCGCCATCCATCAAGTAAAAAAGCATACTAATATAACGAGAGGCAGCACTGTCAGAAAAAATATCATTTACACCAGGCTTTGCTGGCTTACCAGCATTAAAATCTGCAGGAGACATATTAAATGTCTTATACGCCTTAGCAACACTTTTTGATGCAGAAGCATCTTCATCATCAGACTTATCTTCGTCAAAGTTTGTTTTGTCTACAATCTCACCATATTTAACAAGATATTCTTTTTGCTTATTGTTTAACTTTCGGATTTCAACACAAGCCTCATCGAAATCTCCAGAGTTATAATAATTAAGGGCATTAAAGATATTTATGTAGATATACTCGTAAGGAGTACCTGCATACTCAGCTGCATTTTCATTAAATACAGCTGCTGCAACTCCCTTAGAAATACTTTTTACTGCCGCTTCATGCATGAGACTATCTGTGTGGTTCATTATTGTCAGCGACTCATTATAAGAACCCTGATAATGCTTTAACATTGCAACATCAAAATAATCTCTGATAGCATCATTGTTTTTTTTTGAAAGGCGCTTTTGTAAGTACTCAATACATGAGTTATAATCACCTTTATTGAGATACAAAAGGTAATTATCCTCATTAATTTTTTTGAGACCATTTTTACCATCTGCACTACCTGCCCCCTGCGTTGACAAGCAGGAACTTATCAACGCAACAATGGCAGAAAGCAAAACAGCATATAAAAAATATAAACTATGCTTCATTATTCAAATATTACAGCTTGGTCTTTGGATTTTTAATAACCTTTTTAATTTCTGAGTTTTCACCACTCCAGATGATTTTATTTGTTTCAATGTCGTGCATCTCAACATTCACAAAGTATGTACGAACAGCCTGGTTTCCTGCAGACTGAACAATAGTTTTTACAGATCCAATAAGCATATAGTCTGCAGCAAGCTCATTACCGATAGACTTTGCTGTATCATATGCATTTTCAGCCTGATCAACTTTTTCTTCACGTAATGCGGTACGTTCATCAGCAGATGATACAAACTCCATTACACCACTGTTGATAATTGCATTGCGGAATTTGTTTGATACAATTGTTGTATCAATGTGTTCATCACTCTGATTGCGAATTTTACCAAGAATAACCACAGGGTCTCTTCCGTTTTTTGACTTAAATGATGCTACTCTAGGAGATGCGATACAATCATTAATCAATGAATCACATACGATTCTAACATCTGTATCATTCCAAAAACCATCAAGATCAATAACTGTATCCGACGCAACCCTACTTACTTTAGGAGTACTTGCACAAGAGGCAAGACCTATAATAAGAACAGAACTGATAAGCGTAATGAATTTAGATAATTTCATAAAATAAATAACTCCCTATACTTTAATATATAAACATTATAGTAACATATTTGAAAAAAAAAAGTTAATAACATAATTTTTGTTTTTGATTCTATGATTAAAAGAACATTTTTATCGCTGATACATTTTTCACATATTTGTTGTTTAATTACTCAAAATATTTTATCCTACTAATTATGAATTATATTAATGATAATGAAACCGAAGTTCTTCTGGAACGTTTTATACGTTATGTAAAAGTATGGTCAACAAGTGACAGCACTACAGCAGACGAAAACATTCAGCCATCAACACACAGACAGTTTGACCTTGCTAAAATATTAGCTTCAGAGCTTACTTTAAACGGATTAAAAGATGTTCAAACTACAGAACATTGTTATGTATATGGATATCTTCCTGCAACTAAAGGTATGGAGCATGTTTCACCTATAGGCTTACTTGCTCACATGGATACTGTTGAAGAAGTAAGCGGTGAAAACGTTAATCCACAGATACACAGACAGTACGACGGAAAACCAATTGCACTTAAATGCAATGTTACTCTTGATCCAAAAACTGATAAAGACCTTGCCCTTGCAGCTGAAAAAAGAGAAACAATCATAACTTCAGACGGAACAACACTTTTAGGTGCTGATGATAAAGCCGGTATTGCAGCAATAATGAGTGCAGTATCATACCTTAACAGTCATAATGAAATTGCCCACGGTAAGATTGAAGTAATTTTTTCGCCAGATGAAGAAACAGGACATGGCATGGACAATGTTCCTTTAAATCTAATTACTTCAAAAAGATGTTATACCGTTGACGGTGGTCACATAGGCGAACTTGAAACAGAGTGTTTTAACGCATGGAAAAGTGATATTACGTTTACCGGAAAATCAAAACACACAGGTTCTGCACGCCCAGATATGGTAAATGCAATGACAATGGCAGCAAGTTTTGTTACAAGCTTACCTCGCCACGAAGCTCCAGAGACAACAGACGGTTATCAGGGATTTTATGCTCCAATGACAATTGAAGGTTCAATTGAAACTGCAAAAGTTTGTGTATTTTTAAGGGACTTCACATTAGATGGAATGGAAAAGCGCAGAAAGATAATCGATACACTTGCAAATACTGCAGCCCTTGCCTTTGGTGGTACTGTCGAAGTAAAGCATACACAGCAGTATTTAAATATGAGAGAAGGTCTTTCAAAAGATCCTGTTGTTGTCGATAATCTTACAAAAGCATATCATGAAGCACAGGTAGAACCTGTATTTATCCCTATTAGAGGTGGTACAGATGGTTCCCGTCTTACTGAAATGGGAATCCCAACTCCAAACATCTTCACAGGTGGACACAATTATCACGCAAGATCTGAATGGTGCTCCCTTGAACAGATGGCAAAAGCTTGTGATATACTTGTAAATCTTGCAGTTATCTACGCCCAGGAGAGCAAATAGATGCATCAATATAAAATTGAAGGTGGATTTCCTATAAGAGGAACTATTACAGCAAGTGGTAACAAAAACGCCGCTTTACCATGTATTGCCGCAACATTACTTACTGAAGAATGCGTTACTCTTCACAATATACCTGAAATCGAAGATACAGGAGTTATGCTTCTCATTTTACAGGCATTAGGTGCAAAAGTTGAGCGAATCGGCGAACATGATTGGAGTATCACAGCACAGACAATTACCAGCCATGATATTCCTGCTGAATTAAGTAAAAAAATCCGTGCTTCGATTTTATTTGCAGGTCCCCTTGTAGCCCGCACAGGTAAAGCCATTATGCCTCCTCCTGGAGGAGATGTTATTGGAAGACGAAGAGTAGATACACACTTTTTAGCCCTACAGGAACTAGGTGCCCGTGTCACCGTCGAAGGTCCATTTGCTTTTACAGCAAATAAACTCGCCGGTGCTGATATATTCCTAGATGAAACATCTGTTACTGCGACCGAAAACGCAATAATGGCTGCAGTACTAGCTGAAGGTGAAACAAAAATTACAAATGCAGCCAGTGAGCCTCATGTGCAGGATTTATGTAATATGCTTGTAAGTATGGGAGCAGATATTACAGGTATTGGCAGTAATATTTTAACAATACATGGAGTAAACAAACTCCACGGCACAGATTTTACTATTGGACCTGATTTCATGGAAATTGGTTCATATATCGGACTTGCTGCAGCAACTAAAGGTTCAATTACAATAAAAGGTGTTCGTAGTGAGGATATGAGGCCTTTACGAGTCGGATTTGGTAAAATAGGTATACGCTGGACTATTGACGGTGACTCTCTTACTGTAACTACAGGTCAAGAAATGCGGGTTAACCCAGATCTTGGCGGTATGATACCAAAAATTGATGACTCTCCTTGGCCAGGTTTTCCTCCAGATTTAACATCAATAATGACAGTTATCTCTACACAAGTTGAAGGTACTGTTTTGATTTTTGAAAAAATGTTTGAAAGCCGAATGTTCTTTGTAGACAAGTTAATAAGCATGGGTGCCCGTATCACGCTTTGTGATCCTCACAGAGCAGTTGTATCAGGGCCTTGTACGTTACATGGAGATACATTAGTCTCACCTGATGTAAGGGCTGGTATGGCAATGGTTATTGCAGCTCTTTGTGCTCATGGCGAAAGTACAATCAGCAACGTATACCAGATTGAAAGAGGCTATGAGCATCTTGTTGAAAAACTTCAGGGACTTGGAGCTCATATAAAGCGAGTTGAGATAAAATAAATGCAATACGACCAGGCAAGGCACGACAACGCTTAAAGCCTCTCCTTATACGTTTTAAGGGCTTTCGGTACCCTATTTATCAGCTGTCTTTGTAACCTGACAAAGACAGCTTTTTTTTATGATACCGAAGTAACGCGCGTCAAAAATACAATAGACAGTAATACAAATATAATTACACCACAAACACCGGCAGATACAATTGCATAAGGCCCCATGATACTGATAAACAGATAGTTAATCAGACCTAAAATACCAACAGTACACTCAATTAAAAAGTACATGATGGCTGATGTAAGGGGAAATACAACTATCCACTTAAACTTAAATACCTGACCGTCTTTTAGTCTGTAATTCCATGCAATACATGCCAGAAAAATCAAAATATCAAGCAAAAACATCGGATAAGAGCTTCTTCGCAAAAATGATGCACCATATGCCTCATTTGCAAAGCCAAAGTTCTTAGCTTTAGATGACATCTTTAAAAGTGAAGTAAGATTCATGTTATCAGCACCAACAGATGCCTCGCACATAAGGTTAAAATCGTCCAGAGACATACCAAGAACAATATAATTACGCTCTTCAAGCATAAAGTTAGAAGCAAGATATGAGTCCGTCTTATACACAGGTAAATTAATGCCGCCTCTGCCTTCACGATCTATACTTTCAAGCATTATGTATGGAACATACTTAAAGTCATCATATATACCATAGTTAATTCTTTCTTCACGTGAAAAAATCGAAACAGGTTTTGCTACAAGTTTTGCATATGGAACATACAAGGACCGTACAAATTTTCCAGCCTTATCAAATGAAACAACATTTAATCCTCTAAGATACTGAATCATTCCTCCAGTACTTTTTACAGGTGTTATTCCCTGTATGTAAACAACATCTTTTGATCCGTCTCTATGCTTTACTGCAAAGTAAACATTTACACAGGACTCGAATCGTATCAAGTTATTAGTTTCATCAATATAAAATACCTGTTGAGCAATACGTTTTCGAGCTATATCAAGAAACATCTTAACATCACTGTCCTGCTCATTTTCTCTGTTTAGTTCAACAAACTGAAAATATGCTTCGATATCATCTTCCGCAATCAATGCCTCATATGCATTACGTTTATCTCTGTAAAAAATCTGCTCCTCACTTTCTTTTGGAACGACAGGTTTTTCAAGCTTATTCCAGGCAAAGCTTGCAAGTTCTCTAGCTTCTTTTATATTTGTATCCCTATCAGTACCAATGCTTACTGCCATTTGAGCATAATAATGAGCTTCGAACCATTTTTCGTTTTCATATGCAGCTCTTGCTTTGTTTAAGAGACTGCTTACAGTTTCATTTATGAGTTCACCACCTTGAAAAAAGGAGACTGTATAATCCTTTTCATCTGTCTGAGCTCTTGTAACAATATTTAACTGAGCCTCAGTCTGCTCTTCAATCAAAATTGCATCTTTGTTTGATGGATCAAGATGCATAGCATATTCTGCATAATCATGAGCCTGCTGTATATTACCAGCATCTCTGTACTCTTTACTTAAGTTTAAATACTCAGCTAAAAGACGAGGAGCTTCCTGGGCTCTATTTTGCGAACTGACAAAAACAGGTTTTATAACTTCGCGACATACCATAATCAGAAAGATACAAAGTATTGAGTATACCATTACACTTTCAAAAAGTTTGATTATTGTTGATGAAAACTGTACCTGAGCCTTTTGAGCAGATGCACTGAATATAATGGAACAGCCTATTAAAAACGAAGAAGCAATCAAGGCAGGCATAAAGTCAATAAAATATAAGATACCGCGGCGTAATATAAAACCATTTACAAAAGAGGGCAAAAGCAAAGGCAGACTTTTATTTAAAGCTGAATATAAAACACACACAACGAGACAGAATAACGTATATGAGACCGAAATTATAATTACCTTCTTCACTTTAGTTCTCCATTATGCTTTCTGCCAGATGATTTTTCCTAAAAATAGCCATGCCGATTCCATAAGAACCCATTACTATAAAAATAGCTATATTAACAATAAGTAAAAATGGCTCATCTGTATTAACAAGTTTTACAAGTTGTTCTCTTGCCGAAACTAAATAATCTACATCAGATAAATGTCTGTAATAATAGCTGTTTACAAATGCACAGCCAACTATAGACAATATAATTGAAAAAATATTTAAAAGATTCCATGAACTGAAATTTATAAATGCGAAAGCTGCAATAAAACACAGCGCAATTGAAGCATAGATGAGCCAGTGTAAATAGCCGCTCTTTATACACAACATCCCCTTCTCATATAAGATTACATATATTTCAATAGGTAATTTTAAAAGTGGAGACATTTGTACACTATCTCTGATAATTATATCCCTGTAAGGGCCTGTTATAGCAAGATCTGCAGGCTGTTCCTTTAATATAGAAACTTTACCAGGGCGTCCTGTACTTCCAAGCTTATCAATATAAAGTCCATCAACCTCGTTATTGCGAAAAACTCTGGAGTAATAATAAATACCTGCTGCATCTTCCCTAAAGTAATCAGCAGACAGGTTATAAGGACTTGCGACAATTACATTATCTGTTCCTAATCTTGTCCGCCCTGCAAAAACAACTGGCATAAGGACAGTCCAGCTAAGTAAAACACAAATTGCATACATACAAAACGTAAGATTCTTACGGTATGAGTGCCGTATCGAATAAAACACAAGAAGTATGGAAGAAATTACGCAGACAAGAGGAAACGTGACAAAAAATCCTTTGATAAAAAGAACTGAGGATATAAGAGAATTTTTTTGTCCGGCAACCATCAATGTAATATTGGCACAAAACATAAAAATTACTGCACTTAGTAAAGTTCCAATAAAGCATGACAGAAAAAATACCAGTAACATTGAAAGAATTCTTTTCATATTTATTTAAGAATAGCACGACTAAAATGTAAAAACAAGAAAACTATTACAATACTAACACTGTACTCACAATATACTCACAAGGAATTCCCAAATAAAACACAAGTTATCCACAGGAAAACAGCTAATAATTAACGAAAGTTAGTTTGAAAAACTGCCAATTTAAATACTACTTTAATATTAATTAAGTCATTTTTTAAGATTTTGCCACCATGTAACTCTTTATAATACAAAGACTTTAATCATTTTTATATAATATCTTGTTATCAAATTTTAAGAATTTTCTCAAATAAATTCAGTTATCCACATACCTTCAAAAAA
>JAZUGE010000046.1:0-37380 GCA_045641045.1 Treponema sp. | reverse complement strand
TATAAAAAGTGTTACATAAGTTATAAAAACTGTTACACAACTTTCTGTGGATAACTAACATATTTTGTTTTAATACTAAGAAATAACGGTGTTTTATATTTAAAATATGTTTTGTTACATTTTTTTGATGTTATCCACAGTGTTTTTGTTAATATTTTAATATATTTTGTTACAATTATTAGTATCTTTTGTCTATAACTCCTCCAACTGTTAAAAGTACATCTCCCTTATCGATTTCATGTTTTAAGTGTTCAATTGCAAAAATTATACCTTGCGTCATCGTTACGTTATTTGCGGTAAATAGAAGCTTCCACTGGGTTTTTATTTCCGGAGGAACACATATATTAATTTGACCATCACGGTCTTTTTTCTTTTGTTCTTTAACAGTTTTAATTTCCGGAGTTTTTGTAACAGTTTTTATTTCACAGTTTTCTTTTATTTGTTTTTCTTCTTTTTTCGTTCCGAGAACCTGATCTAACTGAGCGTTTGTATTTTCGCTCATATTATTTGCTCTGTTTTTTGATGTTATGATACCCATCTCTCTCCCCTGTTTACACTCTCTTTACTTCTTCTGCAATTAATTCTAAAGCCTCTAGTGTTGCTTTTTGTGCTGGTCCTTCATCTTTATTTAAGTACTGTACAGGTTTTGATACATTCTGGCTACGGTTGAATGCCTGATCCTGAGGTACTATGAAGCAGTCAAAAGCGTCTTGAGATGACATTTTGTCTATAACCTGTTTGTGGTATGATATACTTTTGTTTTGAGCATTTAGGATGATTTTGCTGAACTTTGGATTAACACATTCCTTTCGTTCCTTAAAATCTTTTAGTTGTGCGTCAAATATTGTTAAACCGTCTGTGGAGAATGTATCGAGTTTCATTACTGCAATTACTTCGTCACATGCTTCGTATATGTTTTCTTCAAATGGATCAAATGCAGGACTTGTATCAATTACACAAAAATCGAATTTATCTGCAACAGTTTTTAACATCTGTTTAATTGCTTTTGGATTGTTTGCAGCCATTGTTGTCTTGTATTGTCTTAACTGATTTAAGCTTTGTGTATTTTCATCCAGTGAAACTGTTGGCAGTAAATATAGATTATCAAATCCTGTTTTTATAATTGCATCTTCTATTGTGCATTTTTTAAAAAGTACATCTGCAAGTTCATAGTTATAACTTGATACTAATGCACCTGTTGTATTTCCCTGTGGGTCGCAGTCAATTAATAAAACTTTTGCTGTCTTTCCTAATTCAGCAGCTAATGAAATTGCCATTGTAGTTTTACCTACTCCACCTTTTTGTAAACCTGTGGCGATTACTTTCATAAAAATATCTCCCTTTAATAAAATATTCATACATAATAGAAATATTATATAAAATTACTAGATAACTATATTATCGCAAGAAAAATAGAAAAACACAAGAAAAAAAATAGTAAATTACTGTAAAATTACTAGAAAGTTACTATAAAACATAAAGAAATATAGAGAGTTTCTAGAAAACTAGAAAATATCTATTAAAAATATTTGACGCACGAGGATTGGTTTATAGCAATCTTTTTTAAAAAAACGTAAAAGTATATGACCAAAGGTGGAAAGTGCTCTTAAAATCAATATTTCAATTTTTTTTTAATATTTTATTTTTCAGGAAAAAAACAAAATATTAAAAATAAAAATCATAACTGTAATTTAGAATAAAATAAAACTAGATAGGGCAGGTGAGTAACATGAAAAAATTAAATATTATAGTTTTAGCATTGTTCTGTTTTTCACTCATAGTAACAGGACTGCTTCTTGCCAGGGACACGGATAAATCTGGATATAGTGTGCAATCCAAGTCTCTAGTCAGCACAATATGAAAAATGATTTGATTTAAAACTAACATCTAGATATATAACGATTATTTATCAACATTTATTTACTACTAAATATAGAATGTATTAAGGTTTGGTTAAGATTGAGATTAAATCATTCTTTATTCTATGTCTGTTGTTAAGTGGAGATAAAAATGTCCTTCAAGAACAAGATTATAACATTAGTACTTTCTATTGTTATTACTGTAATGGCTATACAAGGTATAGTAACTGTATCAAGCTCAAGTACTGCACTGATAGATGCAGTCAACGACAAACTTTTAAGCGTGTCATTAGATATTTCAAATCAAGTTGAAGCAGAAAACGAAAAAGAGTTTACCATCCTGGAAACTTTAGCGAGAACAGATGTAATTGCAGATGAGAATATAGATGATAGGGAAAAAACTTTAAGTCTCCAGCATACTGTAAAACGCTTAGGAGAAAAGTACGAAAATATTGGCTGGATTAATAAACATGGATTGAGCATTACAAGTTCAGGACAGATTGTTGATTTGTCTACCAGAGATTATTTTAAGGCAGCTGTAGATGGAAAGCGTTATATTATGGATCCTATGCTTTCACCTGTTAATAACTGTGTAATGACAATTTATGCGGTTCCTGTAAAAAGTGCAAAAGGTGAGTTTTTGGGGGCTCTAATGCTAAACCTCTACGGGAACTCAGTTCTTGACTCATGTACAAAAATTGATTTAGGCGGCGGTATGCATCCTGCTGTTCTAAACTCAAGAACAGGAACAACAGTTGCAAACGCAAACGATAGTGCAAAAGGTGACAGTGTTACAGAATTAGATCCTGAGTCAGAACTAGCTAAAACTCTTAATATGGTTTTAACAAGAGATGTAGGAACAACGGTTTTTACAGATCCTGTGTTAAACACAAAAATGACATCTTCATTTAGACCAATCGATAACACTGACTGGGTTGTGTTTTGTGCAGCACCTTATGAGTTTTATTTTTCAGTGCTTAAACGTATAAAGATAATTATTTCAGTTTTAGTAATTCTTTCTATATTAATAGTAAGTATAGCATGCAGTTCTTTCATAACCGTTCTAGTAAAACCTTTACTAAATGTAACAGAAGTTCTTAGAGGAATATCAGAAGGGGAGGGGGATTTAACAAAAAGACTGTCAGTTAAAGGAAAAGATGAAATCGCAAAGCTGTCACACTACTTTAACCTGACGATGGATAAAATAATTGATGTCGTCCTTAAAGTTAAAGAGTCAGCCCGTGAAGTCCAGGCAGGTAGTATGCAGATAAGAGATGCAAGTCAGGCAATTTCTAGTGGAGCGAGCGAACAGGCTGCAAGTACAGAAGAAATGTCTGCGACAATGGAGCAAATTGCATCTAACATACAGCAGACAGCAGATAATTCGGAACGAACTGACAGAATAGCACAGGCTGCATCAAGTGATACTGTTGCAGGTGGAGATGCTGTTTCTGAAGCAGTAAATGCAATTAAAGAAATTTCTGAAAAGATTGTGTTAATAGATGAAATTGCAAGTCAGACTAACATGCTGGCTTTAAATGCTGCTATTGAGGCTGCCAGAGCAGGGGAAGCCGGTAAGGGCTTTGCCGTTGTAGCAAGTGAAGTTAGAAAGCTTGCTGAACGCAGTATAAAGTCAAGTAACGAAATTACAGGACTTGCCAAAACCACAATCTTTACTGCTGAAGAAGCTGGTAAGAAAATTAAAGCAGTTGTCTCAAATGTTGAAGAAACGTCAGAGCTTGTTAAAGATATTTCAAAAGCCTGTGCAGAACAAAACAATGGTGCTCAGCAAATTAGTCAGGCAATTGTACAGATGGATACAGTAGTACAGCAAAATGCAAGTGCCGCTGAAGAATTAGCATCAATGAGTGAAGAACTTAGTAATCACGCAGACAGCCTTGTTGAAGTAATTTCAATCTTTAAGACAGAATAAATCAAGATCAGAACATTAATTTGGGCACGTTAGATAAACGTGCCCTTTTTGTTTTATGGACTGGTAAAACTGAATGGGTGAGTATAAAAACTTATATCAAAATATTTCGCTACGGTTTAATTATTACAATTAAAATGTAACAGTTTATATTAAAAAGCAAGCAATAAAAGTATATTGCTCACTTTTAATAAATTAAAGTACAATCAATACATTATGATACAGATTTTTGGAACATTAAAAAACTTTGACGTTAAGACAGCTCAAAGATGGTTTAGCGAACGACGGATAACTGTACAGTTTATTGACTTTAAAGAAAAACAAATGTCCAGAGGTGAGTTTGACTCAGTAGTGGAGTCAATTGCAAAACAGACCGGAAACAGAGCAAGTGCTCTTGAAAAAATGATTGATAAAAAGTCTAAAGACTATTCTTCAATAGCGTACCTTGACGAAAGTGAAATCGAAGACAAGCTTTTTGAAAATCAGACAAAACTTTTAGTTCAGCCAGTATGTCGTAACGGGCGTCAGGCAGCTACAGTTGGTATGGAACAAAAAGTCTGGGAAACATGGAAATAAAAAGGACAAAACTATGGTTTTACTTGTAATTGATACTCAACACGGCATAACTGATTCAAGATTGTATGATTTTGACAATGTAAAAGCAAATATAAAAAAACTAATCAAAACCGCAAGAGCAAGCAAAGTCGAAGTTATATATGTACAACACGACGATGGAGAGGGCAGTGGTTTTTCAGTAGGGGACAAAGACTTTGAAGTATATAGTGAGTTTGCTCCATTAAAGGACGAAAAACGCTTTTACAAAAAAGTGAACAGTGCCTTTTATCCTGAGACAGGACTTGAAAATTATTTACAGGAAAAAAATGTTGATACAGTGATAGTAACAGGATTAATGACAGATTTATGCATTGATGCAACTGTTAAGGGAGCTTTTGAAAGAGGGTTTAAGGTAATAATACCTGCTCAGTGTAACTCCACCCGGGATAACAAATACTTTTCAGGTGAAACAGCATATCATTTTTACAATGATTATATGTGGCCTGACAGGTATGCTAAGTGTGTTAGCCTGGATGAAGCAGTGAAACTGTTACAAGATACTTCTTGTGCAGAATAAACTGTCTTTAGCTATATTATTTAATAATCTCAGTAATCTGGATTTCTTTTATCCAGTTTGACTGAGATGTGATTTTGCCCTTTACAGTTACGATTTTACCTTCCTGCTCACGCAGCTCCATTAAAACTTCAGCATCGCAATCAATATAAAATGTTACAGCACTACGGCTGTGTGGCTTTTGTTGTATTGTAAGATTATCATTAACATATAAAACAACACCTGTTACAGTATCAGATGAATTTTTATTAAAAAATTTGAAATCGAATGCAAAAGCACAGTTTACAGCTAAAACTAAAGCTGTAAAAAACACACATTTTTTATTCATCATTTGTCCACCTCTTTTTAAGAATTTTTTGCCATAAACAGTCTTGTCCAAAACTAATATGGTCATAAAAGCTTTGATACACACTTTTATCAATGGTTGTACCTGTAAACTTAGCAGTAACAGTAAGACCATGATATCCAGTTGTATCTTTTAATGTATTAACATAAAAATTATTATCAAAACCTGATGTTGTAAAATCATCTCTCCAGGCAATAACAATGGCTTCATTTAACGAGTCAATTACGCTATCACAAAGCACTTTTAAACTACTATCTTGTTTATAGTAGTCCATAACATATCCAATATCATACAAATATGTATATGTACCTGTATAAAAAACAGCTGAGTTAAAAGTTACGCTGTCACCATTATTTTCTTTTACTGTTTTTGGGTTTTCAAGCATTTTATTAAAAACATCAGCATCAAAGTTTTTCAAAAGCTCATCACTAAAGCCATTTAAACACTCTGTTACATTATCGATTTTAGATAAATCAATCAGCGACAAAGTTGGATTTACATATTTATCTGCATTGTAGTTTGCCGCAATATCATCCCCTGTCTTAACACTTAAAACCTTGTCATAATATGAGGCAAACTGTTTAACTATGTTAATACCTGTCTGTCTGATTGTGTTATTCTTCAAGAATAATGGAGCAAACCTTGTATAGTCATAGCCAGAACCAGGCATAAGGTTAGGACTTGCAACCATATAATCTGCATAATCTTTATATTCATAGGCTTCTTCAACAGAGCAGTCGTTGCATAGATCAAAAAACAGTAAATCAATTTTACCCTTTACTCCACCAAAGCCTGCAAGCTTAAAAGCATAAGAAACATCCTGGGTCGATAAACAATTATTTTTACTACCTGCTGACTGATCTACACAAATTATTCTTGCACTATTGCTGATTGTACTGTTACCTGGACCACCTCCGTGGTTTGAAATAACAAGGACAAGCTTTTTATAGGTGTATCTTTCGGTTGCCCAGTTCAAAAAATTTACTAAAGTTGTAATGCTGCCCATGTTTACTTCACCGCTTTTAAGCCATGAAGCTGTAAGTGATACATCCTTTGTGTTTTCGCTTAAAGTATATTGAGCCTTATTTGATAAGCTAAACTCAGGTCCAATTTCATATAAATATGAGCCTGCTTTACCAAACATTGTGTTGCCGTTGCTTTGTTTTCGTCCACCATCCCATAAGGCTACTGCCTTTATTTCAGAGCATCCGTCAAAGATATTTCCATCCGGGGTATAAACAGATGCCAGTCCTTTTTCAACTTCATTCAAGTCGAGAAAAATTGCATCGTTTAAATCATTATCTCCATCCATGTAAAAAAGCATAAGGACATCAGTATCTGTATTGCTTTCAAAAGACTTTTGAAAGTCTGTACCTTGAAGGGAACAGGCATTAAATAAAAACAAAAAAAATATAAAAGAATAAATTAAAATATATCTGCACATAAAAAATAAAGGGCTTTCAAACAAAATGAAAGCCCTTGAATTATACATTAATAATTATTTAGTTGTATATCCATCTTTTTATAAGAGTTGTCCATGTGTTAGTTTGTCCAAAGGCAAGGTCTGTTTCATACCATTCAGGATAGTAAAAATACTTTTCTTTATTGCCATTTGCATCCTTAATGTATTTAAAGTTCTGGACTGTAATTGTTAAACCGTAGCTGTAAGCTTTTCCGAAATAATTTTTTAAGGTATAAGTATAAAAGTCATCACTTTCATCATAATCCTTAAAAATATCATCACGGTAAGCTTTTACGACAACTTTTGATAAAGCGTTTTGAACAAGATTTACATAATAGTTAACATCTTTACCTTCATATGTAAAGTCTGAAAATTCGTCACAGTCAGCAGCAGATGCACTGATAAAACCAATATCGTGTAAGTCTGCATAAGTGCCTTCATAGTATAAGCCAGCATCTTCAGTGACATTATTATATACAAAGTATGAAAGTTTACTTAAAGACACTCCATCTGTTCCTTCTACTATTTCATTTTCATCGTCGATACTGTGACTTGTACAAGCAGTATCTGCTGATGCTAATAAGAATGAAGCAAACTTATCAATTGCATCATAAAGCTCTGTTACTGAACTTGTTTTTATTAATGATAAAGTTTCGCTTCCAACCTCAGCTGTAAGGTTAAGAAGCTGCATAACTTCTTCTGCTGTTATTAAACCCATATCAATATATGTGCTATATTCTTGCAGATACTCATCAATATCCCATAAAGCATCATCGTAAAAGTCCTTATAAAGGTCAATAAGTCCTTTACCAATCTGTTCTACTGAAGAGCCAGTTTTAAACAGCTGCATTAAGTTTATGTAGTCAAAACCTAAGCCTGGGATTGTGTTAGGACTTGCAATAATATAATCTGTTACATCTTTTAACTGATAAACATCTTCAACAGAAGCTCCTAAACAAACATCAAAAAATATAATGTCAGCCTTGTTGTTTTTTGTAAAACCTGCATTTACTAAAGCCTGTTCAAGCTCTGCAGAGTATAAGCAGTCATTATCAGAACCTTCGTCCCAGCATAATGCACGGTCTTTAACACTGCGAGGTCCGCCACCATGATCTGAAAACTGTAAAGCAATATGATCTGCATCATATCTTTCAAGTACCCATTTCAAGTAAGCAGTTAAGTTTTCGCCGCTACCCATGTTTACTTCACCAGTAAAATCATCGCTGATGCTAGCTTTTTGCTCAATGTTTAAAAGGTTTTGTGCTGCATATGAAAGGTTTTTTGAGTTTGAACAAATCTCAAATGCCCCCTCAGATTCTTCATCATCGTCATTCAAGCCGTTATAACCATCTTTGTCAGCTCCAACTTCGTAGATACAGGCTGAAGAGTATCCAATTTCAGGCTGTTCTTTTTTATTTCCATTCCAGCCATCCCATAAAGCAATAACATTAACAGATGAAAAACCATCTTTAGCGCTGCCGTCACTGTTACGGATATGATAAAGTCCGTTTTCTGTTTCGTTAAGATCCATAAACAGAGGGTCGTTTAAGTTGTTGTCTCCATCCATGTACATAATCATAAGCCAGTCTGAGTGTTTTTTGCTTACAATTTTAGGAGTTGCCTTTTGAGTAACTAAAACGTTATTTTTGCTGTCTAAAAGCTCAAATGTGTGTTCAACATTATTTTTAAGACCGTAAACGGTTACATTTTTGTCTGTAACTTTCTGACTTAAGACTGATGTGCCTTCGCAAATACAGTTAATTGCTGCAAACTCTGCGTTATCAGATGATACTGTCACCTTTGAGTCTTCAATACAAACTGTTACATTAAAAGCCTTTCCATCAGAGTCCTGATAAGAATAGTCATGTGTGATTACTGAAAGAACAGAATCCGAATCCTCTTTTTCATTAATCAAACTTGCTGATTTTGAATGAGCGCTTTCTTTAGATGAAAACGAACATCCACTTACAAGCAGTGACAGTGCCGCTGCAGTAAATAGTACTAAACTTTTCTTCATATAAACTTCCTTTTTTTTAATGTGAAATGGAGTTTAATACTATTTAATGCTTAGTTCAATATTTTTAGTGAAAAAAAACAGTGTAACTTAAGTTATTTCGTTAAATTATATCAGAAATCGTAATGACTTTTTCGCACAATGTATGTCCTATGTGCTCTGCGCTTGGTTTTGTAACAACTTTTATTTTAAACTCTCCGCACTCAAGTTCATTACTTACTTTAAAACTAATAATTGCACTGCCAGCTCTCAATAAAGTATTGATTTTAGTTTCGCTTTTATCCTTACAGCTTACAAGGTACACCCCCTGGCCTTCATCAAAGCCGTTAAATGTGAAATGCTCCCCATGGATAATTACAATATCTCCATGACAGAACCTTGTGCATAATTTTTTGTCACAGTTTTTATTAAAAATGTATATTCCATCGATAAATGGGTCCCTTTTATACTTTGGAGACCTCATTATATATGATGCATGGTTCAAAAAACTTTTTTTCTGTTTTTTAGACATGTAAAAGTTCAGGTTTATTGTGTTATCATCCTCTCCTTCTTTAAAACTTTTTTCGCTTGCGTCTGTTCCGCCTGCAACTGTTGCCTTAAACTTGCCGAAAGGCGTATTTACTGCTACACCGTCGCCTGTAAGACGATATAAAACTTCTGTAAAAGCTGAAAAAACTGAAACTGCATCCGCTTTTGTTACTGTACTGTTGTAACGCTCAAGTTCTTCGTATAGTTCGTCACAACTGATTGTCTTTTCAGGACTGGACCTGTACAAAAACTTTTTACCTGTGTGAAGGTTGTTTTCCTTTGTTGTAATATTTATCATGTATACTCTCCTTTGATTAGATATACTTATATGGCTTTCTTTATAAGTAAATATAAACTGTTACAATCGGCAATATAATTTTTGCAGTTGGGCCAATTTGTTCAAAAAAATAGTACAGGTAAAAAAAAATTTCCGCCGGAAAAATAAAAATTTGTCGACGGAAAAACTTTATTTTCTCGGCGACAAAATAAACAAAATCCAGCTTGTTATGCTTTGTAACTAGTGTTAATAAAAACTGTTACAAAACTTATTATGATGAATAAAAGAGCTGACTGAGAGTTTACGTCTGTACGAAAATAAAAACTGTTACAATTTAGGCTTGTATGAGATTATAAATAAAAAGTGTTACAAAAGTATGACTAAATAAAAAGAATAAATAAAGGCGCTTTTAAAACAATTATAAAAAAGTAGATGATTTTAAACTTTTTTAGTAACTATCTTACGGCGATTTTAAGTTTTCACAATTACTGAAAAAAGAAACAGTCTCTTATCCCTTATTTGTAACAGTTTTTATTAAAAAGCGGCTAAATGAAAGCTATTTGCATATATTAAACTGATTATGATACGTATTTGTAACAGTATGTATTTTAAAGAGTCAATAAAAACTGTTACATTTAATTAAACACAGTAGCTGATATACAGTTAAGTGGGTTTAAAAAAATAAAAACTGTTACAATTTAACCACATCAGTATAAAGTATACAGTGGTTAAGTATTTTTGTAACAGTTTTTATTAACAATCAAAAATTTACTTCTCTAGTTAAAACAAATGATTTAAGGACTTGAGTAACTCGTCCCATGACAATTCTTGCTTATAAAAGTGAGCAAAGTACTTATTTTACAACACCTTTGATAAGGATAATGTTACCGTAAAGTCTTTCTTCACCAGTTTGTATTACGGCATAACAATCTTTAGCCCAGGTGTAAAAGTCATTACGCTCAACTGTACCAGTTTTTTTTCCGTTGTAAGAGTCTGCGACAATCTTTGAAAAAACTCCCCACAGCTCAGGCTCTGCCATGCCGGCAGCCTTATCTTTTGGATCCATTCCCATTAAAAGGGCAGGGAACTCAGGTACATGATCCAGAGGTAAAATATCTGCAACAGCTTTTAAAACATCATCAGCCTTTACTCCTGGCATTTGTATGACTCTTTTGCCATTAGTCATTGCCGGAAAATTAGCATCAACAATAGCTATTTTGTCCCCGTGTCCCATGTCACACAGTATTTTTAACAGATCTCCCGTTAAAAGTTTGCTTATTTTGTTTAACACCGCAAAAAACCTCTCTCGACTAAGTATTACTTATAGCTCAATTCTATAACATACTGTTATATCCTGACAAGAAAAATAAATTTATGTTGATTTATCCTTGATGTGTGCTAACATAAAAACATAAACAGTGTTCTACAATTTAGAACAGTGTTTGTATTTTTTCAGTATAAAAATGCTGAAAACAAAACGAACTAATGAAATAAACGGTAAAAAATGGAAGAAGATGTTAAAGTTAAGTCATTACAAAAAGCTCTCAAAGTAATTGAATGTTTTACACCGGCAAATCCGTCGCTGGGTGTATCTGAAATTGCAAGGATGCTGGGCCTCAACAAAAGTAATGTGCATAACATTTTATCTACTCTTGAAGACTGCGGTTATATAAATAAAAACAAAGTAACCGAAAAGTATGAGCTTGGTTATAAGCTCTTACAGTTTTCGTACACAATCATGGCTTCATACCAGTATACAAACTTTGTTGTACCGGTTATGAAAGATTTATCCCAGGATTTAAACCTTATTATCTATTTTGGAGTTGCTCACGCAGACCATGTTTTATACTTTTTTTCATCATATCCAAAAGGATATGGTAAAAGTGTACCCTACAGGTCAATTTTAGGTGAAACAGCACCTTATTATTGTACTTCAATTGGTAAGGCTCTTTTGTACTCAATGAGTGAAGAAATGAGGGAGTTGTGTTTAAAAGGCGAAAAGGTAAAGTTTACAGAGTTTACTTTAACAGATAATGACAGGATAAAACAGGATCTTGCCCTTTCAAAGGAAAGGGGATACGCAATAGATAACTGCGAACATGAAGACGGAGTTAGGTGTGTTGGGGTTCCTGTAACAGACCGCAACGGAAACTTAATTGGTGCAATAAGTGCTTCAGGGCCGGTGTCACTGGTGACTGATGAAAATTTAAAAACAATAAGTCAAAAACTTTTAACAGCTGCCTTTGAGATACGATCACGGCTGTAGTTGTACATGTGAAAAAACACTAATAACTTTGAGTGTTTTTATAAAATGTTTTTATGATTTTCAAAAGGAGGAAATCGTATGAAAAAAATTCTTGCTGCTGTATTAGCAGGTGCAATGGCTTTTTCTTGTTTTGCTAAGGACAAGAAAGTTAATCTCATTTACTCAGTAAATGCTGTTCCTGGCGATGCTCATTATGATGCAATGATGGAATTCAAAAAGGTTGTTGAAGCTGAGTCAAAGGGTACAATCAAGGTTGAAACATATCACTCAGGTTCTCTTTTCAAGCAGGACCAGGAAGTAGCAGCTGTAAAGAGTGGAAAGGCTGATATTGTTTATCTTTCAGCTTCTTGGCTCACAGACGGTTCTCCATGGATCGGTATGTTCACAGCAGGATATATGTTTAAGAGCTATGATGACATGACAAAGATCTTAAATGGTGAAATTGGTAAAGATGTATTTGCTCGTGTTGTAAAGGAACAGGGTATTCGTCCATTAGCTTCATACTACCTTGGTACACGTCAGGTAAACCTTCGCGAAGACAGACCTGTTCGCACACCTGCTGACCTTAAGGGTGTTAACTTACGTATGCCTAACTCTGAAGCATGGGTTACACTTGGTAAGGCAATGGGTGCAAATCCTACACCTTTAGCATTTACAGAACTTTACATGGCTTTACAGACAGGTACAGTTGACGGACAGGAAAACCCACTTCCTACAGACCGTTCTGCAAAGTTCTATGAAGTTACAAAGTCAATCTCTCTTACAAACCACCTTGTAGACTCAGTTTGGCCATGTATCAACGAAGCTAAATGGAACAAGCTTTCTGATAACCAGAAGGCAATTGTTATGAAGGGTATCGAAGCTGGTCGCAAAGTTTGTGACAAAAAGAATCTTGATACTGAAGCTGAAATCATCAGCTTCTTTAAGGAAAAGGGTTTGAGTGTTTACGAAGCTGATACAAAGGCTTTTGCTGACAGTGTACTTCCTGCATATCTTAACAACAAGAACATTACAGGTAAGTGGGATATGAAGCTTTACGACAAGGTACAGGCTGCACTTAAGTAAACTTTCTTCTATTAATTGATACACAATAAAGCAGAATTATTCTGCTTTATTGTGATTTTGCGCTGCTATAATCAAAAGAGGAATACATGAATAAAATAAAAGAGTTTTTACTTAAAGCTCGTGACTTTATAGAAATTATTTTGCCTTCGATATCGTTCGCAATAATGTTTATAGTTTTTATTACCCAGGTAATTGCCCGCTACGTATTTAAGCACCCAATTGTATGGTCATATGAAGTAACTGTTATGGGGTTTTCATGGACAGTAATTTTAGGCGCATGTTATGCAATGAGGGAAAGGACACACGTATCATTTACAATGATATATGATGCACTGCCAAAAAAGACTGCAGCAACATTCCGTCTTGCAGGTAATATTCTCATTTTAGTTGCTTTTTTGATGCTGGTAATTCCATCTATCCAGTATCTTCATTTTGTTGGATTTCAGAAAACTTCGGTTTTCCGTATCCCACTAACAATCATTTATTGTCCATTTGCATATTTCTTGTTTGCTATTATCGGCTACACAATTACAGATGTAAGGCAGGATATACAGACAATTAAACAGATAAATAAAGAAGAAAAGGAGGGTAAATAATGAGTTTTCCATTAATCGTTGCTCTTGCAATTTTTATCCTTATATTTATTTTACGTATGCCAATAAGCATTGGTATGCTTGTATCAGGTACATTTTACTTTTTATTTAAGGGTACTGAGTTAAACAGTGTCTGTGATTTTGTAATGGGTACCTACTACTCAAACTATGTTATCATTGCAGTACCTTTGTTCATTTTTACAGCAAACGTTATGAACTCAGGTCTTGTAACTGAAAAAGTATTTAAATTTGCCAATGCATTGTCTGGTGGCAGACGTGGTGCATTAGGTCATGTAAATGTAATTGCATCCCTCGTTTTCTCTGGTATGACAGGTTCTGCTCTGGCAGATGCATCAGGTCTTGGTAAAATGGAAATTGATGCTATGAAAAAGGAAGGCTATGACGACGGCTTTAGCTGTGCCATCACAGCAGCTTCAGCTACAATTGGGCCTATCTTTCCACCAAGTATCCCACTTGTAATGTATGCAATGTTTGCAGGCAGCTCTGTTGGCGGCTTGTTCTTAGGTGGTATGATACCTGCAATTCTTGTTGCTATAGTGCTTATGATTTATGTTTCGATAATGTCTCATATCCGTAAGTATCCAAGAGCAGGAGTTACTCCGCTTCATGTATTTGTTGCTGAAACTATTGCAGCAACTCCAGCACTTTTAACTCCAGTTATTCTTCTGGCAGGTATTTACACAGGTGTAATGACACCAACTGAAGCTGGTGCAATTGCAGGTCTTTATGCTGTTATAGTTTCATTTCTTTGTTATAAAGCTATGAGCTGGAAAGGCATCTGGAACATAATCAAGGCAACTGTAAAAGATACTGGTAGTGTCAGTCTCATGATTGGTGCTGCAAGTGTAATCAGCTATATCGTAGCCCGTGAACAGATTGCAAATAATCTTGGTGAGTGGATCATTAACCTTAACTGCGGTAAGGTTGGATTTTTAATTATGGTAAACATTATCATACTTATTCTTGGTATGTTTATGGATACATCAACAATCCAGCTTGTATTTGTACCAATCCTTATCCCTGTTGCCCGCACTTTAGGCATCGATCTTTTACACTTTGGTCTTGTTGTAACTTTGAACATGATGATTGGTTTGAGTACACCTCCATTCGGTATGCTCTTGTTTATTACTTCAAACATTTCAGAGACTCCACTGAAAAAGGTTATGCAGGAAATTATGCTTCCAATCATATTCCTTTTGGCTGTTCTTGCATTTATCACATTTGTTCCACAGTCAGTACTGTTCCTGCCAAAGCTTGTTGGCATGATGTGATTAGTATAATTTAGGAGAAAAATATAATGAGTAAGATTTATAACGGGTGTTGGCCTACAATGATAACACCTTTTACAAAGGATAATAAAATTGATTATGAAGCTGTAAAAAAACTTGTTGACTGGTATGTATTTAGAGGCAGTTCAGGAATTTTTGCAGTATGTCAAAGTAGTGAAATGTTCTTTTTATCTGAACAGGAAAAGCTTGACCTTGCTAAAGCTGTAGTTGATGCAGCAGCCGGCAGGGTTAAGGTTATTGCATCAGGACATACTTCAGATGATCACGGAAAGCAGATTGAAGAACTTGGTAACATGAGTAAGACTGGTGTTGATGCTGTTGTGCTTGTAAGTAACCGTATGGCAAAGCAGGACGAAGGCGAAGATGTTTTCCGCAAAAATGCTGATGATATTTTCAGACAGTTAAGCGATGTTACTTTTGGTTTATATGAGTGTCCTTATCCTTATCTTCGCCTTTTAAGTGATGAGTTTTTATCAGACTGTGCAAAATCAGGTAAGCTTGTGTTCTTAAAGGATGTTTCATGCTGCCGCGAAATACAGAAAAGACGTATTGAACTTGTAAAAGGAACAAACCTTTCATTGTTTAATGCTAATACTGCAACACTTTTAGACAGTCTTATTGACGGTTATGACGGATATAACGGTGTTATGGCAAACTGTCATATTGACCTGTATGCATGGCTTTACAAAAACTTTAAAAAGGAGCCGGAGCTTGCCCGGGAGCTTATGGACTTTTTAACATTGTGTGGTGTTATTGAAGCCAGATGTTATCCTGTAAGTGCTAAGTGGCATCAGAACGAATATGATGTACCTATGACACTTGTAACACGCAGTAAAGATCCTGCTCTTTTAAACGAAAACGGTAGAATCGAGCTTGCTTCCCTTCACCGCATGGAAAGTGCATGGCGTACTCGCTTAGGTTTGCCACAGTAAAAAAAGGGGAGGGGATAATAAATGAAAAAACCTAAGATATTAGTTGTTGGAAGCTTTGTAATGGATCAGATAGCTACAACAACAGTGTTTCCAAACGAAGGACAGACTGTTCTTGGCGAAAACTTTAGTAAAGCCCCTGGCGGAAAAGGTGCAAACCAGGCAGTGCAGGCTGCCCGCCTTGGTGCTGATGTAACTATGGTAGGTAAGCTTGGTAAGGACAGCAATGCAGATGAAATGATTGCAGTTTGTAAGGAAGCTGGTATTGATGTAAGTCATGTAGCTTATGATGATAATACACCTTCAGGCTGTTCAGTAATTATTCTTGAGCAAAAGCCAGGACAGGATACACGTAACCGCATTATTGTTTTATCTGGAACAAATATGAAGATAACAAAAGAAGATGTTGCCTTCTTAAAAGAAGATATCGCAAATTATGATATGGTTATTCTTCAGCTTGAAATCCCTATGGAAATTAATGAACTTGTAGCTCAGTATGCTCATGATAAGGGGGTTCCTGTAATGCTGAATCCGGCTCCAAGTGCTCCATTATCAGATAAGCTTTTATCATGCATTACGTACATAAGTCCAAATGAGCATGAAGCAAAAGATTTAACTGGCGTAAAAATTGACCACGAGGGCGAAAACTTTAACAGGGAACAGGCAAAGCAGGCTGCTCAAGTTTTGTTTAACAAAGGTGTAAAAAATGTTCTTATCACAATGGGAACAGCTGGTGCTGTGCTTATGAATGAAAAAGATATTTATTTTAGTCCTACTATAAACGAAATAAAAGCTGTAGATCCTACTGCTGCAGGGGACAGCTTTGTTTCATCGTTCTGTACAGGCATTACAAGCGGATGGGATATACAGACTGCATTGGACTTTAGTAATTGTGTTGCAACTCTTACTGTAAGTGAAAAGGGTGCTATGCCATCTTTACCAACACTAGCTAAAGTAAAGGCTTTTAATAAGGAGCATAATTTTGCCATCCCTGATACAACGGTGCTGGAGTAGGGCAAGGAGTAAAACTGATGAGTGATAATATAGAAGAAGTTAAAAAGTTTATTGAAATATCTAAAAGAGAAACAGATGAGTTTTTATCAAATGTTGATCTTGATAGTGTAAAAAAGGCTGCAGAGCTTATCATTGAAGCAAAAAAACGTGGTAACCGTCTGCATATTTCGGGTATAGGTAAACCTGCTCATATTGCAGGATATGCTGCAAGTGTAATATCAAGCACAGGTACTCCTGCATATTTTTTGCACGGAACTGAAGCAGTACACGGTAGCTGCGGTCAGCTTGTTGAAGGTGATATTGTTATTATGATTTCAAACTCAGGCGAAACTGCAGAAATGAAAGCTACTGTTAATGCAATAAAAAACAACGGCTGTCATATTATCGGTGTATCTGGTAAAAGTGAGTCATGGCTTGCAAAAGAAAGCGCTGCATTTTTGTTTGCAGGTGTAAAAGAAGAAGGTGGCCCATTAAACCGAGCCCCTCGTATGTCGATTATTGCGGAAGTATTTATCCTTCAGATATTAAGTCTTTATTTGCAGATGGATTACAATCTTGATCCTAAGCAATATGTCAAATGGCATCCAGGCGGATCTTTAGGTAAGCTTCGTGATAATGAAAAATAACAGCTTTTGTTATTAAGTATTCCTCCTTTAGTTCTCTGCTGCACCTTATGTGGCAGAGAACTTTTTTTGATAAAATATCGTTAAAGCAACATAAAAAACAATAAAAAAAGTATAAAAATGATATACTTCAAAAGGCTATGATAAGATTTGAAGGCTTAAAGACAAGCGAAAAGACACAGAAAATTCTCGATAAGTTCAATGACAAAATTGATTTTGTCTTTCAGCCGGTATTTAACCGAGATAACGAAGTTTTAGGTTATGAAGCTTTAATGCGGCCCTGTGATATGACAATTAGAGAGCTTATACAAAAGACAATTGAAGAAAAAACACTTCATGAGCTTGAACTTGCAACGTTTTTCGGAGCAACAATAGCCTATCGTGAACGTAAACTTGATAAAAAACTTGCTATGAACTCTTTTCCTTCAGAGTGTTTTACAGTTGAAGAAGCAAAAGAATACTCAGAGAGCTTTAAGCCAATAAAGGACAAGCTTGTAATTGAGTTACTTGAGTATATGGTTGCAGATAAAGATGTTTGGGACACTAAGGTTAAACACACAAAGGACTATCCTGGCATTCAGATTTCCCTTGATGATTTTGGCTCAGGCTTTAATGGTTTAGGTTCAGTCATGTTTTTTCAACCAGCAACTGTAAAGCTTGATATATCTCTTATAAGTGGCATTGATCACGACAAGGTCAAGCAAAAAAACTTAGATAAATTAGTTAAGTTATTTCACAGTGAAGGTCGCACTGTCCTTGCTGAGGGTATCGAAACCAAAGAAGAATACGATTATCTTCACGCTCATGGTGTTGACAAGTTTCAGGGTTTTTATCTAGGAAAACCTGTATGATGAAAAAAATATTTTAAACTGTAATTTTTTAAATAAAAACTAACAGATTTATTAAAGCAATAAATAGGCTAATTTTGATTAAAGTGGTAAACTTTTAACTGGTAGTAATTAAAGTCTTATATTTAGAAGGTATGTTTATGAACTACGTTGATTGTTTAAAACACGAGATGATTGCAGCTTTTGGATGTACTGAACCAATTGCTTTAGCATATGCTTCAGCGAAGGCAAAGTCTGTTTTAGGAAAGGAGCCTGAGCATATAGTTGCAAAATTATCCGGTAATATGATAAAAAATGCAAACAGTGTAAAGGTTCCTGGTACAGACGGACGAAAAGGTATTGCAATTTCCCTTGCAGCAGGTGCCTTTTTAGGTGACAGCGAAAAGCAGCTGCAGGTTCTTGAGGGACTTGATAAAAGCAGGCTTTCAGCCCTTGATGATTATATTGCTGGCGGAAATGTAAAAATAGAGCTTGTACCTGAAGTACCTAATTTATATATCGAAGTTGAGCTTACAAGCGGAAGCGACAAAGCTAATGTCATAATTGAAGATTCACACACAAATATTACTCTTGTTAAAAAAAACGATCAGGTTGTTTTTGAAAAAAAGAAGGAAACTGTTGAAGATGAAAAAGTTGATTTTTCATTTGATGCAATATATGACTTTGCACGAAATGGTGAATACTCAGAGCTTATACCTATTTTGAAAAAGGAAATTGAGTATAACATAGCAATTTCAGAAGAAGGTCTTAAAAATGAATGGGGCTCATCAATTGGCCGTATTCTTATGAAAAATAACCCCGGAAGCTTTGCCGAAACTATGACAGCCTTTGCAGCTGCAGGCTCTGATGCTCGTATGAGCGGATGTGAAATGCCTGTTGTAATTAACTCAGGTTCAGGTAATCAGGGTATTACTGTTGCAGTTCCTATTATTTTATATGCACGTCATAATAAGTTTGATGACAATGCTTTATATAGTGCTCTTGTATTTGCAAACTTAATCGGTTTGTATTTAAAGCAGCGCATAGGTAAGCTTTCGGCATACTGTGGTGTTGTTTCAGCTTCATCTGCAGCAGCTGCAGGTATCGCTTTTATTAATAATGAGCCTACTGAGATTATAAAAGAAACATTGTCCAATGCTCTTGCTGTAAACTCAGGTCTTATCTGTGATGGAGCAAAGCCGTCATGTGCAATGAAAATTGTATCAAGCCTTCGAAATGCAATGCTTGCTTACGAGCAGGCAAAGGAACACAAAAGCTTTGAAAGTGGAGATGGTATTGTCATGTCAGATATCGAAAAAACAATCGCAGCTGTGTCCCGCATTGCAAAAGACGGTATGAAAAGCACTGATGAGACAATTCTTAATGAGATGATCAATGCAAAAAACAATAAATAACCGGAAGCCTGTATAAAAACATAATAATTTTTACATAAAAGCCATAGTCTGTTGAAATAAACTTTATCAGGCTATGGCTTTTGCTTTTTTTACTAGTTTCTCTCCATAAAAATTAAACTTTTTTTTTAAAACATCAGACAAAGCAAAAGCTGCGCGTTAAAATTTCTTGATAAGGAGTTTTAATTAGTTATGAAAAAACTTTTTACGGTAGCAGCTCTTGTTTTAGTAAGCAGCTTTTATCTTGGTGCTGAAACAGTTCAGGCATTAAAATCAAAAATATGTATTGTACGTGAAGTTTATTTTGATGAAACTAAAGACTTTTGTACAAAAGTATCTGACGAGCTTAATCGTAGCGGTTTTCCAAATTATTCTACCTATATTGACGAGTATATTGGTAAAACATTTGGTTCGGGTTTTTTATATGTTGATGAAAAAGGTTCAAACTATGTAATTACAAACCGTCATGTTGTATCAAGATGCGAAGGTGCAACAGTAGAGTTTTCAAATGAAGACGGTTCTGTTTCGAAGTTTGAAAACTTAAAAGTTATTGCTACTGACGAAAACCTTGATATCGCAATTCTTGCATTTAATAAAAATGAAAAGCCGTTTAAAAGCGGTATTACTTTTGCAGCAAAACCAGCTGAAGACGGTGAAGATGTATGGTCTGCAGGTTATCCCGGTCTTGGAGACGAACCTGTCTGGCAGTTTGGCAGGGGTAATGTTACAAATGCAAGAGTGAAACTTAAGGAGTGTCTTGACCCTTCAATTTCAACTTTAATACAGCACTCAGCTCCAGTTGACTCAGGTAACTCAGGTGGTCCTCTGTTTAGAAAATCAGGGGACAACTACGAAGTTGTGGGTGTTAATACATGGAAGTTTTTTTACCGCCAGAGCACAAATATTGCTCTTCCGTCTTCTGTAATTGAAAGATTTATTGCTGACTCTCTTGCAGAAAAGAATGCTTTTAACTCTGTGCAAGATCTCAACAGTCGTTGTAAGTCAATGAAGGAGCTTTTTGATACTGAAGACGGAGTTTATTTCAGAGACTTTTCAAAATACATTTCATACGATTATGTAAAAAAAGACGGTCTTAAATCCTTTATAAAAGCAATGAACAAAGGTTCTACAAATACACGCTCAAATATTAAAGGGGCTTTTGTAAACTATTCTCCAATTGAAGGATTAAAATACGCAGTATCAAGCCAGGTATACAAGGTTTTTGCTGAGGATGATTTTATTAAAGACGCTGAAATTGGCGAACCTGTAAAAAATGAAGACGGTACATATACTGTAAGCTTTACAGATAAGATTGCAACAGTTGAGACAGTTTGGGTTTATGAAGAAACTGGCCTTACAGGGATTTGGCGTCTTACAGGTGTACAGGATGTTACAAAGGGTAAGAAAGGTAAAAAAGTTAAAAAAACAAGGGATGACGGTTCTGTTGAAGTAAAACAGGCTTTTATCAAGGATTTTGACATTGAAGAACCTTATACAGCCGCAGTACAGTGGGCAATGATTGCTAATGCAGATAGCGATAAAAGCTTTGGTAATCAGCTTTCATTGTCTGTTATAAGTAAGATATTTGGAATTGACATTGATTATACAACACAAAAAATATCTGGCAGCAGTGAAGGATTTTTCGGTGGTGCTATAACTTTACAGTGTCCTATGAAGTTTAATTACAACTGGTTATTGTCTCCTTATGCAAAAGCCGGCTTAGGTGTATCTACAAATACAGATATTCCTTTTCTTACATACACTCAGTTTGGTGCAAAGTTTGGCTACCGAAGCGATTTAGCTCTTCCTTGCTCTGTATACGGTATTGCAGGCTGGGGAAGTACAAAGACAAAAGCAACTGTTGAAAGTGGTTTTTCGTCAGATAAAAAAATTAATTTCAGTAACTCAGGCATCTTCTTAGGTGTCGGAATCGGTTTATAAAATCATTGGGAGCAAAGAACTCCCGATAAAAAAATATGTTTTTTATAAATATATACAGGAGAATTTATGAAAACAAAACTTATGGTATTGATAGCACTAGCGCTTTCAATGAACCTTTTTACATCATGTTTGACAACAGACTTAATTAACTCTGGTATAAGTTCAAGTTTCAGCTCAAAGCAGGAAAAGTTTGCAACTACAGATTATGATGAGGACTCTACTTGTTTGATTTACGGTCTTCAATTAGATGGTGGTGAAATCTCTAATATTGAGTTTATTCAGACAGACAGCCGTAAAAAGCCATCCCGCATTACAAATCATGCTACAACAAAGGGGTTGTTTTTAAACTGTCAGTTTTATTATGGTGAAGCTATTTGTGGCGGTAACTATAAACTTAACAGAAAATATTCTTCATCAAGCTCGGTTGATGGTTTGGGTAACAGATACACTACCATTTATAATTATAACTATGGTATTACTGGTGGCTCATTATTTGACTTTAAAGCACCTGCAAAGCCTCGTGTATATTTTCTTGGCGCAAAATCTGTAAATGGAAAAGCTTATAATAACGAGTATTTTGAGTCTGATGTTAAAAATGCTATAGGTAAACCAACTGATGAAAAAGTTGAAAAATATAACCTTAAAATGCAGATAAAAGCTGTTGAAAAGCTTCAGTCTATATACAAAGGTACAAAGTGGGAACCTCTCCTGAAAGAAGAATATGATTCGCTCGTAGCTAAAAATGGAGGAAAAAATGACTAAAAGATTATTACTAGCACTTACTCTTGCATTTTTAGCAAGTGTTGTTTGTGCCAAAGATTTTGAAAAACCTGGCCTTACAGAGATTGGTGTCGTACAAAAGGTTACTGTTAATTTTAAAGGAGATTTGGACTTTTTGCGAAAAACTCTTTCAATTTCACCAGACACACTTGAATTTGGTAAGCTTTATCTTCCTTCACAGGTTAAAAACAGAAGATATGTAACTTTTTCTGCTATTAAGTATGCTAAAGATGCTACTGTAGAAAACGGATCATTTTACTGTGTTCCTGGCAAAAAGGAAAAAAATGACATTCTCTATGCCCGTAATGCTTTTTATTTTCCTTTGGACTACACAGAGTCAAAGATTGAAGTAGGTATTCCAGCTTCCTGCAAGGTAACTGAAAAAGTAAAATATGTTTATACAGGTTCATGGATTATAGACATTGATCCTTATACATATGATGTAAGTGTAAAATATGTTGACGAGTATGATCAGGCAAAACAGTGGCTTAAAGAAAAGCTTGAAGGTAAAGATGTAGAGCTTTTACATGGTAACATGACTGTAAACGACTAGTAATAGTTTTATACTAACGAATATCCCTGTGTTTATGCTGCAACGTATAAATGCAGGGATTTTTTTTATGTATGAGAAAATGCTGGTGCAAGGGTTTTAAAACAAAAAACCACCGCCTGTTGCGGTGGTTTGTATCTGGCAAATGATTCTTAATAAAGAACTGCCATTAATATATATTTCCGGATTTACCGGTTAGAACAGTCTGTTTATCTGACCTCAATGAGGTCTGCTCTCTTTGTCGGAATCTGCATAAATGCCTCCTGTCATTGGGTTGGTGTAAGTCCTCATCTCTTTCCTAACCACAATTTAATGATATCACACTTATGGGAATGTGCAAGAAGAAAAGCTTATATAACAAAATATTTATGATTACCTTTTTCTAAGCTCCCAAAATATAACTGCTCCTGCAGCTGCTACATTTAATGAATCAACACCGCTTTTCATAGGTATTTTAGCTACATAGTCACTCATTGAAATTGTCTCTCTCAATAAACCATCCCCTTCTGTACCAAGTAAAATTGCAAGCTTTTCTTCGTTATACAGTACCGGGTCGTCTATATCAACACTGTTGTTGCGTAAAGCCATAGACAAAGTCTTAAAACCTAAGTTTTTTATAGCCTGCATGCCTTTGTCAGGCCAGTCTTCATTATTTTCAGAAATCTTTGCCCATGGAACTAAAAACACATTGCCCATGCTTACTCTAAGGCATCTGCGGCTTAAAGGATCACAGCACTCAGGTGTTAAAAGTACTGCATCGATCCCTAAAGCTGCAGCAGACCTGAATATAGCCCCCATATTTGTGGCATCTGCAATGTTTTCAAGGATAGCAACGCGACTGGCATTTTTACATACGTCTTCAAAAGCAGTTGGTTCTTTTCGCTTTAGGGCGCAAAGTACACCACGGGTGAGCTTAAAACCTGTAAGGCTTTCAAGAACCTGTCTGCTTGATGTATACAAAGGAATATCAGGACATCTTTCTACTAAGTATTTGGCATCCCCTGTTATGTGTTTTTCTTCCATCAAAAAGGATATAGGCTCATAACCTGCATCTAGTGCACGCTCTATTACTTTGGGACTTTCAGCAATAAAAAAGCCACCGTTTTTTTCGTACGAATATCGTAACTCACGCTCAGTGAGGTTTGCATATATGTCACATCCGCTTTGGTTTAAATCATCTACATAAACTATCATATTTAGGACTTTATCACGGATTAACCATTATTACAAACCTAACAGTTTTTAAGCATTTTGTAGCGCCTGTTGATTTCAAGCATTTCAGCTGCAAGAGCAATGGACATATTCATGTGTTCAGATCTTGCCAGTGCTATTACCTCAGATATTGTGTTGCAGTTTTCAGACTTGCTGCAAAACGAGTGAATTGTGGAAGTATCAAAGCTACTTAAAAATAAAGCTAAAGCATTTGTCATAAATTAAACCCTCTCAAATTTAATGTTGTTTAAATGTTAAATAAAAGTCTATTTTAAGGGTTAAAATATTTTGTTATATTTAAGGCATTTTGGCCTTAAAATGAGACTTTATAAATAAGTTTAAAACAAGGTTAATTTTGAAAAATCATTGTATACTGTCTTATATGGCAAAGTATTCATTCATAATTGTGGGCTCGGGGTGGAGAGCAGAGTTTTATATAAGGATTGCAAAAGCATTGAGTGAAAAGTTTGAACTAAAGGCTTTACTGTGCCGGTCAAACGAAAAAAAGTGCGCTCTTGAAAATAAATATAATATATATGCAACAACTGATGAGCAGCAATGTGGGAATATGAACGTGGATTTTGTTGTTGTTGCAGTAACAAAAAAGGATATACAAAAAGTTTGTGAAAGGTGGAGCAGCCGTGGTTTTACAGTTTTAATGGAAACTCCTGCAGGTCAGGACGTTAAAACATTAAAGCATTTATGGGCTTTACACACAAAAGGACATAAAATACTTGTGGCTGAGCAGTATCCGTTTTATCCAATGTATAAGGCAATAAAAAAAACAATAGACAGTGGCATTATCGGCAATGCTGATTATGCTTCAGTTTCCCTTGCTCACGAGTATCACGGTTTTGCTTTAATAAGATATTTTTTGAGTGCAGGTTTTTCGTCATTTAAGATAACAGCCAGGCAGTCAGCATTTAATACTACTGAGACTGCTACTCGTTATGAAACTATAACAGACGGACGTACTTCATACAAAAAACGTAGTACTGCAATAATGGAGTTTGCCAATGGTAAAACTGCTCTGTATGATTTTGACTCAGAGCAGTACAGGTCTCCTATTCGCAAAAATTATGTAAAAGTCCAGGGTGTAAGAGGCGAAATACATAATGAGAAAGTCTATTATCTTGACGCCGATAATAAAGGTGCAGAGTGCAGTATTAAAATTGATAATCATATTTTAACTGCTGATGAAAATGCCATTGCATTTATGATGGAAAGTGCTGCTCGCTATAATTGTGAAAATGATTATGTACCTGACTATTCATTGGCACAGGCTTTGCAGGACTCGTATTGTGCTGTCTGCTTAAATAAGGCTGTAAAAAGTAAAAAAACAGTTAAAGGTAAAGTTATGAAGTGGGGAAAAAGCAAATAAAATATATACAACTGGAGATGAGGAGTGATGTTTATAAAAAAAATGATCCTGGCTATAAGTATGATAGCCTTATGCAGCTACGCATTTAGTGAAGATGAAAAAAAATGTGAGACAAGTCTGTCGACATATTTTGGATGGCATCCTTCAAGTAAGCGTTATACTGAAGATATTCACTTTAGTGACTTTGACTCGGCCTATGATGGACTTGATGTTGCTTTTATGTCAAATGTTGATATACCTTTCAATAAAGATAAAACCCTTGTGTTTAATTTGTCAGCTCAAGTTACGCCTGTATCAATTTGTCCTTCTGCAAGTATTACATATACACCTTTTCCGTTTTTGGTTTTAAATGCAGGTGGTGATATTGGTAAAGGCTGGAACTATCTTGGCATGAAAGGTATGGCAGGTATAGATGGTTATAAAATCAATAAAGATGGCAGTGTAAGGGAAGGCGTATTTAAAGATTTATACTCATTAAAGTACTGGCATTACGATTTATTTGCCAGTGCAACGTTACAGATGGATATCGGATATCTTATTCCTGGAGACTGGACCCATGTGTTTGCTACTGCAACATATAAAACCCGCTTTGAGGGGATTACCAGCGTAAAGGACAAAGAGTTTTGGGTATGGCAGGACACAAAAAACAATGTAAACGGCTTAGTATATGAAGCCTCTTTTATGCTTGGGTATTTTATGCCTCTGCATTTTAATATGGTTGCTGTAAACTTCAGTTGTTTTGGTCATTACAATGCTGATGATTACATGGATAACATCAGTGGTAAAGACTTTTACAACGGAAAGTTTGTAACATATACAGTTTCGCCTGTATTAGGCTTTGAGTTTACAAAGCAGGACAGCCTTAATGTTTTGTTTATAGTATCTACAAGACGGGCATATAGCGAAAAATCAGATGACGAAACTGCAGATCCTTTCTTTAATTATGTAGGATATGAGTGGTTTTTTGACTCAATTGCTTTATTTTATAAACACAAACTTTAGATAAGATATCTGATAACACTTTGTTATATTAACTGAAATTCTAGTGATTTAAAACTTAATTAGTGTTTTAATTGTCCCTGGAGTTTATGAATGAAAGTTATTAGTGTTTCACAAAGTAAAGTTATTTTAAAAGTAACAGTTGGGTTTTTAGTTTTGATGCTTGTATTAGGATTAATCTTTTAAAACAAAAAGGAGCTGACAAAAGTCAGCTCCTTTATAATTTATACTCAGTACAAAATTAAAATGCTGGTCAAGAGCTTCCCCCCTTTCTTGACCATAGATATCTATAAATCCTTATAAAAATCCTTGATTATTGATGCAGACTTATCCAAAGCCTGTTTTTCGTCATCCTTAAGCTTTATTTCTACGATTTCTTTGGCACCGCTTCGGTCAATGATGGTTGGTACAGATATATAAATGTCTTTAAGTCCATACTCACCGTCAAGATGTACTGATACAGGGTAAATGCGGTTTTCATCAAAAAGAATTGACTTAATGATTGCACAGGCAGCTGCTGCAATACCGTATGAAGTATTACCTTTTCGGCTAAATATCTGCCAGCCGGCTTCTACAGTCTGCTGTCTTAGTTTTTCAAAGGATTCTTCTTTAGAGCGATCCTTGTTATCTTCCATAACATCCTTTAAGTTTTTTCCGCCGATAGTAGCTGAGTTCCATGAAACAAGCTCACTGTCTCCATGTTCACCCATAACAAAGGCATGTACAGACTTTGAGTCCAAATCAAACAGCTTTGATATCTCAACACAAAGACGTGCTGTATCAAGGCTTGTTCCAGAACCGATAACCTGATTGCGTGGTAAACCTGAAGTCTTCCACACGTAGTAAGACATTATATCTACAGGGTTTGAAATTACTAAAAATATACCGTTAAAGCCTGTTTTCATAACAGAACCTACAATGCTGTCCATTATTTTTTTTGATGAAGCTAGCCATACGCGTCTGTCGTGGCTGTCCTTAGGCATTGGAGCTGCAGCGGTAATAACAACAATATCTGCATCCTTACATGTAGAATAATCTGCTGCTTCAATCTGAATATTGCGGTTCATAAAGTAAACAGAATGTTCCATATCTAAGGCATTACCTAAAGCCTTTTCTTTGTCCTGATCTATAAGTGAAATTGTGTTACACAGTCCCTGGTTTATAAGAGTATAGGCAATAGTTGTACCAACATTACCACATCCAACAATTACAACTTTAGAATTATTAAAGCTCATGAAGTGCTCCTTAATTTTTTATAATACAATGAATTGACAACTGCAGATTATAATTAATCATCTGTTAAGTCAATTATTTTCATGCATTTTACAGGCAAAAAAAAGCATCTTATCCAAAACATATTTTTATAAATACAGTATTGCCTTATAATTATTGTGAAAAGAAAGTTAAAGTGGAGAGTGGAGTAAATAGTGAAAATTACGATAGTAGATAAGGAAGATGAAAATGCAGAAGACGAAGTTATAATAAAATGTTCTGCATTAAACGATGACATTATCGAGTTAATAAATATGTTTAAAACTGGCGGCGAGCATAAAATGACCTTTTATAAGGAAAGCCAGATAGTTCTTGTTAATCCTGAAGATATTTATTACTGGGAAAGTGTTGATGATAAAACTTTTGCCTACACGAAGGATAAAGTTTATGAAACAAAAAAAAGAATTTATCAGCTTGAGATGGAGCTGCCTAAATCAAAATACTTTAGGGCAAGTAAATCAGTTATCGTAAACTTAAATAAAATTGACAGTCTTACACCAGCCTTTAGCGGGAGATTTGAAGCGGTGTTAAAAAATGGTTATAAAATCATAATTTCGCGCATGTATGTCGCAAATTTGAAAGAGATTCTTGGTATATAGGGGTAGCAAAATGGATAAGAGTATTGTTTCAAAAGTTTTTTCTACATATTGCAGGCTGGCAACTATTATCTTTATGTTTACTTCATCGTATATAGGTTTGATGGGTGGCGCAAAGGCCTGTGTATGGATTTCATATGTATGGGGCATCCTTGCAATATCTTTTTGTATGGCAGTAGGTTGGCTTCCTTTTATGGAAGACAGCACTTTAACAAAAAAGCAGATGGTTATCGGCAAGACAATTTATTATACAGTATCTGTCTGTGCAGCAAGTATTACAGGATACTTTTTGCAATGGTTTACTTTAGATAACATATTGTCCATTGTCTGGTTTGTGGCAAGTATTGTTTTTGTTCTTTCAGTGTGGGGTATTTTAGCCTGTAAAGAGCAAAAAAGGACAGCAAATAAAATAAACCGAAAGCTTAAGGAATTACAGACTGAAGACTAAAAAGAGCTGGTACTTTTACACTTTATGATAGTTTAATATAATCTATGATAGGAGAAAAAAATGGTTAAACATATTATTTTGTGGACCTTAAAACAAGACCTTACTGATGAGCAGAAAGTATCTGTTAAAAAGGGTATAAAAGAAGGTCTTGAAGGATTGAAAGGTAAAATACCAGGATTAGTAGATATTAAAGTTGTTTGTGACAGAAGACTTGCTTCATCAAATGCTGATTTAATGCTTGACTCAACCTTTGAAGATGAAAAGTCATTGAAAGGATATTCTGTACATCCTTGTCATGTTGAAGTTGCTGACACAAAGGTTCGTCCATATACAGCATTACGCAGCTGTCTTGATTATGAGATTTAAAAATGACTGCAGATGAATTGTGGAATGAATATATAAATATTTCGGGCAAAAGTGAGCTTAAAAACGTGCATCACGAAGACTGGTGTTTCGGTGGTGCCCCTGATAAGCTTGCAGGCCTTGTGATGCAGAAGATTAAATATGCAACTGCCAGTGCCAGAGATATATATGACATTGATGACAGTGAGCCATTACCAGAGAGCGGTGACTATAGTGTTATATTGGACTCAAAGGATAATGCTCTTTGTATCATACAGACAAAAAAAACATCAGTAATACCGTTTAATCAGTTAAAAGCAGAAGACGCATGTAAAGAAGGTGAGGGAGATTTGTCCCTGGAGTACTGGCGAAAAGTGCATATTGAGTTTTTTACTGATGTCTATAAAGAATACGGTCTCACGTTTAAAGAAGATATTAACGTACTTTTTGAAGAGTTTGACCTTATTTATAGTCTTTATGATGTAAAAAAAGAGGATGAATCTTATTGTGTTTATAAAATGGGAACACGTACAGGTTCTTTTACTTTACAGGACAATAAAGATATCAAAATAGATGTAACATTAAACAGTTGTGCCGGAGAAGATAAAAGGGCGTTAATGAGTTGTGCTGTTGCAAGGGCGACCCATGACTATTACGGTAAAAGATTTTGCGTAAGCCTTAAAGAAGGTGATGATGATTTTAATGAAATTATCAGAGACTTTGGATTTAAGAGCCTTTCAGACTGTACAGATAAATCATTAATGTTTTTATAACCATACTACCCGTTCTTTAATAAAAGGGTGGGTGTATGGTATTATTACATTATTATGAAACCATTATTTGCTGTAGCCGGAGTATTAAGACCACATAATCCGGAATCTGCTTTTATATTTAAAGAAGCCTTTGTTAATGAAGCTTATACTTCAAGCCTTGAAAAAGCTGGGGCAATTCCTTATATACTGCCCTATTGTTCAATTGAAAATATCGAAAATGCACTTGCGCCTTTTGATGCACTTTTAGTGCCGGGAGGAGCTGACATTAATCCTTCGTATTATAATCACACATTAAAACCTTATACAGTTCCTCCTTCAGATCCATATATGGATGAGTATCAGCTTGCCCTGATAAAAGCTGCCCATAAAATGGGTAAATGGGTATTTGGTATATGTCGTGGATTTCAGGCAATTAATATAGTTAATGGCGGAGTTTTATATCAGGATATAAATACTGAGCGTCCAATTTCTATAGAGCATATGCGTAAGGATAGTCCATATGAGAGTGTGCACTCTGTAAAGCTTTTAAAAGACTCTCACCTTTATAAAGCTTTTGGTAAAGAAGAAATAACTGTTAACAGTCTGCATCACCAGGGGGTTTGTACTCCGTCTGATAAGCTTACAGTCACTGCAATAAGTGAAGATGGTATTGTAGAAGGTCTTGAAGGAGATCACTTTCTTGCTGTGCAATGGCATCCTGAAGCTTTAAAAAGTCCTTTTTTTGACTACATTGTAAGCTTAGTAAAATAGCTGAAAAAGTTTTTTGCAAAACCTGCCTCCTTCTTAGGCATTGCAGATGGAGGCATAATTCTTTCCTTTTATTCAATACACGTAATAACGATATATTATTAAACCACCCAATTAGATTGTATAAAATCTATTGACTAATAATCTCTTTTTTAATTAAATTGTACACAATCTTATTAAACATTAAGGAGTTTGAACATGAGTATTTATGATTTTACAGTTAAGAGCGGAAATGGAAATGATGTAGCTTTGAATCAGTACAAAGGTAAAGTTATGCTTATCGTAAACACAGCTACTGGTTGTAAATTTACTCCTCAGTATGAAGGATTAGAAAAACTTTATGAAAAGTATAATGCTAACGGCCTTGAAATACTTGATTTTCCTTGTAACCAGTTTGGCAATCAGGCTCCAGGAACAAACGAAGAGATTCATGAGTTTTGTACACTGAAATATAATACAAAGTTTGACCAGATGGCTAAAATTGATGTAAACGGCGCAAACGAATCTCCTTTGTATACTTTTCTTAAAGAAAAAAAATCAGGTGTTATTGGAAGTCTGATTAAATGGAACTTTACAAAGTTTCTTGTTGATAGAGAAGGAAACGTAGTTGCAAGATTTAATCCACAGGAAACACCTGAAGAAATCGAAGGACAGGTTAAAAGTCTTGTTGAAAAATAAGTTTATTTATAATAAAGTTTGATTGTAAAGCCTGAGATTTATATAGACCTCAGGCTTTTTTTGTATTTTTATATACAAAAGCTTACTAGCTTGAGGGCTTGTGGTAAATACAATGAAAATATATGTAATAAGCGTTTTTTTAAATGAAGAGAATCTAAAAAATACACTGCATCTGTGTGAACAAAAGGGATATAAAATAAAACAGTCGGTAGAGCAGGATCAGACAGGTGAATCTGCGACGGTTTATTGTACCGAAATAAAAAAAATAAGGTTTGTATTTGTGGGATGTAATGACTTTCATCAGGATCACGATTTTGAAATTGGCCTGACTCCAGAAAGTAGGGAGAGTGCAGTCTCATTTTTTAATAGTCTTGATAAACAAAAATATGAAGCCGGTGTTTTTAGTCAGGATTTTATGTATGCAATACCTCTCGATGAGGAGTATCACGGTCCATTCTTTTTTAATTATGACAATGGCTTAAGTTCTGAGACAGACGACTTAAAGTGTATAAAAGCAACTATATCGGAGCATGACTATAACTTATACAATAACGAGATTAAGAGTCTGTTAGATAAAGAGCTTTCAGATAAGATTGTATTTACTCCTGGCGATCATTTTTATTTGAATGATATATCGTTTTTTTAGTGTATAAAAATGATATGTGAAATAACTGAATATACAGTTGTAAAATAATAAGCATCATAGTCTGTAAATAAGTGGTTTTACGGTGTGTGTATTTAATAGTATACAGACTGTGTATATATGCTTATATAGTCTGTGAATTTAATTATTTTAAAAAAAATATATCCCTACGGATAAGTGTTCCGTAAGGATATATTGCAGCATTTTCTACTGGTGGCTGACTTTACTGATAAATGCCTTTATACGTGGGTTTGTCTGACTGTTGAAAAAGCTTTGTGAGCTTTCATCAGCAATTATCTGGCCGTCTTCCATAAAAATGATACGGTCTGCAACATCTTTTGCAAAGTTTAACTCGTGAGTGACAATCATCATTGTCATTCCGCTGTCTGCAAGTTCCTTGATAACCTTTAATACATCACCAATCATCTCAGGGTCAAGAGCACTTGTAGGTTCATCAAAAAGCATTACCTTTGGATGCATAGCAAGGGATCTAGCTATGGCAGCTCTTTGCTGCTGTCCACCTGATAACTGAGACGGATACTTTTTTGCCTGGTTTTCGATACCAACCTTCTTTAAAAGCTCCATAGCCTCAGCCTTTACTTCGGCCTTGTTGCGCTTAAGAACATCCACAGGTGCAAACATAATATTGTTTAATATGGTCATGTGCGAAAAAAGGTTAAAGGACTGAAAAACCATACCAACCTGGGCTCTAAGGCTTGCAAGCTCTTTACCTTCAGATGGAATTTCTTTGCCTTCAAGTAAAATCTCTCCTGAGTCAATGGACTCAAGGCGGTTGATTGTACGGCACAGTGTTGATTTTCCTGAACCAGAAGGTCCAATAACTGCTACAACTTCTCCCTTGTTTACTTTTAAGCTGATATTTTTTAATACGTGTAAGTATCCATAGGATTTTTCGATATTTTTAAGCTCGATAACTGTCTGTTCCATAGTAAATTATCCTCCCTGATTATCTTCGAGCAAGCTTAACTGACAGCTTATTTAAAAGGTAATTTGTAATTATGTATATAACTGCAACCACAAGATATACCGAAACTAATGCATCGTAATTTGAGATAAGTACACTTGCGTTTTGCATTAAGTCATTGTATGAAACTACATAGGCAAAGGTGGTGTCCTTTACAACAATTACAAGCTGTGCAATTAAAGAAGGTACAACGTACCTGAAGGCCTGAGGAAATATTATTTTAAAAAATGTCCTTATTTCACCAGAACCTAGTGATAACGCAGCTTCTCTCTGTCCCTTTGGTACAGCATTTATGCCGCCTCGTAAAGTTTCGGCAACAGGTCCTGCTGCTGATAAGGCTACAGGGATACATATTTTGTAAAAGGCTGAAAGCTTGATACCAAAGGATGGTATTACAAAAAAGAAAAAATAAATGAACAAAAGTGTTGGAACACCACGGATAAACTCAATGATAACAGCACATAAGGCTCTTATCACTTTGTTGCCGTATATGCGGCCAAACATGAGTATGAAAGCTACACAAAAAGTAATAACGGCTGCATAAAGGGATATTTTTAAGGTTCCTGCCAGTCCTTTCAAGATGAAAAGCCATGTAGTCCATTTTGTAAAAAAAGACCAGTAACGAGGGTTAAACTGATCGTTTATGTAAAACTGTCTTATCACAAGTAAAAGAACAAATGCTAAAAATGCCAGTGACAGAGTAGTAAAGAGCTTTATCTTTTTTTGGGTCTTTGGACCGCTTTCTTCGTATAAAAAATCTATTATTGATGGGGGGGTTGTCATTTTTTGATCCTCACTTTTTTATCAAGCTTATTACCCCAGTAGCCCATAATAAAAGCTGTTGCACTGTAAAAGACAGCTGATATTAAAAAGCTTAAAAGACCTCCTGACTCATAGGTGTTTATATGAGCTACAAGGCCTGTTAAATCAGCAGGGTCCAAAGGTACCTGACTTGCCAGTGCTGTTGTAAGCATTGTGGCAATTAAGAGGTTTGTCATCTGTAGTATTGTAGAGCGCAGTGCCTGCGGAATTACAATTTTTGTGATGATACGGTTAAATGTTAAACCTAACGAGCGGGCAGCTTCGATTTGACCTTTATCAATTGTGTTTATACCTGACAACAGATACTCAGACATAAAGGCTGAGCAGATGATGATTGTTGCAATTAAAACACATGTATAGTATGACCATACCAGCGAAAGATTAGGCAGGGCATATACTAAAAAGATTAAAAATGCTGCTCCAGGTATGTTACGGAATATCTGGATATAAAACTCACCGCTTATCCTTAAAGGCTTTATAGGGCATACTCTCATAACTGTTACAAGGATACCGGTAATAAAGGCACCTGCAAAAGAGAGAAATGTGAGCTGTAATGTCATAAAATAGGCCAGAAGGTAATCAAGGCCGTATTGTGTTAATAATTGTGTTAATGTCATAATAAAAAGAAAAAGGGGCTTTGAGTTTCAAAGTCCCTTGTATTGTATCCGATTATAGATTATTAGTTAATGGCTGGAGCCTTAGGTGCTGTTTTAATACCTGTTCGATCCCCCAGGCTAACCTTCCAGAGCTTTTCCCATGTGCCGTCTTTTTCGATTTTCTTTAAGAACTCATTAACAAAGGCAACACCGTCGCTGTTTAATGGTAAACCGATACCGTAGTTGTCTTCAGGACCAAATGTGTCACCTGCAATCTGATATTTACCTGGATTTTTTACCATTGAGTTAAGTAAAAGTGTGTAGTCAGTAACGTATGCATCTACGCGGCCCTGTTCAAGAGCAACACGAGCTTCCTGATCTGTTTTAAACTCCTGAACTTTAGCCTTTGGAGCAAATTCTTTAATTAAAGCAGGTCCTGTTGAACCGCTCTGTGCAGCTACATTCTTTTTTGCGAGACTTGAAACGTCAGTTACCTTTTTGTTGCCGTTTTTAATAAGAATTGCCTGCTTTGAAACATAGTATGGACCAGCAAATGAAATAAGCTTTGCTCTAGCTGGTGTGATTGAGTATGTTGCAAATACAGCATCAACCTGACCGCTTGTTAATACTGACTCACGTGTACTTGAGTTTACCTGTGTTACTTCGTACTTTGCAGCATCGCCAAGGATGTAATTTGCTAAAAGCTGGTAAAGACCTGCATCAAAACCGCGGATCTTGTTATCTGTTTCGTCAAGCTGACTGAAAAGGTAGCTTGTTCTTGTTCCACCAATGCGTAATACGCCATTCTTTTTTACCTGTGAAGCCCATGCGTTTGCATTGATTTCTTCTTCTGTTGCTTTTATACCTGATGAAACAAGGCTGTCATAAGAAGCCTTGTCGATTGCGCCGTTTGACTGTGCTGTTACAGCAAATGTTACTAATGCTGCTGCAAAAATTGAAAATACTCTTTTCATACATCCTCCAAGTTTTATTCCTACTTATTTTATAGTTAATTAATTGTACGAATAAACAAAGTTTTAAGTCAATATAACTAAAGTTATTTAGTAAGATTAAAGTGTATCATTTTGTTTTTTTTTCGCCTCGACAAGATAATGAATTGTCATTACTGAGCAGTATAAAAGAGCAAGCATCCATGCAAATGGGTTTGCAAGGGCAATGCCTGTAAATCCAATGCAATAAAGGGCAATAAAAGCTCCGATGCTACGCCCTGTAAGCTCACATACGCCGCTGAAAAGAGCTTGTACAGAGTATCCCATACCTTGCAGTGTATTGCGGAAAATCATTAGGGAACCGTGAAAGATAAAAAACATGCTTATTGTAGCAAGATAGGCTACGGATATTGTATGGGTTTTTGTAATTTGAGAGCCCAGTACAACTGAAGTAAGTGGAGCCTTAAGCAGGTAAATTACAAAATAGCAGATGATACAATATATACTTTGTATTATAAGCCCTGATTTAATTCCCTGCTTTATGCGCTCATAGTTTTTAGCTCCCCAGTTTTGCCCTGTATATACAGCTTGTGCCATGCCTACACTTTCCATTGGTAATGTAAACATTTGTCTTATTTTTTCGCCGGCAGTCTGGCCTGTTATGTATGGGGTTCCAAAGGAGTTTATAGCTCCCTGCATGACTATGGCTCCAATTGATGAAAAGGAATACTCAAGACCCATTGGAACTGCGTTTTTATATAAAACCATTGTGTGTATTTTTGAGAGGGAAATATACTTTTTATTAAAACTTATGGCCTTAGTTTTGATTAAAAGGTATGCCATGTTTAAAACTGCGCTTATAAACTGGCATAAAACTGTTGCAGAAGCAGCACCTTTTATGCCCATATTAAATGTTTTAATAAAGATGTAGTCAAAAGCTATGTTTAATACGTTTGCCAGGATTAAAAAGTAAAAGGGATGTTTAGAGTCGCCGTTTGCTCTTAAAGCTGAGGTACTGAAATTATATATGACTGTGAAGGGAATGCCTGCAAATATAATTGTAATGTATGAGTTTGCTGATTCAAGAATTTGACGCGGGGTTCTTATAAGGAGTAAAAGCTGTTTTGAAAAAATAAGTGTTGCAAAGGTAAGAAGAATGCTTATAAAGACGGATATGTATAGTGCGTTGAAAAACAGTTTTGAAAACTCTTCTTTATCTTTAGCACCAACAGCGTGGGATAAAGGTATGCCAAGCCCGATGGTGAACCCCTGAATAAAGCCTAAGATCAAAAAATTTAATGGGTAAGTTACACCTGCTGCACCTAATGCCTCTGAGCTTATGAGCCTTCCAATCATTATGGTGTCTGCAAAGTTGTAAAACTGCTGAAAAATTGTACCAGCAATCAGCGGTAATGAAAAAATAATTAAATTGATTAGAGGGGACCCTTTTGTTAAGTCTCTTGTCGCCATTGTGCAAAGCTCCTTTAATTTTTCATTTTTTTTGTGGAATATTAGTATTTTCGGCTTTACAGATACCGAAACGTGAATTATTATAGTTAGTGTAAACGATTACATCGCAATTTTAAAGTTTTTTATTATGAAAATATCAAAACTAATTGCTGATGTTATATCTGTATTAACAGCTTTTGTATCATGTAGTGAGGAAAACCTATGATTTTAAGTCATGTAAATTTTAAACTGGATAAAAACGAAGGCAATGTTCTTACTTTTGTCAGCAATGATGTTGCAACAAAAATCAGAGTCTTTGTCCTTGAAGAGGATATCATCAGAGTTTTATTCAGTGATGGCGACCTGAAAATGGAAAAAACCTGGACTGTTGCTCCTGGTATGGAAGACATTAATAGAGAAGGTCGAGACAGACTTGATATTACTCCATTTACACAGCCAGCTTTTAAGTGTGAATGTGATAATGATACATACACTGTTGAAACAAAGCTCATTAAAATGGTTATTAAGCTTGACGGCTTTAAGGTAAGCTGGTTCTACAAGCTTGATGGTAAAGATGTTTTAGTTGCAAAAGACCGCCAGACACAGGCTTACAACTTCAATAACTTTATGGG
>JAZUGE010000045.1:0-20374 GCA_045641045.1 Treponema sp. | reverse complement strand
GTTATTCACCGTGCTGTTTTTGGTACAATTGACCGCTTCCTTGGCATTTTAAACAAGCATTTTGGTGGGGCCTTCCCGCTATAAAATGTACCCTATAAGATAGACACTTTAAAAAAGGTCATCTTATAGGGTCTTTTTGTTTATAATGAAAAAAACTACATTCGGAGCGATTTATTATGACTAAAAATTATTTAACACCTAGCCAATTTCTCTTTCTATTTTTTTAGGAAAATTGATTAGAGTTTTTGATATTCAGAAAGCTGAATATCTAGGGAGAAATTACTTTCGTAATTTCTCGTGTTCAACTGCCACCTTAAATCAAGCTGTCAGTTCAAACGTTAGCATTTCGATTTGTCTTGAAGAACTTATCTGTGGTCTACTTTTAACAGTAAACTACATTACGTCTTTCTTTTTCCTTCACTGATTTTGTTTCAAAGAACTGCTGCTTAAGTTTTTGTATTACAACTACTTAAGCTTGTTAGTGTATCGCTGTTTAGCGGCGACATTGATTAATATATATCACTCGCAAAAAAATTGCAATAGCAACCATTGCTTTTTTCGCAATTTTTTTTAATATTTTTTTGTTTTTTATTTTTTACCTGTAGTAAAGCCAGTAAGATACTTTTGGTAAGACAACATGATTTTTTTGGTAAGACAATTTTCTGTGCACAGTAACATTAGTTTCACCCTTGCAAAATAATAACTTTCACACATATGAAACAATGATTTTCACACTCATAAAATTAAAGCTTTCACAGACCATAAAACTCAAATATCACACTCTGTATATCTTATTATTCACTGTCCTTGTATAAGCTTTTTTCATAGTCCCACGGACCACAGTTTGTAATCAATGGGATTACACTTCATAGTCCGTAGGACTACAGTCTTTAGTCCACGGGGTTTCAGTCTATAATCAGTGCGGTTATGATTTGTAATCCGTGGGGTTATGAGTGAGATACTCAACCTTTGTATCAAGATAGCTATCACCTGATAAAGAAACAGCTATGTGAAATATACACCTACATTTAAGAAAGCTGTACTAAAAAAGTTCAGCTAACAGCGTAAAAGACGTTGTTGGCGTAAAGCAGTCGAACTTACTGAAAACGATTCCAAAATAAATTAGTTATTTTTTATCATTTGCAAAATCTTTTGACCGACCTTCCAGTTATCACCAGCTCCCATTGTGACAAATATATAGCCCTCACAATTCTCACAAGCATTCGATAAAAGCTCATACCCTTTAAGAGCTGCTTCATCAAACTCTTCACAATAATATACATTCTTATGATAAGACTGAGCATGCTCTGCAAGTATCTCACCTGTAACTGTTGAATCCGAAGGATTTTCTCTGGCACTACCATATATCTTATTAATAATCACACAATCAGCACTTTCAAAACTCGAAGCAAACTCTTCAAGCAAAGCCTGAGTACGAGTATAGGTATGACTCATGAAATCTACAATAATTTTGTACCCTGCATAAAAGTCTTTTATACCTGCAAGAGTTGTTTTTATAGCAGTTGGATGATGTCCGTAATCATCGATGAAAATTACTTTTTTTTCATTTTTAAGTGTTGCCTCTCCAGTAATTTCACATCTGCGCTTACCGCCCCTAAATTTTAAAAGGCCATCATAAAGCTTTTGCTTAAAATCATTTATATTAAGTCCCTCATTACGTATTAGCTGACAAACAAGAGCCAATGCAGCTGTTGCATTTCGTATACTGTGATTTCCTGGGACACATAAAGCAAAATCACCTAACGAACCTACAGTAAAATGATTAAGACCATTCTCGCTTTTCTGAATTTTAATTTGCCATTCACCTTCAGCACACTCACCATAAGGAATTAAGTTTATATCAGGTCTTTTTTGTTTTGCAATTAATGCTGCTTCAACAGCACCTTTATCATCAGCACAGTAAATTAAATCTCCGCCTAAAGGAAGCTTTAGTATATAATCAACAAAAGCATCAAGAATATCCTGATATGTTGGGTAATAGTCCTGATGATCACTTTCAACAGAAGTTAAAATAATCTTTTTTGGCTCAAAATCCATGAAATGTCTTTGATACTCACAGGTCTCGGCTATAAAATAGTGATTATCACTTTTTGAAAAAGACGGAGTTGTCATTGTACAAGAGTTATCAAAAGACGAAATAATTGAGCCTGCAAGAGCCTGTGATGGCAAATCCACAGCTTTTAATAAAGTTCCTGTAAGACCTGTTGTTGTAGTTTTACCATGAACACCACAAATACCACAGGAATATGAAAGCTCTGATATACAACCTAAGGCCTGTGTGTAAAGCATCATAGGAAGCCGCTTTTTTGAAGCTTCAATTAAGTCCGGATTTTTACTTACACTATATGCAGAAGAATAGATTACATAGTCAATGTCATTTGTGATATTTTTTTCACTGAACTCTAAAGCTTTGATTCCAGCTTTTTCAAGGACTTCATCTGTATAAAACCTTTCGCTAACATCACTTCCTGTAATTATTGCTCCCCTTTTTACAAGGATTTCAACTAATGCTGCCATGCCGGTACCTTTAATACCAACAAAATGGATATGAAGACCTTTTATATCTAGAGGTAATTTAACTGATGTACTCATTTTTTGACCTTTTATAATATTATGACTAAATCTGCTGTTCTACAAAAGAAAACATTAACCTTTACAGATTTAACTATAAGACTATATTATCGACTACTAACACTTGCGGTCAAGAGATGTTTTATTTATGGTATTTACCAGTCAGAAATAAGTCGAGCCAAGACACGCAAACTCTAAAAATCTTGACTTCGCCGTTTTTAGGGTTTGCAGTTGACCCTAAATAAAAAAGCCTGAAGAATATTCTTCAGGCTTTTGGACGGTGAGAGGCTCGAACTCCCGACAACCTGGGTGTAAACCAGGGGCTCTACCAGCTGGGCTAACCGTCCGTTTATGTTTAGAATATAACACAATATTAAAAACATTGCAATACCCCGTGACATTTTTTTCGTTCTTAAACAATAAAATTTTTGTTATAAGGTCAAATTAAAAAAGATACCTGATTAAGTTTTAAGTTTTTAACCTTAGATACTAATAGTATGACCGGTCTTTTTGGTAATGTTTAAGGGAGTATAAAACACATGAATAATAAACAGGTAAAGAAATTAAGAAAAATTACTAAAGGTACCCTTAATGCACTTACACATCAAAGCTTGAAAAAGCGTATATGGTATGCCTGGCATATTCTTATAGGTAAGGACATTATTTAATTGCTGTCATCTTCTTATCTTGCATCCTGTAGCGATGAACTTGTTGAGCTTTATTCTAACCTAGAAGCAGATATTATTACTGATATGGCAAGAAGATTAAAAAAGCTCGGTAAGGTTACGGATTCTACCTTATACCAGGCTAAAATCATGCAGGAACTCGGCGGTATAAAGGCAGAAGTAAATAAATATCTTTCAAAATCGGTTCAAAAAAAGTTAAAGCAGATGCTGAAGATGGCTTTATAAAAGTATTCTCGGGCATCCAGCGCGCGACAATGACAATCGCCGATTCTGTTTCTAATGAATTTGTCATGCAGGCAAATAAGGCTTATATGAAGATTGCATCAGGAGCTTTTGATTATGACACAGCTATAAAACAAGGCATTAATCAGACTGCAACGCAAATTACATTAGATAACTGCGATGACCTTGATTGTGAACTTGTCGAGGTATCTGCGCATATAGGAGCAAGGCCAGCACATGAAGCATGGCAAGGTAAAATCTATAGCTTAAACCCTGATAATAAAAAATACCCATACTTCTATGATGTATGTGGTTATGGTGATCCTGACGGGATATACAGCATTAATTGCCGACACTCTTTTTATCCTTACTTTGAAGGCACTGAAAAACTGTATAGTAAAGGTGAATTAGATGAATATAAAGATCAGTCAGTTACATATATTGATGAAGTCGGAGAGCCTCACAAACTTACTGTATATGAAGCAGAACAAAAACAACGACAGATAGAACGAAACATAAGACGATATAAACGTGAAGCAGTCGGACTTACTGAAAACGGTTACGGCGATAGCCCTGAATGTTTAGCCGCACGCAATAAGCTTTATCGCTGGCAAGAGGCACAAAGGGACTTTGTTAAGCAGACAGGATTAAAGCGAGATTATACAAGGGAGTATGTAGGCAGTAAGAACAGTGAGCAGATAAGAGGCTTAAAGATTTATGTTGATGATGAAAACACAGACATTGCATCTTTTGGAAAGTTTGTTAAAAAGATTAACCTTGAAAAAACAAAGATTTCAGAAAGCATGAATTTTGCAGAGGCGAATAATGGGAAACCTAATCCTAATTACAAAAAGGAAGGCGGTAAGTCTAACTGTCAAACGGCAACAGCTGCATATTTTGCAAGAACATTAGGTTATAATGTACAGGCAAGAACAAGAGTTAACAATGTTTACATGAACGCTCTCGCATATGATACAAGTCTTGCATATATAGATGTTAATACTGGAAAGTCTCCCGACTATTTAATACCATCTGTTACGAGAAAGAAAGCCTTATATGATTGGCTTAATAAAAATATCGAAGTTCAAAAGCTTTATACTTTTCAATTTGGATGGAAAGGGAGAAAAGACGGGCATATAGTTCATGTATGGAAAAATAAAAACGGAAATATTATTTTATATGATCCACAGCCGGATATTAAAGCAATAAAAAAGAATTTGAATATTCAAAACTTTTATTTTGACAAAATAAGAATTAACACAGTAAAATTACTCAACCTTTCTAACTGCATATTAAACAAGGATTTTGTATCGCATATATTTGAGGAAGTAAAATGAATGCAGAGATGCTAAAAATTGCTAGACGTTCAGGATTTGAAAAAATTGAATTTGTCATAAACTATAAAGGTGAAGATGTTTATGAAGGTGTCATGAATAGACCTGGTGGATGTTTTGGTTTTCCTTTTTTTATGACAATGAGAGAAGGAAAAGTATATACATATGAAAGGGATGAGATTCTTGATATTTTAGGAACACTACCAGACGACTAAAAATATGAGACGGGGGTGCGGACAAATACTTGGACATTTTATGCGACTAAACCAAGTGATTGTCTGTATTTCAAAGGACTTTTGTACCCCAATGATTTCTTTATTCTAGTGGTATTATACCAAATAATGTAATCATTTAGTATGGTAATAAACTCATCTATACTAACTCCACTCCAATCTTGATTATAAAACATTTCATTTTTCAATCTGCCAAAAAAGCCTTCACAGGCTGAATTATCTGGAGAGCATCCCTTTTTTGACATAGACCTTGTCAGGTTTGCAGATTGCATTCGTTCAATCCAAGCTGGCCATCGATAATGCACGCCTCTATCAGAGTGAATCACAGGAAATTCACCTTTCTTTAAGCTATCAATTGCATTATCAAGCATTGTATTAACAAGTTTGGAGTCAGGTGTGGTTCCGATATTCCAAGTAACGACCAATCCATCAAAACAGTCTATTATTGGTGAAAGGTATACTTTCCCGGCTGGAATTGCAAACTCAGTTATGTCTGTAAGCCATTTTTCATTTGGAAGACCAGCCCTGAAATCCCTGTTCAGTAAATTTGGAACAGAGGGTGTAATCTCTCCTGCATATGAATTGTATTTACCTGTCTTTTTAATTTTAACCGATAATGACTCTTCCTTCATAATTTTACGAACTATCTTTTCTGAAATATGAATTCCTTCTTCTTTCAAAAGGCTATGGATTCTTCGATAGCCGTATCTCTTTTTATTTTCAGTGAATAATTCAATTATTCTGGTTCTGTACTTATCATATTTCCAGGTTTTCTTTAATGATCTTTCTTGATAATAATAACTGCTTTTCGATAAAAATAATTTTTCGAGTAAAATCGACAGTGAGTATTTGGATTTAACGGCATCAATTATCACTGTCTTCTCTTTGTTTGTTAATTCTGTCAGATTGATACCGGGGTCTTTTTTTAATACATTGATTGTTTCCTTTAGAACATCAATTTCTAATTGCATTTCTGAAACTTGTTGTTTTAATACACTAATCTCAGAATCTTCTTGATAATTTTTCTTTTTAATTTTTCCAGGTTGAACATTTTTAGTATTCATGAGACCAATTGTACCATTTTCTATATATATTTTCCGCCATAAATGGATACTTGTTCTACTATAACCAATATCTTGTGACACGGAAGATATGCTTTCACCATTCTCAAAACATCTTCTTATTGCTTCTAACTTCACATCGATGGGCGGATTTCTAGGATGACTAGCAGTGTTTATATAATTTTGTTTGTTACATTCTTTCTGAAACTTCTGCTTGGATTCATAAATCCAATTATATAGTTGACGTCTTGTGGGATAACCCAAAATTCTAATAGTTTCACTAATAGAAGCTGTTGTCTTATATAATTCAATAGCTTTATTCTTTTGTTGCTTTGAGTAAATCAAGTTTTGACTCCTTTACTGGGAGTCCTAAGGAGTACAGATTTTTGTCCGCACCCCCCTCCCTCAAAAATATAAGCCCCTTCTCGGGGCATTTCTATTATTTTATATATTTCAGTGGGGCATATTCAAATCAGGCTTAAAACATATTCCGAGATACTTAATCCTTTTTATTGCAGCCTACTGAATTTACAGAATTTTGTCCGCATCCCCCTCTCAACTCATTCATGAGAATTGTTGAAGTTCCACAATCAAGATTTTTCACAGTCATTGACCAGCTCGACAATAAGACTGCCACTGACATTTTTTCTCAAAAATAATTATATCGAAGTTTCACAATTTTCAAGCATAATCTTATCATCATATTTATCGTTACCGTTTCCTAAAAGCTTTGTCTGACTAGCTTTTATTGAAACATCTCCCTGATAATTTATACCTTTCTCATCGTTGTAGTAAATAACACAGTTATAAACGCTTACTGAACTTCCATTATCAACAGCAAGACCGTCTTCTTTTTGATTTCGCATGTATGAGTCATTTACAGTTATTGCTTTTGACTCAAAAATGTATATACCATCCTCACCATTATAAGCAATGCGACATCTTTTTATTGAAGAATCATTAGCTTCGCTTAACACAATACCACTCTTTGCATTGGCAAATACAAAACAGTCGTTAATGTAAGCCCTGCTACTTTCGACTTTAATACCTGCTCCACTACCAAATACAAAAAAACAGCCATAGATATTTGCGTTAGCATTTACTGTAAGTAATGCAGTATCTTTTACATCCTTTTCAATTGTAACATATTCTTCTTCCTTATCAATAATATCTATAACCTGATCTAAATCTGGCAGTTCCTGATTTGTAAAGAACAGCTGCCTTATTGTACAATCACAATTTACCTCGACTGTTGCATCCTTTGACAAAACCACAACAGGATACTCAGCAATATTTGTATTATGCTCAATTAAACCTGTGATCGTGATTTTTTTGTTTATTACAAGATCCTCTTTATAAATACCGCTTTCAACATAAATAATTGATCCTTCCGGCATATCATCAACAGCTTGCTGTATTGATGTATAATCCACATTTACACCAACTGTAGCGACTGATGTATATGGTACACCTTCAAAAGTATCGCAACTTGATATATTTTTTAAGTGACGGGTACTAAATGAACGCAGAGTATTAACAATTGGAACCGCAATATCGTCTTCCGCGTTTTGATTTCCCCCAGAAACTTCTTCTATAGATTCTTCAAGAGGAGACGAGTTTACGCTATCAGGATAAGACATTGGATTATCAAGAGATTCTTCAGTTACTATAAGATTATCAAAATGATCTGTCAAAGAGTCTGGTATTGTATTGTCTTCACCATCTGCATCTGTTTCATCTTCGAGATCTGTAGTATCGATATAATCTTCTTCAATATCCTGAGTCTCACCTCTTTTTATTGCGTGGGCATAAATATAGTCACTACTGTTTTCACTCTTCCATTTTTCATTAATTTCACGAGTTTTATCAATAAGAGGAGTAACGCCCATTCCACTTATGTCTAATAAACCTGACATGGTATCTTCAAAATCAATTTCGTTCCAAAACCTTGCATCCCCTTCAATTGCTCTGAAATCACTATGATTTTCGTCATCGCAGGAGCATGAAGTGAAATAATCATAGTCATAAAACTCTTTTGCAACATCATTTGTAAAAAATAAGTCGTCAGTTTTATTCCATGTTATGAAAAAATAAACACAATATGGCGAAGTTTGTTTTAACAATGCTTCAATAGCCTTAATACAAGGAGATGAAGGGGTATCAATTGTAATTTCGACATAATAATCCCCTGACATTGACCTCATAACATCCCCAGCTTCAAGAGAAGACCTTATTACCCCCTCACAAGCAAAAGATGAAGTATCGATATTTAAAGACTCAAGAACAGTCTGCAAGGATCTGCTTGTGGCAATAGCAGTTGAAAATTGCTCTACAAATGATTCAACATCATCTTTTCCACCATGTATCATATAGTTTGTTGTACAGTTATTTGCCATAATTAGTTCCCGTCACAAGTGTTCCACAAATAATTTCTGCTGACAAGGTAATCAACAACCTCGTCAAACGAATCCATATCCTGTAAAGAATAAAACTCCTTACAAACTTTATCAAAGACTTCTTTATCAGCCATATGAAAAACAATTTCGTTAATATTAGCTATTGATGCGGCTAAAAGCTGAGCCATGTAGCAAAGTTCAAAGTTTCCGCCAAATACCCCGCAACCCCAGTTACCAGTATGTATACAAACCTTCTCTTTTCCTCTGGCTCTACTGGAATACGCTGCACTTGCAAAACCTGCTAAAAGACACGAAAGCTGATACTCTACCTCTTTTTTTGTATATGTTTTTTCCCCTTTGTTTTTTGGTGCCGATATTGCAAGTATATTACTGTAACTCACCCTATCGTTTATTGTAATTGCATTTTCAATATCCTGTTCACTGGCATCCACAAAATTACTGCCGTATATATCTGTTTTTTTACCCTCAGCTGTAACAGGATTAACATTAATTTTAACCCAGTATGGCACACCTTCAACTGTTACAGGCCTAGGATCATAACCTTCATCCACAGCAGTGGATGGAATAAGACCTTCAATATTCTCCTTTTCAAGATATTCAGCAACACTTGCAAGAAGAGGATGCTCCAATGTCATTATCTCATCCTGATCAAATAAATCACCGGCATAATATCCAAATAAATCATAATCAGCAAAGTTCACATGCCATACCTGTCTGTTTTCATCACTTATATCAGTATAATCATATGAGCCAGGAACTGTGGAAATCATTATTTTATTGCGGTTAAACTCATCCTGCTTTAACTCACCAATATCTTCAAACTTCCACCTTGAAATGACCATTACACCTTTCGGACATAAATGCTTTTCCTTAACCTTTTCAAAAACAGCTTTTTTATGATGATTTTTGTACAAAGGAGGATACTTTTGCATAAGATCATTGCGGCTTACAACTGCAGTACCTGTTTTTACAGCAAGAGTCCGTCTATATCTAAGTCTGCGTAGTATTTTACCTTCAATCTGCTGAATACGCTGAGGAGTTACATGATAAATCTGTGCTATTTCTTCAACAGTCATAACAAAACCGTCTTCAAGACCAAAGCGCATTTTAATAATCTGCTGTTCCTTTGGAGGAAGAAGCGGCAATATTTTTTCAGCCTGCTGTTGAATTAGAAAAAATTTTTCTTTTTCCATAATAATCCCAACCTCCCACGGTTAGTAAAATTATATCATGCACTTTATATTCGTATAAAAATAATCTTTAAATATAACATATTTTTTAGACAAAAAAGGCTGCCAAACAAGTACAACCTTTTACGAAAAGGAAGACTTATTCAACAGCCTTTATTATATCAATTATGCAGTTAATCCAGGATCTATCTTATCTGCAGCTCCTCGTAATATGTCTGCAACTTCAGTTCTGATTATAGTCACAGCCTTTTTTACGATCTTAAATTTTTGTTCATAAAAAAGTTCACAGTTATATAACTGTTCTCTTTTAGCCCAATCACTCATACTTTCAACCTCATCATTTTTCAGATGATACAGTTCAAGATGACGGTTAAAAACCTCTCTCATTAGATTCTCCAAAATGAAATAAAAAAAACTAGTAATAAAACTCCGGATAAACAAATGGGTTCATGTGTTCGGCTTAAACTATTTAGATTGGAGTAAAAAATACAGTCAAATATGACCAGAAAATTTTATGGTTCTAATAAAACTCTAAATAAAAAAGCCGCGGCACAGAACCACGGCTTCTTCAACTTTATATGTTAAAGTACAATATTAAAGCTTTGAATATACCGGGGTATCCGCAACAAAAGATAAATTCAACACAGTGTATAACACTCCTGCTCTATCCATATACGTACCTCCGTAATCTGATTGATATAATATTTATATATCTTTAAAATAAAATTGTCAATACAGTTTCAGCAAAAAACTGAACGTTAGAATGAATACTTGAAAGATAATGTCACATAGTGGTTAACTCTGTCATAAAGGTTAGAAAGCCATGTGTTATACTGCTCATCAGCCTTTTGTAAACAATAAGCAGTTAATGATGTTTCATCGTTTCCACTTGCAACAGCATTACCATTAACATCCTTCTCAGAGCTTTCCCATGCATTTAGCGTTCCGTCAGAAGCATAACCATATTTTGAAACATCAATTACGCCATCATAAATGTTCTGATTTACATTATAATTATTGATGTACTCAAATGTATATCCAATATTTACAGAAAGCTGCCCCTTTGAGTTTTTACGGTTAGGAACAATAAACTCACCCGCAAATCCTGCCTGATAAGCTTTCATTATGTGATCACTTGTCATAAAGCCTAAGTGATTCCATGCCTGTTTTACGTGATTTGTACTATCCGTTTCATGATTTTCTGCAGAGAACATCTGGTGCATATACACACTACCGTCGGTTCGGTGAGTTCCTGGTTCACAAAGCATATATCGTAATATATCTCGTTCACTTAAGGCTTCTGCACTATTTGCATGACGAATAAAGTTTGTGTTCACAGCAAGCTTAAAGTTTTTTGATATATTAATCTTTGTCCTAAATGCAATTCTATCTGAGTTTGGTTCAAGATTTGTACCAATATTTACACCTGCATTTGTAAGGTTCTGATAGTTAAAGTACTCAGGACTCATATAACCGCTCTCGTTTGCATCATCATACTGCCAGTGAGCACCATAATAAGGTAATGCAGCAGTATAATAAATGCTCATCATGTTAAAACGAGACTCTTTTGGACTATATATAAGACCTGTTGTCAAAGCAAAACGAAGCTTTGTATCAAAATTTAACTTAACGAGGTCATTCAGGGAAATATCATCAATAGACACATCAGATGCCCACTCTAAAGTCTCTACAGGTCTATACTGCATAAGTAAACCCATCTGTAAATTAGCACTGGCTCCACCAATATTCTGAATTGCCATATATGGAGCTGGAATTAAAAATGATAAGTCTGTTCCTTTACCAAATACAACATTTTCGTAATACGAAATATCAAACTTTGGTGTTGCTCTATACTTTAATGCATGAAACGAAAGATATTTTCCGTTACCAAGCCAATCCCCGTTTTTACGTCCATCATTCGATGTTGCACCAATTGTCTCATATACTGAAGCGAATGACCATCTGTTCATCAACACATTGAACATAAAATTAACACTGTGAAAGCTTGAATCATTTAATGCAAGACCATCGTTTAAAAAAGGTCCGTATCCAACTCGGTTAACACCTGCACTTGCATACACTTTTGCTGTACCAAATGATACATTTGTATTCCAGTCTGTATAGATATCAATTGGACCTACTGATGTAGGATCAAACACACTGTCCTGAGACTGGTTTACTCTGTATGGTGAGTAATCATCATAGTCAGCACTAGTTCCCCAAAATCCCAACTTATAGCTTACACCTACAAGAGGATGAAGAACAACATCACCTGCAATTCCTGCTTCTCCTGTAAGGGATTTTGTCTTTGAAGTCTCTTTATCACCACTGCGCTCTACATGCTTCTGCGACAATTTTACAGTAGCACCGCCTTCTACAAACAAGTGATAAGCTTTATCACCAAAAATACGTTTGTATTCTTCCTGTGCTAAATTAGCATCTTTAGCAGGAGCATTTGTCATCACCTGTTCAAGGATCTGCTTAATCACATTAAGAGGATATGGTCTTAGAAGAGGTAACTGATCAACATACCCCTTTATTTCCCAGCCCTGGGCATTTTCATAAAACTCATCAGTAGGGTCTGACGCAACCTGAGCATTTAATACTGCACATATCATCAGTACAGTCAATAAAGCAAAAAATCGATTTTTCATTTTTTCTCCAGCTCTTATATATATCTGTTACAGTTTACACTCAACGGCTAAAGCAATTTCAAAGCCCTGGGCAAACTTTCCTTCATGATTATTATGATTAAATATAAATACATAGGCCGGCTGACAAACAACTGTAAGCCAACTTAAAGGATACAAAGTTACACGTGACGAAATACGGTTTACGTATTCAGGTATACCTGTTGGAGTAATCCATCCCTGCATCTTTTTTGCAGTACTTAACCCCTGAATTCCCTTATCCGGGTAGCACCAGCTACTAAAATCCTCTTCATTATTATCTGAACCGACCCAGGTATCCTGACCTCCCCAATCTAGGCCATCCCAGTTAAATACCTTTGTCCCTGACATTTCACCCTTTGCCATAAATAAATATGTAAAGTCAACATTATATTTCTGAGGCTTTTCATAACCCAATGTAAGTTCGCCTGCAATTGTGTCAGGTCCAAAAGGACTGCCTATCCATTCATAAAAAATTGCAAGATCGCCTATATTTTCAGAATATGTACGTACAAACGACCAGTTAGGACTTTCCTTTATCCATAAATATGGCTGGGCATAATATCCTTCGGCATTAAAATGAAAGTACCCTTCTTTAACAGGCTTATAAACTTCGGTTCCCAACTGAAAACCAATTCCATTTGGAGTACAGTCTGTTGGCCAGTGCTTAACTTCGTAAGGTGTCTGAAACTGTGTCATCGCATATAGTCCATATATACGTACACCTTTTACCGGAACAAACTGTGTATTTATACAAAGATAAGCCCCTGTATGAGTCTCACTGTCATCAACCTTTGGATCATAATCGCGCCATGGAGCCATGCCATGATAAATAGTAAAAGGATTTAAAAATCTAAGTTCAAGAGGTGCATATACTAACACAGACTCCATAAAGGATACTGTAAGCTTGTCAAAAAACCTTGCTTCTACCTCATGTGAATAAGTATATTTATCAACATTAAACTGAACAACTGATCCAGTATATCTAAAATCAGGAGAATATACTTCAAGCTGAGCATAGGCTGTACCTGTCAGATACTCAGACCAGATAATTGAACCTGATGAAGTGCGCCCTATACTTTTTGATCCAGAGCCCAGCTGAAAGCTCAAACCTGTTTTATCTGTAAACTTTTTACCGGTACTAAAGTATCCTGTATCAGGAAAGTTTACATCCATCTGCTCTGGAGCTAAAGGAACGTTCCAAAAGTTATAGTCATGTAAAGACATTCCTCTGTTTTGCCCCAGATATATATCCATTGAAAAAGTAAAATAATCAGAGGCTGACAAAGATACAGGAGACTCAACTAGTGCTTTTCGACTATATCGGTCAAAAGTCCAGTCAATTCCGTCATTTGTTTTGTAAAAGACTTCAGGATTAACAGAAGGCTCTAAAGAAAGAGTTAATAAATCAGACTTGAAACTGATACCATCTTCCTTAAAATAACTAAGAATACGGTCATATTCAATATGTCCAGCATCACTCAATGAGTTGTAGTCAATTTCATTTAAATAAACCCGTAGTTCCTGTATTGTAAGAGGAGCGTTAATAGCAAGACTTGCTTTTCCCTCTTCAAGAGAAAGCTTTGTTAATGAATCATAAACCCAGTGATTACAAGGAACTAAATCCTGTGCACCTCTGGCAAAACCCATAGATTCAATAATAACTAATAATGCTGCAGCAAGTGATGACAAACAAAACTTTTTCATAAAAACACCTACTGCAACTTAACGTTTGCAACTGCTTTTATAAGGGCACCTGACGATACAGGATTAGGATAATGCTTTAACACTTCTTCATAAAAAGCTACAGTACGCAATCCGTGAAGCTTTAATGTAAAGCCCTTGCTGATTTCAAGTGCAGCCTGTCCCATTGCCTTAAGTTTTTCAGGATCATCAACTGCCTTAATAATATACTTTTTCATTTCTTCATCAGAATTAGCATAGTAACCGTCTACATCATGGAACACTGTATCACTGAAGCTTGTATCTTTACGGCAAACTACAGGTTTACCAAGACAAAGAGCTTCAAGAATTGTCATCGAGTGCATTTCAGATAGAGAGGCCGTAACAAACAAATCGCACATTGCATAGTAAAGATAAAGCTTAGTCCAATCAACGAAACCTGTAAAGATAATTTGTTTTTCAAGGCCTGCCTGGTTTGCATAATAACGTAAATCTTCTTCCATAGCGCCAGAACCTACAAAAACCATCTTAATATCGCTACGTTCTTTTACAACGTCTGCCATTATATCGTAAAGTTCTTTTATGCGTTTTTCTTCAACAACACGTCCAATATAAAGTACAACTTTATCATTAAGACTTATACCTAAGCTCTTTTTCAAGTTATCGATATCATCCTGAGTATAAGACGAACCTGCAAACTTTTGTGTATCAATTGCATTTGGAATAATTGCAGAAGGCGTAAATGGCAGCATAAAAGGACTGCGGAAATAATCCTGAGCTTTCTTTGAAACATTTATAAAAGCGTAAAACTTGCGGTAAAGACGTTTTACAGCCTTACGAATCAAACCTTTTGAAATTAGTCTGCCCATAAAAAGATAATATCGGTAATAATCTTCCCACATTGTATGTGTTGTCGCGACAACAGGAATACCAAGCTCTTTTCCGGCACTATTTGCAATATGTCCCATAAAAAACTCTGTATGAGCATGTATAAGCTGTATATTATTAGCTTTTAAAAACTCAATGACCTTTCGTTTTTGAGGAACCCCAATATACTGATTATCTCCAACAGGAGAAGGAATAGACTTAACTCTGTAAACATTCTGCTCATCGGCAGAACCTTCGATTTTAAAATTTGTGTCAACCGTTACAACAACTACATGGTGTCCTAAATCTTCAAGAACTTTTTTTAATTGAATAACAACAGTTACAATACCACTTTTTGTTGGCAAATAACTGTCTGAAAATAACGCAATATTCATAATTTTTATACTATCCTATATTCATTTAAGATACAAGTACAATAAATTGTCACAATAGCAAGCTATAAAGGTATTCTTGAAGACACAGTATTAATGTGGTATTCTGATACATCAAATGACTGGTCAGGAAAAAAAATTATTATACAATTTATTAAAAACAGCTTCTTCATCCATATACGGATATAATTCGCCAGACTTTACAAATGAAGCTCCGAATTTTACAGATGATGACACTCAAGTTGTGAATGAAGACACAAACACTACAGAGCAAAAATTAAGAGTTATTGCAGAAAAAATTGCTCAATGCAGAAGATGTCCTTTGTGTAACGGAAGAACCAATGTTGTACCAGGTACAGGGGTTACAAACCCTATAGTTATGGTAATAGGCGAAGGTCCAGGCCATGATGAAGATATCCAGGGCAAACCTTTTGTTGGTAAAGCAGGTCAATTATTAGACAAAGAACTTGCTTCAATAGGATTATCAAGAGAAAAAAATTGTTTTATTGCAAATATTGTTAAATGCAGACCACCTCAAAACAGAGTTCCTTTTGAGCAGGAAGCTGAAGCCTGTTCATCTTTTTTACAGGCTCAAATTGCTATTTTAAAGCCAAAGCTTATACTGTTAGCAGGAAGTACAGCAGCTAAAAATATATTAAAAACTACTGATGGCGTAACAAGACTTAGAGGAAGATTTTATGATTACAATGGAATCCCAGCATTGGTTACCTATCACCCAAGTGCCCTTTTGAGAGATGAACTTTTAAAACGGCCAGCATGGGAAGATTTAAAGTTTTTTAGATCACGTATTCTTGAAATTGATCCTGATTACATGAAGTAAACTATAGACTTAGCATATGCCAAAATATCTTCAAATTGCAGTAAATGTTCCGATAAACCAGACATTTACATACTTAGACTGTGATAATCCAGAAAACTCCTCACGTATTGGCCGCAGAGCAGATATAAAGTTCGGCAATCATCATACTTCAGGGTATATAATTGCAGAAAGTGATATTTTTCCTGCGGATTGCGCTGTTGAGCAGTCTAAAATTCGACCAATAAACAAAATTCTTGATGAAACCCAGCTTTTTGGAGATGAGTTAATTGAAACAGCATACTGGTTGTCATCTTTTTATTTATGTTCCATAGGAGAAGCCCTTTCAGCAATGCTTCCTTTAAGCACAAGGGATAAAACAAACGGAGGCTTTTCACTATCCGAAGATACCTTTGAGCAAGAAAAAAAATTAAGTGAAGAGCAGAGTCTTGCTGTAAATAATATTCTAAATAACAGCTCAAAACCGCTGCACTATTTATACGGGCCCACTGGCAGCGGAAAAACAGAAGTATTTTTACAAATTACTAAAAAACTGTTACAGCAAAATAAAGGTGTAATTTATCTAGTTCCTGAAATTAGCCTTACATCTCAGGTTATTCAGTCATTTACAGACAGATTTGGATCCAACATTGCAGTTCTTCACTCACGACTGACCCCAAATAAAAAACTCAGCGAATGGAAGCGTATTCTTAATAAAGAAGCACGTATTGTAATAGGAGTTCGAAGCGCTGTTTTTGCACCTGTCCCTGACCTTGGACTAATCATTATTGACGAAGAACATGATGGCTCATATAAAAGCGGTAATACCCCACGATATCATGCAAGACAAGTTGCGATGCACCGCTGTGCCAAACTGAAAATTCCACTTTTGATGGGCAGCGCAACTCCAAGTGTCGAAGCCTGGCACATGATGAACACTGGTATTATACAAAAACACTGCCTTACAAAACGCCTTGCAGGTGGAGCAATGCCTAAAATAATGAGCATAAACCTGTCTGAGCAAAATATGGACAGCAGTTGTATATCAAGTCAATTAAAAGATGAGATTGACGAAACACTAAAACAAAACAGACAGACAATACTTTTTTTAAATAGAAGAGGCTTTACTCATTTTTACAGGTGTAACACATGTGGTTATGAACTAAAATGTAAAAACTGCTCTGTGTCCATGACATACCATAAAAATGAAAAGAGACTTCGCTGTCATTACTGCGGATGGAACGCAACCCCTCCTCAGCAGTGTCCTGAGTGCGGTTCTCTTGATGTTGGTTATTCAGGATTTGGAACAGAGTATATTGAAAGCGAAGTCCAAACAAAGTTTCCTAATGCAAAAGTTGTAAGAATCGACACAGACTCAGTATCTCACAAAGGTGAACTTGAGGCTAAAATCGAAGCATTCAGAAATGGTGAATATGACATAATGCTTGGAACACAAATGGTAGCAAAAGGGTTAAACTTTCCTAACCTGAAACTTGTTGGTGTAATACTTGCTGACACAGGATTACATTTACCAGATTTCAGAGCCAGTGAAAGGACTTTTTCCATTATAACACAAGTTGCAGGAAGATGCGGAAGATATTTTCCGGATGGAAAAGTAATTGTCCAGACTTACAATCCTGAGCGTGAACCAATATTTTATGCTGTAAACGGAAGAACCGAGGATTTTTACAATACTGAACTTGAAACCCGAAAGCTATTAGGATTTCCTCCATACTCCCGTTTTTTAAGACTTGTATTTAGAGCTCCAACTGAAAATCAGGCAAGAATAAGCTCATATAATGCAGCCCAGATATTACAATCTCTTACACCCAAAGATTGTAATATAGAGATTATGGGTCCAGCACCTTGTCCACTAGAAAAAATTGCTGCAAATTACCGATACCAGATTTTATTAAAAGGATCTAATATATATGTTTTGCAAAAAATTGCAGGAGCATTTTTATTTAACTATACAAAACCAACAGATATCTACATCGAAAGTGATGTAGACCCTGTTTCACTATTATAAAAAACTATATGTGGCGTCGCTGCCCATCAAAGCATATTTTGTAAAGAAACAAACCCGTTGGCGGAGCTGTAGGACCAGCCTTTTTTCTATCACAGCTTTTTAATACCTCTTCAAAATACTGAGGTGTTTTTCCTTGCTTTTCAAAAAAAATAAGAGAGCCTGTCAGGCTTCTTACCATTTTCCATAAAAAAGCATTTGCAGTAATCTCAAATACAATACGAGTTCCATCCCTGTAAAAATGTGCATCCTCAATGTACCTGAATGTAGACTGACTTGCATCTCCTGCAGCTGCAAAAGTTGCGCAATCAATTTCACCTTTTAAATATGATGCCATCTCATTAAGAACATTTATATCTGGATTATGGTGAATAGGCCAAACATATCTCATTTCACTTGCAAAAGGACTGACAGTAGTATCAATAAAATACCTGTACGTACGTGACGTAGCACTAAACCTTGCATTAAACCCTTCTTCTACTTCCTGAGCATTATTAATACGAATATCAGAAGGCAAAAAAGCATTGATTGCAGGGACGTATTTTTCAACAGGAATTGAGTCTATTGGTGAAAAAAAATTCGCAGCCTGGGCAAACGCATGAACTCCGCTATCAGTTCTACCAGAACCATAAAGTTTTACAGGCTGCTTATGCAATTTTTCAAGAGCCGTTTCAATTTCAGCTTGAACAGTTCTAACACTTTTTCCTTTATCACTAAAGTCCTGTCTTTGCCATCCGCAAAAATCTGTACCATCATATGAAACTGTAAGTAAAATATTTCTCATTGTATCCAGTTATTCGTCATCATCTACATCAATATCTAAGTCTATGGTATTTGCTTCTTTTAAAAGCTCTGTAAGCTTATCATACAAAGCCCTGGAGTGCTCAAGCAGTGGACCTGGCTTCGCTTTTGAAGACTTACCTAAACCAAATATACGAGCAATTGACCTTTTTTTCTCATCTAGTTTTTTATATCTCGCCGACATATCAGTCTTTTGTCCATACTTATACTCTAATAATGAGATAAGGTAAATAACCCCGTCATAACCATAGTTTTTATCAATGTCAGGACCTAAATTTCCAGCTTCAGTCATAGACTCAACGCCTTCTGTTTCGTAATTGAGAGCTTCCTCATAAAAAAACTGAGCCTTGCGATAAAAAATTTCAGAACAATAGTCATAGTTACGACCCGGACAAAGCTCATTAAGCTCTGTACATATCCATGCTAATCTTAAACAGATGATTCCTTTTTTTATTGTTGGAGAATATGAAGGTCCAAGCTTATCATAACTTAACAAAGCCAGATAATACATTGCAGCCCCATCTATAATACTTCTTTCTCTTTTTAACTCAAAATAAGGAAAGATTTCAAATACACTTCTCTTTCTTTCATCGCAATCAAGTTCAAACAACTCTTTTATGTCTGAGTCAGAGTTTAACTGATCAAAATCTTTCCAAAAAAAGGCACAATAACAATGAGGACAAGCCCCTACAGAATACAAAACCGGATAAATTTTGCCATACTTTTCTGATGGCTCATAGAGTCTATGAAGTTCTTCAGTTAAAGATCCGGCAATAAGTCGTCCACCACCAGATAATAACTCTTCCTTTGCAAACATCTTTTTACATACAGGACACTGAACCTTTTCCTTTGACCAGTATGATATCTTTACATTTTTTTCAACTTCGTCAGCCATAAACCCTTATCTCCTGTATAAATTACATCTTTTCAATAATAACTGATGCAACTGCATATTCTGCTTCATGACTTAATGATAAATGTATATTGAAATTAACACCAACAATTTTTTTTACATGCTCAACCATTTCACCTGCTACCACCATACAGGGTTTTCCTGATTCATTTTTACAAACATAAACATCTTTTAGCTCAATACCTGTAAAACCTGTCCCCAAAGCCTTAACAAATGCTTCTTTGGCAGCAAACCTTGCAGCATAATGTTCACATAGATGCTGCAGATTATTCCCAGTAAATAATTCACATTCATTCTGATTAAAAAAACGCCTGATTATTTTATCGTTTTTTACCCATTTTTCAAATCTTGATACTTTAGCAATATCAATTCCATGACCAAAAATCACTGGGTATCTCCATTTATCTCGTGTACAGGTATTTCAATATCTTCTGCTATCTGTTCGTCTTTATTTTGTAAAGTTTCACTTAC
>JAZUGE010000044.1:0-105770 GCA_045641045.1 Treponema sp. | reverse complement strand
CATCTCGGCGGGCCTGTTCGGCTTTCTGTACAAATACGGCATAAGCCTTTAAGCTTTCACTTGATTTAAGTATATCATCATTTTTATTGATATTGTATACCCTGACTGCAAGGTCAAGCTGAGGAAAATCAGTCTTTATCATAAATGCATCACTTAGTTTTAATTCATAATAAGCAGGGCAGTCTTCCTGCCCGTTATATATAACATAAAACTCAGGGGTAGGTATTGGTATAAGTGCTTTTTTGTATTTATCGTCTGTCGTACTGTATTTTTTATAAAGCTCAGTGAGGTACTCTAAAAAGCGCAGTGGCATATTATTATTGATAGTACTCTGCTGCTCAACTAAAACAATAAGGCGGCCGTTAATTTCCATTGAGACATCATTGTATAAGCCTTTGTAAACAGTGTTTTCAAGTCGTGTTCGGACAATTTTATCCTTTTTAATATCAAGGTTTGAGTGGGATAGAGCATTATACAAAGAAATAAAATATTCTTCATTGTTACCAAACATATCAACAAAGAGTGTGTCTTTATAATTTCGTTTAGGCTGGTCTAAATAGTCTGAATGCTGAGTTTCCATTTGTTTGCTCCTTTTAAGTGTTTAACTATTTATAGGAGCAAAAGGTTTGTTTTTTTGAAAAATTAAAGGTAAAAGATTTGTTATCTGCCATAAATCATATCATACTCCAAGACCTAGCCAGGACCGTATAGCATTAAGATTCTGCCGTATATATCCAAGTTCACTAAGTTTTATGCTGAATACTTTTGATGAAATTGTGTGCTCATCATTTTCATTACACCACTTGCTATATGCTTCATATAATGTTTTATGGGGAGTGATAAGCTTTTTATCAATCGTGCACACATCATTTATAAAGGCACTTACACTGTCCATTTGTGTCCTGTACTCAGTATTTGCATTTATAATGCACTGCGGCTCAGTTAAACCTTCGCTTTTGTAAAACTGATACCCCTGTAAAAGCCATAAAAAAATTCCGTCTGCTTCACTACAAAGCTTTGAACCTAAGTCGGGATCTCTTTTTTGTGCGCTGATAGTTACATTAAAGGGGATAAGCTTGATACGTCTCCAAATTCCGTTGTCACTACCTTTTATCCTAGGCTTATGATTTGTGGCCATAAAGATTTTAAAGGTTGGAGTAAAGCTGAAATACTCACTGTATAAAAAGCGGGCGGTGATTTTATCTTGTCCTGTAAGCTGCTTAATAAGACTTTCGTTTAAGGCTTTACCCTGTTCAATTTCACTTGTGGTTACTAGGCGTAAGCCTCTTAGGCGGGCTATATCGTTTGTCTGTTCACTGTTTTTACGGGTAAAGGTATCAGTTCCGCTGGAGCCTGCATAAGTCTTTACCGTATGGTATTCCCATAAGATCTTTCACATTATTCTTTATTCGATTATATTCTTTTTCATAATATACCTTTGAATATCCCAAGTCATGCAAGGTTTTAATCATATACTCATACTGAGCATTGGTACAGTCATCTGCATATTGTGTTGAGTATGTATGTCGCTCTCTATCTCTATTTTCCCTTCGTTCAGCAGCTTTTTGTGCAACATACTCACATGCTTTGATCCTTTGTCCCGCAGTTCCTTCAAGTTCATTTAATCTATTTCTGTCTCTCTCGTACTCTTTATGTTCAATGTGCTCTTTCCCAGTTCCATTACAACTGCTTTCATTATGTGTTTTTGCTCCACAGCTATATACCTTTGCCTTTAATTCTCTATACTCTTTTTCTTCTGCCCGATTCCGCTTATATCTGTCATACTTTTCTTTTATACTTTTACATATTCTTTCAATAGTATCTCTGACTTTTAGGCCATCAGGATCCACATACATTACAGGATCTTCACTTATAAATGCATCTCCTTCTTCATTTCGCCAGCGGTTCCTGTAATATGTTAATCCTGCATCTTCCTTTTTTATCTACTGAACTGACTTCACTGAAATATAAAATGAAAACAGCTATTTATCAACTTCAGAATTGTGTTTTAAAAAAGTACCGTGTTTATATTTCTAAATCAGAGGGGAGTATTTTATAAATCCCTGGAGTTTACAAAAAAAAGACTGCTTATTTAGAAAATTTAAAAGCCTTATCTACATAATATACAAGGCTTAGATATAAATTGCATTTTGTTTATAAAAAAAGAACCTGCCCCTGCAATGCATTATACCAAGCAGGATATCAGGTTCTAATTTATCTATGATTTACATTACTACTCACTTAATCGTTTCTGGCTGTCATATTTATATGTGAGACAGCCTCCGTTTGCCATAAAGACTTCTTTTACCAGGGATGAATCACTGATGTTTTCATTAATAAGTTCGTAAATACTAAAATCTTCATTATTTTTTTTATGTTATTCTCCACTATATAAAAATCTCGCTGGATCATCAAAACTATTATCACGTTGAAATAATCCATACCATTATGACCAATTTTGTTTCCCCCCTAATTGTACCAGATATTGCACTAAGCTCTGGTCGAGTAGTCCCCCATCCAGAAGTCATAATCTAATCTGAATATTTTAGTCCTTGAGGTGTGCAATTCCATTTTTTAGTTCAGCAAAGGGTAATTCTTCTTTTCTCGGCAAACTGCAGTTTGGTTATCTAACTCACCTAAAACTAGTCATTCTGATAAGAAATCAACACTTTTTTACACTTTATAACCAGACGACTCACATTTTTTAACCTCATCAGAAACAAGGCTTTTTGATTCTTAATTAAATTAATCCGGATACTTTTTACTCCATACGTTGTACTCATTAAGCACAGAGTAAAAGGCCTTTGTAGTATAGCCATACCCTGAGCGGCGCTCCTGACTTATATCCATATAGTCCTTTACATATTTACACTTCCGGTCGCACCACACAGGCGAAAGCACTTCAGGGTATTCTCCCTGTATTGTATGACGGGCATCTTTAACCAGATCAAAGCTTTTATCCAAAGCATAAAAGCGTGCCCAGATATCATTTGTGTGTCCACAATCCACACAGTCCTCCATAATACGTTCTTTTGTATCCACACGATTTACACTTTCCCAGTAAACAGGAGTGTCCAAAGGTCTGTCATATACTTTTTTTCCATGTATACGCACATCCTCCCTGTTAAAAAAATCGACACCTGCCTTTACTGCATTTTTGATGTCCTGTGTCGGATTATTAACAGACATTAAAAACTTTAACACCTTAAAACTCTCAGATGAGCAGATGCTTGGAGGCTCAAACTCCCTTGCCCAGCGAGGCTGAAAAGTATCATGATAGTACTGTTGCCCCCACGCAGTTAAAAGTTTTGTTCCATCATTGAGGGTAACTGTAATCTGAGTTTTCATAATACAGTCTATACCCCTGTCCCATGAAAGCTTTGCCTGATTACGCACCTGTGAAGGAAACACATTAAAACACTTCTTTCCTTCTGCAATATCTCCCAAAAGAACAAGACAGTCACTCATTACATCATCATTAAAAGTAATTCCGTATACATCGGCTCCAGTCCAGCCACCACTTACAGGGTGCTGTGCATTAAAAATCCACTGCAATGCCTTAGTAGCACTGTCAAGATATCGCTGACTGTTGATTTCTTTTTTATCTTTAACCTGCTCATACACCTGACACAAATATTTTATCTGAGAATGAATATTACGATTATCCATAGTGCTGCCGTGTTTATCAGTTTTTAGATAATAAGTTACTGCTGGAATTTTTGAGTTTTCACTCTGAATCTTCTCCAGCTCAGCTTTAGTATAAATACGCTGTAAATCTACATTTTTATCCCAGCCACCGTCAGGGTTTTGAGTGTAGATTATGTTTTCGGCAATACCTAAAATCTGGCTTTCATCATAAAGCTCATATGGAGGAATAGAGTTTTCGTACTGATATCTTGCGTGATTAAAGCCGTCAGAAAAATCTGTCAGCGAAATTGAAGTAAATCTTTTTTTTGTAAGTTCAGAAAATGTATACATTGAAGAATCAGGGGCAGTTTCATTTACCTCAGATAAACCTTGTGACTGCTGAGTATCAGAGCCAATATATGAGCTTGTACTACATGAAGCAAATGACAATATTAAAAAAATCAAAAAAATTACTAAACACTTTTTTTGCATATTACTCGAGATTATATTCTAAAAAATCATTATACTGCAACTATTTTACAGGCACTATGTTATCTGTAAGTTTTATCATTAATTTACTAAATTTATTTTATTGCATATTATATGGACATGAAAAATATTTCAGATTTTACGGAAGGACCTATTTTAGGACCTTTATTGAAATTTGCTTTTCCTATTCTTTTTGCACTTTTATTGCAGACAATGTATGGAGCTGTAGACTTAATCATAATAGGCCAGTTTTGTAATGCAGCTGCTGTTTCAGCCGTTTCAAACGGAACTTTTATTATGCAAACAATAACCTTTGTTATAACTGGTATGTCCTTAGGTATAACAATCATCCTTGGACAAAAGATAGGTCAAAAAAAGCTTTCAGAAGGAGGTCAGATTATTGGCAGTGGTATTGTTTTATTTTTTATCATAGCCATTATTGCAAGTACCTTTATGCTTTTTTCAACTCCTTTATGGATAATGATTTTAAAAATTCCTCACGAAGCAGTGTCTTCTTGTAAAAACTACCTTTATACTTGCAGTGCAGGCCTTATTTTTGTTGTAGCATACAACCTTTTAGGTGCAATATTTCGTGGTCTTGGAAACAGTAGACTTCCTTTGATAATTGTGGCCATAGCATGTGTCTTTAACATTTTTGGGGACATAATTTTTGTTGCTGTATGCAAAATGGAAGCGACAGGTGCAGCTTTTTCAACGATTATTGCACAAGCTTTAAGTGTTGTAATTTCATTGGTCGTAATTTCAAAAATGGAGCTTCCTTTTCATTTTAACCTGAAAATGATTGTTTTTAATGGAGCAAATAATAAACGTATCTTAAAAATTGGAACACCTGTTGCCCTTCAAGACTTACTTGTCAGCCTGTCTTTTTTTGTTTTAACAGCCATAATAAACTCAATGGGTGTTGTTGCAAGTGCTGGTATCGGCATTGCAGAAAAAATCTGCGGTTTTATAATGCTTGTTCCATCTTCATTCAGTCAGTCCATAAGTTCAGTAGTTGCCCAAAACTACGGTGCAAACAAAATGGACAGAGCAAAAAAAGCACTTTTGTGCGGTATAGCCAGTTCTCTCACAGTATCGCTATTAATTTCATATACAGGATTTTTTCATGGTAATTTTTTATGCCAGTTTTTTACACAGCAACCTGATGTAATAAATGCAGGCTGGCAATACCTGAAGGGTTACTCTATCGATGTTCTTTTTACTTCGTTTTTATTTTGTTTTATTGGTTTTTACAACGGTGCTGCAAGAACAAAGTTCGTTATGTGGCAGGGCATATTTGGAGCTTTTTGCGTAAGAATTCCATTATCATTTGTAATACATCATTTTTACCCAAAATCTATATTTTTACTTTCCCTTGCAACTCCAAGCTCAACCATCATACAGATAGCAGCCTGTTTTGTTTATCTGTATTTTTTCTCAAAAAAACTTACACATTCTACTTCATAATGTAAAAAGGCTGTGATATCAATATCACAGCCTTTATCATATTCATATTAAACTTCAGTCATGAGAGTATAAATATTCTCAACATCCTTCTGATTTAAAGGTGTAAAGCCCCCAATAGTGCCGTTTAATCCACCACCATAACAACATTTATGTGCCATTACTTCAATATCTTTTGGATCTGCACCAAGTTCCTTAAAGTTTTTTGGCATACCAATTGATATTAAAAAGCTTCGAAGTCTTTCAATACCTTCTTTTGCAGTTTTTTCAGGATTTTCAAAATCCATAGAACATCCCCAGACTCTAACCGCAATCTGGGCAAATCTCATAACGTTGCATTTCATATTGTAAGTAAATACAGCAGGCATAGTAACAGCAAGACCAGCACCATGAGCACAGTCGTAAAGAGCTGAAAGTTCATGTTCAATGCAGTGACTAGTCCAGTCCTGTGTACGGCCTACTCCACAACTGTTGTTATGTGCCATCATACCTGCCCACATAATGTTTGCACGACTTTCATAATCAGACGCATCACAAACTGCAGCAGGACCTTCCTTTATCATTGTTAAAATAAGTGCTTCTATCATACGATCTGTAACTTCAACGTCAGTTGTTGTTGTTAAATATCGTTCATAAAGATGGGCAATAATATCTGTAATACCACATGCAGTCTGGTATGCAGGCAAAGTCTGTGTTAATGCAGGGTTTAATACAGAAAATTTTGGTCTAATTGCATCCCCAGAAGCACCTCTTTTAAGCATATCTTTTTCGCGGGTAATTACAGAGTCAGGAGAACCTTCTGACCCTGCAGCAGATATTGTAAGTACTGTACCTACAGGCAAAGCTTTTTCAATAAGCTTTCCTTCATAAAAATCCCAAAAGTCTCCATCATAAACTGCACCTACAGCAATTGCTTTTGCAGAATCAATTACACTACCACCACCTACAGCTAAAATAAAATCAATATGCTCATTGTGGCAAATATCAATACCTTCATAAACAAGACCACTGCGAGGATTAGGCTTTACACCACCAAGCTCAATAAAATCAATGGCACTTTCACTTAATGACTTTTTTACCCTTTCAAGCAAACCAGTTCTTATAACAGAGCCAGAACCATAATGGATTAATACCTTTTTACCACCAAATCTTTTTACAAGAGTACCACAATCATTTTCCCTGTCTTTACCAAAGGCAAAATAAGTTGGAGAATAAAAATCAAAGTTTAACATTTTTCCTCTCTTTTTATGCATTTGCATAAAACTTTAAAAAGTTATTTTTATACAAGCATATTCTGCAAATAGTTTAATTATACAACCAATAAAAAAAAATTGTAAAAGATATCGGTTACACAATATTTTTTTTACTGTCATAAGTTATTAACAACTCAAACTCACCTTTATTACTCATAGGAGTTTCACTTGTTACGTCATAATCAAACTTTTCATACTCTGTTACACTAAACAAAGCTTTTACAGTACCATTAAGATCTTGTTTTTCAAGCATAAAAAGGTGTCTATCTTTTCTGTAACGCCTTTTATACCATGAAGGAAAACTGCCTTTTTTTCCTTTTTTTATATAGTCATATCTGATTAAATCTTTTATTAAATTGTAATCATCGCAGTCTTTTAGAACATCATCAGCATAATCATTTAATAGAGCGAACCAGTAAATATTATTACGAGCTTGTGCAAAGGCTTGCTTTTTAATTGCATAATCAACAAAAGAACAAACAAACTGCCATGGGCTTGTGTGGTCAAAGATGTAGTAAAAAGTCGTTTCAAAAATTTTATTATTCCATAATACATCAGTGGCTTTTTCGATATGCTTCAAATAGACTATATCATTAAAACTTAAATAAGGAGTTGATAAAGTTTCATAAACAGGCGTATGCATCCATTGCCAGCCGTTTTTTTGGGCAATATCTGCCATTAATGTTCCATCTAAAACTTTTAAGAACCCCAACTGTAATGCATCAGGTTTTAGAGCCATGACATAGTCATAGCTTTTTCCAAAACTTAACAGATCCTCATAGGGTAGTCCCGCTATTAAATCCAGATGCTGATGGATTGTTCGAGGAATCCGTCTTATCTTTGAAGCAAGCCCTTGTATATTATCAGAGCGGTTAACAGCTTTTAAGGTCTTTTTATTTGCTGATTGCACCCCCATCTCAAACTGCATTACCCCTGGAGGCACAGTCTGTAAAAAAACAAGGGCTTCATCAGACAAATACTCGGCTTCAATTTCAAAATGGAACATTGTTTTACCGTTGTGGTTTTCAATAATATACTGCCATATTGGTATGTAACGGTCACTGTTCAAGTTGTAAGTTCTGTCAATAAACTTTACAAGTTTTACATTGGCATCTAAAAAAATCTTAAGCTCATGTTTTACTTTATCAAGACTTTTAAACCTTACTCTCTTATCAACAGACGAAAGACAATATGCACAGGAAAATGGACAGCCCCTTGTAGATTCGTAATAGTATATTTTGTTGTCCTTTTCATAGTCACCTTTTAAAATCTCAGGATAAACAAAGGGTAAATCATCAAGATTTTGTATCAAAGGCCTGTCACTACTATATTCGATACAGTCCTTTTCATCTCGATAGTATAAACCTTTTATTAAAGGCAAACTTTGTAAAAGGATACCGTTACATGCGTGAGCAATTACTTCACATACGGTGTTTTCACCTTCACCTGCCATTATAAAATCAAGATCTGCTAAATCTGTTAAATACTTTTTATATCCATAACTGAACTCAGGACCACCTGCACCTATAATACAGTTTTTAAGGACACTTTTCAGACTTAAAATTACATTTGCAGTATATTCTGCATTCCATATATATGTCGAAAAAAGTACTACATCGCTGTTTGTAAGGGCTATACTGTGTAAAACTTCTGTAAGCCCCTGATTTATCGTATATTCTTTAATTTCAATTTCAAAAGTACAATCAAAATCCTTTAAGTGTTCTTTTGCAAAACAGGCTAAAGACCTTATTGCAGGATTAGTGTGCATAAAGCTTGCATTAATCGAAACAAATAAAACTTTCATATGTATTTTATTAAATAAGACACAAAGCAAAAGGTCAATGTCTAACATAGCATTAGAATAAAACCAAATTGTTAATGCTAATTACATAACAATATGTTATTATTATATAAAAAGGATTATCTCATGAAAAAAACGTTTTTAGTATTATGTGCTGTCCTTATAACATCTTTTGCCTATACACAAACTTCCCAGGACTTTAACATTTTAGGATTCAAACTAGGTATGAGCCAGGAAAGTGCACTTGAGCAGCTTTCAAAATATGGTTTTGTTGAAGAGCAGGTACTTGAAAAAAATACAGTATCTGTTGACCAAAACATTGATAATATGACAATTTTTGCAGACCAGCTTGTCACAAACATTAAACTGAACTTTTTAAGCGGTAAAGTTCAAGAAATAACCCTTGAACTTTCAAAATGTCAGGCTCATGAAAAAAGAGCAATACTAGATAACTTAGCTTCAAAATACAACCTGCTTGTTTTAAGCCGCGGTTTAAGAAACAACAGCCAGGATGCTGACATGGATATTTATGTCAATAAAGCTGTCATCGACTTTGAAATGAAAGACAGTAAAGGGCTTACGTATTTTACGGCTCAGGACTTATCGCAAAAACGTATCTATCATTACTTTAATGAAAACGATATTACAGAAAACAAAAATGATATTGCTTTTAAAAACTTATTAAAAAAATAAGTCATAATAAAAGTGTATACAGATTACAAAACCACTTTTAAGCAATAACAAAAAGGAGAAGAGTGTTTAATAAAGAGAGCTTATTACAGTAGCTTCGCTAACTTTATGCCCAATCAGATCAGATACAAGTTCTTTAAGGGCAATCTTTGACTGTGGCATATCAAGTGTAAATATGCTCTTAAAAGTATAATCCATACATGGATTAAGCAGCGGAATATATTCTTCCATAAAAACTCCTCGTCCATTTATAGGAATTAGTTTTTTTTTGTGAAAATACAGGGGTAATATTGTGTTATATAATAAGCTTAAGCACAGTCACCCCTTTTACCGGATAAATTTTCAAAACAAAGTTCAGTTACTGACACACAGTATAAAAAGACATATAATAAAACCATGTCTGATATTTCACCAATAAAAGTTTTTCAGGAGTGGCTTGACTCCTATCTTAATTTTGAAAAGTTACCTAAAAAAAACATTTTCTGGCTTGATACAATGAACTACCTTTGTAACCGTTTTGATCATCCGGAGCAAAATGCACCGTCTTTTCATGTGGCAGGCTCTAAGGGCAAAGGTTCAACTTCAGTAATGATAGCGTCAATTTTATGCGAAGATGGATACAATACAGGCCTTTACACTTCACCTCATATTCTTGATTTTATTGAGCGCATACAAAGTGCATCAGGCCCCTTTGACGAAAAAGTATACGAAAGTGCTGTAAAAAAGATTATGGCAGGCATTGATGCAATAATACCTGAAAGCTTACCTGGAAAGCGTCCTATAACATGGTTTGAGCTTGTAACATTGTTTGCTTTTTTGACATTTAAAATTGCAAAGACCGACTACAATGTTTTTGAAGTAGGACTTGGAGGCAGGCTTGATGCTACAAATGTCATTACGCCAAAAATCTGCTGTATAAACTTAATTGAAAAAGAACACACTGAGTATTTAGGAGACACTTTAGAGCAGATTGCCTGTGAAAAAGGCGGCATAATAAAAAGATGTGTACCTGTTGTTGTCTCTCACCAAAGGAGCGAAGTACGCAAAGTCATTGAGTCCATAGCACAAGACAAAAATGCTCCTGTAATTTTTATCGACGACATCATTGATGATATTAATTATGAATATATACACACCGAAAGTGAAACAGGCATGAAAATTAAAATATCATCAAAACTCTTCAGCCGCCCGATAAATACAACCTTAAAGCTTTTAGGTGAGTATCAGGCTTATAATGCAGCCTTAGCAGCCGTTACTGTAAAAAAAGCACTGCCGGGCATAAGCGAAGAAATAATTGAAAAGGGACTGGCAAAGGCGTCTCTTCCTGGTCGCTTTGAGCTTATAAAAAAAGTAAAACAATATCCTGATATTCCTTGTGTTGTTTTAGACGGAGCACACACTGTAAACTCTGTATCCTATACGATAGACACCTACAAAAAGCTTTTTGGCCAGTACGGTAAGACAAACCTTCTTTTTGCCTGTGCTGCAGACAAGGACAGTGATGATATTGCCCCTTTGTTTGAGGGTATGTTTGAAAATGTTTTTTTAACAAAACCTGGAGACGTAAAGATCAGTGACATTACAAAGCTTACCCAAAGCTTTGATAAAGTAAACATAAAATACCTATGCGACAGTGACTATAAAAAGCAGATTGAAAAGGCATTTAAGGCAGCAAATGACAATAAAAAACCTCTGCTTATAACAGGCTCATTTTACCTTATAGCAGAGGTTAAAAAAATACTGTCTGAAATTAATTAAAAATAAACCCGTGGCACTCTTTTTGAGATGCCGCAGGTAATTTCATAGGATATTGTAGAAGTCATATCTGCAATATCCTGTGCTGTATAAAGGGAACCTTCTTCCTTTGAGCCAAATATTATAACCTTGTCCCATCTTTTTACATCACTGTCTTTGCCTAAATCAACCATGCATTGGTCCATACACACCCGGCCTACTATCGGATAGCTTTTACCATTGATTGTAACTTTTATACCGTTCTGGCCAAAGCGTCTGAACAGCCCGTCCTCATAGCCTACGGGAAGGACAGCAATGTTTGTGTCTTTTTCACATACCCAGGTTCTTCCGTAGGAAACAGACATACCCTTTTTAAATGGTCTTATGGCAACAACCTTTGTCTCAAAGCTCATAACGCTTTTAAGGTGCAAATCAATGCCTTTACTTTCAAAATACTTTTCGTCCATATCCCCTGGATAGTAGCCATAACATACAATACCTGGCCTTGTCATATCAAACTGGAGTTCGCTCATGTCAAGGGAAGCTGCTGAGCTTGAACTGTGGATAAGCCCCGGGTCAATGCCTTCGTTTTTTATGTTTTTTACAGCTTCAGCAAAAAGTGAAGCCTGCTTTTGTGTGTAAAGTCTGTCTTCTTCTTTTGTGCTGTCTGCACAGGCAAAGTGTGTACAGACTCCTGCCAGGTTAAGAACTTTTGTATCTTTTATAAAACGGGCAATTTTTCCGGCATCTTCTGCAAAGCAGCCGACTCTACCCATACCAGTGTCTACAGGCAGGTGTACATTAAAGGACGAAATATTGTTTTCCCTACACTTTTGTGCTAAAAGCGTAATATATTCTTCATCAAAGGCAAAGGCTTCAACACCGCTTTTAACAAGGTCATCCATATCATCTGGATCTGTCAGGTCAAGCATAAGGATTTTACCCTTAAAACCTGCCTGCCTTAATGTAAGGGCTTCCCCTGTTGTGGCAACTGAAACATAATCGCAGCCGCTTTTTAATGCTGCAAAAGCACACTGAACAATACCATGGCCGTAAGCATCTGCCTTTACGGCAACACACATCTTAACATTTTCTTTTAATAATTTACGTATCTGATTTATATTATAAACAAAATTATCAATACTGATTTTTGCAATAGTTGGTCTCATATTGTAACATTCTAGGAGTTTGTGTTTTTTTATTCAATACAGGCCCTATAAAAAAATAAAGGCTCAGTGTCATGCAAGCCTTAAAGTCATCTTGTAGAACAGTTATATTTGCTTTATAATTATACTTAATATAATAAGGATTAATGAATGAAAATTAAAAATAAATATAAGATCATATATGCACCAGTGTGCATGGCTTTGCTTTTTTCCTGTGCAACGGTAAAAAGTGAGCACATATCCTCTGAAAGTGTGAAAAGCAATGCTCAAAAGGAAAGTGAAGTTTTAATTAAAGAAGAAGTGCCTTCAGCCGTTGATATATACAAAAAAAAGGTAGAAGGTGTAAAGCTTACTTCAGTATCTTCTCCTAAAGAAACTGTTAAAAACAAAGCTTTTGCATCCCCTTTTGTTGTGTCTGTAACAGATGGTGAAGATAAAGCTCTTTCAGGTTTTGAAGTTACGGTTATGTATCCTGTAAGTAAAGAAGGAGACAAAGTTACATTTGAAAAGCAAAGCCTTGTATCAGACAGCGAAGGTAAGGTCAGCTTTACTTCCCCTGTACCTGTACAGTCCTTTAACTCAAGCGTAATTTTTGCACCTGCCTTTGATGAAAAAGATGAGCTTATTTATGAGCTTTCTATGCTTCACAGTGTAGCTTTACCTTACATGGTAAAGACAAACCTTGTATGGAACGGAAGCATATGTCTTGTTGACTTTGACCAGAAAGGTAAACCTTTAACTTCTTCATCCCAGTCCTCATCAAACCTTTTAAAGCAGCTTATGATGCTAGGGTTCAGCGGTATCGGTAACGCAGACTTTACTTCACAGGTGTTAAACGGGGACAGTAATACTGTTTATAAAGCTGCAAAAAACCTTATGGGTAACTCGTCATCGTTTTTAATCTATGGAACAGTAAAATATGACTCCCCTGTCCAAAAAAGCGAAAACCTTTATAAATGTGACTTAACTGCCGAAATTACATGTATCAGCATGAAAAGCGGCAGCATTTTATACACAACTGAGCAAAAAGTTTCTGTAACAGATAAATCTGACTGGAGTGCAGTTAACAGTGCAAAGACTGAAATTGCAAAACAGATAGCTCTCTCTGTAAAATACGGAATGTAAAATAAACAAAGGATTAAAAGTATGATTTACACAGACACAAGAGACAAAAGCGTAAAAACAAACTTCAGAACAGCTGTAGTAAACGGTATGAATGAAAAGACAGGAGGACTATACATCCCTGTAAGTTTTCCAAAGCTTGACAGCTCATTTATCAATAAAACTCCAGAGCCAAGCTTCAGGGACATTGCCTTTGAAATGGCAAAGCCTTATGTTGAAGGTGAAATTCCTGATGCAGACTTTAAGGCAATTATACAGGATGCTTATCCTTTTCCTGCAAAGGTTGTGCCATTAGATCCATCTTCATACGTCCTTGAGCTTTTTCATGGTCCTACCTGTGCTTTCAAGGACTTCGGGGCTCGGTTTATGGCCCGTGTCATGTCATACTTTAATAAAGATGAAAGCAAGTCTCTCCACATTCTCGTTGCAACAAGCGGAGATACAGGCAGTGCTGTAGGCAGTGCTTTTCATAATGTTCCAGGTCTTGATGTTACAATCCTTTATCCTGAGGGAAAAATAAGTCCTTTACAGGAAAAGCAGCTTTCAACCTTTGACGGTAATGTTCGCGCCCTTAAGGTTAAGGGTACATTTGACGACTGCCAGAAACTTGTAAAAACTGCTTTTACAGACAACGAACTGAGAGAAAAGCTTCGCCTGTCTTCTGCAAACTCAATCAATATTTCACGTCTTTTGCCACAAAGTTTTTACTATATGTACTCAAGTCTTGTTGTGCGTAACAGAGCATTAACTGACACTCATATCGAAAATCCTGACATCATTACAATTGTTCCAAGCGGAAACTTTGGTAACCTTACTTCAGGTCTCATTGCAAAGGAAATGGGTGCTCCTATCACAGGTTTTGTTGCAGCAACAAACGCAAACCGCACTGTTCCTGACTGGCTTGCAACAGGTGACTACAATGCCCGCTCTTCAGTTGCAACTCTTGCAAACGCAATGGACGTAGGTGCTCCAAGCAACTACGAACGCATTGTTTCAATGTATTCCCTTGAAAGCGTACGATCAATGTTTGCTTCATACTGGCTTGATGATGAAGGTATTAAAAACTCTATAACTCACTGTTTCAATAAAACAGGCTATACAATTGACCCTCACGGTTCTGTAGGCTGGAAGGCCTGGTATGATATCCGTAACGGTGCAATGGAAGAATTGATTAACGGTAAAAAGAATGATATTACAAAGCCGGGCTTAACACCAAATGTTCCATCATGGGCAAAAAGTGTTACTGATAAAAAGGCAGTGGGTATTATTCTTGAAACTGCACACCCTGCAAAGTTTGGTTCAATTGTAAAGGACTCAATCGGTAAAGATCCTGAAGTACCTGAAAGACTTCAGAAGGTAATGGCTCTTAAAGACAGAGCGATTTCTATGAATAACAGCTATGATGAGTTTAAATCATGGCTGTTGTCAAACCTTGACTAAATAACTTAAAAAAGACAGACGGTCCCTTTGAAGTGAAATGCACTTCAAAGGGATTTTTTTTTACAGGGCTTTAATATAAATATTTGTTTTATTAAAAAATCAAAATTGCTTTAAGAAAGCACTATGCTAAAATATTATGTTATGGAGTGGTTTTTATGAGCAAAAGCAAGGAAAAATCAGGAAAGCTGTTTTTATTAATCAGCTTAATGCTTGCCTTCACGGTTTTAGTACTAAACCTTACCCAGGCATTTGTAGTTTCTTCAATATCACGAAAAAACATATCCCTGCAGTCTAAGCTGCAGTATGAAACTTTATGTAAACAGACTGCAGACGGCTACAGCAACATAATTAAAGAGTATATTGCCCATATGAGGTTTTACTCAAACTCAGATGTAGTAAGGGCAAACGGCACTTCTGAACAAATAGTTCAGTGGCTGAGGTCTGAGTCAGTGGTTAAAGTACGTAACTCTGCCTTTGCATATGTTGCATGGGTAAAGGACAATGGAGACAGCTTTATTGATATAAAAAACGGTTCAAACGTTGCTACAAGAGACTATCATAAGGCTATCATGGCTGGAGCTGACTACTTTATTGATAATCCTGTCATTGCAAAGGCTACCGGTAAGCTTTCGGTACATGTCTGTACTGCTGTTAAACAGAACAATAAAACTGTGGGGCTTTTTTACGGTACAATTGACCCTACAACTCTTTCAACAAACTTAAAGACCCTTGATTTAGGCAAAATGGGTTTTGCAGCTATTTACGGCGGTAACGGAGAGCTCATTGGAACAACCACTGATGATGCAGCCATAAAAGAAAAGATAAGTGCCTTAAAAGAAAACGACAGCGAAACCTATGCTGAAATTGAAAAAGCATGGACAGGTAAAAGTAAGTATACTGGTGAAGTAAACCTTGATACAGGTAAAACACTTATAATAAGCGAACCTATAGAATGTACTGACTGGAAGTTAATATTATTCTTAAATGAAGCAAATATATTTGAAACTGCAACTTTAGTTACAAAGACTCTGGGTATAAGCACTGTATTAAGTATATTATTTATTTCATTTATTGCAGGTATATTTATATTCATTATCATTAAACCTCTTTCAGTAGTTGAAAGTGCAATCCGTGGCATTGCTACAGGAGATGCTGACCTTACAAAGCGAATCAACATAAAGTCAAACAACGAAATAGGTCGTGTTGTAAACGGATTTAACACTTTTGCCGAAAAGCTTCAGACTATCATAAGTACTATGAAGACGTCTAAAGAACAGCTATTAGATGCAGGTTCTCTTTTAAAAGACTCAACTCAAGATACTTCGTCGGCAATCACTGAAATTATCGGTAATATTGAGTCTATGAGCCATCAGGTTGACATGCAGAAAGACAGCGTACATCAGACTGCAGGTGCTGTAAACGAAATTGCATCTAATATTGAGTCTTTAAACCGCATGATTGAAACACAGTCTGAGTCAGTAAATCAAGCTTCAAATGCAGTAGGTCATATGATCGATAATATTCAGAGTGTAAACACATCTGTAAAAAAGATGGCCGACTCCTTTACTACTCTCGAGGACAAAGCTGTAATTGGGGTTAAAACTCAAAACGAAGTCAACGACATGATTGTTGAAATTGAACAGGAAAGCGAGGCTTTACAGGAAGCAAATACAATCATTTCAGGTATTGCAGAGCAGACAAATCTTCTGGCTATGAACGCTGCTATTGAAGCGGCTCACGCCGGAGATGCCGGAAAGGGCTTTAGTGTAGTTGCAGACGAAATACGTAAGCTTTCAGAGGACTCAAGCAATCAGTCCCGTACCATCGGGGAGCAGATGTCTAAAATATCTGAAACAATCCAGAAAATTGTACAGACATCCCAGTCGGCAACAAAGGCCTTTAATGATGTTTCAGAAGGCATTAACTCTACAGACGGTCTCGTAAAAGAAATTTCAAATGCCATGACAGAGCAGACTGAAGGTTCAAAACAGATAACAAAGGCCCTTGACGGCATGACTGATGCAACAAAAGAGGTAAAAGTTGCTTCCCTTGAAATGGCTGAAGGTAACAAGGCTATCTTAAAGGAAGTTAATAACCTGCAGGATGCAACGTTTCAGATAAAGGACGGTATGGAAGAAATGACAGTGGGAGCAAGAAAGATAAATGAAACAGGTGCTGCTTTATCTGAGCTTGCTCAAAGGATGGATGAGTCTATTAAAGATATCGGAAACCAGGTAGATCAGTTTAAGGTATAACCTTTTATAGACGAAAAGCAAAAAAGCTCCGGAAGCATTTATCTAGATATTATCTAGAAATAAGCTTTATCGGAGCTTTTTTTATGTATCTTTAGTCTTTTTTTTGTTTTTTTACTTACCTAAATCAATATTACGGCGGTTCCAGGTAACAGGGTTATACTTTTCAAGCTCACTTATTTCCTTCCAGTGAAAATCAATATCACTTACAGGAAAAAGAGGTTTTGGAGGGTCCTTTTTTCGTTTATTGTTTTCTTCAGCATTTAAAACAAAAGCTTTGCCGCCTTCTGTACTTACCCGTGTTAAATACACTTTGTTAACTGCTGCAATAACTTTATCCTTATCATAGACAAGGTTCATTTTGTTTATGTCAGTTTTTTTGAAGTTGCGGATTTTTGTTGACCTGCCTGTAGTGCAAGTATATACTCTTCCGCCACACCTTATAAACTTATCAACATAATACCTCTCACCTTCATTTTCAAAGTACGCTTTGTCCTCGCTAAAGTCCATGTTACTTATCCAGTAGCGAATTTCAAAGGTGTTATTATTGTTATCTGTGTATAAGCTTATAAGCTCATCTTTGTAATAACTTTCACTTACAGTGATTGCAGTTGTTGCTGATAAAGCTTTATAAAAAGTGCCTGCATCATCCTTTATGACCTGATAAAAATCAAGATAAATATTATCATTTACAACTGCACAGTTTATAAAAGCGTCATCCTTTGCCCCGTCATACCTTACTTTAAGCTCATACACAGATGAAGACGAGTCAGAGTTTGTTAAAACTGTATTGTAGCTTATTTTTATGTCCTGGGCTTTTGAAGGGGTGGCATCATTTACTTTTCTTGCGGCATACTCTGCATAGCTTGATTTTTCGCTTGTCCTGTCATTGTACCACTGGTAAAAAAGTTTGAGCACAAAGGCACACTCATCGTTTTGAGGATCAAACATAATAAGGCGGTCCTTACCCTGCCAGATACCGGTTATATTGGAAAAGCGGTCTTCACAGTGCAGGACAGCCATATTAATGATTATGAATGCAATAAAAAAATATTTTTTAGTCACTGTCTATTTATCGGCTAAATAAACAATGAGTCATATTGTTTTTTATACAGGCTGACAATTTTATGTCTCATAAGCTCCTGCTTAGCATTGATTTCCTTACCGATTTCAAAGGATGAATGCAATAAAACAAACTTTGATATTCGTTCGCAGGTTCTAAATCCCGTTTTGGCATTAACAAGACTGTCAATTTCACTTCTGAAAAGATTTACAATTTCATCAGTGAGTAAAAGTGCTTCATAATTGTCGTAAACAATGTTGTTTTCGTCTGCATAGCTCAGTACATTGTTCTGATCAGGGACAATCAAGGCTCCTAATGCTTTTTTATCCTGTCCTACAACAACACATCTTTCAATGTAAGCAGAAGCATTTACAGCTTTTTCGATAACCTGAGGCTCAATGTTTTCGCCGCCTAAAAGAACAATTGTATCCTTTGCCCTGCCAACAATCTTAAGCTCATTATCACAGCTGAGCATACCAATGTCTCCGCTGTTTAAAAAGCCGTCTGAGTCGATAACTTTTGCAGTTAAGTCCGGTCGCTTGTAGTAACCCTTCATAATCTGACGTCCTTTTAAAAGAACAATACCTTTGTGTCCAGGAGGAAGAGGTGTAGCATCAGCTATCTGACCGTCTTTTTCGGCTACAACCTTAACTTCAAAATCACTTAAAACAACACCAACATTGTTTGTTCTAGGATGTTTTGAGTTGCGCACACTTACCACAGGGGCAGTCTCTGTCATACCGTATGCTTCAAGGAGATTAAAACCTATGGCATGGTAAAACTCTTCGGTATCGCTCTGCAAAGCTCCACCACCTGAAATTGCAGCCCTCATCTTGCCGCCAAACCTGCCCCGAAGTTCCTTATACACAAGTGCTTCTCCAATGCGGTGCATAGGCCATAACACACAAAACGGCACAATGCCGATAAGGACATCTAAGACACGTGGATACCAGCTGTAGCGGCATTTTAAGCCGCACACCATCTGCTTAGCCTTAAAATAAAGCTTACCGATAAAGATAAAGCGGTTTACAAGGCGTCTTTTCATTGAAGGCATTTTACGGATTTCACGGTATAAGCCCTGGGCAATGGACTCCCACAAACGTGGTACACAGTTCATCCACTGTGGCTGAATTAAAGACATATCACTTAACATAAGGGAAGCAATTGGCTTTGAATAGGCAAAACCGCCGTTTAATGCAATTACAATATACAAAAAGGATCTTTCAAAGCTGTGCCATATAGGTAAAACTGAAAGCCATAAGTCTCCGCTTTTCATAAGGCCTAAAACTTCAGGTGCTACCTCACACTGAGCTATCATATTGTCATGGGTAAGCTGAACACCCTTTGGGTCTCCTGTAGTACCTGAGGTAAAGATAATTGTTGCAACATCATCCTTACTGATTTTATCCATATCGGTTTCTATCTCTTCCCATTCTTCTTTAGTAACTGAAGCTCCCTCAGCTTCAAGGTATGAATAGTTTATAACTGTAATGCCGCAGTTACGGGCCTTTTGAACAACATCGTCTTCAGTGTAATCAAAAAGTACTGCTGACTTTAATAAAGGTACCTCATCATTTTTTTCAATGACTTTTCCAAGCTGGCGGCTGTTTTCAAAAAAACAAACTTTACACTCAGCAAAGCTCAGGATAAAACGCATTTCGACCCCCATTGAGTCGCAGCCTCGTGGTACGTCAACTGCACCTAATGATAAAAGGGCAAAATCAGTAACAAGCCACTCACGTCTGTTGTCAGACATGATACCTACATTATCACCCTTTTTTACCCCTATGCGTTTTAGTGAATAGGCAAGCTCAATAACGTGCTGGTATACCTGGATGTAGCTGTAGCGTACAAACATTCCGCTTTTGTTTTTTGAAGCCTGCAGTGTATAGTTCGGTATCTGTTTTACCTTATTCTTTAAAAGTACAGGCAGTGTTTCGCCAATTGATTTATTTAAAGCTGATTCGTCAGACATAATTACTCCGTATTTACATTTTAACAACTTTTGTCATTTTGAATTATTCTATCAATAAAACTCTTCCATTTCAATACTAGAAACCACCATTGTTTTTATATATAATCGGCAGTATGAGAACATATCTTGGAAAAATCGGTGAATTATCGTTAAAAGGCTCAAACATAAAGACTTTTGAGAGACTGCTGATTACAAATGTAAAGTATTATCTGGAGTCAGTTGAAGCAAAAGTATCCCTTAGAGCCGGACGTCTTTATATTGAGTGTGAGGACAATGCCGGAGAAGCTGTTGAGTTTACATTACAGCATCTCATTGGTATCACAGGCTGGGCAAGAGCATATATCTGCGAAAAAAATATTGAAGACATACAAAAGGAAGTTTTAAGGGAAGCTTGTGAAGCAAAAAAAGCGGGAGCTAAAACCTTTAAGGTTACAGCAAAAAGAAGCGACAAAAGCTTTATTTATGACTCCTACGGCATAATGAGGGAAGCCCCTGCATTAGTTGTTGAGCAAAATATTCTTGATGTAGATGTACATAATCCTGATGTAACAATCACTGTTGAAGTCAGAGAAAAATGCTATGTATACTCAGACCGCAACACTGGATGCAGAGGTTTACCTGTTGGTTCTTCAGGAAAAGGTCTTTTGCTTTTATCAGGGGGTATCGACAGCCCTGTTGCAGGCTACCGAATGATGAGACGCGGTATGAAAGTTGAGTGTATCTACTTTCACTCATACCCATACACAAGCCAGGAAGCCCAGGAAAAGGTTGAAAAGCTTTGTGAAATAATTGCAGGTTACGGACTTACAACATACATCAATATCATTCCTTTCACAGATGTACAGATGCAGATTAAAAAGAAGAGTCCTGAAGAATATACAACTTTAATGCTGCGCATGTGTATGATGAAGTGTGCATGCATGCTTGCCCAGAGGGTAAATGCAGATGCCCTTATTACAGGCGAGAGTCTTGGACAGGTTGCAAGCCAGACTATACAGAACATGGAAGTAACTGAAAGTATGTGTACTTATCCCCTTTTGCGTCCATGTGTAGGTCTTGATAAAGAAGAAATTGTTGAAACTGCAAGACAGATCGGAACTTTTGAAACTTCGATACTTCCCTACGAAGACTGCTGTGTATTATTCTCGCCACGTCATCCAAAACTTAAGGCTGATGTAAAAGAAGCCCATGAGATATATGACAGCCTCGAAGTTGAGAATCTTATAAAAACAGCCTATGAAAACAGAGTAATAAAACGTTTTGAGCCTAGAGGCTATATAGCTTCAAAATGGGGATCAAACAAAAAGGCAGAGAGACTGGCTTTGATGAACGGTAAAATCTGTACTCCTGAAGACGAGGAAGAATAATTTACCTTTTCTCTCATCACTAAATGTCAAAAATAAAGGCTTTCTTTGATAAGAATAATTACATATTCTCTTCAAGGAAAGCCTTTTTGTTTTTTAAAAACTTAACAGACTATTCTTTTTTCTGGTATTTATAAGAGCCTTCAATAGCATGTATTAAATCGACAATGAGGGAGTTATAAGGGACTGCCACATTGTACAGCTTTGCCTGCTCAACTATAGCACCGTTAATAGCATCAATTTCAGTTAAGCGCAGATTCATAACATCCTGACTCATTGATGAGTAGCCCTTTCCTGCATCCTCACACAGCTGATGAACAGAGTTAAGTACTTCACGGTACGAAAACTTAGTACCATCTGCCTCAGCAACGTTTACAGCCTCACAAATCATTTTTTCGGCAAAGTCCCAGGCGTACCTGTTTTCAATCATTGAACCGATAGGACTTCGTGTAATGGCTGTAAAAGTATTTACGGATAAGTTTACAAAAAGCTTACTCCATATAATACGCTGAATATCGTCAGTAACCTGCACTAAAAAGCCGCCGTCTTCAAGAACCGACTTTACCCTTGCAAGGTTGTCATTATCCTTTAAGTTACTGCCAATTGTAGTTTCTCCGTGACCTGAGTGCCTTACTTTTCCGCCACCCATATTAACAGAATTATGCTTACTGGTACCGATAATAATGTTTTTTTTGGCTACATACTTTTCAATTTTGCGGTCATTTCCAGCTCCGTTTTGCAGAGTCATAACCAAAGTATTGTCACCAAAAAGCTTTTTATTGTCTTTTAAAGCTTCTTCTGAAAAAGTTGACTTAACAAACACAATCACAAGGTCTGCTTCCTGGCTGTACTCCCCTGACAAGCATGCCTTAACGTTTTTATAGTTTACTTCGCTGCCGTCTTCTTCGATAACAGTAATACCACTGGCATTTATCCCGTCTACCTGACCTTTAAAGCTGTCCAGCATGATTACTTCGTGCTTTTTGCTCAGATAAGCACCGTAAAGGCATCCCATTGCCCCGGAACCGATAATTACAATTTTCATGAAAACTCCTTTAATTAACCCCTTAATTAAATATATTACTGAGGAAAACCAAAAACGTTTCCGCTTCTTCCACTGGCACCTTTATTTTCGCAGTCTTTTTTTTGTTTTGTTTTACAGTCATTTTCTTTTTTGTAGTAATCAAGATAGCTGTTTAATATTCCCATAGCCTGTAAAACCTGGTTTGTAACAGCAGGATCTTCTGCTTTTTCACCCTCTGCTTCATCAGCAAAGATTGCATCTCTTAAAAGAATGAAAGCATGGTTCATTTGTACGTATTTTTCAGATGTTGTCATAATACTTAGATTTTCGGTTTATAAGACAACGTTTTTTACATAAAGGTCAAGTAAAAAAAACAAAACCATAATCACTTTTTCGCTAAAAGATAAGACTTTAGTTTACTTACATAAAGCTTATCTTCGTGGGCTATGTGGCTTAAAATCCACTCATAAAGATATTTTGCAAAGAAAATAGCATCCTTTAATGCCCAGCTGTTATAGTTTAAGGCCATGGCCAAGACCTTTGCCGAAAAATCCTCATGGCGTTTTTTATGTGCTGCATATTCTTCATAGCAGCACTCCTTCATAAGCTTTTCTTCGGCAGCAAAATGAAACTTAACATAGTCCACACATTTTTTCAGGGTATCCGACAAACTACCTTTCCATGAGCATGTATCACACCCATCAACGGAACCTTTCATAATGCACTGATACAAATCCGCACAAAGCTTTACAAGCTGTTTGTGCTGCTCATCAATAACACTTATACCAATGGCAAACCTGTCATCCCACTTTATTATAAGATCATTACCTGAACTAACCTGTGAGCCTTTAACATTCATAGTAAGAGTCTCCTTGTTTTTATTGCTCCATTTTTATGTTACCACCAAAAAGCAATGAAGCATACAAAGACAACAGATTATTATCTCAATATGCAATAGTTTGACATTAATTTAATTGTTTTGCTCCTCATTCATTCCATAATCTTTTTCATATTTTTCTTCATTTTCGCCACTAAAAGATACAAAACAGCCAAATAAAAATGCAAGTCCAAACATTTCTAACATATTACACTCTCCTTTTACACAAAAAGATAATAATACTGTTATTTTTGTCAAACAATTGCTTTTTAGACATGATGCATTTATCAGAGTGTAAGATGCATTTTCCGTAAGTGAAATGCACTTTCCCCTTTAAAAAGGGCTTTTTTGAACAATAACGAAGTACTTTATAAATTTTCCTTGCTAATTTACTGTTATAGATATAACATTAAATTATAATAATTTGAGAAGGAGAATAAAAAGTGCAACGATTTACTTTACCTCGAGACCTTTACCACGGAAAAGGAGCTTTACAGGCTCTTAAGACTTTCACAGGTAAGCGTGCCATTATCTGTGTTGGCGGCGGTTCAATGAAAAAATTCGGCTTTTTGGACAAGGCAGTTTCATACCTAAAAGAAGCCGGCATGGAAGTTGAGCTTTTTGAAGGCATTGAGCCAGACCCATCTGTTGAAACAGTTATGAAAGGTGCTGAAGCAATGCGCAGGTTTGAGCCTGACTGGATTATTGCCATGGGTGGAGGCTCTCCAATAGACGCTGCAAAGGCTATGTGGATTAAGTATGAGTATCCAGAAACAACCTTTGAAGATATGTGCAAGGTATTTGGTCTTCCAAAACTCAGAACAAAGGCACACTTTTGTGCAATCTCATCAACTTCAGGAACAGCAACTGAAGTAACAGCATTTTCAATCATAACAGACTACAGCAAAGGCATTAAGTTCCCTATTGCAGACTTTGAAATTACACCAGATGTTGCAATCGTAGACCCTGAACTTGCTGAAACAATGCCACAAAAGCTTGTTGCCCACACAGGTATGGATGCAATGACACATGCAGTAGAAGCCTATGTATCTACAGCAAACTGTAACTACACAGACCCTCTTGCAATACATGCCATCGAAATGATTATGACAGACCTTATTCCTTCATACAACGGTGATATGGAAGCCAGAGACCGCATGCATGATGCCCAGTGTCTTGCCGGACAGGCATTTTCAAATGCTCTTTTAGGTATCGTACACTCAATGGCTCACAAAACTGGTGCAGCCTTTGCTGATTACGGTGCACACATCATCCACGGTGCTGCAAATGCAATGTATCTTCCAAAGGTAATTGCCTTTAACGCAAAGGACGAAACTGCAAAAAGACGCTATGGTGTAATTGCAGACTACATGCACCTTGAAGGTAAAAACGATGACGAAAAAGTTGCTTCATTGATCAAATACCTTCGTAAAATGAACGATGACCTTAATATTCCTCACTGTATCAAAAACTACGGCAAGGACAGCTACCCATGTGACGAAGGTTTTGTTCCTGAAAGCGTATTCTTAGAGCATTTACCTGAAATTGCAAAAAATGCTATTGCTGATGCATGTACTTTATCAAACCCACGTAAGATTACACAAGATGAAATGGAAAAACTTTTAAAGTGCTGCTACTACGACACAGATGTAGACTTCTAAAAAACAAGCACCTAAAGTCTTGACTTATAATTTTTAAGGGTAAAATTACAGGTAAAACTGTATTTTACCCTTTTTTTATGGCCCATTGGACTACAGAGCATAGGCCTGCAGGCTATAAAAAAAACTAGTTTTCAATACCTTTATTAAAGTCTATAAAAACCGCAGCTATTTTGAGATACCTTTTATTCTTTACATAATAGAAAATTATCTTACATATATAACTCAGTGGTTTACAATGTGAAATGGAGAGTTTATATGATGAGGCAAAAATACTTTCACTCAAAATAAGTAAATGTATCATTGCGTTTTATGATAAAAAAAACTTTTTTTACCATTCTTTCATTTTTATTAGTCTCATATCACGTTTTTTGTGCCACCTATACTTTGTCAATGGAAAGTCCTGACAGTCAGGAAATTTTAAATGGTGAACTTGTGTCAGAGCCTGTTTCTACCGAAAACGGTTTCACATTGTTTTGCGAAGGGAGAATGATGTGTGCAATAGACACAAAGGGAAAAACCCAGGTAAAAAAACTCCTGAAAGGAAGAGTAAATCAGTTTAACTCCTCCTACAAAGATTTTACTGTGTGCGTACTAAACAAATACACCATCACGTTAATAAACCCCTCCCTGCAGGTGTCCTGGCAGGTAAACTCAGACTTTGACATAACACAAAAGCCGTATATCTGCCCGGACGGAAGAATATATACAAGAGGTAAAACAAAACTGCAGTGCCACGGCTTAAACTCAGTTAAAAAATGGAGCTGTTCTATTGCTCAATCCCTTGATTTACCTTTGACTGTTTTGGATGACTCAAGTATTTTAATCAATGTTTCCTCCCCAAAAGCTCAAACTTCAATCTTTAAGCGCATTGATAAATACGGAAACGAACTGACTGATATTGTTTTTGCAAAAAAAGTTACAGACATAAAAAGTGTAAAATCTGGTTTTTTAGCAGTTTTTGATGACACCTCTTACAGTCTTTACTCATTTAAAGGGGATGAAGTAAAGCAAAGGGCTAGTTTTACGGTCCCAGGAATATATATTGATGGGCTTTTTCTCAGAAATAAAAATGAAATTGCATTGTTAACCAAAGAAAATGGGTTAACAATCACCTTTATTAGTGAGAATAACGGCAAAGTAAAGTCCATTGCCCAAATCTTAGACATAGATACAAAGGCAATTACTGAAATATCACAGACAAAGGATGGTGTTTTTGTCAGTGATGACAAGACCTGTTATGAAATAAACTCCTTTGGAAAAACAGTTTGGAGTGCAAATCTTCCAGGACGTACGAAATGGAACTACATCACCTACACTAACACAGGATATGTCCTTTTATTTTTAAAAGACTGGTTTATAAATACATATAAAATCAGGAGCATTACCCCTACACAAAAAAAGTCTGACTTAAAATTACCGGAGCCATTATTTAACGATACCGAAGTTATAATTGACAAAGCTATTGTAGAGCAGATGAAAAAGGACTTTACATCTGATAATATCGCAGCAAAAGAGAAACTTTACCTTGAAAGTCTTTACACCCAAATGTCCCAGTACAAGGCCTGCTTTACAAGAGAAAGCGGTAATACAAGAGCTTTTCAAAGCATTTACATAACAAATCCTCTATACACACAGGATATTCTTGATGTTATGGCCTGTACAGGCACCACTGATTTTAACCTTTTCTTTTCAGAAATGATAAAAAGTGAAGATAATGCCGATAATCTTACTGCCCTTATAAAAAGTGCAGGGAAATTAAAATATGACATTGACGGACAGATTTTGGATGCACTTTATATCTCCATTGAAAAGGCAAATTTTTTTGACGAAACTAACCTTATGGAATGCGTATGTGATACAGTCTATGAAATATGCGCCTTTATGGGCAAAGAAACTATAACAAATAAAGGCAGACTTATCATGACAAAGCTTGTTTATCCGCAATATAACAAAAAAATAAGGGAATATGCGAAAAAAACTATGGGTAGACTTGTACAACTTGATTTATAATGAAAACAGAGGGAGAAGCTATGAAAATTGCAAAGCATCTAATTTGGGCTATTGGTCTTTTTTTTACTCTATCATACTCTTATGCTCTTGAAGTAAGTCAGGACGAGCTTAATTCGGCAGGTAAAGGGGACGAAATTGTTTTTACAAATTACACAGGTCCTCACGCAGTATTTAACACTGCTGACCAGATAAGGGCTATTGGTAGAGGCCTTGGCCGTACCATTGCAAAGGACACTTCAAAATCAAACACCGAGGGTAACATAGACCGCTATTATGTTATACATGCTGTGGACGACAGCAAAAACGGCAAGCTTGACGCAGATATATTAATACTGGGAAAGAATGCAGGTGTTGACCACATTGCAAACTTAAGACGCATTATAACAGGATACCTGATTGAAGCTTTTAATTATGACCGAAAAGATGCTGAAACTATTTCGACCTTTGTTACTGTTTACAATGCAGTATACAGAGGCAAAATACAAGTGTTTAATGAAAAATACAAAGACATTGTGACTGCAAATCTTACTGAAGACAAATGTGGTCTTGCCTTAAACTGGGAAGACTGGCCTGGCAAAACTCAAATAGTAATTCCACTTACTGATCAGAGAACAGGTTTAAGTGTTATTGATACTTCTGTTATAAGCGACAGAGACGTTGTTGACTCCATGCAGGAAGATGACGGAAGGGGTGTCAATGACCGAAAAAACATGGTTGACTTAAAAGAAAGGGAAGCTGATGAAGCTACTGAAAAAGCAAGACAGGCTCAGCTAAAAGTCACAGAGGACACTGCCCTTTTAGCACAGGAAAAAGCCGAACTTGAACTTTTAAAAAAGGAAGCCAGCGATGCTGAAAAAGCAAGCGCCGAAGATCCTGATAATGAGCAGAAGGCTTTAGATGCTCAAAAAGCAAAAGAGGCTGTAGAGGAACAGGAGCAGACTGTAAAAGAAATTGAAAAGCAGGTGGCCGAAGACAAATTAAATGCGGCCCAGGCGCAATCATTTAGTGACAAAAAGGTAAACGAAGCACAGGGGGAGCGTGCAACTATTGCTCAGGATCAGGCACAGTTATCTAAGATCGAAGCTCAAAATGAAGGTGCTCCAAGGGTTTTGGGACTTGTTAGTACTGACATAAACGGAACATACTCATACCTTGTTAAACTCAACGGCAACACCGGTAATGTTCTTCAAAAAAGCGATGTCAATGTTATCAGAGCAAGAGCATTTTATGAAGAAGGAAATAATATAATTGCTATTGCAGGAGCTAATGTAAAAAATGGCGCTGTAAAGTTAGTTTTAATTGATAAAGAGACTTTGCAAATAATAAAAGAAGGTGAAGAAGTTGTTGCTGAAACTTCGGTCCTTGTAAAAGACGGATCATCATACTACTGTGTCGTGCAGGAGGACAAAAAGTTTTACACTGCAAAATACAGTGCAGACTTAAAGTGTACAAGTAAATCCGAAGTTCAGGTTAAACCGGCAGCCCCTATCACTGTCACTGCAAACGGAGTTATAACGACAGGTGAAGACGGAAAAAGCATCTTGCTTGATAAGGACAATTTGTCCTTAAAAACAAGATAATACGGCAAGGGTAAGTAAAATCGCCTTTGACTAAGATATCACTACACTGCAAACTGACTTAAAAGGTTTTTCCATTAAGTCAGCTTTGCATTTTAAAAGCTAAAGGGCTGCGCCGTCTTCAGCTTTGTTTTCAAAGCGAGTATAGCTTGAAAGGAACAAAAGATTAACATCCCCAATCGGACCGTTACGCTGCTTTGCAACAATAAGTTTTGCATCCTGTACCGGTTCCATATCCCCTTCTTCAGTTTTGCGTCGGTCACGATGAATAAACATAACAACATCCGCATCCTGTTCAATACTACCCGAACCTCGAAGCTGTGCAAGGTTTGGTTCGTTTCCTTCAGCATCACGGGCAACCTGACAAAGAGCTACAACCGGGATATTAAGCTCTCGGGCTAAAGCTTTCAATGATTTTGAAATCTCAGACTGAGCTTCAAAAACTTTAGCATTTGGATTTTCAACACTAATAAGACCAATATAGTCAATAAACAAAATTTTTATATCATGCTCACGATAAAGACGGCGTGCTGTCGCCCTAAGATCCATAAGCTGCATGTTTGGAGTATCAACAATGTATAAGGGACTGTCAAAACAACGTCCGGCTGCGTCCTGCAGTTTTTGCAGGTCCTGGAGCTTTAACATACCAGTCCTAAGCTTTGTACCGGGGATACGGGCTTCCTGAGACAAAAGACGCTGGGCAATCTGCTCGTTGCTCATTTCCAGTGAAAAAAATCCGCATGGGATTTTCTGCTCAATGGCAATGTGCTCCATCATAGACAAAGCCAAAGCAGTTTTACCCATCGAAGGACGGGCACCAATAATAATAAGTTCCTGATCCTGAAAGCCAGAAGTCATACTGTCAAGCTTACTAAAGCCTGAAGGGATTCCTGTAAAGGAATTATGGTTATTGTAGTGACTTTCAATGGTTGCAATCGCCTGAGGAATAACAGTTGTCATCGAGTGGATTGCTGTTGTAGTACCAGTGTTTGAAAGAGACATAAGGCTTTGCTCTGCCTCTTCAAGAATATTTCGGCTCTCTTTTGTATCATCAAAGGAATTAGCCTTCATCTCCTGGGAAATCTTAATGAGATTACGTCTTGTAGCCCTGTCCAGTACAAGCTTTGCATAGTAATCAATGTTAGCACTTGTAGGTACTTTACCTGTAAGGGAAGCAATATAAGCTGTTCCTCCAGCTTTATCCAGCAGGTCAAGTTTTGTAAGCTCTGAAATCAGTGTAATAGTATCTCCGGTAATATTCTGGGAATACAGAGAGAGCATACACTTATAAATAACCTGATTATATAATGAGTAAAAGTGCTCCGGCTGTAAAATCGAAACTACTGTACCTACAGAGCTCCAATCCAAAAGAATAGCACCTAAAGTTGCCTGTTCAGCATCCTCATTATGAGGCGGAACTGTATCTTTTAACTTTTCTTCCATAACAAATGCATTATATACAAAATTATGATATTAAGAAACTATTTGATTAGATATGTAAAAAAAAATCCGGTACCTTAAAACTTAAGGTACCGGAGTTATACCAGTAAAGAATTATTCTTTTAAAATTGATTTGTTTTCAGATTAAATCTGAAAGCTGTTTTACTCAGCCTTTGCTTCTTCTGTAGAAGCAGCTTCTGCACCAGCAGCAGCTTCATTTGAACCCTGTGCCTTTACAACAATCTTGAGTTCTGCAACAGCAGCTTCGTAAAGGTGAACAGTTGCGTGGTAGCTACCAACACTCTTAATTGTGTTGCCAGCAATTTCGATACGTTTGCGTTCAATTTCGAAACCGTTCTTGCTGAGGTAATCAGCAACAGTCTGACTTGAAACTGCACCGTAAAGTTTACCGTTTGCACCAGCTGGCATAACAAGTTCAACTGTAAGAGCTTCAAGCTTATCCTTGAGGCTTGCAGCATCCTTGCGCTTCTGTTCCTTGCGTGCAGCAATTTCTTCTTTGCGTGTTTCAAAGTATGCTACTGTTTCATTATTGTATGGAACAGCGAACATATGTGGGAAAAGATAGTTACGAGCATAACCGTTAGCTACGTTCTTAACATCACCCATTTCACCGAGGTGTTTAACATCTGTATAAAGAATAACTTTCATTTCAAGCTCCTGAATCCTTAATATAAAAGGACAAATTTAATTTGAGCAGTCTTACCAGGAGTTGGCAAGACGCTAAAGGGTTCCTACTCTGTTACGAATGGGAGTAAGCAGATTGCACGTGCACGTTTAATTGCAAGAGCGAGTTCACGCTGGTGCTTAGCACATGTACCTGTGATGCGGCGTGGAAGAATCTTACCGCGTTCTGTTGTAAAGCGGCGAAGACCATCTGCATCTTTGTAATCAATCTTTGCTTTGTTAGCACAGAAACGACATACCTTCTTGCGGAAGAATGTCTTACCCTTTCCTCTAGGTGCTCTTTCTTCGCCTTCGCGTCCGTCTGTAGCAGCCTGTGTATCTGTTTCAGAAGCAACCTTCTGTTCAACTTCGTTTGTTACAACTTCGTCTGACATATTATGTCTCCTTGATTAATATTCAATTAAAATGGAATGTCTTCAGGGAATCCTGTATCTCCACCGAAAGCCTGTCCGCCATCATAATATGGCTGACCACCCATGTCTGAGCCCATTGGCTGTACATTATTCTGCTGGAACTTAGGAGCATAACCCCCGGACGACTGCTGCGAGCCGCCATCAGCTCTCTTTCCAAGCAGCTGTACGCTTGTAGCTACGACAGATACCCTTGAAAACTTTTGACCGTCCTTTTCCCAACGATCCTGACGGAGATATCCGTCAACAGCGATCTGCTGTCCCTTCTGCAGGTATGGTTTAAGATTTTCAGCTGTCTTTCCCCAAATAGTTACATCGAAAAAATTAGCTTCATCAACCCACTGATCGCCCATCTTACGGCTGCGGTTAACGGCGATACTAACGTTTGCACGAGCCTGTCCGTTTGGTGTATAGGCAAAATCACGCTGATCGTTGCCAACATCTCTCGTAAGGCGTCCTACAATTACTACATGGTTAATATCTGTCATACCAAATCCTCCGTAAGTTTTTAAATCAGTCTGTTAATTGTTAGTTCTTTTTTTCTTCATCCAGTTTAACGAACAGGTACTTAAGGATACTTGTTGCTAATTTGAACTGGCGGTCAATTTCTACGAGTTTAGCTGGATTAGCTTCGATTGTGTAAAGAACGAAACGACCACGTGTCTGCTTCTTTACTGCATATGTAAGATCACGGTCGCCATATGATTCTTCTTTTTCAACTGTAGCGCCGAATTGTGCAAGGACAGATTTTAATGCTTCAGATCCGGCTTTGAACTTATCATCCTCGATAGGATAGATAGTCATAAGTTCATACTTTCTCATTTGTATGTCTCCTTATGGACGAATGGAAACCGCATACGCGATTTCAAGGGGTCTTGGTATATTAACTTTTATTGGCTGATAAAGTCAATACCCTGTAAAAACAGATAGTATAACTCCTTTTCCCATAAACAGAACAATGGCATTTTTCTGTTTTGTGATTTCAGTCAAAAGTACTGCCCTGTTTATCTGCGATACCTGCACTATTAAGGGCAAAATTATTGTTTTTCAAATACCTTGCCCTATAATAATTGAGACAGTATACTTAAAGAATGTTTATAAGGTCTATAAAAAAAATTGCAGCATTAATTATAATCTCTTTTCTTGGATACAGTTGTGTCTGGGCAAAACAAAGTCAAGACCTCTCTGTCTTTGAAATTGCCGAAAACGACAGCGAAGATAACCTTATAGCCTATATAAGCGTAAATCCAGACAGTGTATCCCTTAAGGCTCCAGACACAAGGGAAACTGTTCTTTTTACTGCAGTACGCAAAAATTACAGTGTAAAAACAATAGACTTCATCATAAAAAAAGGCGGTTCCATCAATGACAAGACTGCAAAAAAGCAGACAATTCTTATGTACGCCTGTAAATACCATAGTGATTTAACTGTTATTGACCGCTTTATAAATGTCTACGCTCCACTTAAAACTACAAAAAAAGCCCGTATTCTGAAAAAAGACGGAGCTGGAAACGACTCTTTTTATTATGCATCCCTCAATAAAAATGCAAAAGAAGTTTTTGCCCTGCTTTTGCAGTATGTCCCAGACTATGACACAACAGTATTTTCCATCGAAGAAATTGAACAGGGCTCTATATCAGAGGTTGATGAACAAAAAGACGAAAACACAGACATTATGACAGAGGATGACCTTTTCCACGAAGACAAAAGCCCTGATCCTGAAAAACTAAGCCTGAAACTCAATGAAATTGTAGCTGAAAACGAGCGCATGCCTGAAAAAGAAGAAAATACAAAAAAAACTTTGTACGATTATTTTCCATCTAGTGAAGATTTTTTTATTCCTTCTGCTGTTCCTCATTCTTCTGAAAAACGTAGTTTCATCAAAGACTGCAACGCAAAAGATGAAAAAGGCGTAACACTGTTGATGGAAGGATGTAAAAAAGGTAATCTTACACTAATCAAAGACCTTATTTACTCAAAGGCAAATCTCGATGAAACAGACAATGAAGGCTGGACGGCCCTTATGTATGCCTGCCGCTACCAGTCAGACTCCAATGTAGTAAAAACTTTAATTGACGAAGGATGTGACGTGTATAAAAAAAATATATACGGACTTACAGCCTTAAACATAGCTTCGTCCCATGCAAAGAACCCAAGGATAATACAGGTGCTGCTGAAAAACCGAACTCCTTCTGAAGAAGATGTTCGTCTTTCATTTGTTACAGCAATAAAAGCAGAAACCACTTTAGAGATTCTTGAAGTATTTTTTGAAAAAGGAGTAGCTGTAAACACTCCGTATAAAGGCATGTCTCCTTTAATGTATGCCTGTCAGGAAAACAGCGAAACTATAATCATTTCATGGCTTATTGAACATGGTGCAAATATAAACTATAAAACTAACAGCGGTAAAACTGCATTTGACTTTGCAATGCAAAACAAAAAAATACAGAAAGACAATATATACTGGTCATTGAATACCGCATATCAATCAGGAGCTTACTAATTATGAGAATCACTGGAGGACAGTTAAAGGGTAGAGTTATAAAGTGTCCGGACGGCGTTATTCGTCCTGCCATGGACCGCATGAGGGAATCAGTATTTGCGATACTGGGCGACTTAAGCGGTAAATCATGGCTTGATCTGTTTTCGGGCTCCGGCACAATTGCAATTGAAGCTGTAAGTCACGGAGCAACTGATGTCCAGCTTTGCGAAAAAGACAAAATAAAGGTTAAAACGGTACTGGACAACGTATCAATCACTGAAAAGGAAATGGGAGTTAAGATTGGCTGTCATTTTCTGGCTGTTGAACTTTTTGTAAAAAGATGTAAGGACAAGTTTGACTTTATATTTTTGGATCCTCCATTTCCTTACAAGTACCGTAAAGACCTTATCAAAATGATTTCAGACAGAGACTTACTTAAAGAAGGAGGTACTCTGCTCATTCACTTCCCTGAAGAGGACCCGCTGCCTGATACAATCGGAAACTATACAATCACAGACCGAAGAATATATGGCAGATCTATTGTTGACTTTTACCAAAAACTCAATAATAATTAAAGTATAAGTTAAGAATATTTTGTCCATCCCATAGACACATCTATAAGGAAAATAACACTTTATTAACTTGACTTTACTACAGGATGCATTAATATTAATTTAAGGTTAAAAACAGGTTATACTTTGGAAACCATAACTGCTAAGCTAAAAAAGACTTTGGACGAACACGAAATTCCTGACGGCTTTATAAAGGTTACTGAAAAGCCTTTACAAGGACTGACATCGGAACAAAAAGTTATCCTTAACCGCAAAGGCAATATGCTTTTCAATCAGGGACGAATCGAAGAAGCCTGCAGGATTTTTATCACCACCGGTTACTCAGACGGGTTAACCCGTATCGGAGACGGATACATGAAAAAACAGCAGGCCCTAACAGCTCTTAAATATTATATCCTGGCACACAACCATAATAAATCTGATTCTGTATATCAAAAAATAGCAGACATCATATCCATGCTTATAAGAGAGAGGTAAAAAAGGTGAGCGAAGAGTTATTTAGAGACAGCCACAGTACTGACTATCCATTACAGGATATTCCATTTGCAGCAGATGAAAACAAGTTTTCAAATGAGATTTCAGAGCTTTCGAAAGAAGGCTACAGATATCTTAAGGAAAACCGTGTTTCAGAGGCAAAAGATTCGTTTTCAAAAATCCTTAATCTTGAAGAAAATAACAACTACGCTCTTGTTGGCCTTGGAGACAGTGAACGTAAGCTTAATCACTTTAGAGAAGCTATAGACTATTATTCAAAGTGTCTGTCTTGTCATCCAGGCAACAATTATGCCCTCTTCGGGCTTGCCGACTGCTACAAGGCATTAAATCAGTACCACAAGGCAATAGACATATGGGAACAATACCTTGTTCATGATGACCGCAATATCACAGTTTTAACTCGTGTTGCTGATGCTTACCGAAAGATTAGGGACTTTAAAAAAAGCAAACAGCTTTACCTCAGGGTTTTGGATATGGAAGACAACAATGCCTATGCACTGATTGGACTCGGTCATCTTCACTATGATTTTAAAGAATACAAGGATGCTCTTTATTACTGGACCCGTATGCTCGAGCTTAATGAAATTGCAGTTGATATACGTGTCCTCACATCAATTGGAAACTGCCACCGCAAGTTAAAGACCTTTGATAAAGGAGTTTATTACTTTGAGCGCGCATTAAAAATGGATCCAAACAACTTTTATGCACTCTTTGGTCTTGCTGACTGCTATCGTGGTATGAACCAGCAGTTCAGATCTGTAGAATACTGGAACAAGATCCTTGAAATGGACCCTAAAAATAAAGTAATCTTGACAAGAGCCGGAGATGCGTACCGTAACACAGGAGACTATAAGACTGCTTCAATGTATTACAACAAGGCAATGGATATTGATTTTGACATCTATGCAGCCTTAGGACTTGCCCTCATCTGTAAAGGTGAAGGAAAATATGAAGAAGCTGTCCAGCGCCTTTCGGCTTTAATTCGGGGAGATGCAAAAAACTATCGTCTTTATATCGATCTGGCAGACTGCTACATTAAAATGGGTCAAAAGCAAAAAGCTATTGATGCATTGAAGGATTTCCAGAGACTTGGTATCCGCAGTCAGGCTATCAACGATATGATGGACAAACTGGAAAACAATTTACCTATCGTATGAGTGAAAAATTAGCATTAGCAGGTCTTTTACCACATGAAATTACTGAACAGTTAAGTCTTGCCCCTGCATTCAGGGGTAAGCAAATATTTGAGTGGATTGGAAGAGGTGTCACAGATTTTGACCAGATGACTAACCTTCCCTCGTCTATTCGTGAAGAGCTAAACGAAAAGGCTGTATTAAGGTCATCTCAGGTGACAAAAGTATTAAAGGATCCTGACGGAACCATTAAACTCCAGATAACCTTAAATGACGGACTTGCTGTCGAGACAGTCCTTTTAACTGATAAAGAAGACAGAAAAACAGCCTGTGTATCCTGCCAGGTTGGATGTGCAATGAACTGTCAGTTCTGTCAGACCGGAAACCTTGGACTTGCCAGAAGTTTAACAGCAAGTGAAATAGTTGAGCAATTTTTATTCCTTGAGCAGCATGCAGGTCCATTAAGCAACATTGTCTTTATGGGCATGGGTGAACCCATGATGAACTTAAGCGGTGTGCGCAAAGCAATACAGGTACTAACAGATAAAGGCGGACGTAATCTTTCAGGCAGACGTATCACACTATCTACCTCTGGTGTCATTAAAGGTATATATGACCTGGCTGATAATGGACCTCTGATTCGACTTGCTGTATCCTTAACTACAGCAGATCCAGAGCTTAGAGAACAGATTATGCCTATCGGACGTACTAATCCACTGCCTGAACTTCGTAAGGCAATTGACTACTATGCAAAAAAATCTGGCAGAAGGGTAACTCTAGAAGCGGCTCTTTTGCATGACAAAAACACAACAGATGAAAGTGCAAAAAATATGATTGATTTTGCAAAAGGCATTGACGTAAATATAAATTTAATTCCATGGAATCCGGTTGAAGGTTTACCGTTCACAGAGCCAACTTCATCTGAATGCCGGACTTTTGTGTCAAAGCTTGAGAAGGCAGGCTTAAACGTTACACTCCGCACCCGCCGGGGCCGGGAAATTGGTGGTGCATGCGGACAGTTGGGAAAGACTCTTGCTGACAAAATTGGTGACGGAAAAAAAATTAAAGCTTCGCAGCAAAATAATATATAGACTTGAACAACACATATCTATCAAGCTATAATGACTTATAAATATTATTTTTAGGAGCATTACGGTATAATGCAGAAAAAAATATACGTAGCCGGCATGTTTGATGATGCTTCGGCTGCAAAAGTTAATTCTTCAGTTTCAGCAGTTGCTGGTGTAACTAATTGTGCTGCAAATGCATCAAAAGCTCAGGTTCTCGTTGATTACGATGAGGGTGTTGCAGGTATAGATGATGCAATTAACAACGCTATAAGTTCAGCTGGTGTTGAAGTTTTAGGGTAATTAAATGAAAATAGTAATTCTGGACGGTCATGCCCTTAATCCGGGTGATGTTAGTTATGACTGCTTCAAGCAGTTGTGTTCTTCCCTTACGGTTTATGACAGGACCCCTCCAGAGTTAGTCATAGATCGAATTGGAGATGCTGAGTGTATACTCCTTAACAAGGTAAAAATCACAAAAGAAATTTTAGATGCCTGTCCTTCGTTAAAATATATAGGTGTCCTTGCCACAGGCTACAATGTTATCGATTTACAAGCCTGTCGTGAAAAAAACATTACTGTTACCAATATTCCTTCATATAGCACAAATGCTGTAGCTCAGCATGTTTTTGCCTTCATATTAAACTTTACAAATCTTGTAAGTTCACATAATGAGTCTGTAGTAAAGGGAGACTGGATTTCAAGTCCTGACTTCTGCTACTGGATTTCCCCACTGCAGGAGCTTGCAGGAAAAACTATTGGTATTTACGGCTTTGGCTCTATAGGACAAAGAGTCGCAAAACTTGCACATGCTTTTGACATGAATGTTATTGTGCATGTACACTCACCTTCATCATTTACAGGTGGTGAAAAAACAGTTACTGCTGACGAACTTTTTGCAAACTCTGACTTTGTAACTTTACATACACCCTTAACATCAGAAACTGAAAAATTGATTAACAGTGATACCCTTTCAAAGATGAAAAATACTGCTTATCTCATAAACACAGCCCGCGGAGGCTTAATTAATGAGGCAGATTTAAAAGTTGCCTTGGAGCAAAAGGTTATTGCAGGCTACGCTGCAGATGTAGTTGAAAGCGAACCAATGGCCAAGGATAACCCTTTATACAAAGCTCCTTCATGTGTAATTACACCTCATATCGCATGGGCACCCCTTGAAACGCGCCAAAGACTTTTAGGTATTGCAACTGAAAATCTTAAAGCTTTTATCTCAGGAAAAAGATTAAACGTTGTAAGTTAATGTGAATTATCAATACCGTCGAGTCAAAGCACGCTAATGCTTAAAGCCTTAACTTAAACGTTTTAATGGTTTGCGGTAAACTCTTAACAATCAGCCGGTTAGAACTGAAAAAAATGCAGCTTTAACCGGCTCTTTTTTTTATACTCTGTAAGACTTTACAAAACGGACTTAGTGTACTTAAAAACTTTTATATTGACATCTCCTTTATAAATAATTAAACTACTTTAGTAATAATAAAAAAAAATAAACAGGAGAGCTTATAATGGGAAAGACAATTGCTCAAAAAATATTTGAAGCACATCTTGTAGACAGTCCATTTGAAGGTACTTATGTATTAAAACTTGACCGTGTTTTTTGTCATGAAATTACAACACCGGTTGCTATAAATGATTTAGTAGAAAACAATAAAGATAAAGTATTTGATCCTACAAAAATTAAGGCAGTAATAGATCATGTTACCCCCGCAAAGGATTCAAAAACAGCACAACAGGGAAAAATACTACGCGACTGGGCTAAACGCAATAACATAAAAGACTTTTTTGACATCGGCTCTAACGGTGTATGCCATGCAATTTTCCCTGAAAAGGGTTTTGTACGCCCGGGTTATACTGTAATTATGGGAGACAGCCACACTTGTACACACGGAGCATTTGGAGCCTTTGCTGCAGGTGTTGGTACTACAGACCTTGAGGTTGGAATTTTAAAGGGAGTATGTTCGTTCCGTGAACCTAAATCAATTAAATTTATCCTCAATGGAAAGCTTAAAGAAGGTGTATACGCAAAAGATGTAATCCTGCATCTCATTGGTAAAATTGGCGTAAACGGAGCTACAAACTGCGTTATTGAGTTTACAGGTCCTGTTGTAGATGCAATGGGTATGGAAGAACGCATGACTCTGTGCAACATGGCAATCGAGGCCGGCGGAACTTCTGGCATCTGTTTCCCTGATGAAAAAACAGTTGATTACCTTTGGGAATTTATCAAAGATGAGTACAAAACAAAGGAAGAAGCTCTTGCAGATTACTCAAAGTGGTGCGATGATGAAGATGCGCAGTATGAACAGGTTTACACATTAGATTTGTCAGACCTTGAGCCGGTTTGTACAATCAACTACAAGCCTGATCAGATTAAAAACATCTCTGAAATGAGTGGTACAAAAATTGATCAGGTTTACATTGGTTCTTGTACAAACGGTCGTATTTCAGATTTGCGCATTGCAGCAAAGGTTCTTAAAGGACATCACCTTGCAGAAGGCGTACGCGGAATCGTTTCTCCTGCTACTCCTAAGATCTATAAGATGGCTCTTGAAGAAGGTATCATCCAGACATTTATCGAGGCTGGGTTCTGTGTTACAAATCCAACTTGCGGTGCATGTCTTGGTATGTCTAACGGAGTATTAGCAGAAGGTGAAGTGTGTGCCTCTACCACAAACCGTAACTTTAATGGTAGAATGGGTAAAGGCGGAATGGTTCATTTAATGAGCCCTGCATCTGCAGCAGCAACAGCTATTGCAGGAACAATTACTAACTCATCACTTTACAGAGGTTAATGATGAAAGAATTTGGTGGCGAAGTACTTTTTCTGGATCGTTCAGACATTAATACTGACGAAATAATCCCAGCAAAATATCTTACAGAGATTTCAAAACAGGCTTTAAAGCCATACCTTCTTGAAGATTTGAAACTTGAGGGTTTTGATGCAAAGAGAGATATTCCTGGTAAAAAGGTAATTATTACTCGTGAAAATTTTGGTTGTGGTTCATCTCGTGAACATGCTCCATGGGCTCTTGAAGTTAATGGCATTTATACAGTAATAGCTGTTAATTTTGCCCGCATTTTCCGCCAGAATATGTACAACTGTGGTTTACTTGCACTTGATATGTCAAAAAAAGACATTGAAGATATGTTCCATACATTTGCATCAAAAGATACTGAATGTAAAATTGAACAAAAGGAAGACGGCACATGGAAGGTTAAGCTTATTGCCGGATCCCTTTCAAAGAGCTATCCTTTCAAACTTGAAGGTTTTGAAAAGGCCCTTGTTGAAAACGAAGGCTGGGTAGGATACGCAGAAAGTAAATATTAATAAAGCAAAAAAAAAGCTTCGCCAAAAGCGAAGCTTTTTTTTGCTATTTTCCTGTACTAAGCCAGTTTTGTGTATAATACTTATCTGACATAGGTTTATCAGTTTCAATCTTTTTTACAGTAACTACTGTACTATGATTTGTAGTGTGATTATGAACCTTGTTTACTTCACGTATCAGGTAAGTTACCCCACTCTTTACACTTGATGGCATAACACTAATCTTTTCGATTGTATATGTCTTCAAAAGCTTTTCAGTTTTCTTTTCGTAGTAGTCTACCTGAACAGGAAGGAAAGTTTTTTTATCAATAAATTGTTCACGATAAGCAAATTCTACATTCTTTTTAATAGGTGTAGAACGGATTTCCCAGCAGTCATACTTAACTCCGCCAACAGTGATTGAAACATTATCTTTAATCATTTCCTGATTATCTTCATCAACAGAACGAAGCTTTATGTCATCATATGTAAAGTCTGTACCAAAAAATGACTTTTGACGCTCTGCAGCTGCAAGTCGTCGTGTCGTACGTAATGAAGGCAGATAAACAAATGTATCATCAGCCTTGTTACCTTTTTCAAGTTTAAGAATACGACTATCCTTTACTGATGCAGGGCTCTTCATATCAAATACAGTGTCAACAAGACCATCATGACGCCGGCCATACTGCAAAATCACACGCGATTCAACAAGTTTGCCGTTTTCATAAAGATCCTGTTGTAACTGTGACGTACTAGAATCAGGGGTTGGCAGATTAACAGACTTTTCAATGATTTCTGCCGCAGTCTGAGCAAAACCTGCAAACGTAAAGCCTGTCAATGCACAACCTACTAAAAAAGCTTTAACAATAGGTTTCATATAATCTCCTTAAAGTTACATTAAGATATTTTTACTATACCATCAAAAAACCACCGGGAAAGATAACTTAGTGTTATAAGCAATTATATAATTAGTTGTTATATTAATTCTTTTTCACAAAAATATATTGTTTTAACATAACTAATCTGTTTACATAGTGCTACTATGATACGTGTAGCTTAGGGGATTTCCCCATCGGGAGACAGCGCTAAATGACAGATAAAACAAAGGTAACAGGGCGAAAAAGACACTCAATGGTAACGCGCATTGTAATTTGCATTAATGCACTAACCTTTAGTTTATTAATGGCAGTTGGTACATTCATCTACTTCAGAGTAAAAGCATTGAATGACATACAGTTTACAGAAAACCTGTCCTCAACAATGCGACTGACTGATGTTGCCATGTCAACATATCTTAAGGCTGTGGACTCAACTGTACAACAGATGTGCAGTACAGCCCTGCTGGATGAACAACAGCAGCAGGATTCCACTGAAATAATAGTAAAATCAAACAATTTCATTACAACAGCAGCAATCATAAATGAAGAGACAGGGTTTTACGCTTCATATCCGGAAGATGAAATAACCTATGACACAGCTATGGACAGCGACTGGTACTATAATGCCCAGGATGTTGAAAACTCCACATACTTTTCAACCAGTTATGTAAATTCACAGGGAATCCCTGTAATTGCAGCAGCACAGGCAACTCACAACCAGGACGGCGAAATCAACGGTGTAGCAGTAGTTGAAATAAGTATTGAAGCTTTTCAAGATATATTAGGCAGTTCAAATGTAATGGGTAACATTACTTTTGTTATCATAGATTTAGATTCAAACATTCTTTTGGATCCCTTCACCTTTGACATAAAACACAAAAACACAAAAGACATGGGAATAAAAGCACTTGAAAAATATCAGCAGGGTGCATATGGTATTACCCATGAAAAAATCAACGGTGAGTTATATGAAATACGTATCATGCCAAGTCAAAACGACTTTTATTCCCTTGATTATGCAATGATTGTACCTGTATCGGTAATAAATGCCAGTACAAATGCTATCATACGTATTTTAAATCTTGCAGAATTAATTGGCTTCATCATTACATTTATTATTGCAATTATCCTGGCAAAAAGTATTTCAAGGGCTCTTGTTAAAATAACGGCAATTCTTGCAAATATTTCTGAAGGAGACGGAGATTTAACTGTAGAGCTTCCGGTTTTGACAAAGGATGAAATCGGACAGATGAGTATCTACTTTAACAAAACTATATCAAAGATTGCAAAAGCGCTTGAAAAAGTTATTGGTCTATCAAACAACATGAAGACTATTGGTGAAGATCTGGAACACAACGTACGAAATGCAACAAGTTCTGTAGGTAAAATTTCAGAAAGCATCAGTACAATACGTGATGACGTAAACAATCAAAACAAAGGTGTTGAACAGACAAACGAAACCGTAAACGAAATTGTAAACAATATCAAACTTCTCAACGTACATGTAAACACACAGACAGGTGCAGTTACAGAATCAAGTGCTGCCGTTGAACAGATGGTTGCAAACATTAACAGTGTTACATCTATTCTTGATAAAAATGCTGAAAACGTAAAACTACTTGAGGAATCAGCTGCAAACGGATTAAAGGTTGTTAACAACACTGTAGAGATGACAAAAATCATCGAAACAGAGTCAAAAGGCTTACTTGAAACAAGCAATGTAATCCGTAACATTGCAAAACAGACTAACATGCTCGCTATGAATGCGGCAATTGAAGCAGCCCATGCAGGCAGCGCAGGTGCCGGCTTTGCAGTAGTAGCAGATGAAATACGAAATCTTGCAGAAGAATGTAACGGACAGGCTAAAAAAATAAATGATGTCCTTAAAAACCTTCGTGAGAAAATTGTCACAATGTCTTCAGACACTCAAAGTCTTCAGCACCAGTTTGACTTGATTTTCAGCAACACTCAGACAGTAAGTACACAGGAAACTGTAATTAAAAATGCTATGAACGAACAATCCGCCGGCAGCAAGCAGGTCATTGAAGCTATGCATAAGATTTCAGAAATTACAGGAAACGTAAGACAGGCTTCTGATAATATGGAAAAAGGCAGCAACATGGTCATAAGTGAAATGCTGAAGCTTGAAGAAACTACAAATACTATAAATGAATCTATGAACCAGATTACACAGAACATAAATGAAGTCACAGAAGCTGTAAATGCTGTAAACCAAATGACTGAAAAAAACATGAACAGCATCAACAGTGTAAATACTGAGGTAACTCAGTTCAAGGTAACAAAAGAAACATCAGATGAACAGACTTCAGACAGCAATAATGAAGACAAAACAATAAGTTAATAATAAGCATATAGAGATAAAAATGCCCCGCAGGCGAAGCTATATGTATTAAGAAGCTTCACTTACGGGGCTTATTTTGTTTATTGAAAGCCTACTTTACAAGCTCAGCTTTAATAAGATAATCAATAATTAGATCGACAATCTGTTCTGGAGTACGAGTTGCAGTATCAATTTTCAAATCAGCAAACTCATATTCACTGTTGTCAATACCATACAATTTCATGTAGCGAGCACTATCTTCACGATCACGCATTGCAGTAAAATCCTTTATCTGCTGCAAATCACCACCTTCGCGGTTTAAAATACGTTTTGCACGTGTATCATCACTTGCAATGAGATAAACCTTAACATCAGCTTCTCTAAGCATCCAAATTGCAAGACGGCTACCTAAAACACAGCTTTCCTTTTTTGCAAGTTCAACCTGACGGCTATCAACAGCTTTATCATATGAATCATCAGTCTTTGCATTTTCAATAACCTGTGCCAGTGTAAGACCTTTTTCACTGGCAAGCTGGCGAAATGTATAATTAATTAAAGTTACACCAAGCTTTTGTGCCAAAAGAGAACTTACAGTTGTATTACCACAACCTGACTTACCACTAATTGCAATTCTTAACTCACTGCCTTCCGGTATCGTATATTCACTCATTGTATATTCCTTATTCTACGTTCTTACTCTGCTCACGAATGTTTTCAAGAGCATCTTTTGCATTTATAACCATTGCACCAACTTCAGTAAACTGATTTTTTGAACCAATGGTGTTAATTTCTCGGTTAGCTTCCTGACAAATAAAATCAACCCTCTTTCCAGGAACTGGGTTATTTGTAAGCTCGTTCCTTAATGCTGCAAGGTGGCTATGAAGACGGATAATTTCTTCGTTGATAGTATACTTTACCATCATAGCTGCAACTTCGCTCATAATACGGTTTTCATCGGCATGATCACCCAAAAGCTCTGTAAAACGGTTTTTTATCTGTTCCTTAAACTTAATTTCCATCTTAGGCTGCCATTCCTTAAAAAAGGCGGCACATTTATCAAGAGTATCAAGCTTACTAAGAAGATCAATTTTCAGGTTTTCACCCTCCCTAGCCCTGTCAGCAACATACTGATTCAGAACTTCAGTAAATAAACCTTCAATTTTTATCCAATAAGCTTCAGCATCATACTGATGTGTAATATTTAAAACACCTTCCTGATTAATAATCAATCCTAATGGAATTTCATCTCTTGGACGGCCAAGAGCACCTGCAATTTCACCTATTGCCTTTACGTACATCATTGCGGCTGACGGATCTGCTGTTACAACTGCTGTTGAGTTATTATCCTTAATACGTACAGTTAAATCAACTTTTCCGCGGACAATTTTATCACTGACAGCCTTTCGTATACGATTTTCAATAGGATTCAAAAAAGAAGGAATATTGATATTTAAATCAAGGAATCTTGAGTTCACAGATTTAATTTCAACGCTAATCTGTGTATTATCAATTACGGCTTCTTTATAGCCGTATCCTGTCATACTGTTCATTATAACTCCAATTATACGTCATATTATAATACATATTTATTAAGAAAGTCAGCTATGCCATCATTTTCATTATCCTTTAAGGTAACATATGAAGCAATCTCTTTTATGTAACCAAGACCATTACACATAGCAACTCCATGTCTGGCAAAGGTGAGCATAGATTCATCATTCATACTGTCACCAAAGGCCATAACCCTATCTCTTTCAATACCAATATGATTACAAAGCCACCTTAAGGCCTGTCCTTTTCCGCAATCATAAGGCATTACTTCTAAAAAATAAGGTTTACTTATAAAAACTTCAGCTTTTCCTTCCAAAGCTTTTTTTAACACAGGTGTAAACTCAGCAATTTTTTTTTCTTCAGCAGGTATAAGAAGCTTAGGAAAAGGTTTATTTATAAAGGAAGCAAAATCATCTACAATTTCAAGCCTTGATCCACACAGTATACAATCCTTTCTCGACCATTCATTATCATAGCTTGCCCATATTACGTCACTGCCATACACCTGGGCTGGTAACCCTCTTTCTTTTGCCATTTCATAGGCAAGATGCATCACTTCACTGTCTACACACCTTGAATATACACACTGTCTTGTATGAAGATCAAATACAGCAGAACCATTTATTGCTATAATATATCTGCCATACTCACTTCCGGCGATATTGAGATTATGAACATGAGGGAAAATACCATATTCAGTACGTCCTGAACTTAAAACTATGTAGATTCCCTTTTTACAGGCATTTTGCAGTGCCTCAACAGTCTTTTCGGTAATAAAAAGCTTTGAGCATAAAAGCGTATCATCTAAATCCAAAGCAATTATTTTAATATCTAATTTGTTTTCAGGTACCTTCATACTTTCATTATACTTAATTAGTAATTATTGTATCTATATTATATTTATCATATAATGGCTTATTAAAAAAGTAATCAGGACAAAAAAATGAAAAACATAATATTAATCGGAATGCCAGGTTCAGGAAAAAGCACAGCAGGAGTATTACTTGCTAAAAAACTTGGAATGGATTTCATTGATACTGACTTAATAATCCAGAACGAAACTTTAACAAGTCTTCAGGATATTATTAACAGCCAGGGTGTTAAAAGTTTCCTTGAACTTGAAAATATGATAGTTTCAAAAGTCAATGTAGAACATTCTGTCATTGCAACAGGAGGTTCTGTAGTCTATGGTGAGCAGGCAATGCAAAATCTGAAGAGGACAGGTGTTTGTCTTTATATCAAATTAAGCTTAAGCGAAATCGAAAAACGGCTGAACAACCTTGAGTCAAGAGGTATTGCAATGGAAAAAAATCAGACTTTGCAAAGTCTTTTAGATGAACGTGAAGCCCTTTATACCGAATATGCAGACGTTACAGTAGACACTGACGGAATGACTTTAGACCAGACAGTCTTAAAACTTTCTGAAACCCTTAAACAGTATTTATAAATTTTTCGCAGCACAAATTGAAATATTGTTATTTATTTAATATATTAATATTGATTTAAGAATTGAAAACTATCATCTATTTGATTTAGTAAAACGGCACTTCTTAAGTGCAAATAAAGTGGGCAACGATGCCGTTTAGGTTATAACATCACCGTATCCTAAAATCATCGGTGCTCTTTTTTTTAAACCGGAGGATAACATGAAAAAGTATCTTAAATGTGCGGCAACTGTAGCATTACTTGCGGCAGGTGCAGTTACTTTTACAAGTTGTGGATCGAAAAAAGACAGTAACAAAAGTTACACATACAGAACTACAACAACAGCTCCTACAACATGGAGCCCTACAGACTGGCAGCTTAACCAGGAAGACGTGATTTTACAGCGAATAACAACAATGCTTTATGACTATGTTGCAAACGAAACAAAAGACGGTTATAAAGTAGTACCAGAAATGGCTTCAGCACTACCTGTTGATGTTACAAAAGAATATGCAGGAAACGAACTTTACGGAGTACCTGCAGATGCAGAAGAAGGCTGGGCTTGGAAAATCAGTCTAAATAAAAAAGCAACATGGGATGATGGAACAAAGATTGATGCTTCTACATACGAATATTCTTTCAAGCAATTCCTTAACCCAGATATGAAAAACTTCAGAGCTTCTTCATACTATGAAAGCTTACCTCTCGTAAATGCAAAGAATTATTACGCAGGTTCTGTAGCCTATGACAATGCTAACGAAGCTGAAAACGTAAATGAAAATGATTTATGGTCATCACTTACTCAGCCAGTGTTTTTCCTTGAAGGAGAGACTTTAAATGCCTATGGTCCAGACAGCGATTATGCAGATGTATGGACAAACGAAAAAGGTGAAAACCTTTGGGAAAAACTTTTTGCAAACGCATCTGGCAAGACATACTTTAAGGTAACACCAGAAGTAAAATCAATTTACCAGCAGATTGCAAAGGGCTTTGGAGATGATAGTCCAGATGCATGGTTACAATTCTGTTTTACACGCACTGAAAAAGAAGCTACACCTTGGGAAGAAGTTGGTTTTATTAAAAATGATGATTACACTATCACATTTGTATTGTCACATGCTATGACTCCATTTAACTTTATTTATGCTACTACAGGCATAAGACTTGTAAAGGAAGATCTTTACGAGGCTAATAAACAGCAGACTGGAGACATTACAAAGAGTAAGTACGGCACATCTAAAGAAAACACAGCTTCATATGGTCCATACAAAATCGACTCATACCAGGCAGATAAATCAATTTCTTGTGTAAAGAACGAAAACTGGTACGGCTGGACAGACGGTAAACACAACGGACAGTTCATGACAACCGGATACGAAATCCAGTTTATGGCAGACCATGCTACAATTCTTAACCTCTTCTTACAGGGAAAACTTGACGAAGTAGAACTTTCTGCAGTTGATATGGAAAAATATGGCAACTCAGACTACCGTAAAATAACTCCACAGAGCTATACATACAAGTTCTCATTTAATATTGACCGCAAGAGCCTCGAAAGAGAAAACTCAAATGGTATAGTGCACACACCAATTGCAAACATAAACTTCCGCCATGCAGTATCATTATCCCTTGACCGTCAGAAATGGGTTGAAACAACAGCACCAGCATCAGATGCCGGATATGGACTTGTTAATTATCTTTACGTTGCTATCCCAGAATCAGGTATGCTTTACCGTGATACAGAGGTTGCTAAAAATGTACTTACAGAGTTCTACGGTACATCTTCTGTTGAAGATATTACAGGATATGACCTTGTAGCAGCAAAAAAATACTTCCAGACAGCATATGACGAAGAAATAAAGGCTGGATACTTAAAGCCTACCGATAAAGTTCAGATTGACTACCATGCATATGCAGCTTCTGAAGGTAACCAGAGAAGAGCTTCATTCCTGCAGGATGCTATCAATGCTGCTACAGAAGGAACTGGATTTGAGAAAAAGATTACAATCAAGCTTGTTGTAGACCAGAACTACTATGACAACATGAAAACTGGTAACGTAGACCTTGCATACACAGCATGGGGCGGAGCTGACTTTGACCCATATGGTATTTTGTGGTGCTACAATACAAAAGAAGCTCTTAACGAATACGGCTTTAATCCAGAAACGGAATCCCTTACAATCAATATTGAAGGTAAGGATATAACAAAAACATACAAAGAATGGTATGAAGAAATTACAACAGGAGAATATGCTGATGCATCATACGATGTAAAGAACATAATTCTTTCTGCAAATGAAAAAGCCCACCTTGAACGCTACAATATGATTCCTGTTGAGTATTATAACATACTCACTCTCGGATCACAGCGTGTAGTAGAATATTCTGAAAAGTATATTAACTCTCTCGTACTTCATGGAGATTTAAGATTACTGACATATACTATGGACGATGCAGAATGGGATGCATATTGCGCTGAAAACAACAATCAGCTCCAGTACTAATCTTTCAATACTGTAAAAATCACACTGCACGGCAATTTATCAGCCCTGCAGTGTTATACATCTTTAGGGTGGAATGAACTAATGATAAAGTATATTTTAAAGCGATTAGCCCTGTCTGTCTTAACAGGATTAATCATTATGACAGGAATCTTTGTGTTATTCAGACTCCTGCCAAACCCTGTTCAGGATGCACCTGGCAATACAGCACAGGCCTTGAGAGACATGCGCGAAGCATGGGGTTACAACAAACCAATACTTATACAGTATGGTATTTTCTTAAATAACGTATTTACAAAATGGGACTGGGGCTTTTGTACAACTGTAGGTACATTTTTAACACCTGTTACTTCTTACCTGGCAAGTAAATTACCTTCAACTATATATATAAATGTATTTTCTGTTATAGTATCTCTTCCTCTGGGAATCTTTTTCGGAATTATTGCAGCTGTTTATAAAAATAAATGGCAGGATCACGTTATCGGATTCTTTATTATGCTTATGATTTCGGTACCTTCATTCGTCTTTGCGTTTATTTTACAGTACTACATAGGATTTAAGCTTAATCTGCTTCCTTTAGTTTTCAAAGGTGGAAACGACTATTTTACATGGGCCATGTTCAAAAGTGCTATTCTTCCTATAATGGCACTTTCATTTGGTACAATTGCAAGCTATATGCGTCTTGTTCGTGCTGAACTTTCAGAATGTTTAACAAGTGAATATATGCTTTTAGCAAGAACAAAAGGTCTCACACGCTTTCAAGCAACTTCAAGACACGCATTAAGAAACTCAATGGTACCTTTGATGCCATCAATTCTATCTGAGTTCATTTATATCATTGGCGGTTCATACATTATTGAACAGATTTTTGCCATTCCAGGTATGGGCTTTACTTCCCTTCAGGCATACTATTTAAAGGATTACAGTGTATTTATGGCTTGCGAAATGTTTTACATCGTAATTGGTTTAGTTGCAGAAATTTTTATGGATTTAAGCTATGGTCTAATTGACCCTCGCATCCGCATGGGAGGTAACAAAAATGGAGATCTCTAATCAGAATATACCTGAAATACCAAAAGAAAAATTTGAGTTTATTAATAAAGGCGAAAGATTAACAGATATAAAGCTTCAAACAAAACCTATAAGTTTTTTTGAAGATGCTATGAAGCGTTTTGTTACAAACAAAGGATCTGTAATATGTTTTGCAATTATCGTTGTATTGATTCTTTACGCAATACTTGGACCGGTATTTTCGCCATATACAGTATCAACCAGAGACGCTTATTATGCATATGTAACACCTAAATGTCAGCTTTTATCAAAGCTTGGTATCTGGGATGGTACAAAAAAGATGGAAGTTAACCAGCAGACATACGACTACCTCAGCAATATTCCGGGAGCAATTGTAAAGTTCTATGGAACAAAACAGCACATGGTGGCAAAACGTCCACAAACATGGTACAAAGTAAAAGTTGATACATACGCAAAAGTTGGCTGGGTAAAAGTTTTGCTTACAAAGGAACAGTATGATGAAGCAAAGGCCTATGAAAAAAACTCAGGAACCCAGCTTTTTTATCCTGTAATAGACTCAACAAAAGTTAAAAATAGTATTTATAAAACAGACCAAAATGCATGGTTTTTAACTGATGCAAAAGGTTATATGGAAAAAAACAAAATTGGAAAACCAATTGATATCTTTGTAAAAGACTCATCTTCAAAAGATGGAAACGCATATTCAATCAGCCGTATGAACGGTAATCAGATTGAAACACGCGTTATGTATAAAGAATGGTATAAATATAAGAATGGAAACTATGCTTCATTCCTATTTGGTACAGATGCATCAGGATACGATATATTTACACGTCTTGCACATGGTGCCCGCATGTCACTTGTGTTGAGCGTATTAGTGTCATTTATCAATCTGTTTATTGGTATAATAATCGGTGCCCTCGAAGGATACTATGGCGGAACTTTTGATCTTTTATTTGAACGTTTTAAGGAGATAATCTACGATATTCCACAGCTGTTAACTTTTGCATTATTCCAGCTTTTCTTAGCTAGCAAAGTGGGGCCAATCGTTTCACTCTTTTTCGCCTTTATATTTTATGGCTGGATTGGAACATCAAGTACAGTTCGAGCACAGTTTTACCGTTTTAAGGGACAGGACTATGTAAATGCAAGCCGTACATTAGGTGCAAATGATATGAGACTCATTTTCAAGCATATTCTTCCTAACTCAATCGGATTTATTATTACAGTTTCTGTTCTTACAATCCCAGGTGTAATTTCACTTGAAACTATATTTACATATTTAGGTATTGTTAACCTTGAGGGAGATGCAATGACAAGTGTTGGAACAATGATTGAAAGTGCAAAAAGTGCACTTACAACAAACCCACATGCACTATTCTTCCCTGCTGCATTTCTTGCAATACTTTTAATTTGTTTTAACGAATTTGGTAATGGATTAAGAGATGCATTTAACCCTTCATTAAGAGGAGCCGAAAATGCCTAATAACACACCTGAAATTGATATTCGAAATTTAACTGTTTCATTTAGAACTAACAAAGGTATTGTGCATGCAGTCCGCGATATAAGTCTTAGTCTTGAAAAAGGTCAGACTTTAGCAATCGTAGGAGAGTCTGGCTCTGGTAAGTCAGTATCAGCAAAAGCAATTCTTGGTATCGAAGCTCCAAATGCAATCATTGAAAATGGTGAAATACTATACCAGGGACAAAACCTTTTAACATTTACAGAAGAAGAATTTAATCACATCCGTGGAAACAAAATCACAATGATTTTCCAGGATCCAATGTCGTCTCTTGATCCAATTGTAAAAATTGGCCCACAAATGACAGAAGCAACTTTACTGAATGGTATAACAAATCAAAAACTTGCAAAAAAAGAGCTTGAAGAGCATCTTCAAAACCTTACAACATGTCTTATTGAAGCAGGAATATTAAAAAGTAGAGTTGCAGAAAACATAAAGATTTTTAAGAACTTTAATGCGATTGGCAGTAAATTGCTGGCCAAATATAACACTGCAATTGACTATGCTGAATCTGTAAACTTTGATATCCAGAACATTAAAAATGATCTTTTGGAAGAATCCAAGCATCCGATTGTTACTGAATTAAAATTTTTAACAAAAAAAATCAGTCATGTGTACAATGACTATTTCATTAAACCAACAGATGAAAGGTTTAATCATTTAGTTGAAAGATTAAACGATGAAATTGGTTTATATACTCCAAATACCGGGGACACAAAACCATTAGCAGAAGTTTTAACAAGCATCGAAAGCTATATAGAACAGCAGTTAAAAAAAGAAGTAACTCCAAACTTCTTTACCCTAGGTTACTACGCAATGACAAAGGGACTTGATAAAGTAGATTTTACAGACGCTATCAAGATGAATGATACAATGCGTAAAACAATTGATTCAGAGTTCATGATTCAGTTCATTGATGATATTGCAACCGCAATAAAATACGAAAATGAACGCTCTTTAACTGAGGCAAAAATTGCAGCAAATGAAGTTAATGTAGCAAAAGAACTGTTTACAAAGACTGATTGGAACATAAAGGAATGTAAAGCTGAAATAAAGAAGCTTTCAAACCTTGTAACAAAAGCTATAAACAGACTTTCATTGCACACAGATCGTGCAATTTATACTCTCGACCATACACTTACTTCAGCAGTTGAAAATTATAAAGCAACACCTGAAGCAAGTAAAACAAATGCAAAGAGTGCCCTTGATGATATTGCAAAGTATTATGAAGCAACAATACATACAGATGAACAGTATGAAACAGCAAAATCAATTACAAGAGATGCTGTTGCAATCATTGACAACTTAAAAGAACTTGAATCAAAAGCTGTGTACCACGTTACAAAACAGATGGCTTATGACAAAGCAATACGAATTATGGAAGAAGTTGGTATACGCAATCCAAGGCAGAGATTTAACCAGTATCCGTTCGAGTTTTCAGGAGGAATGAGACAGCGTATTGTAATTGCTATTGCTATTGCAGCAAACCCAGACCTGCTGATATGCGATGAACCTACAACAGCACTGGATGTTACAATTCAGGCACAGATTCTTGAGCTGATAAACAGACTAAAAGAAAAACGCAACATGAGCGTAATTTTTATTACCCATGATCTTGGAGTTGTTGCTAACGTAGCAGATAAGATTGCAGTAATGTATGCTGGTAAGATTGTAGAAAAGGGAACAGCTGAAGATATTTTCTATCACCCTGCACACCCTTACACATGGGCTTTGTTATCATCAATGCCAGACTTAGATTCAAAAAATACTCTTGAAGCAATCCCTGGTACACCGCCAAATATGATTTATCCTCCAAAGGGAGATGCATTTGCAGCCCGCAATAAATACGCAATGGCAATTGATTTCGAAATGCAACCTCCAATGTTTAAGATAAGCGAAACACACTATGCTGCAACATGGCTTTTACATCCTGATGCTCCTAAAGTAGAGCCTCCAAAAACTGTAACAGAACGTATTGCTCGCATGAAATCAAGACAGGAGGTTAACAATGCATAATAGTACACATAACACAGAGCCTCTTCTTAGAGTAGAACATTTGCGTCAGTACTTTAACGGAGGCTCCTTTAAGGCAGTTGATGATGTAAGCTTTAATATTTATCCAGGTGAAGTTTTGGGAGTAGTTGGCGAATCAGGTTGTGGTAAAACAACAACAGGTAGATCCATCATAAAGCTTTATAAAATCACAGGTGGAAACATCTTTTTTAAAGGTCAACGTATCAATGCAGGGCTTAAAGACTATACTGATGCCATCATAAATGCAAAAAAAGAAGCAAAAATAAAGATAAAACAGCTAGCTGCACAAGGAAATAAACAGTCTGTTGCTGAAGTAAAAAAAGAGCTTAAAAACAAAATTGCTGAACAAAAAGCTCTTCTAAAAAAGGCTAAATACGACACTGATAACTGTGAAAAAATCTGGCAGGAGTCTAATAGACAGCGTATTCTTTCATCTTCTATGAGTGAAGCTGAAAAAGAATCTGCCTTAAAAAAACTAAAGCATGAAACTCTTGTTACGAAAATTCAGATGATTTTCCAGGATCCGATTACTTCCCTTGATCCACGTATGACTGTACGCGAGATTATTGCCGAGGGATTACGCATTCAGGGTATAAAAGATGAAAAAGTAATTACAGAACGCGTAACACAGGTATTAGTACGTGTTGGTCTTGTTCCAGAATACGCAGACAGATACCCTCATGAGTTTTCGGGAGGACAAAGACAGCGTATTGGTATAGCAAGAGCTATAATCATGAACCCAGAGCTGATTATTGCAGATGAAGCAGTATCTGCTCTTGATGTAAGTATAAAAGCTCAAGTCATAAACCTGTTAAGCGAGTTAAACAAAGAAATGGGCCTTACTACCCTATTTATTTCCCATGATTTGTCAGTAGTAAAATATTTTTCAGACCGAATTGCAGTTATGTATTTTGGTAAAATTGTTGAACTAGCTTCTTCAGACGAGTTGTTCAGCAATCCTCTGCATCCTTATACAAAGAGTTTACTAAGTGCAATTCCGTTACCAGATCCTGAATATGAGAAAAAGAGAGTACGTATTTTATATACACCAGCCCTCGACCATGATTATTCAAGGGATTTACCAAGTTTCAGAGAAGTTGCACCTGGTCACTTTGTAAGCTGCAACGATGCTGAATATGAAAAATACAAGAGAGAGTTAAACAGCTAATATGGATAACTGGATAAAAAAGCTTATTCACACAGGTATAAACCTTATTGTTGCCGTCATAATCTCATTTGCAATTTCGCAATATGAACAAAAAACACTTTCGCAGACAATTGAAATCACGATTATCCGCAGCTGGTGTGATGGCTTTTTTGTCTCAGCTGTTTTGTATTTGAGCATAGGAGGCTTAAGTTTTATTGCTAGGAGCGGAGGATATGATGCATTTAGATATGCATTAAAAAAGCTCGTTGATAAACTTAAGCATCCTGTAAATTATGATGTATCACAAAGTGAATCATACTATGATTTTGTAAACTCTAGAAACCGTAATAACTCAAAGTCTTACATTTATTTTTTGGTTTCTGGTGTAATTTTATTGATTGTTTCAATAGCTACAAGCTTATACTGCTAAAAAAGTCTCTTGGTAAAATCAATTATTTACATTAAACTGTCTTTGTATGATATTAATCAATGGAAATTTTTTATGCCGTAATCTTACAGGCATTGAACGTTTTAGCTTTGAAGTTTGCAAGCGACTTGATGCTATTGCTGATAATAACTGCAATATCGCGATTCTTGTCCCTGCTAATGCAAAACAGACTCCTGAGTATAAAAACATAAAAGTAATTGCAACAGACATAACTATAAGTTCTTTTCCTCGGTGGGACCTTATTGATTTTGCAAAGTATTGCAAAAAAATGAAGGCAGTGCCTCTAAATTTTAGTAATACAGCACCTCTCGGTAAAAACTGTGGTATAGCCTTTATTCATGACATATATGCATATGACTATAAAACAGACTTTAAGAATTTCAGAGACAGACTAGTATCCTTATACAGTTGTTTCAATTATAGAAATATTGCTAAAAATGCAAAAAAAATAGTTACTGTAAGTAATTTTAGTAAGAATAGAATTATAAAAGCTTATAAAGCACCATCCCATAAAATCGAAGTAATCGGAAACGGATGGGATCATTTCAAAGATGTTACGATTGACGAATCAATTTTTGATAACACTCCGTCAATAACAAAGTACAGTTATTACTTTACATTAGGATCTATCAGTAAGCGAAAAAACCTAGCATGGATAGCTGAATATGCACAAGAACACCCGAACAGCACATTTGTTATCAGCGGGAAAGCCATACGTGGACTTGTACCTCCTGAACTAAAGAAACTGCAAAATCTATCGAATGTAATACTTGCAGGTTATGTCACAGATGAACAGGTTAAAGCATTGATGACATATTGCAAAGCTTTTATTTTCCCAAGCTATTATGAAGGTTTCGGCATTCCCCCACTTGAAGCACTAAGTTGTGGAGCAAAGGTATTTTGTGCAGATTCTTCCTGTCTAAAAGAAATATATAAAGACACAGTTCATTATATAAATCCAGTGTCAACAAATGTTAACCTAGATCAACAGCTTTTAGAAAGTGTTTCAACACCAGACGCAGTCTTAAAAAAATATACATATGACAACGCTGCACAAAAATTGTATAACCTTATAAAAATGTTTTAAAGTTACCAGTTGTTCGGTAATATCTTGAAAATGCTATTATATTACATTATAATGTTATAATGTAATATAATGGAGGACTTATGAGGGTAGCAATTGTTCATGACTGGCTTGTAAATTATGGTGGTGCAGAACGTGTTGTGGAAGCGTTATTGTCATTGTACCCGGATGCAGATATATATACTCTAGTTTATGATGAAAAAAAGATGGGTAAGATTTTTCCAAAAGAAAAAGTACATACATCTTTCATACAAAAATGGCCTTTTGCAACAAAGCTTTATACGAAATACCTTAAGTATATGCCAAAGGCTTTTGAGTCCTTTGATTTATCAAAGTATCATCTTGTAATCAGTTCTTCATCATCATGTGCAAAAGGTGTAATAACTCCACCTTTAGTACCTCATATTGCTTATATTCATACTCCGATGCGCTATGCATGGGATCAATATTTCAGCTACAAAAATAATTCAGGCAGGCTTACCAGATTTTTTATGAATAAATGGATGCCAAACATCAGACTTTGGGACTATGTATCAAGTCAACGCATTGATACAATCACATGTAACTCAAATTACATCGCCCGCCGCATAAAAAAATACTGGAACAAGGATTCAACTGTTATCTATCCTCCTGTTGATACACAAAGGTTGTGTCCAAATAATAAAGAAAGTGAAGACTTTTATGTTGTCTTCAGTAGATTTGTGCCTTATAAAAAAATTGATATAGCAATCGAAGCCTGTGGACACATGGGTAAAAAACTTGTCGTAATAGGCTCTGGTAGTCAAGAAAAGGAACTTAAGGCAATTGCAGCGAAATATCCAAAAGACTTAATAACTTTTACAGGACGCATCAGCGATGATGAAGTAAAAGATTATTTACAACGATGCAAAGCACTGATTTTCTGTGCAGAAGAAGATTTTGGTATCATCCCTGTTGAAGTACAAGCATGTGGACGCCCAGTAATTGCTTATGAACATGGAGGGGCCCTTGAAACAGTTGTAAGTACAAAAACTGGAATATTCTTTGGCCACCAGACTCCAGATAGTATAGAAAGAGCTATTACACGATTTGAGAAAATATCTGTCAATTCAGATGATTGTGTTGAAAATGCAAAACGATTCAGCAAAGAGCGATTCTGTAGAGAATTTAAGCAAATTGTTGACAATACATTAATTAATATAGATAACCAGACAAGCAGTAAATAAAGAATGAAAATAGCAGTTGACTGTCGAATGATAGGCTCAGGGGGAATCGGTTCTTATATATATGAATTGATTCCCAACTTATTGAAAGAAAATCAATGTTTATTGATTGGAACACATGAACAATGCATGGATTTTCTGCGTCTTGAAAACGTAGAATTCTGTTTTTGCAATGTACCTCCATTTTCACTAAAAGAATTGTTTTTTTTCAGTTCCGAAGTTCTAAAAAAAATAAATGCATGTGATGTATATTTTTCACCTTACTGTAATATACCACAGGGAATTCAAATTCCAGTTTTTTCAACAATTCACGACGTTGTTTTTTTGGATGTAAAAGAACTGACAGGAAAAATCGGCAGGATAATCCGAAAGTTTTTTTATAAACGTTCTATTAAGTTGTCACAGGTTGTATTCACAGTCTCTCAATTTTCTAAAGAACGTATCATAAAAAACTTAAAATGCAAAAAAAACATTGTGGTTATATACAACGCAGCTCCAGCATACCTTCTTAAGCAATACGATACGCCTTTACCTCAAAAGGAACAAATTATCTTTGTAGGTAATATAAAAAAGCATAAAGGACTAAAATCACTTCTCGATGCATTTGAAATTGCCTGCAAAAAAGGCTTTACAAAAAAACTTGTTATAGTTGGAAATGCCGATAACTTCAGAACAGGAGACTCACAAACAGTTAAAAGACTGAAGGATTTTTCAAAAGATCAGATTGAGTTTACAGGCAGGATTGATAATGAGCAGCTAAAGAAACTGTATACCCAGTCAATGCTTTTAGTACAACCTTCGCTATATGAAGGATTTGGAATGCCACCCCTTGAAGCATTAACCTGCGGTACACCTGTCTTAATTTCTGATATACCTGTATTTAAGGAAATATACAGTGAAATGCCTGTGCAGTATTTCAGGGCAAATGATTCACAGGATCTTGCCCAAAAACTTCTGACAGCTGATTTTAGCCGAATAAAGAATACAGATTTTAGTTATAGATATAATTACAACAAATCTGCATCTATTATTACAAAAACGATGGAACAATATACAAAATACTAGTATAAGTATATGTATATTTATTAGAAAAATTGATATTGAGAAACGCATGGACGAAAAAGATTTTTTAGAATATTTTGATTCAAAATACCCTCGAACAAGTTCATTCACATCAGGCATAGCACTTATGGTTGTAGATTGTCTTGGTGTAATGTTAAGCATAGGAATCGCATTTTTTTTAATCAATGCAATAAATCACAGCTGGATTAACTTCAGGTCATTTGTTACATACTGGGTTTATCTTCCACCTGCAATGTGTGTTTACTATGCTGCAGGATTATACCCTGGGATTGTATTACCACCAGCAGACGAAGTAAAAAAATTCTGCATTTGTACGTTTTTTATATTTATGGGTATAGCACTATCAATTGCCGTAGAAGATGCCGATGATAAATGGCCGATTGTTGTAGCCCTTATTTTAGCAGTACCTTTTGCAACAATTATATTACCTGGTGGAAGAGAAGTAGCCCGTCATATATTTGCAAATAATAAATGGTATGGTGTACCGGCCGTTATCTTTGTCAACGGGAAAAGTGGCAATTTTATCATTGACCGTCTTTTAAACCGTAAGGATTTTGGATATAAACCGGCTGTAATAGTAGATTCATCAGCAATAGAACCAGATTTATATAAAGAAATACCTATTGTCCCTTTAAACAATTCTTCATTAGGTTTATTAAAGAAAGTTGGTATAAAAGTTGCTATTATCGCAGGTTTTTCGCAGGACACAAAAGTAATTCATCACAGATTCAGATATGTATTAAGTATACCAAAGATTCAGGATACAGAATCCTTTAACCTGGACATGAGAGACATAGGAGGTATTCTTGCCTACTATACTACAAACAATCTGACAAAACAAATAAGTTTAACTATAAAAAGAGCTGTAGATTTGTTCTTACTCTTGCTTGCAAGCCCAATTCTTGTACCAATAGTAGTGATAGTATCTTTAATCGTAAAGTTATCAAGTCCAGGTCCAATTTTTTACGGACACAAGCGTGTTGGTAAAGATGGAAAAGAGTTTAAATGCTGGAAATTCCGCTCAATGGTAATCAATGCCGATAAAATGCTGGATAAGATTCTTGCTGAGCATCCAGAAATGCGCGAAGAATGGGAAAAAGACAGAAAGTTTACAAATGACCCGCGTGTTACAAGAATTGGAAAATTGTTACGCAGAACAAGTATAGATGAAATACCTCAATTCTTTAACGTTCTCACAGGCGAAATGAGCTTTATTGGTCCAAGACCTGTAACAGAACCAGAGCTGAAAAAATATGGAAGACAAGCTGATTACATTTTGTCTGTTCAGCCTGGATTAAGCGGTATGTGGCAGATTTCTGGACGTAGTGATACAGGATACGAGGAGCGTGTTACTCTTGATTCGTACTATATCCAGAACTGGTCTGTCTGGCTCGACTTATGGATTATCATAAAAACATTATACGTAGTAGTAAAAGGTAAAGGTGCATATTAATTATGAAAAAACTATTTTTAGCATTAATTATCAGTACAATAAGTTTTTCAACTTTATTTGCAGAACGATTTAGAATCGCAGACACAAAATATGAAATCACAGGAATGACAAGAGAATATGCTCTTAAACAGGATATCAAGATTAACTATAAAAGAGTTTTTGAAAGCTATGAAGAGCTTTCTGCATATATAAAAGATCTTGAACAGAAGTTTGTCAATGAACGTGTCTTAGAGTCAGCACAACTTGCTGTAACTTATGGACCTGAAACTGAAGATGATATTCAGCTTGTACACTTAACGGCAACAACAGTAGATTCAAAGCATTTTCTTGCTGTACCTTACCCAAAGTATGACTCAAATGATGGCTTTATATTAAAGCTTAAAATGAAAGACACTAATTTTTTAGGCACAATATCTACATTGACTGCAGATGTAAACTATTCGGCAGAGTATAACGACGAGGGCGGAACTGATAACAAAATTGGTATAAACTTTGATTATGCCTACCCTTTTCCTGCTGGACCTTTTGACGCAACATGGAATAATGATTGGGGTGTAAGCTGGACAATCGGACAGGAAACTCCAGAGTATAACTTGTCAACAGGTTTTACATTTACATTACCTTTCGATGGGTTTAAGGTAGTACTTGATGCTTCTACAGCATTAAATCGTGACAATGATTATGCAGAGTATGGGGACACAACATACTATACTGAAGAAGCAAAACTTTCAGTTCCAATAAGACTTGCGGATATTGATAACTGGGGTGAAGTAAATTATACACCTTTTATCGATTATGTGTTTAACTGGGATGATGACGGAGCTATTTCAAAGAATAATGAAGATCTGTCTAGTCCAACATTTACCGTAGGCCATGGATTTGGAAGTGAAAGACAAAACTGGTATGGAAACTTCAGAAAAGGATTTGGTATCAACGTTGAACAGTCTATTGGTTATAATTTTCAAACAGACCAGTACATACCAAAAATTGAAGGTGTACTAAAAGGCTATTACTGCTTCAGCTGGATAGGCTTTTGCACACGTATTGATGCCTTTACCATCAACAATGGACATAAAAAAATTGGTGGTATTTTACGTGGTATAAAGGATGACCAGACATATAAAAGTGATACAGGCTATGGCGATACAAAAGCATTAAATGTATCTGATGCAATTATTTTCAGCTTTGATATGCCAATAAAAATTGTTGCAACAGATTGGCTTGGTTGGGCAGACATCATATTTGGTGAAGGCTCATCCTTTTCAGAGCATTTAAGATTTATGCGATACTTTGACTTTGAACTTCAAGTTTCACCATTTATTGATGCAGCATTAACAGATAACATTGCTACCGGCCGAACATTCAGTATAATTGACGGTTGGTATGCAGGAGGTGTTGAAGTTCTTGTATATCCGCGTAAATGGCGAAGCTTAGTAGTTAGAGGAAGCATAGGTGCAGACATTGGTCGGAAGGTTGTAGATAAGGTAGTATCATCTCTCTTTGATAATAGCTGGAGAAGACAAACTTCAGCATTTGAAGTGTACATTGGTATAGGACTTCAGTACTAAAAAATGAAAGACAGGTTAACATATAAAAACTGTTATACCTGTCTTTTTTTATTACTCTAGTATAATTGACAATTCTTTAGATCTTGTAGATTACAACATTTGGTTATTAACGAAACTAGGATGTATAATAATCTATAATAGTACAGTTATGAGTATAAACTAGTCTGTTTTTTAAAAAAAAATTGCCTAGTTTAGGTTATAAACTAGGCTTATCCATGAAAAAAACTTAAAAACATTTTTTAGTAAATCAAGATCTTTGATTTGCCTCTGCGGCCCAATACAAATCTGGAACAGATATACTCATCACAAAAAAGATTTCTTTTGCAAATTTTACTTTGCCTCTTTTTTCAATTTTATCAGCCATCAAGTAAAATGACTCCCATACTTTATTCTGCTGACACCACTGAATAATATCGGGATAATCACTACACTTATTGAAAAAATCAATCATAGTTGTGTATTTATACCCCTTATCGCGCTCCTGTATTGAACTAAAAATATGTGTAAAGGACTCCATTACAAGAAGACTTATACACTCTAACGATTTTTTATACTCCTGCCTGCTCTCATACAAATCTGACATCTTTCTTAAACATGGAGATGATGGAGAAAAGTCTGCCCTATAGAGCATAAAAAATCTGTCAAAATTACTGGCCTTATCAGTATCAATAGTCCGAATAAAACTGTCTAACAGTGTCTGATTCTTAAAATTTTTATCTTCATTCAATATTAAAACCAAAATCTGTTCATACTGTTCAACATTATCACTTTGTATTGCTAGATCTGACATAGAATAAAGGATATCAATTTTTTGACTTGGAATATCTAAATAATCACTCTCACAACGAGCCTGCTCATAATAATCATAAGCAGTTTTATACTCTCCCTCAAGTTGATATATTTTTCCAATTAAATAATCAGCCTCAGGATAAACTTCAGTCGATTTAACCCACTCTAATAAAGAATAAACTGAGTCATTAAAAAAACTCTCGCCTTTTAAGCTAAGGTACTTATTTATAAGGGTTATTGCTTCTGTCTCATCACGTTCTTTTAAAACAGGCAAGACATCCATAAACTTTTCACCTTCACGTCGGACCTGATATGGTGATAAAGCAGACTCCAGGATATAGTATTCCCAATCAATCTCTGCATGCCGGTTATCTTTTGCTTTAATTGCCAGATTTAATGCTTTACTATAATCGCGCTCATCAAATGCTTTTACAGCGCTGTCTAAAGTTCTCCACGAACAATTTGCACTTTCAGGCTTTGGTGGCGCAATTTGAGACATAACAATTGTGGTTAAGTTAAAAAATAAAAGTATAACCAGCACTAATTGCTTCATAATGTATTCAGTTCCTCTCTAAATGCATTATCGGCATCTTTTTCATCAACCGTTCGTACAATTTCACCTTTTTTAAATATTATAGCTTTACCATTAGCACCAGCAATGCCAATATCAGCATGTTTTCCTTCGCCAGGTCCATTAACTACACATCCCATTACAGCAACAGTAATATCTTTTTTCATTCCTAAAAGTTCATTCTGCCACCTGTCCATAAACTTATGAACATCAAATCCAACGCGACCACAGCGTGGACAGCTTACTAAAGTTACACCACCCTTACGTTTACCGCATTCCCGTAAAATCTCAAGCCCTGTAATAACTTCATTTTCAGGAGCTGATGAAAGAGATACTCGAATAGTAGATCCTATACCTTCCTGCAGCAGATGACTGAAAGCAAGAGTCGATTTTACAACACCTGTAATCAATGGGCCAGCTTCAGTAACACCTACATGAAGTGGAATATTATATTTTGAAGCAAAATCTTCATTAGCTTCGATAGTCTCTGCAACTGAACTTGCTTTCATACTGACTACAAACTGATCAAAATTAAGTTCATCAAAAACACTTGCTTCTCGGGCAGCAGTCTCACTTAACGCAACAGCACGAGACATTTTTCCAGCTGCAACTAGTTCCCTTAAATCATGAGGAAGACTGCCTGTATTAACACCAATACGAATTGCAGCTCCCTTATCACGACAAGCATTAACAACGGCCTCAACCCTATCTCTGGCACCAATATTACCAGGATTAATGCGTATAGCAGCCACAGGGCCCTCAAGACACTTTAATGCAAGACGATAGTCAAAATGTATATCAGCAACTAAAGGCATGCTTGTAGTCTTACATATTTCAATAAAGCTTTCAGCACTTTCCATATCAGGAACTGCGAAACGAATAATATCACAGCCCAGAGTTTTTAGCTGTGCAATTTTATTACGTATTGATTCAAGACGGCTAGGATCATTCTTTACTCCGATAATAGGATCCTTCCACATTGTCTGAATAGTTACAGCCTCATCTCCACCAATACCTATTCTATCTACATTATTATTACCACCAATATATACTGTACGTGGTTTATAAAAAATCTTATCCATAGAACTTATTATAACGATATACAAAACAAAAAAAAAGGTGGCAGTAAAACTTCAGCTTTACTGCCACCTTTTTATTTAAAACCTACGTCTGCTTTTACTGAATCATTCCGAATACCATTGCAAACAAAGCAACAGTTTCACAAAGACCTACTACCATAATGTACTGTGAAAAACCTTTTCCAGTTTCACCAAGAGCATCACTACCTGCAGCACCTGCTTTACCCTGAGCAATTGCTGAGAAACACATTGCAAGACCAGCTGCAATACCAAGACCCAATGCAAATGCAGGATCAAGAGCTCCAGCAGCAACTTTAACTTTCATTGAGTTCATAAGAAGGAACCCATAAATTGTCTGTGTCAAAGGAGCACCAGCAAATACTGTTAAGATGAATGGAGCAGGTTTATTACCAACATAACATCTCTTCCAGGCACCGATTGCCCCCTGTCCAGCAGCACCAATACCAATTGCTGAACCAATAGCAGCAATACCCATTACAACAGCAGCACCAAGAAAACCAAGATTCATATTTATCTCCTTATCGAAAAGTTTCAATTAAAAACTTTTAATTTGTTATATAACGACCTTTTCAGTTAGTCCCTGAAAGGTTCGTATTTAAAGCCTGACCATGACATACCGAGATGGTTAGAAAACTCAAGTGTATTTAAGCGAACACCGTGAACAATTACTGAAAGCAAATTCAAAATCATGTTTAATCCATGACCGAACACTAACAGCAGTACAAATGCTCCAAACAAAACAGCCCTACCAGCCAAAGGACCTGCCATTGTATTTACGGTATTACTGATAGCAGCACCTGCAAGTCCTACAGCCCAAAGACGAATATATGAAACTATATCCGAAAATACGTTTACTACGCCTAAAAGAACTGAAATGATATTCTTTACACTCTCAAGAACAGATTTCACCACACTTCCCTCATAATTTGAGAATACGAAGCTTAAAGCAAAACCGGCTCCAACCATTCCAACTGAAATTGTTCCCCAAGGAAGTCCATATACATCACCACCAATCATTGGGAATACTTTGTCATTAACAACCATTGAAAGAACAATCCAGTACATACCGACAAGTTCAATAAAACTACCAAACTCACCAATTGCCTTAAGCCTATAATCTTTGTCTGTTATAAAACGAGCAATACCTTTTAAGTGAGCTACACAAAGCTGCAGTAAAGCAAGTGTAAAACAGAATATCTGAAGGTTATTGGCAGTTGTTAAAGTACCACTTGACGGATCATTAGTCCAAAATGGCAGCCATTGATCTGTGCAGGCATTAGACAATGGAGCTACAGACAGACCAACTATCCATTGTGGAAGCTGCTCAGGCAACAAACCAAACCATGTACAGGTAACAGCACCCCAAACCATTGTTGCAACTCCCAAAAGGAGCACAAGATTTAATACAGGAGCAACCTTTTTACCTGTAAATACGCTCTTCAAAACAAATATTAAAGTAAAGGCAGTAACCAATGCACCGTAACCACCATCACCAAAAATCATTCCAAAGAACACTGTAAAGAACAGCAAGAACCAGCCTGAAATATCATATTCATGATACCCAGGAACAGTACCAAGGAAGTCAGTCAAAGGATAAATAAGACTTACAAACTTATTGTTTTTAAGTTTTGTAGGTACATTATCCTCATCACCAGGAGCCTGAGCTATATATGCCCACTGATGACTTTTTGCTCCCTTTTCAAAGACAGACATTTCATCCTCAGGAACATAACCTGTAAGCCAGGCAAGCTCAACAGAACAATCCTTACAACACTGTTCTGTTTCATTTTTAGCTTCAGATCCATCCGATACAACTTTACCTTCATACCCCATGCCACTGTAAAGATTTTCAAGCTCCATATCTTTTGCAATATCTGTTAAAGATGCTTTCAGTGCATCCCTATACTGTACGCAAGACTTTATTTCGCCATCAATCTGAACAATACGCTTTTTATAGTCATCAATCTCATTTCGCAATGAGCTGAGAGACAATCGAGGTAAAGTAACATTAAAAGCTTCTGGTGGTAATCCACTAACCTTATCTGTTTCACCTACGTTTGTAACAACGAAAAAACGAACAGAGTTTTTGTCTTTATTAACAAAAACTGTATCCACGTCTTCACCAATAAGCTTATACTTATCGGCAGGTATCTCGTAAAGAGAAATATTGATATTCTTAGACTTTAAATAGTCAAAGTCCTGAGGATCAATATCTGTACCCCATTTGTCAAAGCGACTGATTTCGGCAGTATTATTTGTAATACGTTCAAAACAGCTCTTCTTTTCTTCACAAAGAGTAAGAACATTTTTTGCAGTTTCATACACTTTGTCTCTGCTAAGAGAAACCTGCACAGGAGTATCCTTTTTTCCTGTCTTTATTTCATTTAACACAGCAAGTGCATTTTGAACTTTTGAAGTCTGATCCTTATAAAGAGTAAGCTCTTCACTTCCACCAGTTACTTCTTCTACATGCAAAACACCAAGTTTTCTCAACTCTTTCAAAGCAGATTTTCTCTCATCTTTTAATACAACAAGAGAAACCTTTTTCATGGGAACTATCATAACTCAGCCCCCTCTTGTTCAGCAGCCTTTTTGAGTGCAGCCAGAGCGTTACGCTGATCAATTTTCTTTTTAGAAATCTTTGACGTAACAACAGCAGAAACCTGCTGATCACCAAGGTATACTGAAATCTTCTTTATATTAGCCTTAGCTTCAGGGATTTTAACCTTTTCAAAAAGGTTAACGCGCTGCGTTGTTGTACGCAGTTCCTTACTAAGCAGCCTAACCTGTTCATCAAGAACACTGGCTTCTAGATCCAGTGAAAGGGCCTTTTCCATGCGGTCTGCAGCCAGGTCTATCCACAAAGGAGTACTATACAAATCATAGTCTCCGCGGTTAAACTCAGCACCTTCGTACACAGGAATTGTAACTCCGGCGATATTGCCAACACCTTTCTTGATGTTGCGGACAGTGACCATATCCGGTGTAAAAGCATCTTCTTCTCCAAAGACACCAATCCACACCTTAAACTCAGCTTCAAGAGCTTTACGTTGCTCTCGGACAGCCTTTGCTTTTGCGTCAATTGTCCTTATTTCAGTTTGAAGCTGCTGTTTTTTGAGAGTAAGTGTAGGAAGATAGCGCTGATACATTTTCAGCGAGTCTTTCTGTGCTTTCTGCTCATTTTTTGTCAGCTTAATTGTCGCCATTTATTACTCCGCAGATTTTGGCCAAAATTCCTGAATAAGTTCAGTCTTAATACCTGTTTCATCCTTATTAAAGCACGAAGCAAGAATCTTCCATCCTAAGTCAAGAGCTCCTTCAAGGGAAATATTAACAGACAAATCCATCATTTCCTTTTCAAAGGACTCACCATACTTAAGGAGCTTTTCGTCCCATTTAGACATCATAAAGCCCATTGATTTCTTTTCAAGAGTATCTTTATAAGATGAATACAGACGAATCATAGCATCCATAAGGGCGCGGTGATCTTTGCGAGTCTTACCGTTTACATTCTGCTTAAGACGTGACAATGAACCAAATGGCTCAATACGACCGCCCTTAAGATAGTACTGACCTTCTGTAATATAACCAGTATTATCAGGAACTGGGTGTGTAACGTCATCACCAGGCATTGTTGTAACGGCAAGAACAGTAACCGAACCACTGCCCTTAAAGTCAACAGCCTTTTCATAACGGGCTGCAAGCTGAGAGTATAAATCTCCTGGATATCCGCGGTTTGAAGGAACTTGTTCCTGAGTAATAGCAATTTCTTTCATAGCATCAGCATATGAAGTCATATCTGTTAAAAGAACAAGTACATCCTTATCCTGAAGGGCAAACTGTTCTGCAACAGCAAGCGACATATCAGGAATTTTTATACATTCTACAGTTGGGTCTGCAGCTGTATGAATAAACATTACAGTTTTACTTAATGAACCACCCTCTTCAAGAGTTTTCTTGTAATAAAGAAAGTCATCATACTTTAGACCCATACCACCGAGAACAATAACATCTGCCTCAGCCTGCATAGCAATGCGAGCCAAAAGCTGGTTATATGGTTCACCAGAGATAGAGAAAATCGGAAGCTTCTGTGAAACTACCAGTGTATTGAACATATCAATCATTGGAATATTAGTACGCATCATACGTTCTGCAAGGATACGCTTTGATGGGTTTACAGAAGGTCCACCAATAGGTTTCATATTTTCTGTAAGAGATGGTCCTTTATCACGAGGTTCTCCAGAACCGTTGAAAATACGGCCCATAAGATCTTCCCCAAAGGAAACACGCATTTCATTACCTAAAAAGCGTATCTGATCACCAGTTGAAACACCACGACCACCGGCAAAAACCTGAAGTGAAACTGTGTCACCATCTATTTTATTTACTTCGGCAAGAGACTTACCAAAACGTGTTGTGATTTCGGCAAGTTCATTATATTTAACACCGTCAGCTTTTACAGTAATTACGGAACCTGTAATAGATTCAATCTTGCTATATACCTTATTCATATCTATTCACCGTCCTTACCTTAAGCTTTAAGAATTGATTCGGCTTCTGATGTGAGGACACCAGACTTTGATGCATAAAGATCATCAATTTCCTTTTCAAGCTTCTTAAAGTCTGAGCTTTCAAACTCTGTATAGTTCCAGTCAATGAACTTCTGACGTAACTGGTTGAAGTAAGAACGAGCCTCATCCTTATCTGCAAGCTTAAAGTCAGAACCTAAGATTGAAATAAGTTTATCAAGGTCATACTTTTGTCTTTCAACTGTTGCATTTGCATCAACTGCATCAAAAGAGTTCTGCTGGAAATATACAGCATCAAGCATTTCTTCCTTCAAATAAACAAGATAATCATCAAGAGATGTACCTTCTTCGCCAACTACCTTCATCATTGATCCTACATCAACACCCTTCTTCATTATTGAGAAACAGAAGTCAACTTTACTCTGATCAATTACACCATGATACTTAGACCATGACTGAATTGGGTCAATAGCAGGGTATTTACGGGCATCTGAGCGAGCACGACTTAAACCATGGAATGCACCAACAACCTTAAGTGTAGCCTGTGTAACAGGTTCTTCAAAGTTACCGCCGGCAGGAGATACTGTACCACCAATTGTTACAGAGCCCTTTGAACCGTCTGATAAGCGGACCTGACCAGCTCTTTCATAGAATGCAGCAATATATGACTCCATATATGCAGGGAAAGCTTCTTCACCAGGGATTTCCTCAAGACGTCCTGACATTTCACGTAAAGCCTGAGCCCAACGTGATGTAGAATCTGCAAGAAGCAGAACGTTTAAGCCCATCTGGCGATAGTACTCCGCAAGGGTTACCGATGTATAAACAGAGGCTTCACGAGAAGCAACAGGCATCGATGAAGTATTACAGATAATAATAGTACGTTCCATCAATGACTTACCAGTTTTTGGATCTTTAAGTTCTGGGAACTCTGTCAATGTTTCTACAACTTCACCGGCGCGCTCACCACAGGCAGCGATAATTACGATATCTACATCTGCATACTTTGAAGTTGTATGCTGCAATACAGTTTTACCAGCACCGAAAGGACCAGGAATACAATAGGTTCCACCCTTTGCAACAGGGAAGAATGTATCAATAAGACGAACCTTTGTAACCATTGTCTCTGTTGGGGCAAGACGCTCAGCATAACAGTTTACAGCACGTTTAACAGGCCATTTAAACGAAAGCCCAATCTTTACTTCATTTCCCTTTTCGTCTGTCAAAGTTGCAATAGTATCTTTAAGTGTATACGAACCTGCAGGTGCAACTTCTTTTACAGTATAAGATCCAAGTAAATAGAATGGAACAAAAATCTTATGAGTAAAAGGTCCTTCAGGAACAGTACCAACATATTCACCAGCTTTTAAGACATCTCCTGCTTTTGCAGTTGGAGTAAAGTCCCACTTTGTTTCTTTATTCAGAGGGTCAACATATATACCCTTCTCAAGGAACCAGCCAGCTTTTTCAGCAAGTAATGGAAGAGGATTTTGCAAACCATCGTATACCTGTCCTAAAAGACCTGGACCAAGCTCTGCTGACAATAGATCACCTGTAAACTCTACAGTATCTCCTGCCTTGATTCCTTTTGTCATTTCATAAACCTGAAGCTGAGCAACATCACCGCGAATACGGATTACTTCGCTTTTCAGGCTTGTGTCATCAACTTTTACATAGGCAACTTCGTTCATGGAAATGACACCGTCAAACTTGACAGATACCATGTTTCCATTTACTCCGACTACCTTTCCTTTTGTATCGGTCATTTATTATCTCCCGGCTCTCCAGCCTTAAGGATTCTATCGTAAATATTATGGTAGGAAGCCATACCAACTTCTGCATTAAACTTCTTCATACGTTCTGCAAGCTTAAGCTTTAAACCATAGCAAAATACAGCATCAACGCAAAAACCGTCGGTAGGACGTATGCTTTCAAGTATGCTAAGACGGTACTGATTAAGATATTGTTCTGCAGCTAAAGGACTGTCCATTCCCGTAGCTGTTCTTGCTGCCTGAACTGCATCAGGAGCTATAGATTCATTACCTAAATCAAACTTCTTTTTCATACGCAAAGCTCGGATTTGAGCCAAAGCAAGACGTAAGCTCTGTTCCTTCTGATACCAGGTATCCACAAGCACTGAGCCTGTAGGCTTTACAAGTCTTGGAGGTTCCAGAGACAGATTCTGCAATATTTCAAGATCCTTTTTTTCAAGAAAGCGTGAACACAGATTAGTAAAGTATTCTTCCGTTATTGGCAGAGCTGAATGCTCATCAGTTACTGAGAATGCAGGGAGCTGTGCAATAAGGTAATACTGATTCACTATTTTACCGCCTCTTTCAAAATCGCTGTTACTCTAGGATTTAAATATGCAGAGAATAAATCTGCAACAGATTCAGCACTGTAATCATAGAATGCAGCACCATCTTTTACACCAACACGGAATCCACTTGTAAGAGAATTATCAACCTTAATTGTTAATCCCTTAGCAATCTCATCCTTCAATGCATCCTTTAATCCTGATTCAAGTTCCTTAAGATCCTTTTCACCAAGTAAAACAGAAACATCAGAAGCATCAGAGTTTTTAACCCAAGCTTTTATTGTCTCAGGAATAACACTAGCAAGAAGATCTTTTGAAAAAGCTTTTGCAGTTTCATCATTCACAATGGCAGATAATTCCTTTGTGATACCATCCCTAAAAGAAAGAACAAGATTACGACTAGCCTGACGAACTGCGTCTTCACTTGCCTTCTCTAATCTTTCTGTTTCGTCTTTTGCCTGTTTAATAATCTTATCTGCTTCTTCTTTTGCATCTGCAATAATTTTTGCAGCAGTCTTTTCAGCCTGAGCAATCTTTTCTGAAGCAGAAGTTTCGGCAGCGGCGACACCATCCTTCTTAATCTTATCGATTAATTCCTGTAACTGGACGTCCATTCGAGCCTCTCTTTGGAAATAGAATAAATTCCTCAATTTAAAATTTAAGGAACGATTAATAAACTAATCACCTAATATATATTATTATATATTATCTTAATCGACAATTAAAAAAATGTTATCCCCTATTAACATAAATTCTAGAATTTTTGTTATTTTTTTTCTTCAGAATACAACATATTTAACATCTTTATTATTTATTTCTTAAAAAAATGTTTCAACTCATTAACAGAACAAATATTTTTAATCTTTAATAAATCAATACATATATCAGAGAACAAAAAAAGCGGTAACCAGATAATCTGATTACCGCTTTTTTTTGAATAATATAATTAGTCTCCCATATCAATAGCAAATTGAACTTCAGTAGTTGAACTTGAAAGAAGAGATGCAATTTCATCAATAGTGTTTCCCTGATTCCATAACTCACGAACCCGAGTATTGAAATCTTTTTCAACTTTAATTGGTTCAGGATTAAAAGTAACTTGTGGCATATCATTCTGAATAACAAACTGTGTTCCTGAAGAAGATACGATAGAACCTTCATCCATATAGTCCATTGAATTTTGAAGGTATCGATCCACAGGGGTACGTACCTGTCTTTTATTTATTGACTGACTAAACTGAAAGCTCTCATCTGCTTTCTTTTGTTCATTTTTTATAACAGAAATATGTCTGTCAACATCTGCTGACAAAGCTTTTAACTCTCGAATTTTATCATCTAAAAGCTCAATAGCCCTTCCTGTATTTCGATTAACATCAGCAATGAGATTATTCATCTCGATACGAGTTTCATGAATAATATCGTCTGTTGAAAATTTTTTATTAAACCTTGCCAGTAAAAAAATCCAGAGTAATATATTTAATATACAAAAAAAAACGCTAATAAAAAGCAGTCCCATTTTTTATCCTGTTATATCAATATGCTGTCCAAGATAAGATTCATACAATCCTTTCCTTTTTGGAGTCTGATCTTCCTTGTTTTCATCTTCGTTTTTTTGAGAAAAGGACTGTCCTTCCTGAGAAGAGTGTCCATCTGAATTTACTCCACCAGATTTTGAATCAGTATTATCAGCTTTATGAACAATTGTTGCTTTTACAGCATCATTCCTAATCTGATTATTTTGCTGGAGTTGCTGGGTCAGTTGTGGTCCCTGCTGCTGATTTGCAACATTTTTTGCAATGTTGTTCATCTGGGAATACATTGTCTGAAGATCAATTGGATGAATAGCCATTTGGAGCCTTTATACCATCAGTGGAAGGTGCCTCATACTTTCCACGACGAACAAAGCCGTTGTCATAATAAAATGTTACACTCTTAGTATCAGAACGGACTTCGTCCTTCTCATCACGAACATAGATTTTCACACCGGCGTATACAGTGCCAGATGCATAAACCTTCCCAATATTCTTTAGCTCACGCAATCTTGCCTGAAGCTTTTCAATTTCATTATTATGTTCTGTATTTTCATCTATAATTTCGTTTTTACGATCCTTCAGAGCCTTTAAGCTAAGTTCCTTTTCTTTAGGCAATGATTTTCGAATCTTTTTTTGATTTTCAAGAGTAGCTATATTAAGCTCAACTTCATCTAACTCTTTTACATTGTTTGACTGCATTTCCTGAAGCTCTAAAAGACGCTTTTTAGCCTTTGGATCAAAGCCTACTTCAAGAATAGTTTCAGCCCCACCACCGTTCGAACCAATATTCTTTGCAGCAATAGTTTCTGTAGCAAAAAGGTGTCCCCCTGTTATCTGAGCTCGTTTCCCCTGAAGAATAATCTTTTTTTGAGCAGAAATATTGCTATTCATTATAGAATCAGTAACAATTACATTTTCAAGACAGTCAACATTAGTATTTTGAATAAACTTAGCCCATACACTGCCACCACAAGTAATCTGACCCTCATCACGCCCCATCATTCCCTGAGAAATAATTATATCACCGTCCGATTCCAGATTACATTTACCAACAGCACCATTGATTTCGATATTGCCACTAGCCTTAATATCAAAACCATCCTCAACGCTTCCTTTAACAACAACAGTTCCGAGGAATGTTATATTACCAGTTTTAATATTTACACCATCAAGCTCAAGTATAGGTTCAACATTGATTTTGTCATTAACTAAAAGAACCTGTCCATTTACAGCAGCTACAACTGTACATCCATCTGTATCAACTGAAACATTTTTGCCTAAAGGTAAATTAATATCCTTACCATCTTTAGCTTCAAGATAACGTCCGTAAAGAGTCTTACCTGCCTTTCCTCTTTCGGCACTCATCTTCTGAGCAAGAGGCTGTCCCTGGACAACATTTTGTATAAGATTAAGTTCCTTAAAGTTTACCTGCCCATTTTCTGCTTCCTGGGCTCTTATTTTAGAACGATCTGTTTCAAAATTATATGCAATATATGCATCTCGCCCATCAACAGGATATACCGCTTCAGCAACAGTCGCAGGAACATTAAACACAGGGTTATCTACTAAATCCTGTATCTTTTCATCCGAAATACCAGCTACTACTCCTTGATTTGTTAAAGCCTGTTTTATTTGATTTACTGTAACATCAGCCCCTCCTGTTGAAGGAGCATTTATTATACAAGTTGCTTTCATCTCATCTTTTGCAATATCAATTACAAAAATTGCATCACTGGCAGGTATATGATTGTAATCACCAATAGATTTGTATTCGCCATCGGTACCTGAAGAAGCATATTCTTTAATCTTTTTTTCATCAAAAGAAATTGTATCAGGCTTACTTTTTACATCATTAATAATATCGTTTGCGTTTACACTCTTTCCGGAACCGACAGGGTTAACAACCTTCAAACAAATATCAGGTCCAAAGTGATGGATAAAGTATACACCATCCCTATCAAGATTTTTAACTTCGATTTCTTCCTCAGCTTCACCCTGTGCAAGACGTTGTTTTTGTTTTTTAACTTCAGCAACATACTCTGGATTTTGATAAACTTTTATGAGCCATGGCTTTTTTGCAATCCCCATAAACCCTTCAAAACCTTTTTCAATCACTTCATACTCAAGATTAACTATCCGAGAGTTCAGCTGTACAGCTGCATCTGCAAGGGCTTCGTCCAAGGTATCAGCTCTTACTTCAACACTATTGAGACCCTTATCATTCTCCAATTTTGCAGCCATATCACTGCGAATAGCATCAAGATTTATCATATATATACTTAAATAATTCCCTTTCTGAAATTTGTCAATTTTGATCTTAGTCTAAGATTAGCCTTGGTATGTAATTGTGAAATACGTGATTCACTTACATCTAGTACCTGTCCTATTTCCTTAAAAGTTAAATCTTCGTGGTAATACAACACTATAACCATTTTTTCTTTTTCAGGAAGCTCATTTATCGCCTGAATAATTACTTTACGAATTTCTTCACGCTCAACCTGAGCATCAGGATTTAAACTAGAAGGTGCCTCAATCGTATCTCCAATACTTGGATAATCACTGTCATCACCTGCGTACCAAACATCATTTAAAGACAGAACACTAGTACCGCTAATCTTCATTACAGTCTGCTGATACTCTTCTTCACTAATATTAAGCTCTTTAGCAACCTCTGCATCAGTTGCAGGACGCGCGAGCTTAGACTCTAATCCACTGATAGCATCTTCGATTTCCCTCGATTTTTGTCTTATAGACCGAGGCACCCAGTCAAGCTGACGCATTTCATCAAACATTGCACCTCTAATACGAGTAACAGCATATGTTTTAAACTTTACCTTTTTTGAAAGATCGTACTTTGAAATAGCATCTAGAAGACCAAACTGTCCGTATCCAACAAGATCATCAAACTCTACACTTGCAGGAAGCCCTGTTGCAAGTTTACCTGCAACATACTTTACAAGAGGCATATACTGTCTGATAATCTTATCACGCAAGGCCATAGAATGAGTCTTTTTATATTCTTCCCAGATTTTATCTTCTTGTTCGTCATTTATGTATTGCGATTTTGCAACTTCCATTAACTATCACCTTTATCTTAATCTCTTGCTAATAGTGTACGGATTGCCTGTGCCATTACAATCGAATCCCCACCATTCATAGAGCCAGTTCCTGCTCCAGATGGCCTAACCACTGATTCAGAAGCAAACTCACTATCATTAATTATATCACCAGAATCTGATTTTTTCTCAGAAAAAACAGCATCTGATATATCCGGAAGCTCATCGAGAGGAGGCTCTGATGAATTGTCTGTTTCAACAACTGAACTCACTTCTTTTTTAACTTCCGTAACAACATTATCTTTATTAACTTCGCTTTCAGCGATCTGCCCTACAAGAGACACAGGCTTAAACTCCTGCTTTTCTTCTTGAGTGCTATCGTTTGCAACTTCATTAACTACAGGTTCTGCACTAACTTTTTCATCCTGTACCTGTTTTTGAGCATTATCAGAAGACTGTTGATTAACTACAGAAAATTTTGGTGCACCTTCTTCATCTGACAATCTTTCATCACCTATCGTTACATTAAGTTTATTTCCTGTTGTAGTTACTTTTCCAGTCTGACCAGTCTTAATTGACTCACCACCTGACTGAACTTCACCATCATCAAGGAACTTACTAAAAACAAAATGCACACCAGTAGCAAGAACTGCAAAAATAAAACCAAATATTAAAGCCCTGACTAAGACAACTAAAAAAGCAACACTACTGACTATGCCGATTAAGAAAGAAAGAAAAAACCCGACAAATGCACCGATTATAATATACTTCGGGTTTACCATTTAAACTCCTCCCTATTAAAGATTAAGACAAAAATAACAATAGGTCAAGTTTTTATTTCTTTCTTAAAAACTTCTTAATAAATGTTGAAACACCTTCTGAGTTATAGTTTTCAGTTTTTTCAATACGCCCTACAATATGTTTTACACATTGAGCAGGCTTTGATGTAGGATTAACCACCATAAATGGCTTTTGTCGTATTACAGAAGACTGAACAACAGGGTCATCATAGACAAAACCAATGTAATCAACTTTGTAATTCAAAAATTGTGCAACAATATTAATGATACGATCTGAAATACGTTTTGCTTCTTCAGCACTATGAACCCTGTTAACTAAAAGCTTTATGTTAATTTCTCTATCAACAAGCTCTGTAGTAATTATTTTGATTATACCGTATGCATCAGTAATTGCAGTTGGTTCTGGAGTTGTAACAACATAAACTTCATCAGCTGCAGCTACAAACTGCAAAACATTATTTGCAATTCCGGCACCTGTATCTATAATGATGATATCAGCATTTCCAAGCATTGCAAACTGATTTGCGAAGTAATCAAGCTCAGATACAGAGAGATTTGCTATTTTTGAAAAACCATTTGCACCAGCAATAAACTTAATACCAAACTCAGTATCAAGTATAATCTCCTGCATTGTACGCTGTTTGTTAATAACCTGCATCAAATTAAACTGAGGCACAACATTTAAGAGTACATTTACATTTGCCATACCTAAGTCACCATCGATAAGGATAACTTTTTTTCCCTGCTGTGCATAGGCAATAGCCATGTTTACTGCAATATTTGTTTTACCAACGCCACCCTTACCGCTTGTTATGGCAATTATACGTGTCTTATGCTCACTACCATGTCCGGCACTTTCTGACATTAATTCCTTTAGCTCTTTTGCCTGGTCATCCATTTTTACTTATCCTCCGGAAATGTATCTTCAATATGTGTACGATCTATATTAAAATCATTTAATTTCGTTAAAAATCCTGTAACAGAAGCTTTTTCAATATGTCTAGGTACCTGCTGTCCGTCTGTTATAAATGAAATTGATTTCTGCTGTTCAATCAAAACACTTAAAACATTACCATATGCCGTAGTCTCATCACATTTTGTTACAATTACTGAATTAAAATTAAAAGTCTCGTAATTTTTGATTATTGTAATTAAATCTCTAGCCTTTACTGATGCCATGACAGTCAGATAGACATCAGGGTGAAGACCTGGAACATCAAGCATAGCTCTCATTTTTGCAATGTTTTCATAATCATTAGGACTATATCCAGAAGTGTCAATAATTAAATAATCAAGCGAATCCTTAAAATTATTAAATATGGTCATCACATCATCAACTGACTCAGCCTTATCAACTTTTATGTTCATAATTTCGCCATATTTATTTAGCTGCTCTTCAGCACCGACTCTTGTGCGGTCTATTGTAATCATTCTGATTTCAGGTTTAGGTAAACCTTTCTTTTTTGCCTCAAGTATATAATTTGCAGCAAGTTTAGCTACAGTTGTTGTCTTACCAACACCTGTAGGTCCAACAAGAATAATCACATGAGGTAATTTAACAACTTTTGGACGATATATTTTTATATCCTTTCCTATCCAATCAATAACAGCTTTCTCAACAGCTTTAAAGTCATCTAGCATCTCAAGTGGGAACTCCTGACGTATCCTCTGAGATATTTTATTGATAAAGGATAGAGAAAACTCGTTATCTGCTAAAAGCTCTTCAATTTTTAAAATTGTAGGGTGTTTATCAGAAAAATTATTCTGCTTTTGCATTTCCTTAATCTGTTCACCCATTGTGTCTGTAATTGACGCAATCTTAGCATCAAGTGAATCCTCTATCTTTTTCAAAAGATTATATGGATTTACAGAAGATTTTTCTAAAATCTCATTACGAGAAGCCTCAAAAGACTTTACAGGAGTACTCTTCACAACTGGAGTTGACGAGTAATCAATAACAGCATATGTAACCTCAACTACCGGTTTAGAAAATAAACCAAAAAAGCCACTTTTTGTTACGACTCTATTGCTTGTTATCTTATAATCCTTACCATAAAGTTGAAAGAGCTTGTCTCTACATTCCTGCAATGAGTCTCCCTGCATTTTATGTTCAACTTGATTATCAGAACTATACATCTACTTCTCCAAGAATTTCCAGATTAATTTTGTTACCAGCTGCAACAACTTCATTGATTGAAAGAACAACAACACCAGGCATCTCTCTGTGAATAGACTGGTAAACAAGGCTTCGCACAGGAGGCGCACACAACAAAATCGGCATCAATGACTTTTGCTTAACAGCAGCGACTGCATTACTAACAGCTGTAATCCATTTGCGACCATCAACCGGATCAAATCCAACATATGGCTCACCACCATCGTCCGGAACAACTCTATGACTATATATCTTTTCTGCAGCACTCTGAGAAACATTAATAACACTAAGTTTTTTATTCTCATCAACATACTGAAGACAAATTTGCATACCTAAAGCTTCACGAACCTTTTCTGTTAAGAAATAAGGATCACGCGGAGTTAATGTGCCAAAGTTTGCCAGGGTCTCGAGAATTGTAACGATATTTCTGATAGAAATCTGTTCCCGCAACAATCCCTGAAGAACTTTTTCAATTTCACCATATGAATACTTATATTTATCAAGAACTTCATCAACAACAATCTTATTATCTTTTTTAATCTGCTCAATAATTACAGATACACCTTCTCTGTTTATAATATCAGCAGCATTTGTTCGTATTACCTCAGTCAAATGAGTTGCAATAATAGTTGGTGTATCAACGACAGCGTAGCCCGCAGCTTCTGCTTCAGCTCTCTGATCTTCACTAATCCATACAGCAGGAACTCCAAATGCAGGATCTGTTGTAGCTTCACCATGAATCTCTTTTGTAGCAACACCAGTATTCATACACATGTAATATCCAACCTTCAGACGGCTTCTTCCAACTTCAATACCACGTATCTTGAAGCTGTATTCACCAGGATCCAAAGTAATATTATCCATAATATGAATTGGAGGAACAACCAGTCCCATATCAAGTGCAGCTTCACGACGCAATCGCCTTACACGTTCCATAAGCTCTGCACCATTTGATTTTTCAGCAAGAGGTATAAGGTTAAGACCTAATTCAAGACTCAATGCATCAAGCGGAGCAACAGAGTTTACATCCTCCGGCCCACTGGAAGCTTTAGCCATTTCTTTTTCTTCCTGCTTTTTTCGAAGAGCAGCTTCAAACGAAATCTTTTCAAACTTAATATTACGGTAACCAAAGTAAACAAAAAGAGAACCGATTGGAATAAGCAAAAACCATGGAAAGGCAGGTATTAGGCTCATCAACCCCAATGTAATACCAGTAATAACATACACATAGCCACTTCGAGTAAACTCACTCTTAAGCTTTTCGCCAAGCAACTTAGACTCAGAGCTATTATTAGTAACAATTAAACCTGTTGCAAAGGACAAGAGCAATGATGGTAACTGACCTAAAAGACCGTCCCCAATTGTTAACCTAGAATAGGTATTAACAGCTGTTGAAAAATTTAATGTAACTCCCTGATCATTTTTTATAACCATACCAACAACAATACCGACAATAAGGTCAATTACTGTAATAAATATCGAGGCTTTTACATTACCACTTACAAACTTAGAAGAACCGTCCATTGCAGAGTAAAAATCAATATCACGCTGTATCGATGCTTTTTTTTCACGAGCCTGGTCATCTGTTATATACCCTGAGTTAAGCTCCGAGTCTACAGCAAACATTTTTGTATTCATTGCGTCAAGTGCAAAACGAGCAGAAACTTCTGAAACACGGGTTGCACCCTTTGTAATAACAACAGTCTGAATTATGATAAGAATAATAAAAATTACCATACCAACAGCAAGCCCTTTTTGAGTAGGGTTTGCAAGAGTATCACCTGTTACTATAGACGAAAAAGCTTTAAGCATATTACCTGGAAAATTAGCATAGGTATAACTTGAAGCCTTTGTGATAATAAGACGAGTCGAACAGACATTTAAAGACAAACCATATAAAGTTGCAAACAGTACAACCTGTGGAAATGACGAAAAATCTGAAGATTTAGGAGTATATATTACATTAACCAGAATAATAACTGCCATTGCAATATTACCAATCATAAGTAAATCCAGTAAAATACCAGGTACTGGTATCAAAAGCATGAGAATTACCATAATTGCTGCCACTGCTACAGCATGATTCTGTACATTTTTTAATATGTCACCAAAACGGTTAGCCATTCAGTCCCACCCAAATAACTTACTTTTTTTTATTCATATAACCAATTTGCGCATAAATAACACTAATTGCATTAAAAAAATCTGAAGGTATTATATCATCAACTTCCAATTTTGAATAGAGAGTTCTTGCTAAAGCCCGATTTTCAACGATAGGAACATCATTTTCTTTAGCCATCTGTCTGATACGCAAGGCAAGATTATCTGTACCCTTTGCATTAACCCTAGGAGCCGTATCTTTTTCTCTGTCGTAAGCAAGTGCTACAGCATAGTGTGTTGGGTTTGTAATTACAACATCACTTTCTTTTACAGCCTTCGGAATATTACGCTGCAAAAGATCCTTCTGTGCTTGCTGAAGTTTTGCTTTAGTTTCAGGGTCACCTTCCATCTCTTTATATTCCTGCTTAAACTCTTGCTTTGTCATTTTCATACTCTGCATAAACTGATAGCGCTGCATTAAATAGTCAGGAATAGAAATAATAACAAACAATATCGAACAGACAATAAGAATCGTGCCGCCAGCCGATGCAATTTTACCAACAGCCCTATAGACATTCGAAGCATTCAAAAAACTAAGTATAACAGGTACATTTCGCCTGATAATCAAATAGGCACTAAAAGCGACAAGAACTACTTTCAGTAAAGACTTAATTACATTAAAAAGACCTTCAAACGAAAAAATAGTCTTTTTAAGATACTGACCAATTTTTGGTGTAATTTTCGAAAAATTTGGTTCAATAGGCTTTGTAGTAAATAAAAAACCCTTATTCTGCACAAGATTAGAAGCAAAAGCGGCAATAATACCAATAATACATAATGGTAAAACAAATCTTGCAAAATAAGATAAAAAAGTAAAATAGTACTTTCGCTGCAAAAACGAACTTTCATTAACCCGCGAAAAAAAGAATATCAAAATTTGCTCAAACCATTTCAAATAAAATGGTGCCAATATTACAAGAGTTAAAATTGTAAAAAGCATCACAAGGGAACTGTTTAGCTCCTGACTTTTTGCAAGACGTCCCTCTTCCCTTGCCCTGCGTATTTTTGCTTCGCTAGGTTCTTCAGTTCTTCCCTCATCCTCTGCACTGGCAAACCACTGAAGGTCAATCTCTTCAAAACTCAAACAAGACCTCCTGTTTTTACAAATCCTAAATAAAAAGTAAAAAGCCTGTTAAAACCTGCTGTAAAGGAGTGCTCAAAAAACTCTATAATATTAGGAATAAGTGCTAAAATTATAAAAAACGAAGTCAAAATCATTATAGGAAATCCTTCAGAAAGCAAATTCATCTGAGGATAAGCCTTAGATAAAATACCCATTGTTATCGAGATAAGTACTAAAACACCCATTACAGGTAACGCAATAATAAAGGCATCTGCAAACAACTGTGTCAATCCGTGCAAAAAAAACATTACAAAGTTTTCACGATTAGATATTAAAGATATAGCATTTACGCTGTAAAAACTGTTAATTACACCTTTTGAAAAAAGCATTATAGCCCATTTATTTTGCAAAAAGATAAGCATAGCTATGAGGTTAAAAAACTGTCCCATCAACGGGTTTTCAACCTGACTTAGTGCATCATATACTTCTGATGCACTGAACCCCATCTGAAAAGCAAAAAACTGACCTGCTGTACTAAAAGATGCAAATATAATTGATATAAAAAAACCTGTTATAATTCCAATAAAAGCTTCACCAGCAATCAGAAACATATACTCAACGGAAAAAGACTGATTAACCTGTATAATAGCGTTATATGAATCAAAATTAACAGCAGGAACAATTAAATATGCAAGATAACCTGCAAAAGCAACCTTAGCCATACGCGGTACCGCTTTAGTCGAAAACAGAGGCAAAGTCATAACAAGAGCAAAACACCTGGCTGCAATTAAAAGATAAAACGGTGCATACTTTACAATCGTATCTAGCATAGACACAACAACTACCTTGCAAGAGAAGGTATCATTTCAAATAAATTTATTGTATAACCTTTCATCATAGTGAACATCCAACCAGATAACAACGCTATAACAACAAGAATCGAAATCATCTTAGGCAAAAAAGTAAGAGTCTGTTCCTGAATTGATGTTGTAGCTTGAAAAATTGCAACAACAAGACCAATTATAAGAGCAATACCCAAAACAGGAGCACATAAAATAATTACATGAAAAATACCGCTACGAACAAGGTTTATAATCTGACCGACATCCATAATTATTTACTCCTTACCTTACAATTGAGTTAAACAGTTGCTGAGTCAACAAACCCCAGCCATCAACAAGGACAAAAAGCATCAGCTTAAAAGGCATTGAAATCTGTACAGGAGGGAGCATCATCATACCCATACTCATAAGTATACTTGCCACAACCATATCAATAACAATAAACGGCAGATACAACACAACGCCAATTTTAAAAGCTACAGTCAATTCATGAAGTATATAAGACGGAACCATAACATAAACAGGTATATCATCAAGTTTTTCAGGACGAGGAAGTTTAGCCACATTCATAAATGTTGATATGTACGAAGGATTGTTTGCCATCTGTTTATACATAAAAATCATCATTGGAGCCTGAGCCTGTTCATAAGCTTGTTCTACAGTAATCTGACCATCTGACAAAGGTTTTATCGACTTTGTATATATCTGATTAAACACAGGAAACATTATGTAAATTGTCATGAACAAAGCGATACCATTCAATACAGCAGTAGGAGGAACCTGCTGTAATGATAGAGCTCTTTTTATAAAATCAAGAACAATTGAAAATCTTAAAAAGCAGGTACACAGAATTAAAATACTTGGAGCTAAAGTCAGCACAGTAAGCAATAGAAGCACCTGCACTGAAAAAGCAACTTCATTTCCTGACTGGGGTTGCGTTATATTTATATCCACATTAGGCACTGTAAGAGAGGTCACTCTATCGTTCATCTCTGTTACTCCCTGTCGGGCTGACTGAGCAAAAACAGGCATAAAAACTGTACATAATAAAACTAATATAAGTAGCGTCTTTTTTAATTTTTTTTCCATAACTAAAACACTTATTCCTTATTTAATTTTTGTCTCTGCTGTTTAATAAAATCCACAGCGCTCAAGCTTTCTGTATCAAAAACACTTTTTTTGTCTGTTTTATTACCAGGAATAAACATATCTAAAACATCTGCAAATGATTGAGGTCGAGACACCTGTTCATTAGAGTCCGCATAAACATTCATAGACTTTATCAGCTCTTCATCATCAATTTCTGAAATTAAATTAATACCACTTTCACTGACACCTATCAAATAACCATGATTAAGAACAGTGACAATCTGAACAGACTTACCGGCAGAAATATTAATTTTAGACACAACCCTCATAAACGGATTATTTACATTTTCAACTTTAGAGGTCTTCTTCAATAAATAAAAAACCAGGTAAAGCAATCCAATTACAAAAGCAAGTACAAAAATCATTCGTAAAAATAAGAAAAAAGAAGAGGAACCATTAACACCAGAAGCATCCGAAGATGTATTATCTGTAAAAGTAATTGAAGACAAAGGTGTTGATAAAGAAATCTCTGTATCAGAACTTACATCACCAGCGTTCTGTGCCCCCACAAAAACAGAAGATGATAACATCAAAAAGAAGAGAATAATATACTTTTTTTTCATATCCCACCCAATAAAAAAATAAGCTAAACTTATATTAAGTTTAGCTTATGTATTAAGTTTAATGCAAGTCATTAACCCGTTCTATTGGGGATAAAATCTCTGTTACTCGAACACCAAAGTTTTCATCAATAACTACAACTTCACCCTTTGCTATCGGTTTATGATTAACAAGAATATCAACAGGTTCACCAGCAAGCTTATCAAGCTCTATAATCGTACCTTCGCCCATACCAAGAATTTCTTTTATCTGTTTTTTAGTACGACCAAGCTCTACGGTCATTTCCATGAAAACATCCATGATAAGACCAATATTGCCCTGCTCCTGAATACCAGAACCACCTTGCAAAGTAGGATACTGTACAGACTGAACATTTGGCATAGCACCAAAAGCCATACCCATACCACCCATAGGTTGTTGCATTCCCATATTCATACCCATGCCACCGCCCATTGGCTGCTGCATTCCCATATTCATACCCATGCCACCCATATTCATCTGTCCCTGAGTAGTAAAACCACCAAGGCTAGCCATATCAGATGATGAGAGTCCACCTGAAGACGACTGAGACGGTACTGGATTTGACTTCATAGCCTTTACACCACTTAATGTATCAGCTATTTCAACAGCAACTTTTTCTGCTGTAACTTCCCATAAAGTATATGATTCCCCTGCTAAAGTAACAGGATAACTGTAAAGCACAAAACTTGATTCAGGAATCTTTGCCATAGCCTTTGGCACATTAACAGATTCAGCAGGATCACATGCAAGTCCTGGAAATCTTCCGCCAGAGCATAAATCTGTAATCAAAGATCCGTTATGAGATGATATTACCTCTGAAATTACAGAAAGAGCCATATCATCAAGCTCTGCATTTTCTTCCTTATTTATCAAACTTGTAATTTTTTGACTAAACTCATGAGAAAGAATAAGAAGATGCTCTCCCTGCAACCCTGCATTAAAATTACACATTGTTGCAACAACCATTTCAGGAAGCTTAGCCAAAAGCTGATCTCTTGTTGAACTCTCAACAACAGGATCGCCAACTGAACACTCAGCTCCTGTCATCGAATTAAGAGTATTTGCAAGTTTATCCTTTTCGCCTGAAATAAACTTTTCTAACTGAGGAATGTCAACCTTATTAGTAGATGACGAACCACCAGACGAAAGTCCTCCCATATCAACACCGGACAATAATGCATCAATTTCATCCTGAGAAATAGTACCATCACTCATATGATTCGTCTCCTTCTACTGATAATTCTTCAAAACTATCTGTATCATTCTCTTCTATTTTGCTAATAATTTGTACTGCCATTTTTTTACCAACGACACCAGGCTGACAGTAAAACTTTTTCTTATTTCCAACACTTAAAGTTAACGGTTCTCCGACCTTACTGTTTGACAAAAGAACAACATCCCCGTTTTTAAGAGCAAGAACATCTCTGATAGGTAAGTTTATTGTTCCAATTTCCGCAGCAACATCCATGTCAACATCTGAAAGCTTTTCTTTTAATGTTCCAAGATATTGAGTTGTCGAGCTTCTTCGCACAGAACTGAACCAGAACTGTGATGACAATTTTGAAATAATAGGCTCAATTGTGAGGTATGGAATACAAAAGTTCATCATACCCTCTTCTTCGCCAACTTTAGTTTCAAGAGTAACAAGAACAACCATTTCAGAAGGTGGAACAATCTGTGCAAACTGAGGGTTTGTTTCAATCTGACCAAGACGTGGTCTTAAGTCTATAACCTGAGTCCATGCCTCTCTCATATTTGCAAGAATTCGAACAATAATACCTTCCATAACAGACTGTTCAATATCTGTTAAGTCACGACTTACCTTTGCTCCCTGTCCTGTACCACCAAACAGGCGGTCAATTATACTAAATGTAATAGCAGGATCAATTTCAAGTACAGCATTTCCCTTTAAAGGATCCATATTAATTACAGCAAGTGTTGTTGGAGTAGGTATAGATCTAATAAACTCTTCATAAGTCAACTGATCTACAGAAGCAACGTGAACATGAACCAACGAACGAAGCTGTGCAGAAAGACTTGTTGTAGTCAAACGGGCAAAGGTCTCATGCATAATAGATACTGTACGTATCTGTTCCTTTGAGAACTTATCCGGACGTTTAAAGTCGTAGATTTTTATTTTTCTTGTATCACTTACAGGCTTAAAATCATCTGCTTCAGAGTCTCCAGAACTAATTGCCTGGAGCAGCTGATCAATTTCATCCTGCGACAGAACTTCATTCATGCATCAACTTCCTATTGCTGGATTACATCCAAATTCATAAATCGAACATCTTTTATTTTTGAACTACTTAAAATACTATCATTAATAGCATTTCGTATTTCGATTTTTAAGTTTTCTTCGTTTTGTGGTCGTAGCTCAGATGCAGTCTTTTGTGTAAAGTACCTGCGCAAAAAATCTTTTAACTCTACAGTACGCTGAGTAATTTCAGTAGATGTAGCTTTATCTTCTTTTTTATATCCAAGAACAACTTCAACAACAACAGAAGCTGGATTTGCATCACTTGTTTTAGTTCTGATTGTTCCCAAAGAACTATACCAGTCAAGAATTTCCTTTTTTGTAGTATATTCCTCACTTGTTGGAACAGCTGCAACCTGAGACTGATTACCACCAAGCACTTTCATTGTAATAACAACAACAGTAACAATCAGAATAATTGCACCTAAGCCGATAGCTACCCACTTTAACAAAGTTGGAAGCAGACCGCCCAGACCTTTGCCTTTTTTTGAAGAAGATGCACTTACTTCTCCACCAGCATCATCCATAACGTCTTCATCATCAGCCATTTTGAACTCCTATAAATCACAGCTACCTGCTGCATACTAACATTAAAAATGTCCCTCGTCTAGAATTATAACATCTACACGTCTATTATGGGCCTGCCCCTCTCTTGTCTCGTTAGAATAGAGAGGTCTTGTATCTGCATAACCTGCAATCGAAAACTGTCTTTCATCTACGCCAAAATCAGACAGATAATGTAAAACATTTAGTGCACGTGCTGCAGATAACTCCCAGTTTGAAGGATATACATCTCCACTTACAGGTGTATCATCAGTATGTCCCTCTACTCTAAATCTTCGGTTTGCCAGCTCTGAATCTTGAAAAAATTTAGACAATTTTAACAATATATCTCTAGTCTCATCAATATCCAGTTCAGCACTGCCTTCACTAAAAAAAGCATCCGAAGCAAGCGTTATAATCAAACCTCTTTCATCACTTGAAATTGTAATCTTTGACGAATTAATTTCAGGTGCAAAAAGACTTATTGCCTTTTTTTTGGCAAGTCCAAGCGACTTACCTTTTTCAACAGAAGGCAAACTGTTTACCGTGTTCCCCAGATCAGCAAGTCGTCCAGCAGCAAGAGACTGTCCACCACTTGTAGTCTGCTCAGGAGACTCCATCTGGATATTTAATGAAGCCTGAATCTGACTGAGTGCAGTCATATCAATTTCAGTAGGATCGTACAACATAACGAAGAAGCACAACATAAGTGTGATCATGTCACCATAAGTACCTTGCCACGCGGTTGATGGTTTTTCAGGTTCTTTTTTTTCCTTCTTAGCCATTATTAATCCTTAAGAACATCAGCTTCAATTGCCTTTCTTACCTTTGGATCAAGATAAGTCAAAAGTTTCATTGCAAGGATACGAGGGTTATCTCCGGCCTGAATAGAAAGTACACCTTCAATAATCATTTCCTGAGCAGCCATTTCCTGGTTATTTTGAGCCATAAGCTTTTGAGCTACAGGACCTACAAGCCAGTTTGCAAGCATGGAACCATAAAGTGTTGTAATCAACGCAACGGCCATGTTAGGACCGAGGGAACTTTTATCTTCCAGGTTGTTCAACATACCAATAAGACCTACTACAGTACCCATCATACCGAAACCAGGACCTACACCAGCCCACTGGTTAACAATGTTAATCATTTTCATATGACGACCTTCAGTCTGACTCATTTCGTTTTCCATAATAGCTCTGATTACATTACCATCAGTACCATCGACAACAAGTCTCAATCCGCTTTTCAAAAAAGGCGACTCAAGATCATCCAAACCTTCTTCCAGTGCAAGTATACCTTCACGTCTTGCCTTTTCTGAAAGATTTACCATATTTTGAATTAAAGTTTTTTCACCATAATCAAAAGTCTTAAAAATTCGTGCATATACCTTAAAGAATGCAAGAATATCATTTAACGGTGCAATAATGAACAAAGCAAAAATAGAACCACCAATAGTCATGGCAGCAGATGGAATATCGATAATACCACCTAATGTACCACCTGATGTCATTACCGACATGACGATCATCGCAGCGCCACCAACAAAACCAATAATCGAAGCTATATCCATTAAAAACTCCTGTTTACACAATCAGCATATCTGTGCAAATCTATTGTTCATTACCTAAAAATCCAAGCTGTCTGCGATAGGCAATAATACTGTCAATTACAGACTGCGGACTATCTTTAGTTAAGATTTTTTTTCCTGAAATCAGTGTGATTGTAAGATCAGGAGTGCACTCCATACTTTCAATCATATGAGGGTTAAGCCAGAACTTTTTTCCATCAATTTTTGTTATAGAAATCATTTCTTTTATTTTCCCCACTAATCGCCCTATCGTCAAGTATAAAGTAATTTTTTTTAATACTAAATTAATTATACCTAACCAATTTTCAGTATCGGCTAAATATTAAACAAGTTTACAATAATTTATTGCCGTCGTATTAGTAAAAGGCAGAACCTTTGTTAATATTTCCATAAAACAAACATACATTTCTTCTATAATATCTCTTGCGCTTATACACCATAATGCAAAAACAGTATACTCATTAATTATAATATAACGTTATTTTAACTCGGTTTTTTAAGTTTATTTATATTTTTCTCTTGCGTTTTTTATTACTCATTTGTAACATTAAATAAAGGGGAATTTTATATGAATTCAAGAATATTAGTAATTGAAGATGTTCCTGAAATGGCTGAATTAGTTTCTATGTACCTTACTAAAGCAGGTTTAGAAGTTAAAGCAGTAGGAACAGCAGAAGATGGCCTTGTTGAATTGGAAAAGGGTGTCCCTGATTTAGTTATACTGGACTTAAACCTTCCTGGCATGAGCGGTTTTGACTTTCTAAAACGCTTCAGAAAAGATTACAAAGCTACAATTCCTGTAATAATTGTTTCTGCACGAGATGCTGACGAAGACATAATCTCAGGACTTGGAATTGGAGCTGACGAGTTTGTAACAAAGCCATTCTCCCCAAGAGTATTAGTTGCAAGAGTTGAAGCAAACTTAAGACGTCAGGCTGAAACAACAGCTGCAGCAGAAGCTTCATACGAGTTTGGCCCATATACAGTTCTTTTAAACAGTTGTGTATTAAAAAAAGGTTCTGCAAAAGTACCTCTTTCAACAAAGGAATACGAAGTACTTGAGTACTTTATCAAACACGAGGGTGACACTCTCGGACCTGAAAAAATCTACAATGATGTATGGAAAGCACAGTATGGAGACATTACTGCAGTAGCAGTATATGTACAGCGCTTGCGCAAAAAGATTGAAGACGATCCAACATCACCAAAGTATATCAAGACAGTATTTGGCATGGGATACCGCTTTGAAAAAGGCTCTAACTGATGAAGATTAAAGATCAGTTCAAATGGTTTATTCTTGGTATAACAGCAGTACCGCTGTTATGCGTAACGTTCATTCCGGTCTTTCATTTTTTTACAAGGCCGGAACGCTCTCTTATATCAGGGTATAAACAGATCAGACAGATGACTGAACTGCCAATGACAAAAAGAGATATGAACGTTTTAAGAGAAGTATTAAAGACAATGCCTGCTGAGGTTGAAATGATAATCATTGCAAACCACAGCGAAATTCTTTACACAAACATGAAAGAATTTGAAAGCTTTAAAACCATTGACGATCCTACTCTTTTTTATCATATAAAAGAAACTAGTCAGAAATTCTTTTATCAAGTTGTATCTCCTCCACTTGAAGATTCAAAAAAAGATGTTATTGTAGTAAGCCGAATAAAGCGTGATAACAATCACTCCCGTTCAAATGAAGATAAACTGCTTTTATCATTACTTATCTTCATTGTTATGTACGAAGTATTCTGTATTACTATCACAGTAAAAATATCAAATACAATTTCAAAATCCATAATGCTTCTTGAGCAAAATACACAGCGTATTGCAGGTGGAGAGCTTGATGTAAAGCTTACTTCAGGCAAAGAAGTAAAAACAGATAATGAAATCACAAACCTTACTGAAAATCTGGATAAAATGCGATTATCGCTGAAAGATGCATCAGAAAGACGAACAAAGTTTATTATGGGTATCAGTCACGATTTACGAACCCCTGTTGCTGTAATCAAAGGCTATGTCGAAGCTATCAACGACGGCATAATTGACAGTGAAGAAGAAATACACAAAACAATGGAAATCATTGCAACAAAAGCAAGTCAGCTCGAAACAATGATTAACACCCTGATTAACTTTGTAAAACTTAACAGAACAGACTGGAGACAGCAGCTTAAGTTTCAGAATATTGAGCCTTCCCTCACTGAGTTTGCAAAAAGCTGCATAAACACAGGGGAAGTATTTAAAAGACATGTAACTTCAAGCATAAACATTGATAAAGACATCAAAATCCCTTTTGATAAAGAACTTTTTCAGCGTTGTCTTGAAAATCTTTTTCAAAATGCTCTCAGATATACCCATGAAAACGACTCAATTATCATAAAGGGTAATCAAACTGCAGAATATATCGAAGTTGCTGTAGAAGATACAGGTATTGGAATTGAAACAAAGGATATCGGACACATATTTGATGTATTTTACCGTGGTACTAACTCCAGAAAAGAAGCAGGCATGGGAATTGGTTTATCAGTTGTAAAAACTATTGTAGACACCCATGGATGGACAATACGTGTAAACTCGCAAAAAGGTGTCGGTACAGAGTTTATAATCAAAATTCCATTAAAAGACCGAACTTAAAAAACAAGACAAAACAAACAAGCAGCTTTTTAAGTATAAACTCACATTAAAGACATTTACCCGCCACTAATAAAACTTTTTTTCATGACTATCACGCCATAGCCTTGTGGACTACGTTTCATAACCTTACGGACTACAGATTGTAGTCCGTAAGGTTATGAACCGTAGTCCATACGGTTACAGTTTGTAGTCCATGCGGTTATAAAAAGTGTATTACATAAGCTCTTCTAAAAAGCGATTTAAAAGCAGGAGTCCTCGTGCGTTAAGGGCGTAATAAATATCCCCACTCCTTTTTGAAACTTTTGTAAGTTTATTATCTTTCCATCTTTTAAATACACCGTTTTCAAAGCCGATATATTCTTCAAGGCTTTTATTAAATCGCTGCTTAAAAAGCTTTGAGCTAACCCCTTCCCTCATTCTAAAACCCATCATAACATATTCAAACGCCTGTGTATCCAAATCAAGGATTTCTTCACTACGAGGAATATTACCTTTAACATATTCATAGTTAAGCCAAAACTTTTCATATACAGGGATCGAAAGTGTATTAGTCCATCTAATATTGTCATTATAGACAGATCCCGTTGCCCCCGCACCACAACCTATGTAATTGTTAAGTTTCCAGTACTGACTGTTATGAATACTAGGCTTATCATTTTTACAAAAGTTAGATACCTCATACTGGGTAAAGCCCATTTTTTTTAAATATGACGAACCTTTTATCCACATTTTATCGGCTTTCTCAACTGACCATTTAATCTGGTTGCTGTTAATTTTTATACCAAGAGGTGTATTATCCCCTACTGTAAGGGTATATAGAGAGACATGATTTATTTTATACTTACTAATTAAATCAAACTGTTTTTTAAAATCTTTGTAGGTATGACCAGGAAGCCCAGCTATAAAATCAATGGAAATTTCAAAGGGCCAGCTTCTATCCAAAAGATTTAAAGCATCATAAACATTATTAACCTTACAACCTCGGTTAACAATATCTAAAACCTTATCATTTATGGCTTGTATCCCCATAGAAATGCGATTAATACCACTTTCTTTAGCACTAGTCAAAAAACTTTCAGTTAATGACTCAGGATTAACTTCAACTGTAGCCTCATACCCATCACAAAATGGTGCACTGTAAGTTACACTTTCAACTAATCTTTTAAGACTTTTACCAGATAATAAGCTTGGAGTGCCACCTCCAATATATAAGGACTTCCATTCTTTTATATTATAGTGTTTTACATAATACTTAACTTCGTTTATAACAGAGTCAACATACTCATCATTAAGTTCGTTGACATTTTTTTTTATCGAAGACGAACTTATACTGTAAAAATCACAATAATCACATTTTTTATTACAAAACGGGATATGGATATAAAGAGAATACTGTCCAGATAAATTAAACATAAACTGTATTAAAAAAAGATTCTGAACTTGTTCAGAGGAAAGAATAAAAGAGCTACACTACCTTTTACATCTTCAGAGTGTAATGTGCCCCACACTCTTGAGTCGGTACATTCAGTACGATTGTCACCAAGAACAAAGTACTCATCACTACCTAAAACAATTTTTTCACAGTTCTCTTTAGCACCAATATCCCCGTCCCAAGATCTGTCCGGATAAACAATGTTAAGGTTATACTTTGACTCAGTAAGTTCAAACTCTGTTAAAAAATGATCTTTATCAGATGGCTTAATGTAAGCTACATACTTATCAATATACAAAACATCACCAGGAACTCCAATTACCCGTCGTACATGAAGGCTGTCCGAGGTACTTTCGTCTTCAAAAAGATTCCATCTCTGACCTGAAATAAAACGGGTAAAAATATTTACAGCATTTTTATAATAAGGTAAAGGCTCTGTATACTTTGTTTTAAAAAGCATAACCTGTCCCCTGTGAGGTTTTTTCAAAAACGGAATTACAAACTCAAGGCTTCCTGCCGGAATATCAGGACTCATAGAACTGGATTTACAATTAATAGGATATATAATAAAAGCTACAATCACATTTATTATTAAAAAAAACATTATCAAAGTTGTTACTGTCTTAAATATTTTGTGATAAAGCTCACGCCTCATCTTGTATGAAACTTCGTAAATATCATGTGCCATATACGAAGAATAGCACATATACATCTACACTTGCAAGGACGAACTATAAAGCATATACTGTAACAATGGCAGAAAATGTTAAAATAATTGCACAAAACAAAAAAGCCCGTTTTAACTACTTTATTGAAGAATCTATCGAGTGTGGCATTGCTTTAGAAGGCACTGAAGTAAAATCAGTAAAATCAGGAAACATTTCATTTTCAGACGCATTTGCCGAAATTATAAATAACGAAGTATGGGTTCGCAACTTTCATATTTCAGAGTACTCTTATTCATCGGTATTTAACCATGATCCAGACCGCAAAAAGAAGCTTCTTTTACATAAGGAAGAAATTAAACGTTTGATACGTAAAGTTGACGAAAAGGGATATACTTTAATACCAATTGATTTTTACCTTAAAAATGGACTTGTAAAACTTACACTTGGCATCTGTAAAGGTAAAAAACAGTACGATAAGCGTGACGCAATCAAAGAGAGAGATGTAAACAGGGATATAGCCCGCGAATTTAGGAATGGTATTCAGTCATAAAAAAAACACTATAATCTGTTATTTAATATGTTTTCTCGTTTTTTTACCTGAATTAACTTCTCAGGAACTAAATATTGACTATTACGGAGTTGTATCGCAGGCAACTGATGTAAGCATGTTGAAAATGGCTCAGGACATGATTTTTACCCAATTAAAAACCATCGATAGGCTTTCAGTCGATGACAAGCGTCCTGACAACAGTCAGATTATAAATGATATACCTGATATTAATCTTTCACAGGCACATCATATTGCTTTTTATACAAAAATAGATAAAGTAACTGAATCTGACGTTATGTGGCAATGTACGTTTATTGCACAGCAAAAGTCCAGCGAGCAGTCCTGGACAAAGGCATACACCTTTGAGTCTTACTATAAGATTCTTGTTAACTCAAAATCTATACTTGAAGATCTTTTTAGCGAAATAAAAACATCTGATAAAGCTTATGAAAAAACTTTTGCATCAACTCCTTCTTCTCAGTCATCTTCACTTGCAAACCTTGAAAACCTTGCAGGCAACTGGGAAGGTGAATCGTTTGCCGACAAAATCATTATATTAAGAGGCGGCAGAGGTTTTATCGTATTAAAAAACGGAGCAACAATGAACATAAGGATTTCTGTAAAAAATACGAACAGCTCCGGTAATATAACAGAAATATCCATCAAGCAGACAGGAGCTGTTAACGCTTCATTTTTTCCGGATATTCCCAGAGAGTCAGCTCTCAAATATGCTGCAGATGCACAGCCTATTGAATGGATTTTTACAATAAACTCAGATATGAGCCTTGCAGGTGTGAAAAATACATTAGTATTTGATGGGAAGAATCCAGACAGTATTCAGCAGGGTAAGATTGACACTGTCTGGTATAAAAAATAGGCTTCAGCCTACAAATTAATCTGTAACGACCCCTGTCTCACAATTTTTACAGAACCGTCTGTTTCAATTGCTACAATTGTCGATGGAACTCCAGCACTTTTATCACCGTCATCAACAATTAAAGGCACATCACTGCCAAAAACAGACTTTATTTCAGTAAGATTATTTAATACACTTTCACCACTTTTATTAACGCTAGTTGAATAAATTGGAGCACCACATTTAGCAATTACTTTTCTAAGCCACTCGTCCCCAGGACATCTGAACGCAGTTGTAGTTATTTCATTTTCTTTTGTAAATGTGTGAAGAATAATTGTTAAAGGACCTGGCCATAAATCCAAAAGCTTTTGAGGAACAACATCACGAGTATATTTCTTAATATCACTTGGATTAGCTATCAGGTGTATAAAAGGCTTAGACTCAGACCTACCCTTCAGTAATCTGATTTTTTCATCTGTATGATACGAGAAATGCCTTCCATCAACGATACCCGAAAAGCCATATACAGTGTCAGTTGGTATAACTACAACCTTTCCCCTTCTAAGATAATCAGCTGTAATATCAACTGATTGAACATCAGATTTGCGACAAATCATACACTCTAATTCCCTTTACAGATTTTTCTATCTTTCTGCGCTTAAAGTCCGCCTGTATATCCTTAAATACATAGTACAAAATAAAAACTCCATATACTAAAAGCGAAAAAAGTTTACAGAACCATTCTGGAATATACGTACATTCCGCAGATTTTATTGGAGTTCCTGTTCCATATTTATATACATCAGAGGTGTACAAACCGTTTATCTTAACAATTTTTTCACCATCAGCAACATAATCAAGTTTTTTTGCAAACGCAGATATTACTTCAGGATCATTGCGCAAGGCATTGTACTCCAATTCAAGACTATTGTTAAGCTTTTGAAGCTCATCTGTATGGATACTTAAAAGGCGTTTTTGCTCTGTAAGCTGTTTTGCAGCCCATATGCCGTCTTTGCCATAGGATAAAGATAAAGTTACATATACAAAGGTTCCTGCAAATGCTGCAGCAACTAAATTTCGTTTTTTTAGCATAACTGTTATATTTTCGGCAGAATAACACCTTAACAAAACTTTTTTTATTATTAATATTTTCTTAAATTATGGTATACTATAGATGAGACAGAAAAAAAAGCTCTATTGTTTTGCATATTATGCCGATATACGTAATAAGATAACAGATGCAAGGGGATTATTTATGAGCGATTCTAACAATACAAATGAATTAGACAGCTACGGCGTATGGGTTAAAAAGCCTCCTCGTACAGTTAATACTAATAATCAGATCAAAGAAGAAACTGACTTTGATTTGCCTGATTTTACAGAACTAACAGAAGCTGTATCTGCAGTTGAAAATCAACAAGCTCAGACAATAACTGAAGAACAGAGCATTGAAACAGACTCAGTATCAGATTTTAATCCACTTGATTCAGAAGAGATTCCTCTTGACGAGTTTATCGCAGGTGGTGTATTTGACGGAGATACTGAACAGGAGCAACTCAGTTCCCCAGCAACCCCTGAAGAAGAACACATCAGTGTAAATGACTTTATTGATGACTCTCCACAAATGGAAAGTGAAGACAGCACACCTACAAACGATGAAGTTTTAGATATAGATTTATCCTTTGATGATGTTCCTGCAACTGAAATAACTGCTGAAGAGGTTTCACCTTCACAATCAGACAGCTTTGATATACCAGATACAGAAGATGTAGATTTAAGTGAGTTTGGTATCGGAGATATATCAGACAGCACGGATACACAGACAGATACTGATGCGCAAGAGTTTGAAACAGAAGAAGTCGATTTAAGCGAATTTGGTATTGATGACCTTGATTCACTTGCTGAAGAAAAAACTGAGAGTGAACCAGAGCAGGAAGTTGCAACTGAAACTGAAGCAGTTGACTTAAGTGAGTTTGGTTTTTCAGATGAAGAAGTTACTGAAAATGAAGTGCCAGTAGAACAGGAGACAACAGTTGACAATACAGAACAGGAAATTGAAACCGAACAGACAGAACCAGTCTTTGAGGATATACAAGAGCCTGTTGTTGATGAAATTCCTGATACATTTGACGAAGAAACAAACTCTCTTTTTAGTGAACAGAATGAAAACACAGAAGAAATTGACATTCCTCGTGAAATTAATATAGCCCCTGTTGACGAAACCTTTGTAGAGCAGTCTTTTGAAAATCCTCAGCAGACTGAAACTGAAGAGGTTGCAGAAGTTTCACCAGGAGATGAAGATTCTGTAACACAAACAGACGAGGTTACACCAACAGACCAGTTACAGGATAATTTTGACACAATAGCAGAAACTGAACCTCAGGAAGCTCAGATGCCATATACAGAAGAACCTGTTATCGAACAGGGAACTGAGGCTTTAACACAGATTGACGAGCCAGTTTTCGAACAAAATACAGATACTTTACCTCAAACAGAGGAGACAGTTATCGAACAGAATACCGCTGATTTACCACAAACATCAGAGCTTGCTTCTGTTGTTTCAATGTTAAAAGATGTTACTGCAGAAATTACAAGTTTAAAGCAGGAGCTTTCAGCATTAAAGGAACAGGTATCTACAATATCTACAAAACAAAATGAACAGCTCTCAGATTCACAGCAGAGTGCAGAAACAACAAATGAGCTTGATTTAAGTTCACTTGAAAATGAGAGTGAAAGTGCATTCTTCAGTGATGCAGAAGCAAATGATACAGCTTTATCAACAGAAGAATTAAACAACATATTTAATACAGCACAGTTTACAGAAGAACAAGCTCCTGTTCTAACAGATGAAATGGAAAGTCAGGAACCTGTTTTGGATAATGAGCAAAACACTGCACAGGAAGAAGATATTCTTATTGAATCAAGTTCTTCTGACTTAATAAATGAAGACGAAGTTTGCTCTGAAGATGAAAGTACTCCATTGGATAAGGAATCCTTTGACGACTTATTTGCTCCAGATCCTACAATTTCTGAATCACTTACAGACGAAAAGCTTGATTATCTTTCAAAAGATTCAGTATCAGATGAAATTGAACAGCCTGTAGAAGAAGAAAACTCTATTGAGGATATAAAGGAACAGCTTTCAGAGCCAGTTCTTGCAGCAGCAGAAGTCATAGCAGAAATACCAGAAGAAGTGTCTGTAGAATCATCTCACAGTGAACCTATGACAAACGAATTAAAGGAAGAAATTAAAGAAGTACTTTCATACATGGATAAACTTCTTGAAAATCTTCCAGAAGAAAAGATTACAGAGTTTGCTAACTCTGAAAACTTTGAAAAGTATAAAAAGCTCTTTAAGGAACTAGGTATTTCTTAATATTATGGGATTATTAGAAAAAATCAGTAAGTTAAAGCCGACAGATAAAAAAAATGGAAATGGTCTTTTAGCACATGCCATTTCCATTCGTACCGTCTGCAGACCAGCCTCTGACTTTTGGGGTATTGTTTCTGGCTGTGGCTTTACAAGTGCTTGTATATTATCAAGACTTAACAGTAAGTTTTATATAACAGTCTCAAAAAACTTAATGGCACGATCCATTGTAAGCTCGGTTTCTGAAAAAGATTTCTGGCAGCCTTTACTTACCGATAAAGGAGTTTGGCATCAGTATCTTCTTGAAAAAGGAGAGTTTGCCCCTTACTACCAGATTTTTACCCAGGATTTTTTATGTACCCAGTCAAAAATGTACTTACTGGCATTTACTTGTAATGAAGAACAATATATCTTTGCAGGATTTTTGTCAAAACAATCCGAAGAAGATACTTTGTCAATAGACCAAAAGGCCTTCACTCTTACTCTTTGTGAGTACTTAAAAAAATATCAACTTTCCCTTGACAGTACAGAAAATGAAAAAGAAACAGCAGATTTAGATGAAGCACAGAAACTGACAATATCTTTAACCAGCATTTGCGACAAGCTTACACAAACTCTCTCAGATATTGAAATTAGAGATGCTGTTAAAGAATCTATTGCATTTAATTTTTTTAACGCAATTAGAATTCTTTTTGCAAAACCTAATAAAGCTTTATACAACAAAGAAAAAATTGATCTTTTAATTTTTTCAAAGGCACAGCTAGATATTGATTTACTTAAGTTTATGATTTTACAAAACTGTGACGGTATATTCAGCGAACAAATGTGTGGTGACGATTTTTTATTGCAGGATTGATAAATGCAATATGTTATTGAAAAATGTAAAAATGGCTCTGATACATGTGTCATAAACAATAAAAAACTTCATTCGTCGTATAACCCACAAAATGAAGCTGCCCAATTTGTAAAAAATATTAACACAGATTTTACACCCTCTCTCATTATCATTATCGAACCTGGATTTTCATACTGTACCCAGCTCTTAAGAAATAAATACCCAGACTGCAAAATTGCGGCACTGCACTATTCCCACACATTTGATAAAACAAACAATCAGTGGGACTATGTCTTTTACCATGATAAACAGTTAACAGACAATCTATTTTACACTTGCACCGAAGATTTATTGTGCAACTGTGCAGTGTTTGAATGGCCAGCTTCAAAAATTATATTCCACACTGAAATAACTGAAACATGGCTCTATATTAAAGAAGCTATCAAAAAAGCAACAACAGTACTGTCTACACGTAAGTATTTTGGTGAAAGATGGCTTAAAAACATATTTACATATGTCAAAAACACAACTAACTACTGCAGTATAGGAAAAATCGATAAGGATATTTTAATTACAGCTTCAGGACCTTCGTTAAAAAGTTCAATTGAATATATCAAAAACTATCGAAATGATTTTTTTTTAATATGTGTTTCATCAGCTTTAACTATACTGCTTTACAATGGTATTACACCAGATCTAGTAATATCCACAGACGGAGGTTTTTGGGCAAAGAAGCATCTCCTTGTTCCAGGATATGATATCAGTGACATAGTATTTGCAATCGCTCCTCAAGGAGCCTGTCCAAAGCAAATACTGCACAAAAACAAGGTCATTCCACTGTGCTATGGTGATGGACTTGAAACTTCGTTTTTCAAGTATTTGTCACTACCATATATTCAGGCTGTACGTAACGGAACTGTAAGCGGAACAGCTTTACAGCTGGCTCTGTCGCTGACAAAAAATAATATTTATATGGCAGGTTTAGACCAGTGTCCTGCATCAGGATATCAGCACTCACAACCAAATGCCCTTGAAATAATAAACACAGTAAAGGACTCAGCCCTTAAAAACACAATAACAAGACTTACCACATCTCAATTTAACAGTGAACAGTCTCTTAGTGTATACAGATCATGGTTTATTACAAATAGTAAAACTTTTTCAAACAGAGTATACAGAATCTCTCAAAACTATACCTATGCCTATGAACTTGGATTTATCAAAGACATAAGTTGGACAGACTACAAAAACAAAAACATTAAGTTAAATAAGCAATATATTTATTCCGAAGATGTAAACAAAACAGACTTTGAAAAAAAAATCATTAGCTACATAACGGAATTGAAAAACAATACCGATTTTGTTAAGGAGTTTTTACCTCTGGATTATATTATGTATACCCGTAATAAAAGTAGTGAAAACTTAGAATCTTTAAACAAAAGTATAAATAGCATTACTTCATCCCTTATAAAAATGTTTAACATAGATGAAAGCATATAATTTAATCGAAAAAGCAAAAAACGGATATGATATTCCATTTATTGATGGTACGCCTATTCACTCTAAATATGATCCTGTAAAGGAAGCAGGAGCATTTGTACAAAATATTGAGTATTCACCCTTTTTTATAGTATGCGGACTAGGTGGCGGCTATCATATAAAGTCACTGCAGACAAAATATCCAGACAGCACCATACTTATTATCGAAAACGACGAAAAAGATATTGAATATTTAAAACAGATTACGCAAGTACAAGAGCTGTGTTCAAATCCCAAAATTATAATTACAACAACAGACAGTTATTGCATCACTCTTAAAAACATATTTTCACCACTAAAATACGACAGCTATTGTTTTCTGGTATTAAGATCCTGGAGTAATGCTTTCAAGAATAAATACGAATTGATAAGGAAGTATACAGAACAAACACTTAATGATATAGCGTCAGATTACAAAACCCAGGCTTTTTTTGGTAAAATCTGGCACCATAACATAATGCAGAACTTAAAAATTGCTTCAAAAACGAGACCTATACTTTCAAATATTGATACTACAAAAACTGCAGCCATAATTGGAGCAGGACCTTCGCTTGACATTACGATTTCTTTTATAGAAGAAAACCGAAAAGGATTCTATATCATATCTACTGATACAGCATTTTCATCTCTAATAAAAAAAGGCATTACACCAGATGCAGTAATATCAATAGACGGACAAGACGTTTCAAAAGTACATTTTATGCACAAACTATCTAAGGATACATTGTATGTAATGGACTTAAGTGCAAATGTCTCTGTATGTAATTATCTTTACAGTAATAAATATAACCTGTTATACACGCATTCAGGACACCCACTCTGTTCCTATGCAGCAAGTTTTACCGGTATAAAACACACGTTTGCACAATTAGATACAGGAAGTGGAACTGTTACAATAGCAGCTGCATCTTTTGCAATAAAAGCAGGTTTTACTAAACTGCGTTTTTTTGGAGCAGATTTCAGCTATAAAAACGGAAAGGCTTACGCTCAAGGAACTTACTTCGACAGTTTATTTTCAAAAAAACAGTCACACCTTAATAGTCTTGAGACCATGTTCGACAAAATTTTATTTCGGTCTAAATTAACAAAAATAGATGATAAGATTTACACCACAGACCTTCTAACTTCATATAGAATATCCTTTGAAAGATTTATAACAGATAAAGGGTTTACAAAAAATGGAGAGATTTACACAAACTATGAAAATGAAAATAAAATAGTACCATACTCATTTGATTATGAAGCATTTATAACTAACTATGAAAACGAACTTAAACATACAACTGAAAAAAATTTTTTCAGTTCAAATGCAGGTATAACGCTTCTGCCACTAAAGATTTATGAAAAGGAACATAAATTAAAATAAAACAAATATTTATAACTATTATTGAATGGATATAAAGTGTGATATATAATTAAATTAGTATGAAACAAAAAAACTTTATAATTGCTATAACATTAATAATTCTAACGTTTGTATTTTCAGTAACATATCTGTTTGCAGGTCTTTTACTTGACAAACATAATGGCCCATCAAATGCACAAAACCTGTTTAATAAAGTAATGGATGAAACGCTGTATAACGTTTCTCATTATAATGTACAGTCCCGGGACTTTGCACAAAAGTTTTCAGATAGTCTAGGAGCAATTGAAAACTATAAAACAGTCAAACTTGAAATCAATGGTAAAACAATATACTCATTTCCACCTTATGACACTGACAGAGATATTTCAAATCTTGTAAAATATTATACTTCAACACAAAGAACTCCTGAAAATATTGTGGTAAAACTGTCTGCTGATATTTACGTGTTAAATGCGCAGTCTGTCTTTACTAGAGGAAGACTGTCTTTTATATTGATTCTTGCAGGATTTTTTGCAACGATTATTCTTATCATACTGGTACACAAGGATAAAAACACATCTGAAGAGCAAAGCAATGATGAAAATGCATTTGACCAGATAATTGTAAATGAGGACTATGAGCCTGCCATTGAAAAAGAGGATGCTAGCAGTTCAGGTTCTGTAAGTTATTTAAGAAATGATATAGATGAAAACGCCTTTGATATAACAGCTGATGAACAAATAAAATCTGAAGATAGCAGCGCAGATGATAGTTCCTTTGAAATGATTTCAAACTCTAATGAAATTGAAAAAGACGATGATTACTTTGAAGAACCTGAGGTAATAGAAGATTTTCCTTCAGCACAACCCATAGTTGAACAAGTGACTCTTGATGATTTACCTTCGTTAGATGAGCAGACATTGAATGACGAAAAAAAAGAAATAAAAGCTGAAGGGTTCATTAACGATGAAGAACTAAGCAATAAAGAAATATCAATTATAGTGTTTAAGGTGACGGATATAAATAACACTACTCCAATAGGACACGATATAGAAGAGTTAATTCATTTAAAACAGAGCGAAAATCTCATTAAATTACTAAAAGATGACAGTTACGTTCTTTCAATTGAAAGCAGCGACCTTGATGCTGTTTTTGCACAAGCAGATCTAATATACAATGATATTAAAGACTCACTTATCAGTAAGGGAATCAAAAATAATGTTGCTGTAGGTATTTCAAGCAAAGAAGGAAGAACTATAAGCGTTGACAGGCTCATATACGAAGCCGAACAAGCAGCAGAACATGCATTAAAAGAAAGTGACTCACCTATAATTGCATTTAGAGCAGACCCTGAAAAATACAAGGAACATATCACAAAGTAGCAGCTTAAATTAATTGTTATATTACCATCTTTATGTTTTACTACTATAATTTACTTAATTATAATTGAAACAGAGATGGTAATTACAAAAGAACAATTTTTCGAAGACAACAAAACAGATAACTCCTTTGAATACACTGAGGTTATTGAATTTCAGAATAAGACTAAGCTTATGTTCATCAATGAAGGTAAACGGTTTAAAAAACTAAGATACTTTGAACGCACAAATGATAAGCTTAATATTATTGATGCAAAGCTTTTTAAAATTGAACTGTGGAGATTATCAACAGAGTCAAAACTCATTAAGACAAAAAAGACATGGGTTTACGAACACTATAAAATGACAGAAGAAATTGATTACATTACACAAAACACTGAGTACGAACGCATAGACTTGTAAACACCTAAGGACTTAAGGCTTGTGTATAAGAAAAATCCCGGAACCAGTCCGGGATTTACAGCTAAAACCATGAGCAAATATTATTTTGACTCTTTGTCTTTTTCGAAACTAAAATCTGTATTATCAATTAAATCTTCAATTGCCTTTATATAAACAGATATCTGTTTTGAATCCGGAAACTTTTCCTTAAGAACATAAAGCTGTTTTTCAGCATCCTCACAACGTTCAACCGAAATTAATAATGCTATATAATTCTCAATCAGCGACTGACTGTTAGGATACTGGAGCATCAAGTCCTTATACATGGTCATTGAAAGATTAGTATCCCCTTTCATACCAAGTATATAAGCTATAGACATATTTATATCAATATTGTCAGGATCCCTTTCAAGTAAAAAATTGTATGCTTTTAAAGCATTTTCCCAATCCTTACCCAAAGCATAAGCCCTTGCCATTTTGTAGTAACACTGAAGATACATGGATTTTTCTCTCATAGCCTTTTGATAATACTCAGCAGCCTTTGAGTACTTTTTTATATCCATATATCCTTCAGCAATTGCATAATACTCAGCAGAAATATTCTTTACTATCTTTTTTGTTTCGCCAGGAACAGTTATACCATTATTTGAAACACACCCTAAAGTAGTAAAGAAAATAAATAATGAAAATATAACTGAAACTGACTTACACATACTAATCAAGAACAGTCTCTTCAATCTTAGCAAGCTGTTTTGAATAAAGCTCTGCTATATTGCTGCCATAATCAGCAATAAGACGTATAATGTTACGAGGATTTTCTTTTTTGTCACATCCGTTAAGTCTGTCTCCTGCATCTCCTAAACCTGGAAGAATATATGCATCATTGTTCAAAACAGGATCAAGCCAAAGAGTATAACATGTACAGTTTTCAAGAGCACGTGTAACACGTAAACTTCCTTTCAAAGCCGAAATAACATTGAAAAACTTAATCGATCTAGGTTTTACGCCATTGTTCTGTAAATACTTAACAACAGTTACAAGAGAACCACCAGTTGCATTCATTGGGTCTGCAAAAATCAAATCCTTACCATCTAAATCTTCAAGATTAAAGAATGATTTTTTAAGATCAAGTATGTACTCCATATCATCTTCATGTTTTGTATCATCACGATTAATCTTAAACAAAGCAAATGGAGTTACAAACTTATGACTTGAGTATTCTTCAATTTCCTTTGACATAATAATGCTAGGAAGCAATGCACCACGAAGCATTACACACATAACAGTATTTTCAATCTTATCATCGATATCAGGGATTTTGTGAACAGCATAGTTCTGAACAGGAGATGTAATTGGTGTCTTTACAACAATATGGCCTTTATCTTCTGAGTGTTCGTTTGTATATGCAAGTCTAAAAAGCATTTCGTAAGCTCTCTGACTATAGTAGATAAACTCCTGATGTGTTGTATTTTTATCTCTAAGCTTTGAGATAATACGACTGGCTTCAGCAGCAGACCCCTGATCTGTTTCAAATGAAAAAACCTTAATATTTGGGTGCTCTGAACAGATACGCTGCATCTCGTGCCCCATCTTATCAAACTGATCAATAACTTTTTCTTTGTTAAGAGGATCAAAGGATTTCATTGTTTCATCATACATTGACTTTAAAAGTGCAATGTCATCCTGATCTTTTTGTGTTAAATAACCATCGAGGGCTTCAGCTTTAAGAATAATTTTGTTGTTTGATTTAGCCATTTAATCGCTCCATATACTTTGAATAAAAGGTAATAAATAGTCTTTGGACAAAGTTATATTATTTATCCGTATTGTATCAGATAAATCTTGACTGACAACTGCTGATGTCTGGCTTAAAGACAATGAAAGTAGAGCCTTAGTTGCCTTAACAGCCAAAACATTGTTTACATTTACAAATACATCAACATTATAGCCATCTTCAATATTATTACAATCCAGCAAAACAGATATACAGTTTACCACAGACGGAATAAACAAATCTGATTTTAATAATCTTAACATACTGTCAACATCATTTATTGTAACACATATTTTATCATTATAAGTTTTAATAAAACTTATAAATCTATCTTCCCTATCACTGTATTTACTGTTTATATCTAATAATCCGTCATATTTTTCAATCAATTTTTCAATTTCTGGCGAAATAACAAGAGTATTTCCATTTAAAAGACATACTTTATATATATTATTATCATAAACAGTATATGTATTTATTTTTTTTAC
>JAZUGE010000043.1:0-2337 GCA_045641045.1 Treponema sp. | reverse complement strand
ACAGTAACAATATTTTCTTTTTACAAGCGAGTGTCCTTATATAAGGACACTCGCTTGTAAAAAGAAAATATTGTTACTGTTCAGACCCTGGCCAAATCCCCTATCTCGTAACCATATTTTATTTATTTAAACACCCAAAGTTCCTTGAAAAATGGCGGTTTTATGCCATTTTTTGTTGCTTCTGATAGAGTTATGTGTTATAATCAACTCATAACCACAAAGGAGGTGTTTTTCATTGGCTATCATCAAACAATACGATAAAAGATCAGGAATTACCTATGTTTATGATTCCAAATCTTACTATGACAAAGAAAAAAAATGTTCCAGGGCTAAGAGAACTCTTATTGGAAAACTTGACCCTGAAACAGGTGAAATTATCCCTACCGACGGCAGAAACAAAGGTGCTAAATCAAAACCCACTTCTTCCCCTGAAATAGATAAAGATAAACGTATTCAGGAATTAGAAGATGAAAATCGTCAGCTAAAACTTCAAATATCAGCTCTCAAAAAAGAATTAGATCGTATTAAATAATCTAACCAATCTCATATATTTCTAGGAGGATCAGCAATGACTTTAAAAGAGGCGCATGAACTACAGCGTAAGGAACTTATTTCTCTTCGTGCAAAAGTAGCTCGCCTCGAAAAGTCTTCTGGTCTATTTACTGCGGAAGAAAAAGAGGCTTTAGAACGTCACATTCGTCATCTTGAACAGGTAAATAAAACCGAAAACCGACGCCATGAAGAAGCCAGAGCTCATTGGAAACACATGGAATCCATTAAATTTGATCTTGAACTTGAACTTCTTGATGTAAAAGAGCAGCTCGAAACTGCTCTTTTACAAAACGAGCAATTACGTCAGCGAGCAGAAAAGGCAGAAGCTGAAGTCGCTATGCTTAATGGCACCAACAAAAAACTTGAGAAAAAGCTTAATACCAACTTCGAGAACTCTTCTTTACCATCTTCTGCGCTTCCATTCAGAAAGAAAGTTCCAAACAGCAGAAAACCTACTGGAAGAAAACCTGGCGCTCAGCCAAAACATAAGGCTCATACGGCAACTGAACTTACTCCTACAAAAGAGCCAGTCTATTTACTTACCCCTGAGGAATTCATATCTAATCCAGATATATATGCAACAGGAAAGCAGATTAAAAAGCAGCTTATTGATATCTGCATCGTCGTTAATGTCCAGGAGTTTATAGCAGATGAATATCGCAACAGAATTACTGGCTCAAGATGTCACGCTCCATTCCCTGCTGGTGTTGTAAACAAAGTTAATTACGGTCCAAATGTTAAAGCCCTAGCTTTTCTTTTAAATAATTATTACAACGTATCCATTGCAAAGACCAAGCAGTGTATTACAGACATCACTAAGGGTGTTGTAAATCTATCCACCGGAATGATAAATAACCTATCCGCAGATTTTTCTACAGCAACCGCATCCGATCGTGCAAAGATTTTTTCTCTGCTGACTCACTCTAAAACTTTATATTCAGATGCAACTGTAAGTAACGTAAATGGCACACGAAAGGCCGTTATCCTTTGCACAGATAAAAATCAGGTACTATATCAGCATCTCGATCATAAGGGGCATGAAGGATTGTCTCAAACTCCACTTAAGAACTTTGAGGGAACCATAATTCATGACCACGACACCACTTACTATTCATACGGAACTAATCATCAGGAATGCATTGCGCATATCCTCAGATATCTTGTGGGAGCTATTGAAAACGAGCCCGAATTAAAATGGCACAGACAAATGCATGATCTTCTTCAAAAAATGATTCATACTGCAAAACGAAATAAATCTGGTATTCCACCAGAAAAAGCTGAAGCTTACACAAAAAAGTATGAAGCAATTCTTGAGCTTGCCAGTGAAGAGTATTTACTTCATCCACCTTCACCAGATTTTAGAGATGGATTTAATCTTCAAAAGAGACTTCGTAAATACGAAGTGAATCATCTTTATTTCTTAAAACATCCTGAGATTGACTACACCAACAACCTCAGTGAACGAGAACTTAGAAAATTCAAAAGGAAACAAAAGCAGGCTGTCGTCCTCAGAAGTGATACTGGCGCACAGTATATTTGTGATGCCCTGACAATAATAGAAACAGCCAAGATGCAAAATAAAAACATCTACGATATCGTTGAGGCTGCATTTACAAAATAGAAAAAGGCTACAGGAAAGTTTGTTAAATATCAACAAACAAAATCCTGTAGCCTTCATTTGTACTGAACTTGGTCAATCAGTGAACAGTAACCACCATGTATATTTTTTGTTGTTTTGTTTTAGGTCTCATATATAGATTTTATAACCAAGTCTCATAAAGTCTC
>JAZUGE010000042.1:0-2061 GCA_045641045.1 Treponema sp. | reverse complement strand
TTCTCCTATTAATGTAATAGATTAATCATAACTTAAATAATATAGTAAATCAATTCAGTAATAAAGTTTTAAAAAAATATTTGAACCCTTGTGTAAAAATTACGACAACTTTTTTTTCTTATTTTTTAATTGTTAACCTGTTTAAACGCAGTATTTGCATATTAATGCCCACTGTTTTTTATATACTAAATAATTGTATCTACAGTTTATTTCTTTTTTCTCACTTTTCTGTTCGCTTTTTTCTCTACTATTTTTTACTTCAACCGATTACACTACTAATAAATAATCAACTTATTTATCCACACTCAGAGGTATAAAATGAGCAAAGTTGCCATCAGAATCAATTCTGCAGATGTTGTAGCTGTTGCACTTGAACCACTTGCAAAGGGTACATCAGTTACACTTGAAGCAATGGACAATGTTCCTGAAGTAACAGTTACATTACAGGAAGACATCACTGCAGGTCACAAGTTTGCAATTAAAGACATTAAAAAGGATGAACCTATCATAAAGTACGGTTATCCAATTGGTGCTGCAAAGGAAGACATCTCAACAGGTAAGCACGTACACGTACACAATATTCATACTTTACTTACTGATAATGGGTCATACACATATAACGAAACTAGTGCAAAAACAGCATACAGTGCATGGAAAGCTGAAACAGCTGCATTAAGAGCAAATGTTCCTTCAGTAAATGTTTATAAACGTGCTGACGGTCGTGTCGGAAGCCGCAACGAAATCTGGATTGTACCGCTCGTTGGTTGTGTAAACAAAATCTGCGAAAACTTAGCATCATGGGGTAATGCACAGTTCTGTGGCGGAAACCCTGCTCCAAAAGAAGATGGCGGCATCGAAGGTGTATTTACATGGACACACCCTTACGGATGTTCTCAGATGGGTGCAGATAAAGAAACAACAGCTAAAATTCTTGCTGATTTAGTAAAACATCCAAACGCAGGTGCTGTTCTTGTAGTTTCACTTGGTTGTGAAGAAAACAACATTCCATATTTCAAAGAATTTCTTGGCGAATATGACGAAAACCGCGTTAAGTTTATGATTACTCAGGACTTCAGTGATGAAGTTGAACAAGGCCGTAAGCTTTTAGCAGAACTTGCTCAGTATGCTGGACAGTTTAAAAGAGAAAGTGCACCTCTTACAGAAATCGTACTTGGTATGAAGTGTGGTGGATCAGACGGTATGTCAGGTATTACTGCAAATGCAATTATTGGACGTATTTGTGATGCAATGACAGGTATGGGCGGAAAAGTAATGCTTACTGAAGTACCTGAAATGTTTGGTGCAGAACAGATGCTTATGAACCGCTGTCAGGATAAGGCTACATTTGAAAAAACTGTTGATCTTATCAATGGATTTAAAGGCTACTATACACGTCATAATCAGGTTTGCTACGAAAACCCAAGTCCAGGAAACAAAGCTGGTGGTATTACAACACTCGAAGATAAGTCTCTTGGTTGTGTTCAGAAGGGTGGTAAAGCACCTGTTACAGGCGTACTTAAGTATGGTGAGCGCCTTACAGAAACAGGTCTTACACTTCTTGAAGGTCCAGGTAACGATATTGTATCAACAACCGATATGACTGCTGCTGGTGCAAATATTATTTTATTCTCGACAGGTCGTGGTACACCTTTAGGAGCTCCTGTTCCAACAGTTAAGATTGCAACAAATCACCCATTGGCACAGAAAAAGTCTGGCTGGATCGACTTTGATGCAGCTGACCTTTTGGATAAACCAAGTGATGAGGTTAGAGACAGTCTCCTTAACCTTATCTGTGATGTAGTTAGTGGCCGCAAAGTTACAAAGAACGAACGCAACGGTTACCGCGAAATTGCTATCTTCAAAGATGGCGTTACACTGTAATTACTATATTAATTAAAAAAAGCTTCAGTGATAAAGTTTATCGCTGAAGCTTTTTTTTCTGAGATATGAAATAAGTATATAATGCCTTCATTAATATATATATTCACTGTCATAAAATAACTAAATTCACAATCATGAAGACTTTTATTTACAGTCTATACATATACAGTTTCATATACC
>JAZUGE010000041.1:0-67277 GCA_045641045.1 Treponema sp. | reverse complement strand
AACTACACTAGTTTAGTTAAAAAACTACACTAGTTTAGTTAAAAAACTACACTAGTTTAGTTAAAAAAATGCACGGGTTTAATTAAAAAAATGCACGGGCTTAATTTAAAAACTGCACGGACTACACTTCATAATCAAGTGGACTACACTCTGTAATCCAGTGGACTACACTCCGTAATCAAGTGGACTACACTCCGTAATCAAGTGGATTATGAACTGTAGTCCACAAGGGTATGAATAAGCGTTTTCAGCATAATAAACATATCAATAAAAATGGAAATAAAAAAAGAAAGGACAATAATTCTTCCGCCAGGATTCGAACCCGGACAAAAAGCACCAAAAGCTCTTGTGCTACCATTACACCACGGAAGAATATAAATTGCTTTGAAAATATAGCATACATATTTTTTTTTGTCACTCTCAAAATGCATTTTTTTTGAATAAAGTATAAAAAAAACATAATTTTTTGTTTTTACATCTGATTATTTTTTATTTTTACCACTAAAAGAAATATACTAATACAGAGGGTCAGTTTGAAAATCAAAAACAAATTTTATTATGCGGCTTTTTTTTCTTTTTTGTCTTTAATTGCAACAGCTTCAATAACTGTGCAAATGCAGCAAAAGGACATACAAATAAAACGTGACACTGCAAAGCTTATAACTCAAAATCTTATTTTAGATATAAACGAGTCCTTGACTAATTATTCTGACATACTAAATTTCATGAGCATTGCAGTTCTTCAGCATAATGGCGATATTCCTGAAGAATTTGAAGATTTGTCTCACGAATATATGAAAAGAGACCCTTATATAATACACCAGGCATTTGCGCCTGACGGAAAAGTTGCAAAAATAACTTCAAAGAACCCCTTAAAATATAACGATGAAATTGATATTTTTAAGATATTTAGTAAAGATGCTGTGAAAGCTAAAGAAACTGGTATAAGCTTTGTAAGGGGGCCAATAAAACTTTTAGATGAAACTGTACAGGGTGCAGTTTTTATTCAGCCAGTTTTTGTTCCAGACCAGGTGAAAAGCGAAAATTTCTGGGGCTTTTCGATCCTTATACTCGAAACCCCTCAGGTATTTGAAAAGCTGTCTACAAAAAAACTTTTATCCGAAGGCTATGATATACGCCTTATAAAGCATACAGCTGATGACTGGAACAAAACCTCTGTTATGTACGAGACAACAGACAGGCATTTTTCGAGTCCTATATACGTTGATTTTAAGCTTTACAACAGGGACTGTAGCTTTATTATTCAGCCCCGTAAAGGTTGGATTGATAAAATAAATCTGTGTGTTCAAATTATTTTTTCATTTGTCATATGTTCTTTTTCGTTTCAGCTTGCCTACGCTCACTGCTCAATTCGTGAAAAAAACAAAATCCTTGAAATGTATTCTTACCGTGACAGTCTTACTTCCCTTTATAACCATCGTAAGCTTGAAAAAATGCTTTCAGAAGTAACTAAAGAAAAAATCAGCTACGGTATCATATTTATTGATCTTGATAAGTTTAAACCGGTAAACGATACCTACGGTCACGAAACTGGAAACACAGTATTAAGCATAATTGCAAAAAAAATATCAACAAATATCAAAGCTACAGATTATGCATTTAGAACAGGTGGCGATGAGTTTTTGATTCTTTTACGCAATCCGTTATCTGAACAGACTTGTATTACAGTTGCCCAACGTATAAAGTCATCAATTGAAAAGGAAATTATCCTGCAAAATAAATCAATATCTATTGGGGCAAGTATTGGCTGGAGTCTTTTTACACAAAAGAATGATGATATAAAAACCTTTATTAAAAAGGCTGAACAGATGATGTATACCAATAAAGACAACAAAAGGTAAATACAAGTTTTGTATTTACCTTTGCATAAAAACTATCTGTTTTTTATATATGACTCAAGCATTAAAATTGCTGTAACAGACTTTGCATCATATATTTCGCCTTCATTAACCATCTTTACAGCATCTTTGAGCGATACTCTTACAACATTTATAAACTCATCTTCATCAGTATGCTGTGCTCCGCTTTTTAGTTTTTCGGCAACATAAATATGAATGATTTCGTTTGTAAAACCTACTGTTGTGGCTATAGATGAAAGCTTATGATAACTCTCGGCACAGTAGCCTGTTTCTTCAGACAGTTCGCGCTTTGCACATTCAATAGGGTCTTCACCTTTAACATCCATTTTACCGGCAGGTATTTCATATGTTACTTTTTTTATAGGATATCTGTACTGCTTTACAAGCAAAATAGTTCCGTCTTCAAAATAAGGTATTACAGCACTTGCACCAGGATGTGTAATCCACTCACGCACAGAGGTCTTCCCGTTAGGAAGTTTTACGTAATCACGCTTTACATGAAGCAAAACACCGTCAAAAATATTTTCAGAAGAAATTTCAATTTCTGTAAGTTCTTCGTCTGTCATACAATTCTCCTATAAATCATTTTTTTGTACTTTATTACATTGTACTAACTAAATAAAAAAAAGCAAAAAAAAAGACTTCAGAATTACTTCTGAAGTCTTTCACTTGAGCAATTGCAGATTCGAACTGCAGACCCACGCCTTAAAAGGGCGTTGCTCTACCTACTGAGCTAATTGCCCATACACTCAATCGCTGAATGCTTGATTAATATACAAATTATATAATTTTTTGTCAACAACATTTATACAGATTTTTAAAATTTTTTTTCTTTTTTTTTCTGTTAAAGCTTAATTTTTTGTTAGATTTATTTATTAATTATACTTAACGTATTTTTGATAGTAAAATAGATAATGAGTGATTACAAGGAGATTTTAGTGTCAGATACGGAACTGCATGATGACTCAATATTTGGTAGAAAAATTTTCTTTTTAAATCCATCTTATTCAATAAATACGAATATTATTCCACGCCTGCAAAAGCTTGAGTATGAGGTCTATAAAATTCCTCTGTACAGGCAGGCAAAAGGGATACTGTCTATAAACCCTGATTCAATATGTTTAATATGTTTTGATAACCAGCTTACTCAAAAAGAATGGTTTAATTTTATTAAATCCTTTGAAGGTGACGAAAAACTAAAATCAATTAAGCTTGGTATTATTAACGATCATATTAAGTCGTCAACTCTTGAAATGTACAAGCAGTGCACAAAGCTTGAGGCAGGTATAATAAAAAGCGACAACAACAACGAAACCTTTGTTTCAACACTTGTTGAAACCCTTGAAAGCTTAAACGCTAAAGGCCGCCGCAAATACGTGCGTATAAACTGTATGGCTGACAAAGAAACTGAAGTTTTTTGGTTTTCACGTAATACCATGATTAAAGCCAAAATAATTGATATAAGCTCTGTAGGGGCTGCAATCCTTGTTCCCGGAAAATTTGCCCAGTTTATACAACCTGGGCTACAGCTCAACGACTTAACAATTATGATAGGCCCTAAACAAATGTCAGTTATGGCAACCGTCCTTACTGTAAAACCGCAGGGAGACAGTGTTGTCGGAGTCCTGCTGTTAGATAAAAACACGCCTGACTCAATAAGAGATTTTATCCGAAACTATGTCTCAGATAATCTGCAAAGAGCTATGACATCCCTTACAGCAAAACAGCCAAGTGATACTACAGACTACAACTTTATGGATGAGTCCAGCGAAAAATCTGATTCACAATAAACTTTATTGAGCAAGCTCTGCTAAAGTGTCGCTCTCGCCTGTGCGCTCATTTTTATTGAGTGGACGGCGTATAATTACTTTCACAGTTGTTCCTGCCTGTGGGATATTTTTTGCATCAGGAGCAAAAACAAGCTGACAATGTAAAAAATTTTCAGTTACTGCATGAACAATAACCCTATCCTTTACAAGACGGGCTCTGTGTACGGTTTCACATACAGCACTAAGCTCTTTGCCTGCAAATGAGTTTATATAATCGCTTTTACTTAGCTGATTGTATTCTTCAAGAGCCTGTACCCGTTTACCTGCAACAGAGTTAGGAACCATAGGACGCATACTGTAAGCTTCTGTACCCGGACGGGCACTAAAAGGAAAAGCATGTACAAAGGTAAAGCCGCAATCTTTAAGCATAGTCATTGTCTGGTTAAAATCTTCGTCACTTTCACCAGGAAAGCCTGCAATAATATCACAGGCCAAAAAAGGATTACCTTTTGCCTGTTTTAAATATTTTACGGCATCATAAACAGCCTTAATTTTATAAGGCCTTTTCATCTTTGAAAGTATATTATCACTGCCTGACTGAACCGAAATATGAAAATGAGGTCTGACACGAGGATCGGCTATTACTCTGGCAAGCTTTTCATCTACAATTTCAGGATATAAACTTGAAATGCGGATACCAATCCTTGTTGTATTTTTTAGTATTAAATCAAGGAGTCCTGTAAAATCAATAAAGCCGTCGCCCCATTTACCGCGATACTGAGCGATATTTACAGTTGTAATGACAACTTCTTCCTGCCCGTTTGCTTCAAGAGCTTTTACCCTGTCAATTACAGTCTGAGCATCAAGGGACACTGATTTACCCCTTGCAATACGGATACGGCAATATGTACAGACACAGTTACAGCCGTCCTGTATTTTTAGCGATGAACGGCTGTGATTAATAAATGTATCTGTTGATAATCTGAAGGGCTGGTTTATAACACCTGCAAGGGAAATCTTTGATTTTTCATCAAAAAATGACTGCATGGCTGAAGAAAGCTCTTCACCTTTCAGGCTGCTGTTATCCAGTAAAAACTTTGGTGCATCAGCTAAGTAGCCTTTTTGTTGTCCGCCTAAAACAACAACTCTTTTATCAAGAGCTTTTATCTGTTGTTTTTCAACCTGAGCATAGCAGCCTGTAACAAGAACAGCTCCACTTGGACACTTACTTAAAAGAAGCCTTATAATACGACGTGCCTTTTGCTCAGCCTTTGCTGTAACTGTACATGTATTTACTACACACAGTGCAACATCATCATCAACTGGGCTTTGAGCCGTATAAGGATCCATTGTAATGTTAAACCCGCAGTCTGCAAAAGAGCGTGCAGCACCTTCACTTTCTACCTGGTTTAATTTACAGCCTAATGTTTCAAAATGTATTGTTTTTACGTCCATAAAAAATCAATCTTATTGTAAATGACTTTGAACTCTCGCCTTACCTCTTGCTGCATCCCCTTGAGAAGGATTTAACTCAAGAGCCTTATTATAAGCAGCTAAAGCTGTATCATAGGATCCAGCCATTTCTCTTGCATAACCACATCTAGCCCACCAGTTACCAACTAAAGGTTCTGTATAAACAGCTGTTGTCATTGCAATATCAGCATGCATGTACTTACCCTGACGGATATAGATTTCACCCATGTAATAATATGCATTGCCTATACGTGCACCATTTGCAGGCACATTTGAAAGATAAAGCTGAAACATTTCCATTGCTCCGGTATTTTTACCAAGATAATACTTTGCTTCAGCAAGAACTTCCATCAAGCGTACATCACTGTTGTTAATTTTTCTGGCTTCAGTTGCCCTTTGCTCAGCCTCAATATACTGTTTGTTTTTTACAAGACTCCAGCACAATACACAGTATGCATCGATATTTGCACTATTTTTTGCAATATCCTGTTCACAAACCTTTACAGCTTCAGCATATCTGCCCTGTCTGTAAAGAACAAGCCCGTCTGCTCCACTCTGCTGTGCAGACACACCAACAACAGCAGTTGACAATACAACTGCAACTAATGCGATCTTTTTTATACTTTTAAGCATAACTTTTATTTTAACCTGTCTTTTTTATAATTTCTGGGTCATTGTACATTTTCCGGTAAAATGTGACCCAGGCTCAAGAACTACCTGCTGAGAAGTAATATCCCCGTTGACAGAACCTGATGCAGACACAAATACAAGATCCCTTGCAACAATATTACCTTCAACTTTACCTTTTATTAAAACACGAGTTGCACTTATACTTGCTGCAACTGATGAATCCTTATCCACTACAAGATCACTGGTAGCTTCAATAGCGCCAGAAACATTGCCCCGGATCATAAAAGGTTTTGTAAATTTTATATTGCCGTGAAATGAAATATCTTTTGCTAAAATTGTATCAAAATCATCATCTTCAAGATCAAAAAAATCTGTATCTTTAACTTCAAACATATACTTATAATTTATATATAAAATCTTACTAGGTCAAGAATAGTTTGCACATATAAAAGTTTCTACCCCCCACCAAATAATTGTAAAACAGGACTTTTAAGAGTATAATAATAATATGTTCTCACGTTGTTCATTACCGGCACTTCTTATCCTTTTTTTACTGTTATCCTGCACAACGACACAGACTATAGATACAAAAAGTATTGTCACTCCTCCATCAAAAAATGAGCAGTCTACATCCATTTCACTGCTGTTTGCAGGAGACATTATGGCCCACACTGTAAACTACAGACCAGGCAAGTTCAGCCGCATATGGACTGATATTGAACCTTTAGTAAAAAGCTGTGACCTTGCCTTTGCAAACATTGAGGCACCTGTTAACGACAGCATGGACTGGAGCTCATACCCTCAGTTTAATATGCACTCATCCTACATTGACGAGGTTATAAAGACTGGGTTCAACGTGTTTTCCCTTGCAAACAATCATACAAACGACTGGTTTTTAGACGGTATCAAAGCAACCCGTTCATATTTTGCCGGTAAGTCAGACATATGGGCAAACGGAGTTAAAGCAAAATCAAATGAGCCTCTTACATACTCGGTCATCGAAAAAAACAATTTTAAAATTCTTTTTATTGCCTACACCGAAATTCTTAACCGCAATGACTACAGCTCATACATCGACTACTACCCCTTTACTGAAAAAGGCAGGTCAAAGCTTTTATCTGACATAAAAACAATAAAAGACAGTACCGATTTTGACCTTTTTGTGCTTTCAGTACACACCAGTGAAGAAGAATATGTGAGGACAGTTACACAAAGTCACTCTGATTTTTTTCATACTTTGATTAATGAGTGTTCTGTTGATATAATATGGGCAAATCACCCTCATGTTGTAAAAAACTGGGAAACATACGAGCATAACGGGAAAAAATCGTTTATAATGTATGCAAACGGTAATACTATATCAGGACAACGCTATGCGCCATCATTTAATAAACCTGATACTGACCGTGATTATACCGGAGACGGGCTAACAATAAAAGTAAAACTGACAAAACATGAAGGTTCTCACAACATTACTTTTGATAGTATAGAACCTTACTTTATAACAACCTTTGTAACTCCTTCAGGTCAATACGTTGTAAGACTGCTAGATGATGATCTTATTCACAGTCTTTACAGAGCAGATTTACGTACCTGGTCACAATACCTTAAAGAGCGCAAAGAGTTGATGGAACAAATAAAAGGAACACAAGTATGCCAATAAACTACAAGGATTTACCTGTATACGCACAAAAACAGCGTATTTTAGATTCGCTAGAACAAAATCAGGTTATCATCGTTCAAAGCCCAACAGGCAGCGGTAAAACAACACAGATACCTGTAATATTGCATGAAGCAGGCTACTCAAACACTGGTATTATAGCTGTAACACAGCCTCGGCGTATTGCGGCATTAAGTGTCAGTGAGTTTATTTCAAAACAGCTTAAAACATCGTATCCAGGACTTGTAGGATACAAAATGCGTTTTGAAGACAAAACAGACAGCACAACAAAAATAAAAATAATGACAGACGGTATCCTTTTACAGGAAATGAAACTTGACCCATGGCTTTCAAAATATTCTGTCATTATGGTTGATGAAGCACATGAACGAAGCTTAAATATTGACTTTGTACTTGGTCTTTTAAAGCGTGTCCTTAAACAGCGTCATGACTTTAAGGTTATTGTCTCGAGTGCAACAATGAACGCACAGGCTTTCAGCGATTACTTTGGAGGATGTCCTATAGTCACCATTGACACTGTGACTTATCCTGTCGCAATGGTTTATGATCCTCCAAGTATTAAAGCTACAACTTTAACAGATACCGGAAGCGAAGCTCTTTTAGCAAAAATTGAGTCAACAATAGACAGAGTTCTTGACAATAAAGAAGACGGGGATATCCTTGTTTTTTTACCTGGCGAAAAAATTATCAGAGACTGCGTAAAACGACTTAGTTTTGCAAGCTTTCACTCAAAAATACATATAGTGCCATTATACGGCAGACTCCCTAAAGAAGAACAGGAAAAAGTTTTTGACTCAGCTCCATTTGGCAAAAAAAAGGTTGTTTTATCAACTAACATTGCAGAGACTTCTGTTACCATCAACGGCATCACAACTGTAATTGACACCGGTCTTGCAAAGCTTAATTTTTATAATCCCAAATCCTATACATCCTCATTAAATGAAACTCCTGTAAGTAAGGCAAGCTGCAACCAGAGAAGAGGAAGAGCAGGACGAACCTGCGCCGGAACCTGTTACCGTCTGTACTCACGCAAGGATTTTGATTTAAGGGATGAGTACACTACTGAAGAAATATACCGTACAGACCTTAGCGAAGTTGTTCTTCGTATGGCTGAGCTTGGGATTACAGATTTTGAAACTTTTGATTTTATTTCGTCCCCTGGCAAAGAAGGCATTACAGGTGCTGTTGAAACCTTAAATATGCTCCAGGCATTAAACCCGGACAACACGTTATCAAAAGTCGGAAAACTCATGGTTGAGTTTCCGCTGGAACCTCGTGTTAGCCGCATTATTGTTGAAAGTATAATGCACTACCCTGAAGTCCTTGAAGAAGTAATCATTGCTTCTTCATTTTTAAGTACACAAAGTCCATATATTCTCCCTCCAGGAGAAGAAACCGATGCCCGTAAAGCTCATCATGCATTCAGAGATATGCAGGGGGACTTTGTGTCTTATGTAAAGCTTTACCGCACCTATCAAAGCATGAAAAATCAAAGCCGTTTTTGTCAAAACAACTATTTAGACGAAAAAGTAATGGCTGAAATTACAAACATCAAAACCCAGCTTGAAGAAGAAGTTTCTGCATTAGGTATCCCTGTATCAGGGGGCGGATCAATGGACGACTACTTATGCTGTATTGCAAGCGGAATGATACAGTTTGTTTGTATCCGTGAAGGTAAAGAAAACTACAGGTCCCTCACTGCTGACCACATATCCATTCACCCAGGATCAAGCATGTTCCGTTGTGACCCTCTTTTTATTGTTGCAGGTGAAATCGTACGTACAAGCCGAATGTTCGCAATGAGTGTATCCCCTTTAACACGCAATCTGCTAGGCCGTATTTCTCCTGACTTAGAGCAGCGTCTTATAGCTGCCAGAGGCCAGAGAGGCAGGTCATTAACAGGTAATCTTGAGTATAAAGGCTCTACTTTCAGAGAACAAAAAGGTAAACTTGTAGGTAAAGATGACGGAAGGTTTGGCGGTAAAGACAAAAATAAAAAAAATGAAAACTCCGTTACAATCGGAAACGGAACATTTACCATCGAAAAGGTTAAGGGTAAAAAAGTACTTGCCCTTCCGTTTGATCACTTTAAGCAGGAGCTCTTAGCCGAAACAAACAGCAACAAGCTTGCTCAAATTGCTGGTCTCAGAGGACGGCTTTTGTTAAAAGGCGGAGATCTTTTAGCAGGTGAAAAAATGGAGCTTATCTGTAAGCTTGTTAAAAACATAAATCTTGCCCCTGTTAGTGCTGACTCTTGGCCAAAGGGATTAAACGTTGAACTTACAGACGAAGAAAGTACTCGTACCCTTATAAACTCTTTAGATTATGTTCTTAGAGTAACAATGGCTAAATCAAAAACCCATGAGTACGGTTTTATCTGTCTGTATTCAGACGGTAAAGGTACCTACTGGTATAAGGTTTCGAGAGGCTTTGCAACAGCCTTAAATGAAAGCCTTGCAAGTCTTGAAAGCTTAATTGATGATACAGCTTCAAGCTTAACGCCAGCTCAAAAAGAAAAAGTCAACATGATATACAGAGTCTTAAACAGCCTGTACGAGTAAGTATATGTCGCAAAAACTTATAACAGGTATTTTGGCTCACGTTGATTCAGGTAAGACAACTTTATCTGAGTCTCTGCTATTTACAGCAGGGGCTATACGTAAGCTTGGCAGAGTTGATACAAAAGATGCATTTTTAGATACTCATTCCATTGAAAAAGAACGTGGCATAACTATTTTTTCAAAGCAGGCTCTTTTAAATGACTATATCACCCTTGTAGATACCCCTGGACACGTCGACTTTGCATCTGAGATGGAAAGAGCATTAAGTATTCTTGACTGTGCAATACTAATGATCAACGGATCAGACGGTATCCAGTCCCATACAAAAACACTCTGGAAGATGCTTAAAAAGCAGAACATCCCAGTCCTTATTTTTGTCAATAAGATGGATATTACATCCTGTAACAAAGATAAACTTTTACAGTCGCTAAAGAATACTTTTTCTGATAAAATAATTGACTTTTCAGACAACGGTAAAATCACAGACTCCATGTACGAGCAAATTGCATCCTCTGATGAGATTTTAATTGAAAAATATTTTGAAAAGTCCTGCCTTGATAAATCAGATATACAAATGGCTGTAAGAGAAGGAAAAGTGTATCCATGCATTTTTGGTTCTGCTTTAAAGCTTAAAAATATAGATACTCTTATAAATGTTTTACAGACTTATTACACACCAAAACCTGTTCAAAAAGATTTTGGCTGCATAGTATATAAAATATCTTCCGATAAGGAAGGCAATCGCCTTACCCACTTAAAAATTACAGGTGGCTCATTAAAAGTAAAAGAGTGTCTTGAAGACGAAAAAATAAACGAAATACGTATTTATTCAGGCGATAAATACACCTCTGTAAAAGAAGCTGAAGCCGGAACTCTTTGTACAATTACGGGACCTAAAAACAGTCAAAGCGGTAAAGTATACGGAAGCTGCAGTATAAAGATGACAACAGTTTTGCAGGGAGCTTTAATATACAGCGTTATAATAAAAGACAATACCGATACTCCTAGGATGCTTAAAGTATTTAAGGAACTGGAACAGGAACTTTGCGAACTTAAAGTCTCTTACAATGAAGCAACAAAGCAGATTGAAGTTGTACTTATGGGCGAAGTTCAGACAGAGATTATAAAAGAACTGATAAAAACGCGATACAACATTATCATCGACTTTGGTGACGGAAAAATTGCCTATAAAGAAACTGTAAAACAAAGTACTGAAGGAGTGGGGCACTATGAGCCTTTAAAGCACTATGCTGAGGTACATGTTAAAATAAATCCCTTACCCCGTGGCTCTGGTATAAAGTATAAATGCAATTTAAGTGTCGATGAACTAGATACAAACTGGCAGAGACTTATTTTAACACATTTAAATGAAAAAGCTCATACAGGTGTTTTAACAAACAGTCCTTTAACAGACATTGAATACATAATTACAGCAGGGAAAGCTCACTTAAAGCATACCGAAGGAGGAGACTTCAGGCAGGCAACATACAGAGCTATTAGACATGCTCTTATGAAAGGTGAGTCAATGCTTTTAGAGCCTGTATATGATTTTGAAATCACTGTTCCACAAAGTTCTACAGGAAGGGTCATGAGTGATATCGAACGTATGGCAGGTAGTTGTACCATTGAGACAAATGATAATGACATGGCAGTTTTAAGGGGTAAGTGTCCGGTTTCAACAATGAAAAACTACATCAGTGACATAAGGGCCTTTACAAAAGGTCAAGGTACAATAACTGTACAGGTCAGTGAATATCAGGAGTGTCACAATAGTAAGGACGTAATTGCTCAAATTAACTACAATCCTGACTCAGACATTCAAAACCCTGCTTCAAGTGTATTTTGCTCCCATGGAGCAGGCTATACTGTAAAGTGGCAGCAGGTTGATGCCTATAAGCACATAAAAGAATAATTGTGATTATAAATTATTATGGTGCATTTTTAATGTTTTAAACGTAGAATATATGTATGTATTCTGACTTACTTTTTAATTTTTCAAAATTAGCTGAAGACAATGGCATAGACGAGGCTACTGATATTCTTTTGCGAATGACTATGCACCAGCCTTTTTTTGCATTAGATACAGGAATTTCAAACAATGATATATTCCGCCGTACTGAGCAGTACAGACAATGTGTACAAATGCTTGAAGACGAGGATAATCAAAAAACTGCTTTTGACATGATTTATTTTTCAGCAGGTGTTATGAGCGATTATGACTCTGTACAAAACTGTTATGATGAAGTTGAAAAACTTGAGCATAACATTACATCATTTAAGAACTCTGATGATGATTTTGCTTCAAAGCTCATTGCAATAGGAACATGCGGTATTGATCATGACTGGGAGTCTGTTGAGTACGAAGGAAGAAGTCATGATTACTTTGACAGAGATACAATCTGTGATGAACGAAATTTGTTTGCACTTCAGCTGACATTAGGCAAAAAACTTAATATGCCTGTTATTGTCCATTCACGCAAAGGCTTTAGAGACACAATGGATGTCATTAGTGCAGTAAAATGGAACAAAGGTGTAATTCACGGATTTGACTACAGCTTAAGTGAACTAAAATACTTTTTGGATTTAGGCTGGTATATAAGCTTTAATGGGACAGTTACTTACTCAGGTCGAAAAGCCTTTAACGATATGGCTGAAGTTGTTTCATATGTACCAAAAGACAGAATTTTTGTCGAGTCAGATTCACCCTACTACGCTCCAGTACCTTTAAAAAACGTAAGCAATACTCCTGATAAAATTAACTATATATATGAGTATATTGCCGCAAAAAGAGGTATGTCCATACACAAATTATGCGATCAGACAGATAAAAACTTTAAGACTTTGTTTAATCTGTAAAAAATGTAAGTAAGTCATGAAACTATTTTACTTTTTGTCTTTGCTCTTTTTTTGATCCTGTATACTGTTTCGCTCCCAAAAAACACCATCACAATAGCCTTGTATACTTTTATCAGACTCGCATTTTGATAGTCTTTTTTGAGCCCAAAGACAATACTCTTCATTTATCTCTATACCGCAAAAATGTCTGTTAAGCTTTTTTGCGGTGACAGCAGCTGTACCGCTACCCAAAAATGGATCAAAAACTATATCACCTTCTTTTGATGATGCTAAAATAAGTTTTGCATAAAGCTTTTCGCTTTTTTGGGTCGGATGATCTGTATTTTCGCTCATCGACCAGAAAGGTATACTAATATCATCCCAAAAATTTGATGGGTAAGTCAGACGATAATTACCGTCATCACTTTCTTCCCAATCTTTGGGCTTACCATCGACTCTGTATGGAGCTAAAACTCTTCGCTTTTGTTTTACATTTTCAACATTAAAGTAGTAATCTTTTGGATCTTTTACACCAAACCAGATATCTTCCATTCCATTTTTCCAGTTTGATTTAGCTCCTCTACCTTTCTCTCGCTGCCATGTAATGCGATTTAAAACAGTAAGCTCTTTTTCCATAGCACGTTGCAGACTTGATGTACATTTCCAGTCTCCACACATATAAAGTGAACCATTCTTTTTTAGCTTTTTACACACTAACGGAAACCATAATGACAAATACTCATCATAGTTTTTTTCACTCATTTCATTAAAGGTAAGGCCATTAAAATTTTTTGTAAGATTATATGGAGGATCAATTATGATTAAATCCGCAAACTCATCAGGGACAAGTTTTAACATTTCAAAAATGTCCCCGTTAAGAATTTTATCAACTACAATGTCTCTTTGATCTTTGTTTGTGATGAGGTCTTTTTTGAATTTCAAGCGTTCTTCATCACTTAACGTCAACGTACGGTTATTTACGGCTCTTTTTTTTACATCCATATAAAATTATGATTCCACTTTAGTTTCAAGTATTTTTTTTGCTTTTTCGGCATTTACGTTCTTTTTAACTTTTTTTGCACTGTTTTCTTCATCTTCTGAGACTGCAAGGGCAGCTAATGCTTCAACATCACTTTTACAACTTAGATACCTGCCCTTTGCATACATATCAAGGCCTGTACCCTGTGTTGCAACATCTTTACTTGCCATATATTCTTTACATAGAGGAGCAAAAAGTTCGTTTTTGTATTTTGAAATCTCTTTACCCAGCTTATATCTTAAATCCTTTCGTCTGTCATCTGTTATTGTGGATTTAGCCAGATCAACTATATCTGAAACACCAACTCCATTATCCATATTTTCAAGGAGAACTCTGCTTATTTTTAGTTTTGTAGCATCTGACACCTTTTTATCTTTTATTTGTCCTGTTAGATACTCATTTCCGTCACTGGTATTTAAGAAAGCAAGAGTTTTATAGCATGCATTTTTAACCTGATCTTCACTATCGTTTTGAGCGCGGTAAACAAGATAAGGAGAAGCATCTTTTATATCAAGCTTTTTTACGGCTTCGATTGCTTCAAGCCTTACTTTATAATGACTGTCACGAACTGCCTGTATTATTGTTTTAAAGGCTTCATCTTCAAGATAATTGGCAATACCTTTAATTACGTAAGCACGCACATTTGGATCTGTGTCGCTATATAAGTCTGAAAGGATAAACATAGCTTCGTGCTTTCCCATCTGCCCTATAGCTTCACAGGCATACATTCTCATAAACGAGTTTTCGTCATTATCCTTTGCAATTTCAACAAGTTTATCATAGGTTTTATCAGCCTTTAGCTGACCTAAAACCCTAACAAGACTTTGCTTTTGCTGTAAAGTTAGATCTTCACGGTCAAGGTACTCTGATAAATATACAGCTTCTTTTTGACCGCCAATTTTACCTAAAGACTCAAGGGCACCATTAAAATACTCTGCATTATCACTTTCAAGGAGCGTTACTAAGGCTGGTACTGCACATGTTGTTTTTACAGCCTGGATATATGCAAAGCAGCTGTTCACAGTTGAAAGTTTTTCATCATATGGATCGTTTATTATTGTTACAGCAAAGTCTTCAAGACAGGGATCTTCGATCTTTGTAAAATACTGCAAGATTTTTTCTTTTACAGCAATATTTTTACTTTCACCAAATAAATCATATGCTTTATCTGCATAACGGACATCTTTATTAGCTATAAGTTTATCAACTAAATCCATTATGTCGCTTTCAAGACCGTATTTTAATATCTTTTCATTTTTTTCGCGGTCTTCATCACTTAAAGGTTCAAGCTTATCAAGAGCTTCTCTGTCAGCTTTTTTAGGTCGCTTTGCACCAGGCACTTCACTTACACCAGAAAGATCTGATACATCGTCTGCACCAGATACTGCATCTATATCAGCTCTTATATCTGAAGTTTCATTTTCAGCAACTAAAGACTGGTCAGAAACCATAGATTGCTCCACTTCAGGCAAGCCTATTACATCAATTTGATCAACAGGGGCTATAGTAGAAGTTTTTGAAGGTAAAATTGCATCACTACCTGCACTTTCCTGTGCTACAAGTAAAGAGCAAAGTAAAAGTGCAACCAAAAAAACATATACTGTATTTTTCAAAAACTTCATAAACTCCTCACATTATCTATTTTATATTACCTGCCTCATAGCGTTTTAAAAAGTCTGTGCGATACTGTTCAAAACGGTCTTCATTTATGGCAACACGGATTTCTTTCATCATATTATTTAAGAAATACAGGTTATGATATGAAGCAAGCATAGAGCTTAAGATCTCCTGCGACTTAAACAAATGACGCAAATATGCCCTGCTATAATTTCGGCATACTTTACAGTTACATTCACTATCAACTGGTGTAAAATCCTTTTCAAAACGTTTTTGCTTAATTGAAAGATTACCATCACGAGTGAAATAAGAACCATTGCGGGCATTACGTGTTGGTAATACACAGTCAAACATATCGATACCAGAATGCACAGCATCAAGAATATAGTCTGGAGTGCCAATACCCATAACATATTTTGACTTTTCTTTTGGCAAATGCTGTACTGTAAAATCAAGCATTGAGGCAAACTCTTCAGCAGGCTCACCTACACTCAAGCCGCCAATGGCAATTCCCGGAAGATCAAGCTCTGTAACAAACTCACATGATCGTACACGTAAATCTTCAAAAAAGTTTCCCTGGACAATTGGAAGTAATATCCCCTGATACCCCTCATCCCTTCTTTTTAGCCATTCATTTTTAGCACGACGAGCCCAGTTTTCTGTGATATCAAGAGCATGAACTGCCTCTTTTTTTTCAATACCCCAGCCTGTACATACATCAAGCTGCATCTGAATATCTGAATTAAACTGACGCTGAACATTAACTACACTTTCAGGTGTAAACATATGTTTTGAGCCGTCAATATTTGAGCGGAAAGCAGCTCCTTCCATAGTAATTTTGCGTAATGGACTTAGTGACCACACCTGAAATCCACCCGAGTCAGTCAAAAAGTTCTTTTTCCACTGGCTGAACCCATGTAAGCCACCTGCCTGTTCTACAATATCTGAACCTGGACGCAAATAAAGATGATATGTATTTGCAAGAATAATCTCAAAACCAATTTCTTCAAGATCATCTTTTGTAATTGCCTTTACAGTAGCATTTGTGCCAACGGGCATAAATACAGGAGTCTGAACATCTCCGTGAGGAAGATGCAATACACCTGTACGAGCTTTACCGTTTGCATCTTCATGCTTAATGTCAAAAATCTTTGTAATCATATTAATCCTTTAAGTACGGGCATATCGTAAAAGCACTATGCTTATGCCCACAAATAAAAATACAGGGAACCATGCCCCAACAAAAGGTGAAATATACTCAAACTTTGCCAAAAGCATTGTTATCATCTGAGTTACATAAAATAAAACAGATGCACTGATACATGAGGCAAGAGAGATGAGCATTACATTTTTACGTGTTTTACCACTCAAGCCAATAGACAAGAATACTACTATAAATAGAATAAATGGAAAAGAGAATTTTTTGTAATAAATACTACGTTCTTCCCCATTTGGAAAACCTGCTCTCTGAAGATGTTCTATATACTCACGAGCTTCCTTTGCATTTACAGTTTCAACACTTAGCACATTATTACGAAAGGTCTCGGGTTTTTCATCCAGTTTTTCAACAAGTTTCGGATCCGGCACCCCTGCTATAAACGAGCCATCACTGTTTAAGGTATACTGAACACCACCGCTTAATACCCAATGATTGTCTTTCCATACAGCAGAGTCAGCCCTAAGTATCGCATTTAATGTTTTATCATCATTACGCATTATCACGTATATCGTATAAAGCCGTCCTGCTCCATCATCATAAAAGTCAGCTTTATAAACTGTATTACCGCCGTTACTTAGTACAACAAGCTTGTCATTGTTAAGACTTTTTTCCTTTTCGAGAAACTGTGACTGTTCTTCTGTTTTTTTCGCATATGTAGGGACAACAACTCTGTCGTCAAAAAAAAACATCGCAAAGCTCATTAAAAATGAAAAAACTAAAAGTGGAGTTGTAAACTTAATAAGCGGTACACCTGAAGCAAAAATTGCCACAAGCTCGTTATTTGCATAAAAATCACTTAATGTATAGGCAACAGCAAAAAGCATTGCTATCGGAGTTGCATACCAGACAGTCTTCGGAGTATACATTAACATTATGTGAAACACAGCTTTTGCAGGAACCTGATTTGATATAAATCCCCACAGGTTCATCATCAAATCAACGAGCACTATAACAAATGAAAAAAATGCCAGTGCACCCAAAAACAGTGGAATGAACTTTTTAAAAAGATATTTTACAAGTGTCATCGACGCACCAGCTTTAAGTAAAATAAAATACCTGCAGCACCAATTACTAAATCAGGTATCCACATTGATATAATTCCATAAACTCCACTACGAGAGCTGAAAATTTGGCCTAAAATATTTACTGCCCAATATAAAACGGAGATAAAAAGCCCAATAATAAGACCTATTGTCTGTCCATTATGCTTACCAAATAATAGAGCTAAAGGCAAAGCAAGCATTGCAAAAAAAATCGATCCAAAGGGTAAACTAAACTTTTTTGCATACTCAAGATTATATCTGTTTAGCACCTTTTTTGTAGTATCTGGATCTTCTTTTAATTTTTTGATTGCCTTACTTAAGTCATACGAAGTCATTTCGCGTGGTGAAATAGCAGCGTTATTATTAAAAAAAGTAGATGAAAATATATTTAGTTCCATACTTTCAGCAGTTAACAAATCGTAGTTATTTTTTTTCATTTTATCAAAAAAAACAACCGAAGCATCTTTCATAAAAAGGTTCATCAAAACACCAGGCTCTGAAGACTTTTTAACTAAAGAAGACTCAGCCACTATTATACGCTGATTATCATCACTATCTGTGTCAAAAAAAATCAAGTCGCTTACATTTTGACCGTTAACAGTACCAATGACTAAAGTTTTATCATTTGTCCGTTTTACAGAGTTACTTTCAAGTTCCACTGCAGGATTTGACTGTACAATCTCACGAGACAGTCTGTTGTATTTTATATTTCCCAATGGTAACAGGTAATCATTTACAAAAAAAGATACTATTGATATTAAAAGCCCAAGCACTAGAACAGGGATAAGAATTATTTTATATCCCTGCCCACTGGCTCTTATAATTAAAACTTCATTATCTGTTGCAAGACGTCCAAGGCACATTAAAAAACCAACTAATGTTGCAAAGGGAGCTGACTGAGCAATTATCATCGGAAGAGAATAAGTTATAAGCCGCATTACATCAACCAATGGAACTCGCTTTTTTAAGATACTTTCAGCAACTAAAAGTATCTGGTTTACAAAAAAGACCATGAAAAAAAACAGAAAAGCGACAAAAAAATACAAAAATAGCTCTTTCATCAAGTAACGAACAAGAACAAAGCGATTAATACCACCTTGTTCCTGAAACAAAAAATCTATTCTCTCAGCAGTCTTTTTTAGTCCTACAAAATATAAAAAACGTGCAAGCAAATGAGAAAATGAATTTAATAAGTTAAAGCTCTGGTATCTTGCATAAAACTCAGATAAAAGCTTTACAATATCAAAGGGCAAGTGCATTAATTTTTTCCGGTACTCCCGAATCCACCGGCACCTCTTTCTGTGACTGTTAACGTATCTGTTGTATTAAAGACCCCAATTGTAACTGGTGCTACAACAATCTGAGCTATGCGGTCATTTGAGTGGATTGTAAAAGCTTGAGTTCCCAGGTTAATAAGTATAACTTTTAACTCACCACGATAATCACTATCAATAGTACCAGGTGTGTTTAATACTGTTATACCGCTCTTTGCAGCTAATCCTGATCTAGGTCTAACCTGTATCTCATATCCCTCTGGAATTTCAAAGCTCAATCCAGTAGGAACTATACATCGCTCTCCAGGATTAATAATGATATCTTCATTTATGAAAGCACAAACATCAGCACCTGCACTGCCAGATGTTTGATAAACAGGAACTTTTGCACCTTCCTGCACCAAGCATTTTATATCTATTTTATTCATGGCTGTATTGTAGCAAAAAAAATTGCGTTGATAAATACACGCGTATACTAAAAAATTGCACTAATTATTAATGTAATCGACTTTACAAAATCATAAAAAAAGCCGATAACCCTTAAGATTACCGGCTTTTCATATCAAAAACAGAACCTAGTTCTTTTTAGCGTTTTCTTCAAGTGCATCAACATAAGAAAGGTTTAAGCGTCCCATCTTATCAACTTCAAGGAGCTTAACAGGTATCTGCTGTCCTTCAGTAAGAACATCTGTAACCTTTTCAACTCTCTGACGTGAAAGTTTTGAAATGTGACAAAGACCTTCCTTACCAGGTAAAATCTCTACAAAAGCACCAAAATCCATAATACGCTTTACAGTACCATTATAGATTGTTCCAACTTCAGGATCCTCTACAATGCCTTTAACAGCCATCTTAGCTTCTTCAGCTGATTTAGATGTCTTACCGTAAATTGTAACTGTACCATCATCTTCTGTATTAATTGTTACACCATACTGAGCACAAAGAGCCTTAATGTTTTTACCACCAGGACCAATAAGAGCACCAATCTTATCAGTATCAATCTTCATACTCAAAATCTTTGGAGCAAAAGGACTAATTGGTTGTGGCTTATCGATACACTTTTCCATAATTGAAAGTATATGTAAACGACCAGCCTTAGCCTGAGCAAGAGCCTTCTGCATGATTTCAGTTGTAACACCTGCAATCTTGATATCCATCTGGAAACCAGTGATACCATCTTTTGTACCGGCTACCTTGAAGTCCATATCACCGAGATGATCTTCTTCACCAAGAATATCAGAAAGAATCTGATAACGCTCATAGTGATCACCTTCAGTAATAAGACCCATAGCAATACCAGCTACCATTTTTTTCATTGGTACGCCAGCTGCAAGGAGGCTTAAACAACCACCACAAGTAGAAGCCTGTGATGAAGATCCGTTTGACTCCATAATTTCAGAAACAACACGAACTGTGTATGGGAACTCCTGAATTGAAGGAATCATTGGAGCTAACGAACGTCTAGCAAGATTACCATGACCAATCTCACGGCGACCTGTAGTAAGACGTCCTACTTCACCAACTGAATATGGTGGAAAGTTGTAATGAAGAATGAAGTTTTCACTACGTTCTCCATCAATATCATCATAAACTTGAGCATCAAGTGCTGTACCTAATGTTGTTACAGCAAGAGACTGTGTTTCACCACGTGTGAAAAGTGCACTACCGTGTGGACGAGGAAGAACATTTACTTCGCATGTGATTGGACGAATCTCATCACACTTACGGCCATCAATACGAACACCTTTATCAAGAATACTTTTACGAAGCAAATTATACTGAATATCATCAAAACATGCATCAAAGAGCTTTTTCTGAATCTCATCAGCTAACTGCTCTGCATGGTTTTCAGCAATTTCCTTTTTTACAGTAGCAATTGCTTTTCCACGATTTTCTTTTCCATCCTGGAAACATGCTTTTTCAAGCAATGGTGTTGCTTCTGCAATAATTGCTTCTTTGTTTTCAAGCTCTACGTTAAGTGGAGCAAGTGGTAATTTTTCTTTACCACATTTCTTCTGAAGTTCTTCCTGAAGCTCACACATTGCTGTGATAAAACCTTGAGCTTTTTCAAGAGCCCCAAGCATTACATCTTCAGAAACTTCATTAGCACCACCTTCAACCATTGTAAAGCCGTCTTTAGTACCAGCTACAACAATTTCAAGGTCAGCTTCTTCCTGCTGCTTAAATGTAGGGTTAATTACATATTCGCCATTAAGATAAGCTACACGAGCAGCAGCAACTGGACCGTGGAATGGAATATCACTAATTGTTACTGCAGCACTTGATGCAATTACTGCAAGAATATCTGGTGGATTTACACCATCAGATGAAACACAAGTAGGAACAATCTGAATTTCACGGCCAAAAGAAGGTTCAAAGAGTGGACGCATTGGACGATCGATAAGACGAGAAACAAGGATTTCTTTATCCTTTGGACGTCCTTCACGCTTAATGAAACCACCAGGGATCTTACCTGCAGCATAATACTTTTCATTGTATTCTACTGTTACAGGAACGAAATCCAAGCCTTCTTTTACTTCTGATGAAGCACAAACTGTTGCAATTACAGCTGCTCCTGCGTACTGTGCATATACACAACCATTAGCCTGTTTACCGATTTTACCAGTTTCCAGGATAAGTTCGTCGTTACCGATTTTGTAGGTTACTCTCTGTACCATCTAACACTCCGTTTAATTACTTGCGGAGACCGAGTTCTTTAATAAGAGAACGATAAAGTTCAAGGTCACGTCCCTGAAGATACTTTAAAAGCTTACGACGCTGACCAATAATCTTTAAAAGGCCACGTTTTGCACCAGCATCCTTTGGAAACTGGTTTGTGTGAACAGTAAGCTGCTTGATACGCTCTGTAAGAAGAGCGATCTGAACCTTTGTGTTACCTGTATCGTTTTCGTTTGCGCCAAATTTGCTGACAATTGCAGCTGATGTTTCTTTTGTAAGTGCCATTACTTACTCCTTAATATTTATTATCCTCTGGAATCACCTAAACTGGAGAGCCCGTACATAACCATTCATTAATAAACCAGGAACCGGTAGGCGAAGTTGTCCGGCTTCCAATTTACAACACGACTGGAATGTATGAACACAAACAGAGGTTTGTGTTGCAGGTGCGCCTTCACTACCTGCAGACATCTTAACAATAACTTCATATTCACCGTCTGGAGGAAAAATCTGGATTCCCGATTTTCTGGTAACTATGAACTGCTTACCGTCAATTTCTGTCATCTGCCACTGAAAACCAGTACAATCTAACTCAAAAGGACGATTAAGCATTACTTCAACAGCGCTGAAATTGCGCTCATATATATCATCTCTGATACGAGACGAACTTACCTTTTTATCAGCATAAAGAACACTGTCTATCGTTTGGGCTACAAACCCTTTTTCGACACTATATTCTTTAATCAATTTCATATCAGTTGCACCCTTATAACCACAATGAAAATCAACCCCTTCGGCTAAATATTTCATTCCGCAGTTACTAAGTAAAACATCTATAAAATCAGTTCCTGTCATTTTACCAAATTCACCAGAAAAGTCAATTACCACAGCGAACGCAAATCCAATTCGAGCAATTCCTTCTAACCGTTGAGCAAGAGTCGCAACGTCCCCCCTATAGTTTCCGGCATGTTTGATACCACGCAGAGATTTTGAAAAAGTCACTACACCAGGTACAAGTTTTTTTCCACAATTACTCTGTGTTAAAACAGAATCAAAAAGCATATCATGCCCAATATGAGGACCATCAAAGCTACCTATTGTCAACGCAGTTCCGTCGGCTTTATATTTTTCATTAAACTGACCGTTTACAATCTGTTCCCAGCTATACACTGTAAAATCTTGAACAGGTGGAACTACAAAACCATAATTAAACTTTTTACCATCGCGATATACAATACCAGCAAATGAACTGTTTGGATAAAAAACAGCAAGCTGCTGCTTATTAGAGAAATGTGAATTATCTAAAGCAAATGAATCATTACGAAGTGGTCGTCCATTACTGTAATCATTTACAAACGATGATGCTAAAATAACAGGATCAAACCCGCACATCTTTGCCAGTTCAAATGTCATAGGCATAAGATTTGACTTTATATCAGATTTTAATAACACCTCATTTATTTCAATCTTTTTATTCTTTGTGCATGAACCTGTCAAATTATCAATCGTGAACTCTGGCAAATATGAAGCACCTGTAGCCTGCTCAAGCACAAAGGGACCTACAGAAAGCCGTCGTAACGCCTTTAAATGAGCACAGCTGCCACATTCATATGCTATATCTCGAGCCAGCGCCCTAATATAAGTCCCTTTCGAACACCGAACTTTTATAATTGCATATCTACCTTTAAAATCAACCAGCTCATTTGAATATATAGTAATCTCTCGAGCTGGAACATCAACTTCTTTACCAGACCGCATAATGTCACTAGCCCTTTTCCCACCTATATGTATAGCACTATATGCAGGAGGTTTTTGACTAATAACACCTGTAAACTTTTTTAATGCATTAACTATTTGATCCCGACATGGAATATTGCCGGTCTTTATTATCTCACCCGTTGGATCAAGAGTATCTGTTTCACTCCCAAACTCTATCAGGGCAATATATGATTTATCAAAATCTGTAATATGTGAAACTAATTTAGTGAGACGCTCAGATAAAACAACAAGTAAACCGTCTGCAAATGAGTCAAGAGTACCTGTATGTCCTACCTTTTTTGTACCTAGAGATTTTTTTATAATTGAAAGCGATGCAAAGCTAGTCATTCCGGATTGTTTTGCAAGCAAAACAATCCCGGAAGAACTCTCTTTATTCTTGTTTTTCTTGTCTGAGAGCATTTTCCTCAGCTTCCAGTCTATTGAGTTTGTGAACCATTTCAAAACCTTCTTTTAGACTTGTATCAACAATAAAAGTCAGCTTTGGAAATTGTCTGATAGTAAGTTTTTTTGCAATACTTGACTGAATAAATCCAGCAGCACTGTTTAACCCATCAACTCCCTTTCGAATTTCAGATTCACTTAAAAAACTGGAAACATAAACCTTAGCATAAGCTAAATCTCTAGCAACTTCAACTCTATTGATTGACAAAAAAGTTGAAACTCTAGGATCCTTTATGTGCTGGCGTAAAATTAGCTGAGAGATTTCATTTCGAATCTGCTCCCCCAGCCTAATCATTCTATATTCGCCCATTAATTATTTCCTTCTTCGGCTACTGATTTTCTGGCAGCCTTTTGAGCCTTACCCTTAGCCTTTGCTTCAGCTTCAGCTGCAGCTTCTGCAGCGGCTTTTGCCTCAGCTTCGGCCTCAGCAGCAGCAGCTCGTTCTGCAGCTGCCTTTTCATTTTCTGCCTTATCATCAACGAGAGCATCACCAAGCTTTCGAGCAACTTCTACGTATTCAAATGCTTCAAGAGTATCACCAACCTGAATATCCTGCCAGTTCTCAAGACCAATACCACACTCAAAGCCGGCTTTTACTTCTTTAGCATCATCCTTAAAACGCTTGAGAGAAGTTATCTTACCTGTAAACTTAACAATACCATCACGGATAAGGTTTACACTACTTGTACGTTTAACAATACCATCTGTAACATAACACCCTGCAATAAGTCCAACCTTTGGCACACGGAATGTATTACGAACCTCGATTGTACCAGTTGCAACTTCCTTAGTATCAGGTCTAAGTCGACCTTCCATAGCCTGCTGAATTTCTTCAACACATTTATAAATAATATTGTATTTGCGGATGTCTACTTTTTCCTGATCTGCAAGCAATTTTGCCTTAGGTGTTGGTCTTACATTAAATCCAATGATAATTGCATTTGAGTCAGCTGCAGCAAGTGTAACATCACTTTCATTAATTGCACCGGCAGATGAGTGAATTACAACGAGACGAATCTCAGGAGTTGAAAGCTTTTCAAGAGAAGCCTTCAATGCCTCAGCACTACCCTGCAAGTCAGCCTTAATAATAACCTTAAACTCATCAACTTCTCTGTTTGCAATATCAGTAAAGATAGAATCAAGAGTTGTCTTCTTAACAGCTTTAGCTGCTTCAAGACGTTTAAGCTCCTGACGTTTTGATGAAATTGCGCGTGCATCTTTTTCAGACTCTGTTACCTGGAATGGATCACCTGCGTTAGGCATTTCGTCAATACCAAGTACTTCAACTGGCATAGATGGACCTGCTTCTGTTACCTTTTCACCCCTGTCATTAAACATCGCTCTTACACGACCAGAGTAAATACCGGCAACAAATGGATCTCCAATCTTTAATGTACCTCGCTGAACAACAACAGATGCAACAACACCACGTCCCTGATCAACACGAGATTCAATTATCTTTCCTTCAGCACGACAGTCATACTGACTCTTTAACTCAAGAACTTCAGCCTGTAAAAGTATTGCATCAAGAAGGTCATCAATTCCTTCACCTTTTAAAGCGCTAATCTTTACATACTGTGTATCTCCACCCCATTCTTCAGGAGTAAGACCTCGTTCTGAAAGTTGAGTCATTACTTTATCTGGATTTGCATCAGGCTTATCAACCTTATTAACTGCAACAATAATTGGAACCTTAGCATCTTTTGCATGACTTAAAGCCTCTAGTGTCTGAGGCATTACACCATCATCTGCAGCTACTACAAGTACAACTATATCTGTAATCTGCGCACCACGTGCACGCATCATAGTAAATGCTTCATGACCTGGAGTATCAAGGAATGTTATATCACCCTTTGGAGTTGATACCTGATAAGCACCAATCTTCTGTGTAATTCCACCAGCTTCACCTGCAACTACATTTGTTTTACGGATAGCATCAAGAGTCTTTGTCTTACCATGATCGACGTGTCCCATTACTGTAACAATAGGAGGTCTAACCTGCTCAGCACCTTCAACACCCTTATCACTTTCGATAACAGTCTCATCATAAAGGGAAACAATTTTAACTTCACAACCGTATTCCATAGCAATAAGACTTGCTGTATCGCTATCTATACTTTGGTTTATTGTTACCATCATTCCCTGACTCATAAGCTTACCGATAATATCAGAAGCTTTAAGATTCATTTTACGAGCAAGGTCTGATACCGAAACAGAATCCATGATTTCAATTGACTTTGGAACAACAGATGCAGGTGTAACCTGCTTCTTTTTGTTTCCATAAAGTTCATCTTCATCAAATAATTCTTCTTTATCTTTTCGTGTATAAACCTGCTTTTTACCCTGAAAAGCTTTCTTTTTTCCAGCTGTTCTATTTTCCGGAATTGCAGATGGAGCAGCTCCTCCACCAAAACCAGGACGAGGACCGCCAAAACCTGGACGAGGTCCACCAAAACCTGGTCTTCCACCAGCACCATTTGGACCTCTATTAAAACCTGGTCTTCCACCGGTACCATTTGGACCTCTGTTAAAGCCACCGTTTGGTCTGTTACCCTGATATCCACCCTGACCATTACTACGGTTAAAACCATTGTTTGGCCTATTTCCATCACGCTCGCGATTCTGGTAACTTTCGCGAGCCTGGGCTCCAGTAAAGCCACCTTCCCTACGTTGACCATTATAAGGTCTGTTACCCTGATATCCATTATCACGATTACTATAACCACCTCGGTTATAGCCACCATTTCTAGGTCTATCAGAGAGATTTCCAGCTTTTACATTTGGTCTCGCTGAAGTAAGCTCAAAAGGTGCATTTTGACGAGGACGCCCCTCGCTTCTATTTACATTCTGTGGTCTACCAGATCCTTGTGCATTACCATTGTTTGAGTTTGAAGAAGGAGATACAGCAGATGAATTTGGAGCAGGTCTTTTAACAACAGGTCTAACCTTAGCACCGTCATGAGACTGATCACCTGCAGATACAGGTGCAGAACTCTTACCGTCCTGAGCTGGATTCTTTCTTTTTACTACAACAACGCGTTTTTTTTCTGCAGCACCAGAGCCCTGACTGCTTGCTACAGCTGTAGACTCATTTTTACTGTCAGTTGTCGCGTCAGATTTTTTCTTATTCAATACAAATGCTTTCTTCTCTGCTTCATCTGCCATACTTATCGTTTATTCCTCATCCTCTGTAAATTCAAACTCAACACCACACTTAGGACACTGTGTCATATCCAGTGTAATCTTCGCTCCACATTCAGGGCAGAAGTATTCTTCTTCCTCTTGTTCTGCAGCTTCAGATGTTTCACCTTCAGAAGCCTCTTCATCGACGAACTCTACAGCCCCCTGGATAATCTTGTTAACTGCATCGATTGACTCGTCAGAAAGTCCGTCAATCTTTTTAAGATCTCCACTTTCATATGCTTCAACAAACTTTTCAATATCATCATAACCGGCTTCTTTGAGAACTTCAGCAACCTCTTTATCAACACCAGGAAGTTCGCTTACTGTAGAGATTTCTTCAACAGAAGTATCTTCTTCAGCATTATTAAAGAGAGAAGCAGCTGTTTTGCGAGACGAAATCTCACTTAAATCAATATCCGCTGCCTGTTCTTCAGTCTTTACATCAATACTCCAATCACAAAGACGGTTTGCAAGACGAACATTTAAGCCCTGCTTTCCAATTGCGAGAGAAAACTGTGAATCAGGAACAATTGCAAGAGCCTGACGTTTTTCTTCATCAACAATTATAACTTTTGTAACTTCTGCGGGAGTTAAAGCATTTTTTATAAATACAGTTGGATCTGTATCATACTTAAGGATATCAACTTTTTCACCTTCAAGCTCACGAATTACATTCTGAACACGAACACCCTTTTGTCCAACACATGCTCCAACAGGGTCAACATCCTCTTTATTACTGAATACAGCAATCTTTGACCTATACCCTGCTTCACGAACAACCTTGTGAATCTCCACAGTTTTATCACTAATTTCAGCAACTTCAAGTTCAAGAATTGAGCGAACTAAATCAGAATCACTACGACTTAAAACAAGCTGAACTCCAGATGAAACCTTTTTTACATCCACGATAAGAGCTTTTATACGATCATTTTTCTCGTATTTTTCTCTTGGACTCTGATATTTAGCAGGCAACACACCTTCAACTTTATTCAAATCTACATATATGTTGCCGTTGTACTCGCGCTGGAAATAACCAATAATTACCTGACCAATTTTTTCTTTCCATTCGCTGTACTGATTATCTTTAAAACTTTCGTTTAACCCCTTATGAGCTTCCTGCTTTCCTGTAGAAACAGCAGAGCGCTCAAAATCCTTACGTGGATCGATGAGAATATCTATTTCATCACCAATTTCACATTCTGAGCTCATCTTCAAAGCTTCTTCAAGTTCAATTTCAACAACTGGATCATAAACACCATCTACGATAGTTTTACGAGCATAAATTGTTACATCCGACATATTGTCTGCAAACTTTACGATACAATTATCTGCTGTACCATAAGTTCTTTTATATGCCGCTTTAATAGTGTTTTCAATAGTCTGCTTGACTGAGTCCAATGAAATTCCCTTTTCCTGAGTCAATTCACGGATAGCATCTGCCATTTCTGACATATCAAGCCTCCCTTATAAGTGTATAAATTTTGCTTTAGCTATATTTTCATAGCAGACAGTTTTATTTTCAATTGAACCATCTGCCAGAACTACTTCCAAAGTTAAAGATTTTTCATCAGAAGAAAGCAACTTTCCTCCGACCCAATCTGTAACAGTTCTATCCCAGACACGAACTTCTCTACCTGTAAACAGCTTAAATTCAGCTGCATTTTTAATATTTCGTTCCATACCTGGAGATGTTAATTCCATATAAGTATCATCAGTTCCCAAAATTTCTTCAATTTTTGGCAATAAAGCATGATGAACCTTCGAACAATCATTAACACCAATATTTACTGTTGAATCTTTTCCAGTGATTACAGCAAGGATATGTGTAGTACTCCCCTGCTTACTAAATTTAAGTTCAACAAGGTAATATCCTAACTCTTCAACAAGACCTTCACATTCTTTGTAATGTGGATATGAATCTAATGAAATATAATCCATTGTTTCCTTTACGATGACTATAAACAAAAAAAGACCCGTAAAAACGAGTCCATTCTAAATAAATTGATTAAAATGTACACCTTTAATCTAACATATCGGTATTTTTATGTCAATTAATTAATTAACAAAATATTCTTCATAAACCTTAGCCATATGTTGTGGCAAAGGAATCTCAAAAGCTACATCCTTTCCTTCAATCGGAATAACAATTTTTGTAGAAGCAAGACATAACTTTTTTATTTTACATAATTTTTGAACTTTTTTATTTAACTTAAAATTTCCATGCTTGTCATCTGCTACTATAGGACACATACATTTTCCCAAATGTATACGAATCTGATGCATTCGTCCTGTCCCTAACACAAGTTTTATAATAGAAAGTCTTACTATCGATTCGTTATCACCTTCTATATTAGACTCCGCTAAAACAACAGTCTTTTTTACTTCAAAATGAGTAACAGCTTCTAACACTCTGCCATCTTTATTTACAGGCATACTTATAACACCTGCAAGGACATCTTTTTGTTTTACAACTGGGATTCCAAAACAAATTGCAGTATATTCTTTATGAACTTTCTTTGAACCTATTAAACTAATCCATTTTGAAGCAGACTGAGGACTTTTCGCAACTATCATTAGCCCACTAGTTTCCCTATCAAGTCTGTGAACAAGATAAATTTTGTATCCAACCTGCTTACTAAGTTCTTCATCAAGAGGATGCGAAACTCCACTTCCTCCCTGAACAGAAACTCCAAAAGGTTTGTTTATAACTAGTATTTCTTTATTTTCGTATATTATTGAAACAGGATCCATCCGAGATATAATAAAAGAGAAAAAATAAAAAGTCTATTCATTTTAAACGGAGAATTTTTATGTAAAAAAATTTGTTTATAGCACTTAACATATTTTTCATACTCTCACTCGCAATTTATGGCGAAGTAATCTCTTCAACAAAATTCAATTATACCATTGATATGCCAGAATCCTTCTATATTGCAGATGGAACAGAAGACGAAAAGCTTATACTCCTTAATAGTAAAGAATTAAATACAGATGTGATTATTGAGATTGACGACTCAAATCAATTTTCTTCATCTCAAGCTGTACTAAAAAATATATTCGAAAAATTATCAGCAGACGGAAGTTTTTCAAAAGTAACCTGGCGCGGACAAAACTGTACGATAAGCAATTTTAAAATGAAAAACAACGCATTTTCCGAAAACCAGCAAGGATGGGCTGCAGCTATACCACTGCCATCAAAAAAAGCAGTTTTAACCTGTCTTGCATACACCTCAGAACAAACAAGCTTTGACAAGGATCAATTATTACTCTCCATACTTGACTCCATAATGATCGACAATACATGCTTCAAATCAAGCGGATTAATAACAACTTTTGCATATCCAAAAACTAAAAATAAAGAAATTAAAATTGAAATCGCAAATAAAAGCGTTACAAGTTTCATTGATGAAAACGACAGTAAGGCTGCTCAATTTGTTATCGACAGAGAATTTTCCGTTTTTAAACTATTTGCATCATCGAAATACTGGAAAACTGCATGGCAGCGATTTTATAGACAAATTGCGAAAGACAGTTCACAAAGATTAAAAAGATTTAGTCTTGATATAGATGCCGTACTTTCTGATAAAACAAAACAACAAAAGGCTCAGTATTTACTTACCTGGATGCAAAATCAAACATTTGAACAACCTGCCGCAAACACACCGGACAAAGCTGATTTTGTTTGTCCAACAGATATTTTACTGGGAAAAAGCAGCGACTGCGACTCACGCAGTCTTCTTATAGCTGTAGTTTTAAACCTTATGAACATTGAAAGCTGCATCTTTGTAAGCCCTGAATACAGTCACGCTCTGACAGGTATATATTTACCTGACAGTCTTGGACAAAGCATCCAAATAGATGGTAAAAACTTTTTACTTGCTGAAACAACAGAAAAAAACATCTCAATAGGCACCATCAGAGCAGAGTTTCAAAATAAATCTAAATGGATACCTATTGAGTTTTTCTAATAACAAACATTTTTGTAAAAAAAAGACGCAACGTGTAATAATATACAATCCGCTGCGTCTTTCTTATTAATCCTTTATCAAAAGATTATAAGCATCAATTGAAGAAGTTGAATTAAGCAAAGCATCTCTCAACTCTCTGTCTTTTAACTTTGAACTGAAATAACTCAAAGTTTTCAAATAATAAGAATGCTGATTATAAGCAGCAGCAATCATAATAAGAAGCCTAACAGGAGTATCATCTATCGTCTGAAAATCGATAATCTCATTCTTACAAATACCAACACTCATAACAAGATCAGTTACAGATGACAGACGTACATGAGGAATTGCAATTCCACGACCTATAGCCGTAGACATTAATTCCTCTCTTTTTAATATCTCAGTCACAAGCTCCTGTTCATACTTTACTTGAGGTGCAGTACTCAAATTATTCGCAAGCTCAACCAAAGCATCATGTTTTGTAGAGTGATTTATAAACACAATACGATCAGGAGAAAGAATATTCTTTACCATAACCTGCTGATTTGTATCAACTGGTTTAGAGTTTGCAGAAAGACGCTCATTAACCCATTTCTCAATTTCAGATCTTTTAAAACGCCAGACCGTTCCAATTTTACCAGAGGGAATTTCACCTTTTTGAGCCCAATCATAAACCGTACGTTCAGAAACGCGCAGATATTTGGCTACTTCTTCTATTGTAAGAATATCGTCTTCCACGATAAATCTCCTCTAACCTTTATTCATTTATAAACAAGTAATCGTTACTTAATTTTGCATTCTTTACGGTTAATTGTCAAGCCTTAACAAACATCATCTGCTAACTCATGTAAACTGTCAAAAGGATAAAGTTCACCAAGAGTTGACTTCGCAATATTGTCTTTTTTTGCTCCAAACCAGACAGGGGTTTCAGGTTTTGCAAATTCACTCAAAACCTGACGACAAGCACCGCATGGTCCAACTGGATAATCAGACTTTGGAGTGGCAATAGCCACTGCAACAAATATCTTCTTACCTTCAGATATTGCCTTAAATGCGGCTGTACGCTCAGCACAATTAGTCAAACCATATGACCTGTTTTCAATATTGCATCCTGTATAAACAGACCCATCATCAGTTAATATTGCAGCCCCTACAGGAAAATGTGAATATGGAATATAAGCTTCTTTTGAAGCGACAACAGCTTTCTCAAATAAATCTGATAAAACTTCATTTGTAATTTGCATATTATTACCTCTGCATAATTATACTTATTTTAGTAAATGTCATTTCTTGACAGGGAATAGACCTCTATAATAACATAATAAACTATGAATAAAAAGATTAAATTGTTAATTCCGACTTGTATTATTATTTCAATTCTATATATAACACTTGCTGCAAAACCTCTTCCAACTGAAATCAGTTTTTTACCAATGTGGACTATAGATGCAACACATGTATCAAAAAATCAGACAGAACAATCAGATACAGAGCAACTCATTCCGTTCAGACTTGGTCAAACATTAGGTTATTTCACCTCAAATGGAACAGTTAAGTCATTAGTTTCATTTCCATACAAAGCAGCGCTAAGCGATAATTCGTATGCGCTCTATGGAACAAGCACAACAGGAATAACCATATACTCAAACACAGGCGAAAAAATCGGAACTATAAAATCAGAAGGATTTCCTTTTTTTATAAATCAGAGTAAATATATATTTTTACCAGGCGGAGCAGCATTCAGTACACTTAAAGACAACGGAGAAGAATATTGGACTTACGAGGGAATAAGTCCAATAATATCTTTCAGTGATTCGGAATTTGGATGTGCTGCAGGTTTTGCAGATGGTTCTATTATCACGTTCACAAAAGACGGCAAAATAGATCAGACCATAATTCCAGGCGGCTCTGAGTACCCTGTCATTCTTGGATGCGCAATTAGTCAGAGCGGAAACTACGTTGCAGCAGTCTCCGGATCAAACAGCCAGAGATTTATCCTGTCAAAAAAGACAAACGGCTTTACATCTATAATTTTGCACAAATATCTTCCAAAGGAAGTAAACAGACAATTATTGATAAAATTCAGCAACGATGAAAAAAGAGTATACTTTGACAACGGAGAAGGTTTAGGCATTGTAGACTGTGAAACGTTGGTTTCGAAAAACATTCCTATAAAGGGCGATATAATTTCAATAAAAGAATCTACACAATCAAAGGTTATATATGTATTAAGCAAAATCAGATCACAATACACGGTATCAGTTATTGAATCTTTTGACACAATATCAGGTTCATTTACATATAAAGCTCAGTCATCATTTATAACAACAGAAGGATCAAGTCTGTTTATCGGAAGAGATTCGAAAATCTCAAAAATAGACGTTACTCACAAATAATAAAGGCACTTTATGAAAAAAATTCTTAAAACAATTTCTTTAACAACTTTACTAACAACTATCAGCTTTTCCCTTCATAGCTTTGATTGGCCTCAAAACGAAATTTTATCTGATTCATTTTTTTCATACTTTGCACAACTTAGAGGAGGTACAATAAGCAACTCTCTTATCTTCTCTGAAAGCTCAGATGTCAAAGCGGCAGAAAACGGACGGGTTATAGCTGTAATAAGTGAACATGACGACGGCTCTGAATTATTTAACAGCACTTTGGGAAATGCTGTCATTTTAGCCCACAAGGACAAACTTTTAACTGTTTATGCAAATCTTAATGAGGAAAACTTAAATTCTCTTCACGAATTAAAAGATGTAACAACTGGAACATATTTTGGCAACTGCGGAAACTCTGGCTGGCAAAAAGGTGAAAGCTGTCTTGAATTTCAAGTTATAGACACCCAAAATCAGACATATATAAACCCACGAATTTTAATGCCACGCATAGGAAAAGAGCTTGAATTATCATTGAAAAACATAACTGCAATAAATACAAAGAAAAACATTTCAATTGATTTTCCATCTTCAAAACCGATTTCATCCGGAGTATACAGAATATACAAAGAGCGACAGCCTATAGCAATGTTCTATAAAACTTCAATCTTTATTAACGGAGCTTTAGTAGAATCAACAACATTTGACACTATAAAAGGTAAAGACGGAAGATTATGTACAGCAGGTACAAATAGCTACAGCATCAAAGACCTTTACCCAGAAGAAAAAAAGCAACTCTTAGGGGAAATAACAATTCCCAAAGGAAAAAACCTTATTGCTATAGTAATAAGCGATATATTAGGAAAAGAAACAGTTGTCTCATATAATATTGAGGCATTTTAGAAATACAAAACTTTCAATAACGATGTATATCCTCATTGAAAGTTTTATATTAGACTAATTTATTGACTTTACAATTACGCCGCCACCGGCTATAACTCCATCAATATACAAAACAGCAGATTGACCCGGAGCAACAGCTCTTTGTTTTTCAGCAAAAGTAATTTTATAAGCTCTACCTTTAAAAATTTCATCAGCTGACGAAGTATATAGCTCTACATGACACAAAACCGGTCGAGAGGCTAATCTTATTTTCACATAAGCATCAAATCCACAAACAGGATCAACTTCACCAGGCCAGACAAAATCATCTGCAATTAACCCGGACACAAGCAAATCATCATTATCAGCCAAAACTACAAGATGTTTTACAGCATCAATTGAATGTACATATAAAGGTCGTGTAGAACTTACACCAAGTCCCTTTCTCTGTCCTATTGTATAATGTTCAATTCCTCGATGTTTACCAAGCACTTTTCCATCAAGATCTATGATATCCCCAGGAACTCCTGGCTTATCCTTAAACAAATGATCAAAATACTCAGGGGGTATAAAATCCTGACTTTCAGCACGATTCGCAGCAACCAACCCCTTTGATTTTGCAATCTCAAACACGTGTTTTTTTTCATACATTCCTAATGGAAACCTTACTTTTTCAAGCACTTCAGAAGAAATACGGTACAAAAAATATGCCTGATCCTTTGTTACATCTAGAGCACATTTTATCATACATGGTTTACTGTCTGATTTCCACAAACCAACTTCAGGCCTTACAATGCGTGCATAATGTCCGGTACAAAAATAATCAAAATCAATACCAAGTTTCTCAACACCTTTTAAAAGTGCTCCAAATTTAACCGTAGCATTACATCTGATACAAGGATTAGGAGTTCGACCAGAACGATACTCAGATTTAAAATAGTCTAAGACACACTTCTGATATTCATCCTTTACATCTATTACATGATATTCAATTTCTTGTTCCCTACAAAAATCAGAACATTGCTGAATATTAACTAATTCACCAGGACCATAACAGGAAGCATGCAATTTTTGACCTTCGGCAAGTTCAGGAATATCCCCTTTCCACATCGACATAGTAACGCCAATGACACGACAACCTTTTTCTTTTAACAAAAAAGCAACAAGAGTTGAATCAACCCCTCCAGACATGCCAACTATAACAGTATCCCCTGCCTGTGGCATTTGAACATTTAAGTAATTCACAAAAAAAATATATATAAAAAAAACACCCTTGTGAAGTATGTGATACAAGTAATATATAGTTTTATTGAAATGAAAAAAGTTACGTGTTAATATAAATCTGTATGAAACACAATATGATAACGTCAGCTTCAGGCTGGAGAAAAATCTTCGCAGCCTCTGGAGATGAAAATGATACAACCGCCGAAATAGGAGCATCTAATACTCTTATTTCAGCTTTAACTGCAGATACATTTGCAGACTACATAATTACAAAAAAGTCAAATCCTATTATTATTGTCGGTCAAGACTCAAGACCTACTGGAACAAAAATTGCAGAAACCATATTAAGAGTTCTAATTAGCAGAGGTCTTAATGTGAAGTACGCAGGTATAATTGCTGCTCCTGAAATTATGGCATACAGTCGGATAAATGATGCATTTATATATATATCAGCCAGTCATAATCCAATAGGTCACAATGGAATTAAATTCGGCCTAAATGATGGCGGGGTGTTAAACGGAGAAGAAAATCTTAAACTTGTTACGATATTTGAAAAAAAATGTACTGATGACATCTTAATCGCTCATCTTAATAAAGTTCTAAGTAACAGTAATCAAAAAAACTTTGACTCAATATTAAGTAATGCACCACAAGTAAAAGAACAAGCCTTAGAGTCATACAGAGACTTTTCTAAACAAGTAATAACAGGAACCAGTGATAAAACAGAACAAGACAAACTCTTTAATCTAATTAAAAAAACAAATTGTTCTACACCTCTTGGAATCGTGTGTGATTTTAACGGCTCTGCTAGAACCGTATCAATAGACGAATCATTTATTAAAGATTGCGGGTTAAATTTCTATTCAATAAACAATAAACCTGGTCAAATTGTGCATGAAATCATTCCGGAACCTGAAAACTTAATATACTGTGCACAAAAAATAGATGATCTGCAAACTCAAATGCACAAAGATGCATTACTTGGTTACATGCCAGACTGTGACGGAGACAGAGGAAATATTGTTTTTTTTGACAAAGAAAGCAATAAATCTAGAGTTTTAAAAGCGCAGGAAGTTTTCGCCCTTTCAGTTTTATCAGAATTAGCATGGGCAAATTATACAGATAATAACAAAAAACTTGCAGTTGCTGTAAACTGTCCAACGTCGATGCGAATAGAAGAAATCGCAAGTTCCTTTAATGCAGACGTATTTAGAGCAGAAGTAGGAGAAGCAAATGTTGTGAACCTGGCCAGAGAAAAGCGCTTACAGGGATATACAGTGCGTATTTTAGGAGAAGGCTCAAACGGCGGAAACATAACACATCCAGCTGCAGTAAGAGACCCTGTTAACACATTATTTGCACTTATAAAACTTTTGATGGTAAAAGATACAGCTACAAAAAAAGGTCTTTTTCACTTATGGTGTTCATTAAGTAATCAGGAATATAACTATAGAGATGATTTTTCTTTAACCGACATCTTAAAAACACTGCCGGTATATACAACTACAGGTGTTAGTGAACAAAGAGCCGTCCTTCACATTACAAAGACAGACCATGCTATATTAAAAACAAATTTTCAAAAAATTTTCGAAAAAGAATGGGATGAAAAGAAAGAAGAGTTAAAATCAAAGTATAACATACATTCATATATAGCAGTTTCAACAAATGGAACCATAGAAACAAAAGGTATTACAAATTATTCATTAAGCAAAAAAGGCGGTCTTAAGATACAATTTATTGATGATAGATCAATACCTGTTGCATTCATATGGATGAGGGGATCAGGAACAGAACCTGTATTTCGTGTAATGTGTGACATAAAAGGTGATAACCAAAAAGCCGAGGCTGAGCTTTTAGATTGGGAAACACAAATGATATTAAAAGCTGACAAAGCTTAAAAATAAAGAGAGACTAACTGGAGGATATTAGATGGAAAAGTCAGAAATCTTACAGGCTGCAAAAAAATACATTGCCGCTGAACAGGATGCAAACTTCAAAACAGAGGTTGAAGAACTCGTTTTAAAAGAAGATTACAAAGAACTCGAAGATAGATTTTATCAAACTCTCGAATTTGGTACTGGTGGATTAAGAGGTATCATGGGGGGCGGTACAAACCGAATGAACCCACTTGAAATTAAACTTGCAACACAGGGTCTTGCAAACTATGTAATTAAAGCTTTTCCTGAAAAGGCAAAAAATGGAACTTTAAAAGCTGTAGTTGCATGTGACTCCCGAAAAAACAGTGATGTATTCGCTGAAGCAACAGCATGCATTTTTGCAGCAAACGGTATTAAAGCATATTTGTTTACAAGTCTTCGTCCAACACCAGAGCTCTCATTTGCAATCAGAGAACTTGGAGCACAAACAGGTGTAGTTGTTACAGCAAGTCATAATCCACCTCAGTACAATGGATATAAAGCATATTGGGATAACGGTGCGCAAGTAATAGAACCACATGACGAAGGCATCATAACAGAAGTAAATAAAGTAAGTATTTCAGATGTAAAGTACATCACAAAGGATGAAGCAATAAAATCAGGAAACCTCATTCTTATCGACAAAGAAATTGATGATAAGTTCTGGACAATGTGTAAAAATCAACTATTCCGTCCTGAGCTTATAAAAGAAAAGGCAGCTGATGTAAAGGTTGTTTATACACCTCTTCACGGAACAGGTGCAATGCATGTTGAAAAAGTTTTAGGTGATTTAGGGCTCAATGTAATCACAGTCCCACAGCAAAGAGATCCTGACGGAGCTTTCCCTACAGTTGAAAAACCAAATCCTGAAGAAGCCCCTGCTTTAAAACTTGCAGTTGAACTTGGAGAAAAAGAGAAAGCTGATGTTGTAATGGCAACAGACCCTGATGCAGACCGTTTTGGAACAGCATTCCCAGATGAAAATGGAAATTTTGTGTTAGTTTCAGGAAATCAGATGGGTGCATTATTAACCGAATATATTCTTTTAAGTCGTAAAGAATTAGGTAAAATGCCATCTAATCCAGCTTGTATACGTTCAATCGTAACAAGTCCATTTGTAGATGGAATCTGTGCTAAATATAATGTTAAGCTTATCGAGGTTTTAACAGGATTTAAATGGATTGCAGCTGTAGAAGATGAATTTGAAAAAGCAAATACAAATACATATGTTTTTGGTCTCGAAGAAAGCTACGGATACAAAGTTGAGAAAGAGGTCATGGACAAAGATGGTGTTTCAGCTGCAGCTATGTGTGCAGAAATGACTCTTTACTGGCGCAGCCAGGGAAAAAGCCTACTCGAACACCTAGACGAAATGTATATGGAATACGGCTTTTTTGAAGACCGAGCTATCAGTCAGAACTTTCCAGGACAAAGTGGAAAAGCTGTTATGGCAGGTATCATGACAAAGCTTCGCACAGAAGGTCTAAAAACACTTGGTGGAAAAAAAGTTGAACTCATCAAAGATATTGGCGAAAGCATATCATATGATCCTTTATCACCAAATGCAAAACAAAAGATAAATCTTCCAAAAAGCAATGTATTACAGTTCTGCCTTGAAGGAGGTACTATTGTAAGTGCCCGTCCATCAGGAACAGAGCCAAAGATAAAGTTCTACATCAATTCGCGCACACCTGTTTCTTCAAAAACAAAAAAATCCCTTGAAGAAGCAAAAGTTCAAAGTTCTGCACTTTGCGATGCGATTACAAAGGATATCAAGGCTATTCTTGATGCAGCTCAGTAATACACTTATTACTTCTTATAAAAAACTGCCTCATCTTTTTTTAGATGGGACAGTTTTTTGTTCCATCGATACTGAAACCTCTGGCCTACACTCAAAAACAGACAGAATAATAGAAATAGGAGCTGTGAAATTCTGTAAAGATGGAATTATAGATAGGTATAGTACATTAGTAAATCCACAAACCCCTTTATCGCAATTAATTACAGAAATAACAGGTATAACAGACCAGGATTTGAAAGACAAACCATATATAAAAGATATATTTCCATCGTTTTTGGATTTTATAAAGGACACAATCTTAATAGGCCATAATATACAGTTTGATTTACATTTTATAAACAATGAGCTTCAAAGAGCATCGCTAAAGCAGACTGTAAATCAGGCCATAGATACATTGATACTAAGCCGGCTTTTATATAAAAATACAGCCAGCTGGAAGCTACATAATTTAGCGAAAGAACATAACATAAACATTTTACATGCTCACAGAGCACTTGACGATGCCAGAGTTTGTATGGAATTATTCACAAAAGAGATATTTGAAATACAAAACAATGGATTAAAAAGAAAAAAATAATTACTTAACTATACTTTGTAAAAGCTCGATAGTCTGTTCAGCAGTTTTTTTCCAGCTAAAGCTTTTTACCCACTCAAGACCATTATCAATATTTTTTTTACAAAGCTCTGTATCAACAGCAAGCCTTTCCATTGCACAGGCAATATCTTTTATATCTGTAGTATCAAATAATACAGTATTACCACCTGAAACTTCTGGCAACGCACCACTATTAGCACAGGCCACAGGAACTCCTGTTGCCATTGCCTCTAAAACAGGAGAACCTACACCCTCATTTTGAGCCGGATAAATAAAACCTGCAGAACCGGCATAAAGCTCAGGCAAACTTTCATGAGGAAAATATCCAGTCATAAAAATATCGCAAGAATACGCACACTCAGAAACAGCCCTATGAACCTGTTCCGAGTACTCCCCTTCTGCACCAGACAAAACGAGCCTATGGGGTAATCCAGTATTTTTCTTAAACTCACCAAAAGCTTTTATCAATTCACAATGATTTTTTAAAGCCGTAGTCATATTTGCTGAATATATAAAATAACGCTTTTTTATTGCAGAAGGTTTTATATCAACATATTCACCTGATATAATCTCTCTAGGATAAAAAAGAGAATGGTCAATGCCATTATATATAACTTTAATTTTATCTGCCTCAAAACCATGAACAACAAGATCTTCTTTTATAAAATTACTAGCCGCAATAATTTTATTTACCTTTTTTAATCCATGCTTTACAGATCTATTTTCTAAAATATTAACATCTTTTAGCTTCAGATTTGAATATATATCATTTACAACAGCTACTGAAGGAGCAGCAAAATTATACGAAAGTGTATGTACAGCTGCAGGAAAAAGAACAACATCAAATTTATTCTTTTTTACAAATTTATTACATCTAAACAAATGCCAGAGTTTTTCAATTTTAGCACTGTCAGGAACAGATACAGGAATATAACACAAACCATTATCACTGGCATAAGTATAACGGTCTATCTCAGCTCCAAAAAAACAAAACTTTATTGTATCGCTGTCCCTAAAACTTTCAGAAATAGATACCAGATACGAACCTAAACTTGAGACTCCGTGACTACATCCAAATGTATCAACACCAACTTTCATAATGTAACATTATAGCAAGATTATTATATCTATGCTATAGTACATTTTATGAACGATAATCAGACATTTTCAGAGATAGGTATAGAAGAATCTCTTATCACAAGAATAGCCGAAAAAGGCATTGTAAAACCAACTGCAGTTCAATTTAACGCAATTCCACACATATTACAGGGAAAATCCCTTCTTTTTCAAAGTGAAACTGGAACAGGAAAAACACTGGCTTATTTACTTCCGTTAATTCAAAATATTTCAAAACTTGAAAATCCAAAAAAAGAAGTCAAACTTGTTATAATTGCACCAACTTATGAGCTTGCATCGCAGATAAAAACACAGGTTAAGCTTGTTACAGACATAAAAAGCGCACTCTTCATCGGTGGAGCTCCTATAAAAAGACAAATTGAAACCTTAAAAGAAAAACCTTCCATCATAATTGGAGGCCCAGCACGAATACTCGAATTATTCCATCTAAAAAAACTCAAGTTAGACAGTGTTTCGTGCCTTGTTTTAGACGAGGTCGACAGACTGTTAACTCCAGAGCTTAGAGATGAAACCCAGGAACTCATGGCTGCCCATAGAAAAGACATTCAGCTTGTAGCTTTAAGTGCAACAATCTCAGCAGCAACTGAAAAAGTACTAAGCACAGTAAAAATGAGGGCAGATGGCTCAACACAATCCCATATTGAAACACTTTTTTTACCTCCAGAAGATATTTTACGAAAGCGCATATCACATTTTGCAGTTTTTGCTGAACAACGAGAAAAAATTGATACATTACGTAAAATACTACTTGCTGAAAAACCTCAAAAAGCCCTTGTATTTACAAGCCGGGTTGATCAGGTTGCAAATATTGTTGCAAAATTAAAATACAAAAACATTGATTGTACCGGTCTTCATGCAAAAACTGATAAAGTTGAGCGAAAAGCTGCCATTGACCGTTTTAGAGCAGGAAAATGTCCTGTATTGGTTACAAGTGATTTGGCATCACGAGGTCTTGATATACCGGATATAACACACGTAATACAAATGGATCTTCCATCAAACGACGACTTTTTTATTCATAGAGCAGGACGTACTGCAAGAGCCGGAAAAACAGGAATCAGTATTGTTGTTGGAGATGCATATGAAATGCGAAAATTTGCAACACTTGAAAAGAAACTTGGATTAAAAGTTTATCCAAAAATGCTTTATAAAGGACAGCTTGTTGCACCTGAGTCTGTTACAGACTTTTCAGAGGATTAGTTAACTCTAATTGAAAATGAAAGGCGTTATCGCTATAATTGTAAGACAATATAAATAATTCAAATTATAAAACGGGGTTGCTTGTGTTTCTCAAATCGCTTGATATATTCGGTTTTAAATCATTTGCCGATAAAACACATGTAGAATTTGCAGACGGTATTACAGCACTTTTAGGACCAAATGGTTGTGGTAAAAGTAATGTCGTAGATGCAGTAAAATGGGTTCTTGCTGAAAATAAAGCAAAAAACCTGCGTGCTGACACAATGGAATCTGTTATCTTTAATGGTACAGAACGACGTCCTGCACTTAATATAGCTGAGGTTACATTAACAATCAGCAATGAGAACGGCTTATTACCTCTTGATGATTCTGAAATTGCAATTAAGCGCCGTATTTATCGCTCTGGTGAAAATGAGTATTTTATCAATAACAGACAAGTTGGACCAACAGAAATCCGACGTCTGTTTATGGATACAGGAGTCGGTAAAGCTGCATACTCTGTTATGGAACAAGGTAAAATTGACCAAATTCTTTCAAGTAAGCCAGAAGACCGCAGATACCTGTTTGAAGAAGCTGCAGGTATAAGCAGATCAAAAGCAGAATGTGCAGAAGCAGAGCGTGAACTTGAAAGGACAAGGCAAAATCTTAAGCAAATTGAAGTTGCACTTGCAGAAAACAAACGCAATTACGAAACATTAAAAGTTCAAAGTGAAAAGACAATAAAATACCGCTCATTAAAAGAAGATATTTTTAATTTCGAGCTTGACATACAGCTTTTACGCTTGAAGGAATACACACAGGATAAAGCACGACACCAACGCGAACAGGAAGAAGTTACTGCAAAAAGAGATGCTATTCAAAAACAAATCAGCGAAATTGATGCAACTCTAACTGAGAACAATGATAAAATTAGAGAGATGGAAAATACTCTCAATGAACTTCAGCAGGAACTCATTAAAATAAATGCTGAAAAAAATGGAGCATTAGAGAAAGCTAAAATCTTAAATGCACAGTCTGTTTCCATCCGTGAAGACATCGGAAAGCTTGAAGTTTCTCAAAAGGCAATTCAGGAGCGAATTGATAATCTAAATGACGAAATAGATGAGTATGAAGCTGATTTACACTCTAAGAAAAAGCAACTTGAAGATGTACGAAAAAATATAGAGGTATACTCCGATAATATAACACAAGCTGCAAGTAAAATTGAGGAAAACAATAAGCTTGAGAAAAAAAGTCAGGAAGAGATAGTTGAACTTAAATCGTTAATTGAAGATCTAAATAAAGACTTAGAATCAATTACTGAAGATATAGTTACACAACTTGATGCAAAACTTAAGGATTCAGGGTTTTCTTCTCAGGCAAGTCGAATTGCAAAAGAAAATCTGTTTGACCTCATTGCAAAGCTAAAAATCTATGCAGACGGTCGAAAAAATATTTTTTCAGATTATATAACTTTATCTTCTCACACAGAAAAAGAAACAGCAGCTTTCAGTAATGATGTTGATACTGCAATTACAGAAATATCAACACTCATCAGTCAGATTGAAAAGGCTGCAGATGAATATTCAAAGACTGTTCCAACATTTATTGATGACTTTTTATCGCCAGAAGGTATTATTACAAAAAAACGTAATATAGACCGACAGATTTCAGATGCAGAAGAAAAAATAAGTGCCATTGAGGAACGTATAAAAGGTTACAAAACTGAAAACAACGAATTATCAGTAAAAATAGACGAATACAAAGATACTCTTACAAAATTAAAAGTAAATGAAGGAACCATGGCTGCAGAAATATCAGCTTCAGGTTCTCGAATTGAACTTTTAAAACGAAACCTCAATAGCGAAAATAATTCTCTTAGAGAAAATGAAGAGTCACTCTATGAAGCTCGAAAGAAGCAGGACGAGCTTAATGACGAAATAATCGAGATTCAGAGTGAACTTGCGTTTATTGAAAAACGTGGTGGTGAATGTGCAGATGAAATGGGTAAACTCAATAATGAAATTATCGAGTGTAATGAATCTGTAAGTGACACACAATCCGCAAAACGTAAGAAGCAGGAAGAACAGGCTAAGTATCAGGCCCAGCTTGAAAGACTTACAATGTCTCTTTTGACAAGTGACAACGATATACGTAACATTAAACAGAACTTTATCGACACACACTCCAGAGACTTAATGGAGTACGAAGAACGAATGTATAAAATTACAGAAAGTTCTGCAGTATTACGGGAAAACCTTGCAAAAGCAAAAGAAGAACTAAAAAACTTGGGAAGTGTTAACCTTATGGCTCCAGAAGAATTTGGAGAACAAAAGGATCGATACGAAAAGTTACAGGCAAGTTACGATGATACAAACAAGAGTCTTGAAAACCTTATCAGAGTTTCAGAAGAGATTCGCAGTAAATCATCGGAAATGTTCCTTGCAACATACACAAAGATAAAAAAGAATTTTCATAATATGTTCAGACGAATGTTCAATGGAGGACGAGGAGAATTAAGACTTGTAGACCCTCAAAATGTTTTAACATCAGGTATTGATATCTACGCACAGCCTCCTGGAAAAAAACTCGAGAACATTGCCCTTCTCTCTGGTGGAGAAAAAACAATGACTGCTGTTGCACTTTTATTTGCAACTTATCAGGTAAGACCATCACCATTCTGTCTTCTTGATGAAATTGATGCAGCCCTTGATGATAAAAATGTAACAAGCTTAGTTCAGGCATTAAGACAATTCGCAAAACTGAGTCAGTATATTGTTATTACTCACAACAAAAAAACTGTTATGGGTGCTAAAACTATGCTTGGTGTTACTATGGAAGAATCAGGTGTCAGTAAAATTATTACAATGAGACTTGATAAAGACATCAAAACAGGTCAGGACCTTCAGGAAAACGACGATTTTGTCGAAGAAGATGTAGAAGAGGAAACAGGTATTTATATACCACCTAGACCATTAAAGCGCATTCATAATCCAGATGGTACAATAACTGATCCTGAAATTGAAATACGCGCAAGGCAGGCTAAAGAAGCTGCAAAGAAAGCCCGGGAAGAAGCCAAACTTATAAAAGAACAGGCCGATAAACAGCAGATGCAGCTTTTAGCAGCAGAAGAGGTTAACAAATAATGATGATTGACACAGACGGCATTATAACAGAAATACAGGATTTTTTTCACCGAAAACCATTATTGTTCACTGTAATTGCAATAATAATATTTTTGTTTTTTGCTGGTCTTGTGGTAGTTTTCATTCAAAGTTCACCTGAAAAAAAACAAATAACACAAAATCAAGAACAGTTCATTCCTCTTTTTGCTCCACTCCCCCCATCAGAATCAGAAATAGAAAAGGACTATTATCCATTTAGGGTTACAGAAGAACATTGGAGTGATGAAGAAATAAAAGCATGGATTACTGTTCCTGATGAGGCTGAAATAAAAAAGATAGAAAAGGCAAACGATTTAATTGTTTCCGATATAACAGAGGCAGCTCCATAATGAAAAAAAGTATATTATCAAAAGTTATAGCATGTTCGATAGTATCATTTTTAATGTTTTCATGTGCAACAAACTCAAAAAAAGCATTAGCAGATGCATTATCGCAAGAAAATAATACAAAGCAACTTCAAAGCACTGATACAAATGTCCAGACAGATGTTTTCTCAGAGATAACAGACAATACAAAAGTTGATGCATATGAAAAAATTTCTGAAGAAGATTTATTTTTGAACGAAGAAAGTGATGTTACTCCTCTGACAGAGCCTGATTCTATAATTGATGATAGTAATTTACAAAAAGAAGAGGCTAAAACCGAAGCAGAACCTACAGATGATATAGCTCGAACTCAGGCCCCTGATTATACAGTAAATGATGATTCAGATAGTTTTTTAGTTCCAAAGGAACTAATCGATACAACTCCTTTACCAGAACAGTCTTACGGTTCATCATCCGGCACACAACCATATAAGGCTTTAACTGTAATAAATGACGAAAACAACGACAGCCCAAATAATGCAGCTGAAGATAATGCTCAATTAACAATTGTTGATTACTCGCAAGACTTACAGTCAAAAGAAGAAACAGAAAAAAATAATAAAAACGAAGAGCAGCTTCAAAAACTACCAGACGAATTAGAGAACATTGAAAAGGCAGAAACAGAGTTACAATCACAAAATGACTCTGTTTTACCAGAAATAAAAGACATTTCTCAAAAAGATAATGAAGCACAAATTACAGAAGACACCCCTTCAAAAATCATAAGCGATAATCATTCAAATGACAGCGACAATAATAAACGGCAGCAGGAACCTGATATTATAATTCCATCAAGAGCAGTCACAATAAAGAATAATCAGTATCTGGATATCATTTATCCAGGTTCCGGTTGGATTTATCTTGGTGAATACGACTCATCAAAGCATTTAAGCTATTTTGGTCGTAAATTAGGAACTAAAGACACATCTTTTACACTACGAAGCAGATTACCAGGGATGACATTTGTTCACTTTTACAAAGTTGATGCTTTAACAGGAAATTATATTGATGATTATCTGCAAATTACAATAACAGAAGAATCTGCAAATTCAGGAGAACGACAGACAGCACCTGCATACGCACAGATAGTTCCTCAAAAACCAGAACGACGTGTTGTTAATGAAGTATTAAAAACAAAAACTGTAACCCCCTTACAAGAAACAGATAAAGAAAAAGCCATGGAAGTTTCATCAGCTTCTGTACAAAATCAAAACGAACTTACACAGAAAAAACAAGATGCAAACGAAGCTGAAACAAAAAAAACAGAAAGTACAGCAGAGACTTATGATGATTTATCAAAATTGGATTTAGCAAAACAGGCATATGAAAATAAAGAATATGAAAAAGCACTTGAACTTGTAAGAGATTATATTGATAGATCAACAAGCTTATTTGATCAGGCTTATTATCTTCAGGGACAGATACTTGAGGCAGATTCACCGGTGCGTAATATACGATCTGCAATTGATTCATACAACTATGTACTAAAAAACTTTCCATCCAGCAAACTATGGAAGTCTGCAAACGACAGAACAACATATCTCAAAAGATTTTATATAGATATAAGATAATTTACAGGAGAACTTTATGAAAAAAATTACCATGGTAAAGTCAATAATAAAATTAAGTATTCTTTCTCTTATACTCACATCCTGCTCAATAAAACAGGTACAGTACAATAAACGAACAGTTTCAGTATACGGTACAGGTACTGTACAATTAGAAGCTGACATTGCAGAAATAACTTTATCTGTAATAACTAAGGCGAAAACTGCAGATGTGTCGGCTGCACAAAATGCAGATAAAATGACAAAAGTTCAAGATGCAATTTTTGAAGCAGGAGTTCCAAAATCAGCCATAACAACAATAAATTACAATGTATTTCAGGAAACAAACTACATAAACAACCGAAGCATACCTGGAGAATATAGAGCAACAAATACTATACGTATCGAGATAAACGATGTTTCTCTTATCTCAAAAGTACTTGATGAAGCAGTAAAAAATGGAGCTACAGACATATCATCAATAGATTATAGTATTTCAAGTACAGAAGTTGCAGTTAAACAAGCAAGAACCCTTGCAGTTCAACAAGCTCAAGAAGCTGCTCTTTTAATAGCAGGAACAAGTGGTGCAAAGTTAGGTGCTGTGCTTAATATCGAGGAGGAAACATCAGCCCCTTATCCACGCAACCTAAAAGCAGGAAGATATACACTTGAAGCTGTTGCACTAAAGGACTCGTCAACACCTGTCCAGATTGGAAAAGAAACGATATCTGTTACAGTTCATGCAACATATGAATTGCAATAATAAATATAAAAAGCTAATATATATTTGAATAAATATAGAGCCACGGTATTTTCACCGCTTATTATAGGAGCATAAAATGCTAGATTACAGATTTATCAAAGAAAATCTTGAAGCAGTAAAAAAGAACATTGTAGACCGCAACATGAACGCTGATGCAGACTTAGTTGTTAAACTTTTTGACGAGCGTACAGCTCTTACAACAAAACTTCAAGCATTACAGCAAAAACGAAATGAAAACGCTGCAGCAATGAAGCAAAAGCTTGATCCTGAAACACGTCAGAAATATATTGAGGAAGGAAAAGCAATCAAAGAGGAAGTTTCACAGGCCGAAAAGCTTTTAGCAGAAACAGAAGCAAAGCTTGATGAAGCAGGAAGACAGATTCCTAATATGTGTGATCCTGAAGTTCCAGTTGGTAAACTCGATACTGAAAATCTTGAAGTAAAAAAATGCGGTTCTATCCGCAAATTTGATTTTAAGCCAAAGGATCATGTACAGCTTGGAGAAGCTTTAGGCATTATCGACTTTGAACGCGGAACAAAAGTATCTGGTCCAAAGTTCTATTACCTGAAAAATGAAGCTGTATTCCTTGAAGAAGCTCTTATTATGTATGCTCTCAATATACTTAGAAAGCACGGCTTTACATCTTTTATTACTCCAGATGTAGCAAAGGAAGAAGTACTTAAGGGTATCGGTTTTAATCCACGAGGAAATGAAAGCAATGTCTATGCAATTGAAGAAGAAGGTACATGTCTTGTTGCTACAGCTGAAATTACTCTTGGTGGATACCATTCTGGTGAAATCTTAAATAAAAATGCTCTTCCATTGTTCTATTGTGGACTTTCACACTGTTTCCGTCGTGAAGCTGGAGGAGCAGGACAGTTCTCAAAAGGTCTTTATCGTGTACACCAGTTCGATAAAGTTGAAATGTTTGTTTACTGTTTACCAGAACAGAGCCATGACTTACATGAAAAGCTTCGTCTTATCGAAGAAGAAATTTTTAACGGTCTCGGTATTCCGTTCCATGTTGTTGAAACATGTACAGGCGATCTTGGTGCTCCAGCTTATCGTAAGTGGGATCTTGAAGCATGGATGCCAGGAAGAGCAACAGAAGACCACCCTGAAGGTGAATATGGAGAAGTTACATCAACTTCTAACTGTACAGACTTCCAGGCTCGCCGCTTAAATGTAAAATATCATGACGATGATGGTAAAAACAAATACGTACATATGCTTAACGGTACTGCCATTGCAGTAGGTAGAGCTATGCTGGCTATCCTCGAAAATTATCAAAACGAAGATGGTTCTGTTACAGTACCACCTGTACTTGTTCCATACTGTGGATTTGATAAAATCGGCCCAAACAAGACTGCTGTAGATCCAATCTATCACGCTTCAAAATAAATTACTGAGGTAGTAACCATGCCAGAAAAAAAAGATAAATATATTAAACCCATTTTTTTTATTCTTCTTTTTCTGGCAATTATTGCCAGTTGTGTTGTATTAAAAACACTGGATACCGTAATAAAACCTGTAATTTTATCGATATTTTTAGCAGCAGCTTTTTTACCTCTTATAAAGCGTTTAAATATCATGTGTAAAATTCCATGGGTTTTATCAATATCAATTTTATACATATTGCTATTTGCAATAGTTTTTGGTATCGGAAACATCCTGATATCGAGTATAATTACTATTCTCGATCAGCTTCCAAAATATGAACAAAGATTTTATTCTATATATATAAAAATTGCACAAGAGCTTAATATTTCGATTTATGAAGATATGAGCCTGATTGAAAACGTATGGAATCACTCTTCAGTACGGACTGCACTAGGACATTGGGCTTTGACAATAACAACAATGGCCGTATCATTAACAAAATCTTTTTTTCTGATTGTTCTTTTTTCGATATTTTTATTACTTGAAATACACTATACTCGCAGTAAAATAAGTATTGCATTTAAAAATAAAAGAGTCAGCAAAGTTAATATAATGCTGCAAAATATAATAAGCCAGACAACTCAATATATATCTATTAAGTTTGTTGTATCATTTGCAACAGGGCTAATAATTACAGTTGGCTGCATATTAACAGGCTTGGATTTTCCATTAGTATGGGGCTTCATATCATTTATAATGAACTTCATACCAACTTTTGGTTCGATTTTTTCATGCGCAATAACTATATTATTTTCGGTATTGCAGTTTTACCCACTGCCAGGTCCAATTGCATCAATTATACTATTAACAATTGGTACAAACTTTGTAATAGGACAAATTTTAGAACCAAAAATCGAAGGTGATAACCTTGGACTGTCTCCATTTATAATTCTTGTCAGTCTTTCTTTCTGGGGATGGATGTGGGGCTTTATCGGAATGCTTATATCAGTACCAATGATGGTTGTAATAAAAATCATTTGCGAAAACATTTCATTTTTGCATCCGATAGCGATATTTATAGGAAACAAGCCACAAGAAACAGAGAAAAAACTGTCAACTGTTGACGACGAGGATATTATAGTCTGACAGACTGATCCATAATAAACCGGACATCTTCATTTTTTAATTCCTTAAAACTAGAAATCACACAAACTCTTTCTCTATCTGCGCTTTCGTATATTTGTTCAGCTGAAACAATGGCTTTAACAATTCTCTCTTTAACAGGACTCTTTTCGATGTTAAACCCCATTTCAATATTGTAGTCACATTCAGTTTTAAAAAACAAATTACGTTTCAAACTGGCAAAAACCATAAGTTTACTATCGATATAAATAATTGCAGGAGGAAAAGCCCTGTCTTTTATAGTTGAAAAACCATCTACAGTCTCAAGCAAATATTTTGCAACAGGTATTACACATAATCCATTTCCGATACTTTTGCCACATTGTCTTGAAGTCTTAACAATATACTCAATAAGCTCTTTAGATTCATCAAAATACTTTTTTTCTATATCATCAAATGACGGTTTTTCAAAAAGCTTGTAACCTGACAAAAAAGAACAGTTAACACCAACATCAGTGAGTCTGGCATGAAATGCAGATGCAACAAAGTTTTTTTCATCTTCGAGTATACCAATGCATGATGGACTTACAAGCCCATACCTACCATTAATATTTTTTAAAACCGATTCAAAACTCAGTCCAAGCTTTTCATAGTAAAAAAATACTTTAACTTTTTGATTTTCAAGTTCTAAAAAATTAAAAGGACACTTAGTAAGATATAAAACACCATCCTTAACATCGTCAACATCCAGTGAGACAACAAAAAAACCTGGAACTATAGTTACACATATCTTTTTATCTATCAGATACTTTAGTACAAGATTCTTTTCAACTCCAGTAAGCAATTTATTCATCATCACCCTCAATTACTGAATAAGATAAAGTTTGAATCTGTTCAACTTTATATATATTGCTTTCCTTTACAAAATAACAATAAATGTCCAATAAAAAATCATTGCCATAAAAACGAACTGGAACCTGATACACATCTTCAGCAACTACACACTGCCCTATCAGCCTTTTACTAAAAAGAACATAATCGTCTTCTTTGTCCTTAAGAATTTCATTTTTAATCTTATCAAAATCATAATTAAAAAGTGCAAGGTTAAACTTATTTTTACTTACAAAATATGAATCGACATCATCACCCTTCATAAAGGTTTCACAAAATGAACAAACAGTTTCATATAATAGACTGTCCATATCACTTGTATCAAGAGAACCAAACCCTTCAACAGCAGGGTATACACTCTTTACTTCACTCTGCGAATGTGAAGCCAAAATCACAGATGAATTAAGTTTAATACGCTTTGAAACATCATCTCTCTCTTTTATATTACCTTCAAGACGATTACTTTCAATCTCATCACTCCAGTCCACAGTCAAAAGCTTTTGCATAGATTGATTTTTTAAAGTGTTATCATCATGCTCTGAAATAATCAGGTTTTTACGATCTGTACAAGATACAAATGCCCAAATTAATACAAAAATGGAGAAAAAGGAAAACTTTATATACATTTTTATTACTATACCATAAGCGCAAGCAAAATAAAAGTTTAATATTTTGTATATTTATGCACTTGATACGCAATAAACAAATATATATACTTTTACTAGCTTAAAGAAATTAATTATTTATTAAATGAGGTATTATAAATGAGTCTGACCCTTGCCGAAAAGATTATCCAGGAGCACATAGTTTCTGAAGCTTGTCCAAACATCAATTTTAGTAAAGGAACTCCAATTCCACGTGGAGAGGATATTGCGATACACATTGACCAGACTTTAACACAGGATGCTACTGGAACAATGGCATACCTTCAGTTTGAAACAATTGGTATTCCTCGTGTAAAAACAGAATTAAGTGTATCATACATAGATCATAACACATTACAAACAGACTATAAAAACATGGATGACCATCGATATCTTCAGTCTGTTGCAGCAAAATACGGACTTTACTTCAGTCGTCCAGGTAACGGCATTTGTCACCAGGTTCATCTAGAATGCTTTGGTAGGCCAGGTAAAACACTATTAGGTTCAGACAGTCATACTCCAACAGGAGGCGGTATCGGCATGATTGCAATTGGTGCCGGAGGTCTTGACGTTGCAGTAGCCATGGGTGGAGGAGCATTTCACACTCCAATGCCAAAGATTTTTGGTGTAAAACTTACAGGTAAACTTCGAAAAGGAGTAAGCGCAAAGGATATTATTCTTGAAGTACTTCGTAGAGAAACTGTAAAAGGCGGAACAGGTGCTATTTATGAGTATTTTGGAGACGGAGTAGCAACTTTAACAGTTCCTCAAAGAGCTACAATTACTAATATGGGAGCAGAATTAGGCGCAACCTGTTCAATTTTCCCATCAGATGAAAAAACAAAAAAGTTTTTAGAATCAATGGGCCGAGGAAATGACTGGTGTGAACAAAAAGCTGATGAAGGATGTACATACGATAAGCTTATCGAAATTGATTTAAATACACTCAATGCACTTGCAGCCTGTCCTCATAACCCTGATGTAATTGATACTGTCAAAAATCTCTCAGGAAAAAAAGTTACACAAGTTGTCATTGGATCTTGTACAAACTCATCTCTTGATGACCTTGAAAGTGTAGCTGCAATTGTAAAGGGAAAACACATTGCACCAGGTGTCGAAGCCGGTATAGCTCCAGGAAGCCGCACAACACTTTTAATGGCTTCTAAATCTGGTATTCTTGAAGATTTAATCGATGCTGGATTCCGTATTCTTGAAAGTGCCTGCGGACCTTGTATAGGACAAGGTTTTGCCCCAAACTCTGAAGGTGTAACTCTTCGTACCTTCAACCGAAACTTTAAAGGCAGATCAGGAACTCAAGATGCAAATGTATATCTCGTAAGTCCAGAAACTGCAGCCGCTGCAGCAATTACAGGCGTATTTACAGAAGCTGAATCGTTAGATTACGAAGATGCTGCTTACAAAACAGGTATCCGTATAAGTATGCTTGACGGAAGTGATCCTCGCCTTTCTTCTCCTAAAATTTTATCATGCGCAACAAACCGCAAAATGATAATTGCACCATTAAGTGAAGAAGAAGCTGAAAAAGTAGAGATTTTACGAGGTCCTAATATTAAGCCTTGCCCTCCATGCCGTGACTATAAGAGCAACATGTCCCTACCAGTTAGATTAAAGACAAAGGACAATGTTTCAACAGATGATATCATGCCTGCAGGAGCAAAAGTTTTACCATTAAGATCAAATATTCCTGAAATTTCAAAGTTTACTCTTACTCGCCTTGACGAAACTTTTTATAACCGTAGCGAAGAAGCACAGTTTGCAGACTGTTGTGTAGTTGGCGGTGAAAACTACGGACAAGGTTCAAGCCGAGAACATGCAGCACTTGGCCCTATGTACCTTGGTGTGAGAGCAGTTATAACAAAGAGCTTTGCTCGCATACACAAAGCAAACCTCATTAACTACGGCATTATCCCTATGACATTTGTTAATCCTGACGATTATAACAAAATAAAGCAAGGCGATACCCTTGAGTTAATTAATCTTGATGACTCATTGAAAAATTGCAAACCTTTTACAGTTTTGATTAATGGTAAAACAGAAATCAAATGTGTAAATGATATTGCAAAACGCTCAGCACAAATAATAATGGCAGGTGGACTAGCTTCATACACTCGTAATGGTGGAAACTAGTTAAAAAAAAATTAAGCTTAAAAACACACAGCCCTCTTCATAATAGTCACGTGAAGAGGGCTGTTTTATGTATTGATTAATAAAAAATTATAATCAGTCGATTGCGAATTAATATATTGTGATTTATAATTAATTTAATAGTTTAAGTTTACATAAATAATTTGGGCTAATTAATTTTGGGAGAAGATATGATGAATGTACATAATATTATGGAAGAAATAGTCAGTCAGCGAGTAAATAATCTGTATGAACAGATAAAAAAACAAAATTCATCATGGTTGACATGTGATTGTGCAAACTGCCGCCTTGATACCATAAGCTATGTACTAAATCGCGTTCCTCCTAAATACGTCGTTTCAGGACGAGGTGTAACTTACACAGCAAGCGTACTTGAAGACAATCAGCTTAAGGCTGATATAGATGCCGTAGGTATGGATGGTATGCGTATTGTAAGCTCAACAAAAAGGCCTTTCCACACTGAAGCCCGTAAAGAATGTGAAATACAAAGTGAGAAAGGCCCTGTATTCAATTTCCCGACTTTTATAGGCACTGTTCTTGACGGAAGCACATTTGAACCGCTGACAGGAGCTATAATTACCTTAAAAAAAGATGGAAAAGAAGTAGACATGATAGATAAAACATGGTCTAATCCATGTTCAACATATCAAAGTACAAAAGGTGCTTATACATTTTGGGCAATGCCTGAAAAAGCTGAAAACTTTGGCATCAGCAAAAGTTTTATCTTCACAATTGAAATCAGTGCACCAGACTATGAAGATACAGTATATACATTTGAAGTACCTGTAGTAAGCGAAAAAGAAGCCCGAAGTGAATTAAACTCAACGTTTTCCCTAAAAATCAAGGACCTTGTTTTATTCCGTAACGATATTAGTAATCCAATGGACTAATTACGGTTTTATAAACCAAACAGGGGTATTTTCTCCCAAAAAAAAACTGCAGTGATTCACATCACTACAGTTTTTTTTATTTAAACACTTTTACTTAAAGTTATATACTCATACCAACTTTTATAAGTCGGAATAATCTTACAGCCCCGTCATAATAAGCTTCTTTACTGTGAGCCAGAGCTTCTTCCAAAGTAATAGTATCAGTAACAGTAGGAAGCATAGAACAGATTCCATGTTCAAAAATATCCTCAGCATTTTTTCCCATTGAACCAACAAGGGCTACACAAGGTATACCATTCTTTTTACAATGATCACCAACCCCCTGCACAACCTTTCCAAAGCACGACTGCCAGTCAGTACGTCCTTCACCTGTTACTACTAAATCAATTCCCTTTAATCGTTCATCAAACTTACATAAATCAAGGACAGTCTCAATACCAGACTTAAGCTTTGCTCCTAAAAAAACTAAAAGAGCAGCTCCAAGTCCACCAGCAGCTCCTGCACCTTCTATATTATCCGGATTAATATTAAATGTCTTTATTATTACATCTCTGTAGTTACACATTCCCTCTTCAAGATCTTTAAGAATTTCAGGAGTACCCCCCTTCTGCTTTCCAAAAGTATAAGTACAGCCGTCTTTTCCACATAAAGGATTTTTAACATCACACATTACAGTAAACTTTACATCCTTTACACGCTTATCCAGGTTTGAAGTATCGATGCTACAGACTTTTATTAAATCAGATCCCTTTCCTTCAAGTTCTTTTCCATCTTTGTCAAGAAACCTTACCCCCAAAGCTCTGACACATCCCATACCGCCATCATTAGTAGCACTACCTCCGATGGCGATTGAAATATCTTTGAAACCCTTATCCAGCGCATCTTTTATCATCTGTCCTGTACCATAGGTTGTAGTGTTTAAAGGATTACGTTTATCAGGACTTACCATTGGTAAGCCTGAAGCAACAGCCATTTCCATTACACAATGAGTTTCATTGAGTTTACCGTAAAAAGCAGTCACATCTTCCATTAACGGACCTTTTACATTTACAGTAACCCTTTCACCTCCAACAGCCTTAATCACAGCTTCAGTAGTACCTTCACCACCATCAGCCACAGGAATATGGTCACACTCTACATTTTCAAAAACCTCGTTTGCAGCCTTTGTAAGCATAGCTGCAGATTCTTCACTGGAGATTGTGCCTTTAAATGAATCAGATGCGAATAAAAGTTTCATAAATTATCCTTAGTGTAAAATTAATGAAATAACAAATATTTCGATAATAGCTGCAATACCCAAGACTAAAGTACCAGTTGTCTGAGTCTTATAACCCTTATCAGGAGTCATAGAACCAAAGTTTGTTACAACCCAGAAATATGAGTCATTAGCATGTGATACAGTCATTGCACCTGCACCTATTGCCATACAAACAAGAACAGCTCTTACAGGTGAATCAAAGCCCATTGTTCCCAGAAGAGGAGCAACAATACCTGCTGTCGTTGTAAGAGCAACAGTAGATGAACCCTGTGCAGTTTTAAGAATAGCAGATAAAATAAATGGGAAGAATACACCTAGTGTACTTAACACAGTTGCATGCTCTTTAATATAGCCAACCATTGCAGTTGATGCAATTACTTTTCCTAATACACCACCAGCAGCAGTAACAAACAAAATTGGACCTACAGTCTTTAATGTTTCATTTGTAATCTTATAAAAATCATCCATTTTACCAGCTGTTGAAAGCTGTAAAACAGCAAGACAAGCACCACAAGCAAGAGCAATAATTGGAGTTCCTAAGAACTTAAGTAAATCAGCACAAAAGCCTGCGCCATTTACCATTGCAACTACAGAAGAAGATGCCATAAGAATAATTGGAACAATAATTGGAGCTAAAGCATTTACACCACAAGGAAGCTTTCCATAAGAAGCAACAAGCTCTTCATAGCTCTTTGTAACTTCTCCACTGTTAGCTTCATCATCAGCCTTAACTTTTTTACCAATATAGTTTGCATAAACCACACCAGCAATCAATGGGAATATAGAACACAAAACACCCATTCCAATTACAAGTAAAAGATTATTACCGATACCTAAAGTAGAAGCTGCAGCTATTGGACCTGGTGTAGGCGGAATAAATACATGTGAAACATAAAGACCTGCAGAAAGACCTACAGTCATTGCTACAGACGAAGCACCTGTTCTGTTTACAAGAGCCTTACGAATAGGATTTAAAATAACAAAACCTGAGTCACAGAATACAGGGATTGAAACAACCCATCCCATAAGTTCCATAGCAACTACAGGATGATTTTTGCCAACAAGCTTAATTACAATATCAGCAAGCTTTAAAGCTGCCCCAGTTACTTCAAGAATACTTCCGATAAAAGCACCAAAGATAATTACTATACCGATGCTTGAAAAAGTACCTGAAAAGCCTGCTCCAATTACGCTGGCAATACCAGAAACCTTTTTACCATCAATTGTTTTATCAACAATAGGAATCCCTGCAACAAGTCCAAATAACAGTGAAACTGCCATTATTGCGATAAACGGATGAATTTTGAATTTTGAAATGGCAACAATCATTAAAACAATTGCCAGGACAAAAACAAAAATTAAACCAAGTCCTGTCATAAACTGACCTCCTAACCTTTAAGTTAAGATAATTTTACAACGGTTTTCCCAATAAGACTATTTTTTTTTAATTATTTGTTATATTTCTAGTGGGCTCCGTAAGGAAAAGACTTTTCAGTGCAACAGCACAAAATCAGCTATCATATAATTAATTGTTCTATCAATGGAAATATACATATTTCAATGTTAGACTTACAACATCTTATTTTAAGGATACCGTATGAAATTATCAAAGAAAATTTCGCTTTATCTGGCAGTCCCTGTTGTTGTAATGTTTATTGCGTTCTTTTTCAGAATTTACAGTGATATAAAAGGAGTTATGATTACAGACCAGGCAGAACTCGTACAACAGAGAACAGAAGCCACTTCATCCAAAATTAATATTGAAATTTCACTCTTCTCACGGATTCTTATTGACTGTGCAGAATTAATACACGAGCATTATGATGATGAGCAGTCCTGCTTAAACATATTAAGGGAGCTTTCAAAACAGTTTCCTGATACAAACGGATTTTATACAGGTTATAATGACGGAAGGTATATTGATGGCTGTGACTGGGTGCCAGAAGAAGGCTGGGATGCTCGCACAAGAGACTGGTATATTGAAGGCTTAAAAACTCCTCAAATTGTATCCTTTTGCGAGCCCTACATTGACAGTCAGACTGGTATGACCTGTATCAGCTTATCAAAGGCCATCAAAGATAAGGACGGAAACTGGAGTGCTGTAATTGCTTTTGACTATTATTTTAACTTAATTGAGTCCCTTTTTGAAAACACGTTAACAGAAAATCAGTTAGGAATGATAATTGATAATACAGGTCGCTTTATTTACTTTAAGGGATATTCTCCTGAAGACAGCCTTTCCACAATCGAAGGAGGTCGTTATAAAGCACTTGCAGAACAAATTTTATCACCAGCAATTACTTTTAAATCCATTTATTTTAAAGATCAAAAATACTACTTCAGTAAGTCCCCTATTGAAAATACAGACTGGAGTATTGTTTTTGCAATACCTGCAAACGAAATTGAAGGTAATTCAGCCCGTACCCGCCACAAGCTTTTAATTTGGCTTGCAATTTTAATGAGCGTGATAATCATTTTAATATGGGTCTACCTGTCGATAAATTTAAAACCACTGTCTTTAACTTCAAATCTGTTTGCAGAGTTGTCAGGAGCAAATGCAGACCTCACAAAACGTATTGAACAAAAAAGTAATGACGAGGTAGGTCTTGTAGCAACAGGATTTAATACTTTTATAAAAAAGCTTCAGACTATAATTACAGACGTAAAGCAGTCAAACAATAAATTATCAATTGTTGACGAAAACCTTCAGCAAAGCACAGAAGAGACTGCCAGCGCATTAACTGAGATAGTTGCAAACATTCAAAGTGTCACTAATCAGATAATAAGTCAGTCAAAAACTGTGCAAAACGTATCAGATTGTGCAGAAAATATTGAGTCAATAGTAGATAATCTTGGGCAATTAATTGGCAAACAGTCAAACAGTGTAAACAACGCTTCAAGTAGTGTTGAGCAAATGATTGGTAACATTAATTCAGTAACTGACAAGGTTACCAGGATGCACAGTGACTACGAAGATTTTTTAAGGCAGAGTCAGGAAGGTCTTGAGGTCCAAAAAACTTTGGACAACCGTGTTCAGGATATTATCGAGCAGTCAAAACTTTTACAGGATGCAAATAATGTAATCGCAAATATTGCAGCTCAGACAAACCTTTTAGCAATGAATGCAGCTATCGAAGCAGCCCATGCAGGAACAGCCGGCCAAGGCTTTAGCGTTGTTGCAGATGAAATTCGAAAACTTAGTCAAAACTCAACAAAGCAGTCCCAGACAATATCGGAACAAATTGATAATATCGAAAAAACCATTGAGGAAGTGGTATCAGCAAGTAAAGCAACCGGCAAAGTCATAAAAAATGTTTCTGAAAAAATTCAGCAGACAAGTGACATTGTTAAAGGATTAAATGTATCCATGCAGGAACAGCAAAGTGGAACGAAACAAATATTAGGAAGCCTCTCTACAATGGAACAGGACACAAAGAGTGTTGATAATGTTGCTGAACAGATGAAGAATGTAAAAAACAATCTTGTTGCAAATATTTCAGAACTTGTTACAAGCACAGATATTATGAAAACAAGTATAGACGAAATGAGCACAGGAGCAAAAACAATAAACGAAGCAGGAAGCAGACTGTCAAATATATCAAGTCAGATGAGAGACAGTGTACAAACCATAGGAACTCAAATTAACCAGTTTAAAAGCTGATAAAGTTCTTTTGTTGAGTTCAGTTGGTTTATAAAAAAAACATTTTTTTTAATTTTTTAGCAAAAAGCTATAGACACAAAAATATGTTTTTGATATATTAATACTCGTTCCGAGCGAATGACCTACTAAATGAATCAAACGCAAAGATACGTAAAGCGGACGGTTAGCCCAGCTGGTAGAGCCCCTGGTTTACACCCAGGTTGTCGGGAGTTCGAGCCTCTCACCGTCCACTACTGCTGTACCACCCCAATGGTACGTTATATAAGCAGCTTCGGGATGTTGCGCAGCTGGTAGCGCGCTTGGTTTGGGACCAAGATGTCGCAGGTTCAAGTCCTGTCATCCCGATTATCATTTTATTATTCCGGACGGTTAGCCCAGCTGGTAGAGCCCCTGGTTTACACCCAGGTTGTCGGGAGTTCGAGCCTCTCACCGTCCATAAAAAAAGACTTGCTAATAGCAAGTCTTTTTTTATGTCTACATGGTCACATAACTTTATAAATACAATACTGGCTAAACACCTTTTTACTACAAACTTGCCTCTACAAAAAGTTTTGCAAGGTCTATAAGCTTATCAAACTTATTTTCTGCAATTAAATCATTTTTCATAATATTAGAGCCTATACCGCAACTTGAGTATCCAGATTGCAAAAAGTTTTTTACATTTTTTTCATCAACACCACCAACAGCCATTAATGGAACATTACTTATAGGTCCCCTCACAGCCTTTATATAATCAAGGCCCAAAAAACCTGCCGGGAACACTTTTACTATATCAGCTCCATAGTTCCATGCGGCCTGGATTTCAGTAGGAGTCATAGCACCAGGAACAGCAATCATACCAAGTTTTTTTACCATTTCGATTACTAAAGGATTAGTATCTGGAGCAAGTATAAAGTCTGCCCCCGCATCCCTTGCAAACTTAGCCTGCTCTACAGTAACAGTAGTACCGGCACCTACTGTCATTTTGTCTCCCAAATACTTTTTCACCATCGATATCGATTTACATGTATCTTCGATACAAGAGTCTGAAGACAGATCAAAAGTAATTTCAAGCAGACAGATTCCACCTTCATTAACAGCCTCTGCGGCCTGTACAATTTTATCAACAGGAACCCTTCGGGCAATTGAGACAAGTTTTTTTTCTTTTATAAAATTTAGTACATCCATTCTCTTCCCCTATAATCATTATTTGTTTTATATAAATCCAATATATCAGATTTTTTGAGCAATCGAAACATAAATGTGATAAAATCAAAATAGCAAAGGTTAAACCCCTAATATACTGGAGACGAGAATGTATAAAGTTTATTTTGATTCAGGAACAACCAATACACGAGTTTATTTTATCAATGAAAAAGGCGAAATCATATATAGAAACCACAAGCAGGTAGGTTCAAAAGATGCTTCTGTTACAGGAGATAAAACTCTTCTTCCTAGAGAGCTGAATAAACTGTACAATGACGGACTAAACTTGCTTGAAATAAAAGATAAAGATGTAGAGTCAATATGGATGAGCGGAATGATTACAAGTCCAAATGGTATTGTTGAGGTTCCTCACATAGGTATACCAGTTGACACAAAAAAACTTAGCCAGAGTGTTTATAAATACTTTGAAAAAGATTTTTTTATGAGAGAAATTAACTTTATCCCAGGCATAAAAAGTGTAAAAGACGGAACTACAATTACAGTTGAAAATGTTGATCAAATCAACAATATGAGGGGCGAAGAAACAGAAATCTGCGGTATAATAAATCAAAATCTTTTAGAAACTGGAACAAGTGTCCTTATTATGCCTGGAAGCCATACTCAAATTGCAGTAGTTGAAGACGGTAAAATTGTAAACATCATTTCTACAATAACAGGCGAGCTTTTTAATGCACTTAAAACTCAGACAATTTTAAGTGCAAGCCTTTCAGGAACTCCTTCTGCAATTGATACAGACATGGTAAAGACTGGTTACAAAAATCTTGAAAAATACGGCTTTAACCGAGCAATTTATATCGACAGATCTTTACTTCTTTTCACAGACGCTGACACAAATCAAAGATTCAGCTATCTTGAAGGTGTTTTAAATGGAGGAGTACTGCAATCAATAAAAGCAGTTTTAGGACAAAAAAAACTGACAGCTTATGTCTGTGGAAATGAAAATCAATACAAAATAATAAAAGCCATCAGCGATGAATACTATCCAGACTATACTGTACAAAAGCTTGAAAACAGTATGGACAATCCTTTTTCAGTTATGGGCTTTAAGGCAATTTATAGAGAGCATATGAAGAATTAAAAAAACAGTTTGTTATATTTCACCTACCGCCGTATAATTAAACTATGCTGCGTTGCAGTGTAGCGGCTTAAAAACCGACTTAATACGGAGGTATGATGAAATATAAAATCAGAGAAGGATTTTTACCAACACAAAATGAAAGTGCTGCCTATGAGTTTTATGGCACGGACTGCATAAAAAAAAGCTTTGAAACTCTTATAGAGCAGGGTGTTCAGTACCATTCAACATTTACAAAAGCTGATTTGCTGTCAGCCTTTAATCTTGTTTTTTACCTAATTAAAAAAAATATTACAGATGGCTATTCAGTTTCAACACCAATAGGAATCATAGAGCCTGTTATAACAGGAACAGCAAAGGGCTTTTCGGACAGCTTTAAACCTGAGAAAAAAAATAATAATCATAGAGTAAAAGTTAATCTGAAGCCTGATAAAACCTTTATAAAACAACTTCAGCAAGAGTTTCACATAAGCAGGGCAAAAGATTTCAGTCCAAAATATTACCCTTTTATAAGCGCAATATGCAAAGTAAATCCAGATGCATCATATAAAGCAGATAGTGAGTTTAACAAAAACGATATAGTTCTTATAAAGGGAAAATACCTGAAAATCAACCCTGCTGATAAAAAACAGTATCTGACATTAAAAAAAGCAGATGTATCTTACAATGTTACAACATTAATACAAAACTCAAGTACATCTCTGGTATTTAAAATACCAGACGATATTGAAAGCGGGACATATACTGTAGAACTAAAAAATATTCCTGCACGAAAAAACTATTATACATGCACGTATAAAGAAAAAATTACGCTCCTATAAACTAATTTAATACGCTTTTAAGATTACTACGACAGGAGCTGTCTTAAGTCAATACAGGCACTGTACTAGCTTTTGACAGCTCCTGTCTGCACTTACTACAGTACCTGTATATTTCTGTTACAGTAGCTGTCTACTCCCATTACAGAACCTGTCAATCTAATGTAATCGCCTAATAAAGAGCCTATATCCATAGCATAAAATTATGTTTTTGGACGTAAAACATTAATCACAACTACTAAAAAAAACACTAATAATAGATAAAAGGTTCCTCAGGTCCTGATACTGTTACGTTTTCAAAACGAGCATTTTTGCCATTTACAATTCTGAAAGATTTTTGCTTTACTTCAGGCAACCCAAAAAACATATCACTTACCATAGGAGATTCTGCAGCGCTTTCATCTGTACTAAAATCGCAGTCTTTTATAACTAAATCCTCAATTGGACACTCAGGTAAAGCAGCAATAAAGCCTGCACTTGCCCTACAGTTTTTTGCAGTAACATTTTCAATTGTTACATCCTTTATCGTAGGTGTTGTATCTGTAATTTTTTGAGGTTCTAAACTAAATAATGAGCTTTTTGGATCATACTCACCACAGCTGTAATACATATTTATCGCAATTGGACAAAGAGTATTATTCATCTTTATATTTTTTAAATGGATACCAGACAACTTCCCAGCTCTTCCTCTACGACTTTTTATGCGGATGCCGCGATCTGTACTGTCTAAATCACAATCCTGAGCAACAACATTATGAATTCCTGCTGCAGTCTCTGACCCTAAAACAATGCCGCCATGGGCATAACGTACAGTACAATCTTTAATAAACACATTATCAGTACTAACATTACACCTCACTCCATCACTGCCCGAACCAGACTTTAGACAGATTCCGTCATCTCCAACAGAAACATAGCAATTAATGATATTAACATCTTTACATGAATCTATATCAATACCATCAGTATTTGGAGCTTCATAGGGATTTTCAATATGTAAATCCTTTAGTGTAATATCATTTGTATAAAGCGGATGAATTGTCCAAAATGGTGAATTAATAATTTTTACCCCCTGGATAACTACGTTAAAGCAGTTTGTAAACTCTATCATACTGGGACGTAAAAACTGACTTTCTCTTCCTCCTCCGCCACCTGGCTGCTTTTTATAATCAGGATTTAATGAAGCAAACATTTTTTCTACAGGTAATACCGGCTCCATCTGATCATTACGTTTTGCATGAGCTAAAGACCACCATTTTTCACCACAACCATTTAATGTTCCTTTCCCTGTGATTGTAATGTTTTTTTCACCATTTGCGTAAATTTGAGGATGCATTGCAAAACATTCTACGCCTTCCCATCTTGTAAAAACAGGACAATAGTAATTGTAATCATCTATAAAACGAATCTCAGCTTTTTCGGATATATCAATAACTGTATCTGAACTTAGATCTAAAGGACCTGTAAGCCACACACCCTCTGTAATTTTTAATGTACCGCCACCATTTCTTTTCAATGTAAAAAAAACTTTTGCGAAAGCTCCACTATTATTAAATACTCCGTCTCCTATACCACCAAACTGTTCAAGTGTAACTGTCATATAGTTCTCCTTTTCTTTATTGTATCACAGTAAAAATGTAATTTAGAGCAGTAAGTTTTTAAATAAAAGTATAAAGATAAAAAAAGAGCTGGCAAAAATATGCCAGCTCAATAAATAATTAAAGCTCTATAAAGCCGTAGCTTTGAAGGCTCTTAAAGTACATTGCAAGTCTTTCATATAAAGGCTCAGCTTCGCTACCAAACTTTTGTGATACGCGCTGTCCAAGCTCCATAACAGTTGTTTTTCCGTCTATTAAAGGCCAGATAAAACTACCATATACTTCAAGGTGGACTTGCGAAACCCTTGGCTTTGAAAAAAGCTTTTGGGCAATAAAGTTAAAAACACCTTTATTTTCAACAAAAATAGTAACTTTTCCGTCCTCTGAAATATTCCAGTTGAAGGACGGATTTTTATGTGGTACACAGTCTAAAAGATTAGCTTTTTTATTATTCTTTTTCATTTGACTGTGGAATTGCAAATTTTACCATAAATGCAATTAAAGCTGCAAAAAGCACAATAGCACCACAAATACCAGCTGCTCCAGGAACAAAGCCTGATAAGTCAATTTTATCTGCAACTCCACAAACTGTAAGGATTGCAAGTATAATACCGATAATACCTTCACCTGCGATTAAGCCTGAAGAGAACAATACACCAGCAGAATTTTCGCTTGAAGAGTTTTTGAATTTCTTGTCCATTACAGCTCTCAAAATACCACCTACCATAATTGGAGCTGTAAGCTCTAATGGAAGGTAAAGACCAATTGCAACAGCAAGACAAGGTAAACCAAGAAGTTCAAAAATCACTGTAATAGCACAACCGATAAATACAAAGCTCCATGGTAAATTACCATTCATTACACCTTCTGTAACAAGCTTCATAAGGGTTGCCTGAGGAGCAGATAATTCTGCACTACCAAAGCCCCATGCCTTATCCAAAAGTACTAAAATACCACCAATTGACAAAGCTGAAATTACAGCACCAATCAGTTCACCAGTCTGCTGTTTTTTAGGAGTTGCTCCTAAGATAAAACCTGTTTTTAAGTCCTGAGACATATCACCAGCAAGAGCTGAAATGATACAAATTATCGAACCGATTGTAATGGCACTAATCATGCCGTTAGCACCTGTATCACCTGAAATCTTAAGTAAAATTGTAGCGATAAGAATTGTTGCAATTCCCATGCCTGAAACAGGGTTATTACTTGATCCTACAAGACCTACCATCTTGCTTGATACTGTTGCAAAGAAGAAACCAAACACAACAATGAGAATTGCACTTAAAAGACCTGCATGAATCTGTGGTAAAAGCCATATTGCAAGGGCTACAACACAAATACCGATATTAACGAACTTCATGTTCATATCTTTTGAAGTTCTGCTTTCATCAGACTTTACGCTGCCTTTTAATCCACTTACAGCACTTACAAATGTATTTACGATTGTAGGAAGACTCTTAATTAAAGAGATAATACCAGCAGCTGCAAGAGCGCCAGCACCTACATAACGGATGTATTTAGACCAGATAGCTCCAGCTCCACCGGCTTCATATAACTCTTTTACAGAGATGTCAGCAGGGAATAATACACTTTCACCACCAAATAAAACAATTGCAGGAATCAATACAAACCATGCTAAAAGACCACCAGCAAACAAATATGATGAAATCTTGTAACCACAGATATATCCTACAGCAGTTACTGCTGGGTAAATTTCAGTTGCAAGTTCTGTACGTAAAAACTTTAATGGAACAGCTACAGCACCTGGTACAAGCTTAATACCGTCAACAATAAACTTCATTAATGCTGAAATACCCATACCTGCAAAAATTGCCTTTGAACCTGATCCATTCTTTTCACCGGCAAGTAAAACTTCGGCACAAGCCTGAGCTTCAGGATAAGGTAAAATACCATGCTCCTGCACGATAATTGAATTACGAAGTGGTATCATAAATAATACACCAAGTACACCACCACAAACGGTGATAAGTGTAATAGACAAAAGACTAGGCTGAGCAATTAAACCTTCACGTGCCCACAAAAACAATGCTGGCATTGTAAAAATTGCACCTGCTGCAACAGACTCACCTGCAGAACCAATTGTCTGAACCATATTACTTTCAAGAATAGAGTTCTTTTTTAAAATGATGCGTGTGACACCCATAGCAATTACAGCTGCAGGGATTGAAGCTGATACAGTCATACCAACACGCAGACCTAAATAAGCGTTTGCTGCGCCAAAGACAACAGCAAGAATTATACCAGTTACAACTGATGTAATGGTAAATTCCGGAGTGATTTTATCAGCCGGAATATAAGGTTTAAATTCGGTGGAATTAGTAGCCATCAAATAACTCCTAAACTAAACATTAAATTAATTTTATCGTTTTTACGTAGGAGTGAAAAACTTCACTATAAGTAATAACAATGTGTTTTATTATACTAATATTCATGTAATAAGCAACAAAAAAAGCTGTTTTTTGTACAATTCATGCACAAAAAACAGCCTGTCTATAAAAATATAAACTATACTAAAGTCGGA
>JAZUGE010000040.1:0-6033 GCA_045641045.1 Treponema sp. | reverse complement strand
TCAATAATCTCGCTAAAATTAGCGAGAAATAAAAATAATGCTTTCTTATACACTTTAAATTTGTTTTTTCCAATATCTCTTCTAGTTGTTTACTATTGTATCTTCTAAAATGTAAAAGTTCTTTATCATGCAAACTATATAATGATTGAAAAGCAGGTACTGTAATAAATAATTTTCCATCGTCTTTTAAAAATTTAACAATTTGCTTCAAATACTGTTCGTCATACTCAATATGCTCAAGCACATCCATCATTATTATTATGTCAAATTTATGATTTTGAACTTTTTCAATACTATTTATTAATGTTAATTTTCCTTCTTCAATTGACTCAGATAGATTTATATCGAGACCAATTACCTCTTGAATATTATCCATTTTCTTAATTAGATACTTATCAAAATATGCATCCCCACACCCAATATCAAGGATTGACAACTTATCTTTATTTAAAACTTCACTTTTTTTTAGTTCTTTAAATATACATTCGGTCCTTGATAATTCCCAAGGGTGTCTATAGATGTTTTTAGTTTTCTCTATCAAGTCCATTTAAGCTCTCCAATTTATACAAGTAGACATCATAAACACTATTTTCAGAAGATGCTTTTGTGATATATCTTAGCCCAAGTTCTTCTTTATTATTTATTAAAGCAGAAGAAAATATATATCGCACACCCAATTCATACAGTTCCTTTGTATCTATACTCGGGGAAATTGTTTTATTCTTCTCTGGAGGTAACGATCTGCCAATTTCTGAAGAGAAAACATAACAGCGACTTCCCCAATCTACAAAATAATTATACAAATCTGTGTTTTTAGATATTTCATTCTTAATTATTTTAAAAAAAGATTTTTTATATGATAGATTATAGTTATTTGCGTATCCATCTAGACACTTATAACCATTATATAATGCTACACTTGGATGCAATCCAATAGAAACAACACCAAAGCTTTCCTTTTGTTCTGGTATAAATTTATCAATTTGAGAAAATAAATCAGGTTCAAAAAAATGCTTCCATGTGTCATATCTGTATTCAGAAGACCTAAGAATAAACGATTTTACATTTTTTGAGACATCAGATTCTCTTGCTACATTAACAGTTGGTATAAACCATAACAAGACAACAACAGCAGCAACTCTTTTTGCATCAAAACTTTGCTTCATTTGATTATAAAGCTGCGAAAGCAATACCCCAAATAAAACATACCACAATATAGGATTTAACCAATAAAATCTGTCTAATTGAAACCCCTTTAATGAACTGTTTCTAAATAGTGAAGAACGAACATTTACACCTAGACTGCACCAAAATAATGCATAAAACAACGAAATACCAACAATTATGCCAAAGTTTAATATCAGAAAATAATTTGACTTTTTATTTGCAAAAAAACTCTTTTTCAAAAAAACATAAACTACATATACAGCTAGTATTACAAATATGCCTTTATGAAATGTAGCTACATGATATTGACCATTAATCAGCATATCATTGAAACTACTAATAAAGCTACTTGCAACAAGTTTGATATCAGACTTGTGTGAAATAAAATCATTATTTCCTAATACAGATTCAAAAAGCCTTATGTTTGTAAGTGTATAAATTAGAATTAATTCAGAACAACCTAAGATTTGAAAAACAACCTTCTTTTTCGATATCAGCAATATTATTATGCTTAGTATAATAAAACATATGACCGCATACCCAGTAGTTACAACTGAACTAGACAGTCCATATAAACCAATCAACAAAAAACTTATATATATTCTTTTTTCATTATAAAAATATATATAAGCAAGTATTACAAGCCCAACTCCCATTGCAGATAATCCATATACAGACCTTATAGGGAGCATAGAAAATGTCATTGCAACTAAAAAACAAATCCAATTTTCAACATTGAATTCATAAAGAACCTTATAGATACTGATAAAGGCTATTACTCTTATAAAAAATAAATTTACGGAAAAAGCATATACAGCTGGAAGTAAACAGTAATAAAAAATAGTTAAAAATGAGGGCACTGTAACATCTGCTTGCCCATTCATAAAAAAGGCAAATCTTGAATTATAAATTTTTGGGGATTTTAAAATGTAATATAAAACTTCGCTATCTAGTTGATCATGAATTATTACAGATATATTCTGATTTAACAAAAGATATATCATCAAAACAGCAAGATGTATAAATAAACCAATGAAAATGAATTTATTTTTATTTACATAACTTTGTATCATTCTTATACCCTATAATTATGTAATTAAATTACATCCACAAAGTTTTTTTCGTTACGGTTAAATAAAATAAGTCCTGCAAAAAATAAAACAGCAAACTCACATATACTTACTAAAAACATATCTAAAGGCACATTACCAGCCCCATAAAACCAGACTCTAAAATACTCAACAGGAGCACTCATAGGGTTTAGATAATAAACCCAGCTTAATTTTTCAGGAGCCTGGCTCAAAGGGTAAACAACAGGTGTTACATACATTGCTAAAGGAAGAGCAAACTGTATTAAAAACTTTAAATCACGGTATTTAGTTGTAAGGCTTGAACATATAAGTCCAATACCCATACCTAAAAAACCTATCCACAAAAGCAATACAGGAAACAACACTATAAACCATGAAAGTTTTACACTGTTACCTGTTGCAAGGTAGTAAATATAAAAAGCCATAAGGCAGGCAAACTGAAACAAGAGCTTAAATATAAGTCCTAAAACACTTGATATTGGCATACAAAGACGTGGAAAATACACCTTATCAAATACACCCTTATTTGCTAAAAAGCAGTCAGAGCAGGAAGTTAAACAGGCGCTAAAGTAAGACCATAGCATTGATCCTGCAAAGTAAAAAAGTATGTAAGGAACCCCGTCTGTACCAATACCTGCAAGATTACCAAATATAAAGGCATACATAACAGTACTTACTAAAGGCTGAATTATATACCATAAAGGACCTAAAATGGACTGCTTATAAGTTACTGTAAAATCTCTTTTTACAAGTAAAAAGATAAGGTCTCTGTAGTGATAAACTTCCCTTAGTTTTAAATCCAGTAATTTATTTTTAGACTCAATTATTTTAGTCCAGGTTTGCTCTGTATTTGCTATATCCGCCAATTATTATTCTCCAAATTTTACTTACGTACATTGCCACTTAAAAAATCTTTGTAGCTTATCTCGATGCCTTCTTTTACATCTACTTTATATGTCCATCCAAGGCTGTGTAACTTTGTTACATCACAAAGCTTACGAGGAGTCCCGTTTGGTTTTGTACTGTCCCACTGTATTTCACACTTACGGCCAGGAGCATCTGCATAAACAACATCTCTTACAGTCTCGGCAAGTTCTTTTATTGTAAGCTCTTTACCAGTACCTACATTTACAAAGTCCCCGGTTTCATTTCTTAAATCCTGAGCATGCTTGTTTTGCATTAAATAAACTACACAGTCAGCAAGGTCTCCTGCATATAAAAACTCTCTTAAAGGAGAGCCGTCGCCCCAAAGCTGCACAACGTCTTTACCACTGACCTTAGCTTCATGAAACTTACGTATAAGAGCCGGGAACACATGACTGCCTGTAAGCTCATAATTGTCCCCTAAGCCATAAAGATTTGTTGGCATAACTGACAAAAAATCTGTACCATACTGTTTGTTATAAGCAGTACAAAGCTTTATTACACTTATTTTAGCCAGGGCATAAGCATCATTAGTAGGCTCTAAAGGTCCTGTTAATAAGGATTCTTCCTTTATAGGCTGTTCTGCCATCTTAGGATAAATACAGGTTGAACCCAGGTTCATAAGCTTTTTAACACCTGCACGGCGGGCAGCTTCAACAACATTAAAGCCTATCACCATATTTTGATATATAAAGTCTGCAGGGTATGTACTGTTAGCTCCAATTCCACCTACATGGGCAGCTGCTAAAAATACATACTCAGGTTTTTCAGTATCAAAAAAAGCGTTTACTGCACTTTGATTTAATAAATCAAGCTCGCTATGAGTGCGAGTTACTATATTTGTATATCCCTGCTCTTTTAATAAACGCAATATTGCACCGCCTACTAAACCACGGTGACCTGCAACGTATATTTTACTATTCTTTTCCATAATAACTTTATTTACGCATAAGAAGCACAACCTTTTCTTCTTTTACAAACTCAAGGTCATGCTGCATCATGATATGAACAAGCTCTTTAAACGAAGTTTTTGTTGGGTTCCAGCCCAATACTTTTTTTGCCTTTGTTGGATCTCCAAGTAAAGTTTCAACCTCAGCAGGTCTAAAGTATTTAGGATCAACTTCAATTAATACTTCACCAGTTGCCTTGTTATAGCCTTTTTCATCAACACCTTCGCCCTTAAACTCAATCTCTATGCCGGCTTCGGCAAAGGCTAGCTGGCAAAACTCTCTTACAGAGTGCTGCTCCCCTGTAGCTACAACAAAGTCATCAGGAGTATCCTGCTGTAAAATAAGCCACATACACTCAACATAATCTTTTGCATATCCCCAGTCGCGCAGTGCATTAAGGTTACCAAGGTAAAGCTTTTTTTGCATACCGTGAGCTATACGGCTGGCTGCTAATGTAATTTTACGTGTAACAAAAGTTTCACCACGGCGCTCAGACTCATGATTAAACAAAATACCGTTACTGCAGAACATACCATAGCTTTCGCGGTAGTTTTTCATAATCCAAAAGCCGTAAAGCTTTGCAACAGCATAAGGAGAACGTGGATAAAAAGGTGTAGTTTCTTTTTGTGGAACTTCCTGTACAAGACCAAAAAGCTCACTTGTACTTGCCTGATAAATACGGGTCTTTTTTTCAAGACCTAAAAAGTGCACTGCTTCAAGGATACGTAAAACACCAGTTGCATCTGTGTCTGCTGTGTACTCAGGTACATCAAAGCTAACCTTAACATGGCTTTGGGCAGCAAGGTTATAAATTTCATCCGGTTTAATTTCGCGGATAATACGGATCATACTTTCGCTGTCTGTAAGGTCTCCGTAATGAAGGTAAACTCCACGACTTTTGTGCATATCTTCAACAGCTTCATCCATATAAAGGTGCTCAATGCGGCCTGTATTAAAACTCGATGATCTACGGATAATACCGTGTACTTCATATCCTTTTTCAAGTAAAAACTCTGTTAAATAAGAGCCGTCCTGACCGGTAATACCTGTAATGAGTGCTTTTTTCATATTAGTCTCTCAATTGATTTTTTGCGGTAAGCAGATTTGGACATAGTTATGCCCATGAACTTGATACATTTTTACAAATTAATACTTTTATACGCGGCCGAAACTCACTGTAAAATTTATTAACTTTAGTTAAATTATAGCCGTCTGCTTTTAATTTAGCAACAATTTAATCTAATTTTAAAAGTCATGTTTTAAGATTTAGGCCCTTTTTCTTAATTCATATTTTATGTTTTTGCGATTTTCCATATTCATATTTAAAAAAAACGCCATTTTTTTAAGTATATCCCAAAAAGTTTGAGACAATTTTTGGAAATAAACTTCATTTCTAAAAAGCTTTTTATAAAATTGCCATTTTTTCTAAAATCTTTTTTATAAAATTCAGTAATTTTTTAAATTTTTTCATAAAAATTAGCCCTTTTGCTCCTATAAATAGTTAAACACTTAAAAGGAGCATACAAATGCAAGCACAGCACTCAGACTATTTAGACCAGCCTAAACGTAACTATAAAGACACACTCTTTGTTGATATGTTTGGTAACAATGAAGAATATTTTATTTCTTTGTATAATGCCCTATCCCACTCAAACCTTGATATTAAAAAAGACAAAATTGTACGAACAAAGCTCGAAAACACTGTTTACAAGGGATTATACAATGACGTCTCAATGGAAATAAATGGTCGACTTATTGTCTTAGTTGAGCAGCAGAGTACTATCAATAACAATATGCCACTGCGCTTTTTAGAGTACCTGACTGAGCTTTATAAAAAATACAGTACAGGGGACGATAAATACAAAAAAGCACTTATACCAATACCTACCCCTGAGTTTTAT
>JAZUGE010000039.1:0-5548 GCA_045641045.1 Treponema sp. | reverse complement strand
CAAGGAATATAATTAATAATTATATATAGTCTTTAGATGAAAAATTGTTATACTAAATAAATGTGCTTTTCTAAGCATGAAAGGAAGATTTATGTTAGATCCAAAACTAAAGGAAGAAGTTTGTGAAAAGTTTAAGCAGTGCTCTCAGATTTTTGTTGCATTAGGTGACCCTGTTCGCCAGCAGCTTTTTATTGAAATTGCTGATTCTCAAACAAGTAAAGATTCTGGAGGTTTAAATGTTTTGAGCCTTGCCTCAAAAACAAAACTATCTCGGCCAGCAGTTTCTCACCATTTAAAAATTCTAAAGGAAGGAGGGCTTATAGTGCCTGTAAAGGATGGTACTCAAAACTTTTACCGTTTAAGCGTTGAAAAGGGCCTTAGTGATATAATGTCTCTGGTTAAGGAAGTTGAAAAACTTATCAGCGAAGATAAATAAAAAAGGCGTGTCTCAAAAAAGCCACGCCTCTATAAGTTTTTAAGTACGTTTCCAGGCTGCAACAGACTGCCCGATAATAATTTCAACTGAGCCCTCTGCTATAACATTTACAACCTCAAACTCAATCATTGCCATTGAATTGTCTGGTAAAAGCATTGCATCAACTTTTGAAGCTTTTATTCCCTTTATGTTGAACATTTTGAACTTGTCTGCTTTTGAATCTGAAACAGAGCCGCACTGATTAATTACAGGATCTTTTTCGTCTAGAGGGACACAGAGGGCAAACTGTTTTGTTCTTTTGGCATTAATTGCTCCCTGGTGGGTAGGATCTGAAACGAACAAAACCTTTGTTACAGGTTCGTAGTCCACTGTTGTCCACCACCCGTAGGGAGTGACATTATACTGACCTTCGTTTTCACCTTTTGTACATATTAAAGCTGGCTTTCCGTTAGTGAGAAGCTTATATGCTTCAGTTAATTCTTCTTTAATGAAACCTTCATACATATTGGTATTCCCCATTATTTTACTAAAACTTTTATGATTTCACCAATATACATTGTATGCAAATCACCATCAGCATAGTTACTGTCAACTATAGTATTGTCAAAAAAAGCTTCTGTTGGCATTTCCTGAGCAAATATCTTTTTACACTGTATTACCATACGGCTTTCATCAAAGTAGGTAATATCACCGTCTTTTTTTAATGTAAGCCCGCTTCCTTTTACTTTATCACAATCTCGTCCGCTGGTGTTGCCGCAATATATAAGTTTTTCACGTTCCTTATTGTCCAGTACATTAAGGGTAAATGTATCAGATGCGTCTATAAAATCCTTTGTATAGCGGGATTTTCTTATATATATAGTTGCAGCAGCTCTGTTCCATACAAAGCCTAAAGCACCCCAGGATGCCGTCATCATGTTTACTTTGTCGTCTTTTGAAGCTGTTATTAATAGCCAGTCACTACTGATAAGGTTTATGGTATTATCTTTTATCTGTTCTGCCTTTATTTCTGTCATAATTTCCTCCGTCAAAATAAATTATAAATAAAGAATTATTTTTTGTCTTGGATGTTTTTAGCAAATTATCTGAAAAAGGTGTTTTCTTTTATGGTAAAAATTGTTATTATGAGGAGATTATTTTTGTGGTAATCAAATATTTTGATGATGAGGTATCATTATGAGACTTGCTATGCGTTTTAGAAACGACAGAGTAACAAAGACTCAGAGAGTTAATGCAAAAAAGAACTCTAAGAGAATCGCCGCTAATCACGCTGTTATCAAGGCTTTAGCTGCAAAAGAATCTAAGTAATTGTTTTTGCGTTTTAGATTAAGCTCGTCTATTGTACAGACGGGCTTTTTTATTAGGGGGGGGGCTCCACAAACCCTTAAAACGTATAAGTCAAGGCTTTAAGGGTTTGCGTGCCTTGACTGGACTTTTTTTGTATTAATACAGCCCTCTCTATAATATTGAAAATATTATTAAAAAAAGATTAAAAATACTTGCATAAATAAAAAAGTGTGTTAATATGAATATATAGAGATTCTTGCAAGAGCTGAATTGGTTTTAGAATAATTTGCAAAGCCTGCAAGAACTTGGGTACAGGAGCTCCTTTCAAAGGATTTAACGGCATTTATTAAATCTTAGTTGAATTGTTTGCATTCCTGTATTGGTTTTGAAAATTGCAGAGTCAGCATAAATGCTGACTCTTTTTTTATCCCAAAAGACGATTGTAAAAAAAAAGACCGCTGCATATCAGCGGTCGTAAGTCTATCTTTTTATTTAAAATCACAATTTGATAAAGCCTGAAGTCAATTACAATTCAGCATCCTGTCTGACTCTTTTTACTGATGCCCATATTGAAACACAGTAAAAAAAAGCCGAAACAGCAATACAAGTATTTGATAATGCTGTGTGTAATCCATCCTTTGTGACAAATACTGTAAAACCAGCAATCATCATGACCAATGAGCTTAATAAACTCAAAGCTCTAATAAGCTTCATATTATGTTGCTTTTCCATAACCCTACTCATAAAACTTGTTTAATTAAAATATTATGATAATAGTATGACTGCTATTCCTTAAAATAATTTAAAAATACACATTAATTTTTAGTAAATACATGATAACATTCTGTAATATTTTATTAACAAACTATCCACATGTTTTTAACAAAATATACATCCATTAGTGTTTTCTACTTTTTTTTTGAAAAAATAAGTTTATTTCTATTGATTAAAAGTGATGAATAATATAATATCAACTCATCTGCTGCCATAGCTCAGTTGGTAGAGCACGTGATTTGTAATCTCGGGGTCGTGGGTCCAAGTCCTACTGGCAGCTTTTGAAAACCTTCCTTTTACGGAAGGTTTTTTTTTACACTTTTCTATTTTGTTTCAGGTTAAAGGAGGCATATATGAAGATAGTTAAATTGACAAATGGTGTATTATCAAACATCACAGCCGAGGAACTTAATGAATATAAATCATCAAATCAAGTATTTAAGCTTGTTGACGGCTTTACTGCATTTGTAAACATTGTAACAGATGATGGTCCTATAAGTATCGAAACAACAAAAGGTATCATTGAGCTTTCGGATGATGATAAAAGCTTTAACCGCATGAACTGTGTATATCTTATGGATAATGAAGACCTTGCAGATATAATAGAAGAATTTGGCAGTCAGCCAAGCTATGTCGGCGAAAGTGATATAGATAAATATCTTGAAGCTGGTTTTTAAATTTGTATTATTCTGTCTTAAATAGTCTTAAAAATTAGCTTTAATAAATATTAAACTTTAAAATAATTAAAGTTCTGGAGTCGTAATAATCCTAATTCTGTTTTTTTACGTAACGTTTGCAAGTGTTACAATTAAACTACAGAAAAAACAAAAGAAAACTTTAAAAAAGTTATCAAAGGAGATTATTGTGACTCTTTCTGTATTATTGTTTATGGCTGTATTAGCTTCGCTAGCATACGCAGCCTTTAACTTTTTCAGTGTAAAAAAGCTGGAAGAAGGTAGTGAACTGATGCAACGTATTGCATCTGCAATTCGTTTAGGTGCAAATACTTTTATTGAGTATGAGTACAAGGTTCTGGCTGTAGTTGTTGCTGCAGTTGCTGTTATTGTTGTTCTTGCACTGGACTGGTATGTTGCATGTGCTTTGCTTTTAGGCTCCGTTATGAGTGCAAGTGCAGGTTTCATTGGTATGAAAATTGCAACCTATGCAAATGTTCGTGTTACAAACGAAGCTCGTAAAACTGAAAATATCGGAAAAACATTAAAAGTTGCCTTTCGGGGCGGTTCTGTAATGGGATTGTGTGTTGCAGGCTTTGCTCTTGCAGGACTTTTGATTGTATATCTTGTATTTGGTGTTGTCCTTGGTTATCTTACAGATATGACAACAACAAAGTGCTGGCTTACAGGTATTCCTATTATCAGGTTTCCTAATATTCTTTCAGGTTATGCTTTAGGCTGTTCGCTAGTTGCTATGTTTAATCGTGTAGGTGGTGGTATTTATACAAAAGCTGCAGACATGGGAGCAGATCTTGTAGGCAAAACTGAAGCGCATATTCCTGAGGATGATCCTCGCAATCCTGCAACAATTGCTGATAATGTTGGTGATAACGTTGGTGATGTTGCAGGACTTGGCTCTGACTTACTTGAAAGCTATGTAGCTTCAATTGTTGCAGCCATTGCTTTAGGCTATAACCTTATCACTCATGCATCTGTGAGTGTGGATTCTCTTACTTCATTATATACTTTCCCACTGGCATTTGCTGCTGTAGGGCTTATTTCTTGTGTTGCTGGCATTGCTTCTCTTTTGCTTCGTAATCTTTCAAAATCGAATAAAGTTCACAATCAGTTAAATGGTGCTACCTGGATAGGAGCTGCTTTAACTTTAGCTTTGGGCTTTGTTTTATCATACTGTCTCTTTGGAAAAGGTGGCATTGATTATGAACATTTAGGCTTTAAATGTGGTTTTGCAAGTCCATGGATCGGAGCTGCTTCCGGGGTTATAGCAGGTATACTTATTGGCATAATTGCAGAGTATTACACATCAAGTGAGTACAGACCTACAAAAGTTTTAGCACAATCTAGTAAGGAAGGACCTGCATTGACAATAACTACAGGTCTTGCCCTTGGTATGAGAAGCTGTATGGCTCCTTGTGCAGTGCTTGGCTTTGGTATTATTATTGCCTATTATACATCAGGACTGTATGGTGTTGCCATGAGTGCAATGGGAATGCTGAGCTTTGTTGCCCTTACAGTAAGTGTTGATACCTATGGTCCTATCTCTGATAATGCAGGTGGAATTGCCGAAATGTCACTTTTACCTGATAGTGTTCGTAATATCACTGATACTCTTGATGCTGTAGGTAACACCACTGCTGCAATAGGTAAAGGTTTTGCCATCGGTTCAGGCGGACTTGCAGCCCTTGCATTGATGTTAAGTTACATGTATAGCCTTCCTGGTGAATCAGTTGTTAATGGTTTACCAACCCTTAATATTATGGAACCAATGACACTTGCAGGCTCGATTGTAGGTGGAGCTCTTCCGTTTTTGTTCAGTGGTATGCTTATTGATGCTGTTGCAAATGCTGCCCGCAATATGGTTGAAGAAGTTCGCCGTCAGTTTAGAGAGCATCCATCAATCCTTGAAGGTAAGGAAGATCCGGATTATAAGGAGTGTATTGCAATATCAACAAAAGGTAGTATCGGACAGATGAAAGTTCCTGCTTTAATGGCAGTTGTGATTCCTGTGGTTTCAGGCCTTTTGTTTGGTGCACATTTTGTAGGCGGTATACTTATAGGCTCAACAATCTGTTCTATAATGATTGCAATCTTTACTGGTAACTCAGGAGGAGCCTGGGATAATGGCAAAAAATTTATAGAACAGGGTGGAATTGAAGGTTATGGTAAGGGTAGTGCTGTTCATGATGCTGCAGTTGTAGGTGACACAGTAGGAGATCCTTTAAAAGATACAGTAGGTCCTTGTATGGATATCTTCATTAAAATTATGTCTACAGTTTCCCTTGTTGCAGTTAGTGTTTTTGCTCATTATAACCTTTGGGATTATATTAAGACATTGTTTTAGACTATTTCAATAGTA
>JAZUGE010000038.1:0-45096 GCA_045641045.1 Treponema sp. | reverse complement strand
AAAAAAACGTATAAATTATTGTTTGTCTGTACATAATATAATGATACCTGCAACTATAATTACAGCTCCTATTATCATGTTAGCTTTTATTTGTTCATGATAGAGTATATAGCCTAATATTATACCCCAGACAATTGTAATTGCCTTATTTGCAATGGCAATTGTAAGAGGTATTACCTTTAGTACCTGCTGCCAGATTACTGCATAAACAAACATAACGGCCATAACAGCTCCGTAAATCACCAGTGTAGTTATGGTAAATAATTCTTGAGCAGCAGCTTTTTTGCCAAGGAGACTGTAGCAGCTGTATACTAAAAAGCCTGCATGCATGAGTATAAAATATATAAAGCGTTTATTAATCTTTTGCATTGTCTTTTGTAGTTTGTTTAACAATAAACTTCGGCTGATTATTTACAGTAAGATATATTTGCCCCAGATACTTACCAATGATACCAAGAGCTACTAATATCAGGCCTCCAAGGACGAGAATAAGGATTACAAGGCTTGTCCATCCAGTTAAAGGTTCTTTACCCATAACAAATCTTATAAAGTAATAAATGGCCATTAGTAATCCCACAAAAGCTGAGAAAAAGCCTGTATACGAAGCAAGGTTTAAAGGCATTGTAGAAAAGCCAAAAAGCATGCGTAAAAACACTTTGATTGACTTTATAAGATTATAATTACTTGTACCTAATTCTCGCTTGTGGTGCTCAATGTCAATTTGAGTAATATTCCGGGTAATTTGAAATATTAAACCGTCGATATAAGGAAAAAGATTGTTAAACTTAATCATTTCCTTTACAACACCTTTACTTACGATCTTAAATGGTGATAAATACAGTTCCTTTGGCTTTTGGATAGCTATTTCACTGATTTTGCCATTAAACCAGCTGCCAATATTTTTCCATAGCTTTTGTTTTTTGTTTTCAAAATTTGCATAAACTACATCAAATCCGCTTTTTGCATGATCATAAAGCTTTAAGATATCATATGGTGAGTGCTGCAAATCATCGTCCATAATAATGACCCAATTGCCACAGGCATAGTTTAACCCTGTCAAAATTGCACTATCCTGACCACCATTTTTTCGAAGGTTTATGCCAAGAATATTTGGATTAACAGCAGCCTGTTTTTGAATTTCATCCCAGCTTGAGTCCCTGCTGCAGTCATTTACCATAATTTGCTCGTACTCAATACCTTTAAGTGCATCTGCAATTTGTCTGCTCAGCTCTGCAACACACTCATGGCTGTTATAAACAGGAATGACGATGCTAATTTCTTTCATTAGTTTATTCTCCAAAAAAGGCATTTACAGCATTTATAACTGTAATTTGATCTTGTTCTGACAGACCGTAGTATAAAGGCAGGCGGACAAGACGCTCACTGTATGGAGTTGTAACTTCATCAGCTCCATCAAAACGACCAAACTTGATACCTGCTGGAGCTGAATGTAATGGTATATAATGAAAAACAGCTCCTATATTGTTGTCCTTAAGATATTTAATTAGAGCTGTACGTTCTTCAAGGGATTTGCAGATAAGATAATACATATGAGCATTATGAACACATCCTTCAGGAACATAAGGTAATGAAACTTTGCCTTTTTGTGCAATTGGTGTAAATGCTGTATTATATTTGTCCCAAAGCCTGAGACGAGAGTTTTGAATTGTGTTACATTGCTCAAGCTGAGCCCAAAGATATGCAGCGTTCATATCAGATGGCAGGTATGATGAACCGTACTCTCTCCAGGTGTATTTATCAACTTGACCGCGTATAAACAGACTGCGGTCTGTACCTTTTTCACGTATAATCTCGGCCATATCATAATCGTTTGGATTATTAATTACTAAAGCTCCACCTTCGCCCATTGATAGGTTTTTGGTTTCGTGAAATGACAGACAACCAAAGTCACCAATTGTTCCTAATGGTCTACCTTTATAAAACGAGCACACTGCCTGTGCTGCATCTTCAACGACCTTAAGATTATGTTTTTTTGCAATAGCCATAATTGTATCCATTTCGCAAGCAACACCTGCATAGTGAACGACACAAATAACCTTTGTCTTTGGTGTTATTGCCTGTTCAATTTTAGTTTCATCGATATTCATTGTATCTTTTCGAATATCAACAAAAACAAGTTTTGCACCTCGCTGTACAAAGGCATCTGCTGTAGAACAGAATGTAAATGAAGGTAAGATTACTTCTTCATCTTTCTGGATGCCGCTTAAAATAGCCGCCATTTCAAGAGCGCTTGTACCAGAAGTTGTAAGTAAAACTTTGCTGCCAAGACGTTCTTCAAACCATGTATTGCATTTTTTTGTAAATACACCATCGCCGCAAATTTTATGATTGCCGATGGCTTCATTGATATACTTAAGTTCATTACCTGTAACAGGTGGGATATTAAATGGAATGAATTTTTCTTCCATATTTCAACTCCTTTTCAAAGGTCTTTTCTTTTATTTCAGGTGATATAGTGTACCGCAAGGTACTGTGATTTTACTATAATCGAGCATGTATAGTGTACTCATTAGCCATGAATTATCAATATGGTTATCATTATTGTCTCTTATGGCTTGGTCAATAAACAAAATATTATCAGGCATTTTATGATCAAATTGTGTGTAATATGGCTCAATGCGTAAATCATTGCCATTAATACGCCAGGCAGACAAAGCATTTGTTTTAAGATCTGGATTTACCAGATATGCCCATGGGCAAAGCTTTGAGATAAAAATTGAACTATCATTTTTAGCTTTAATAGCTTTTACTGAAGCATAAATTAAATCATACTGCTCTTTATTTTTACCACCTGTATAAATACCTTTTGCAGGTCCCTGGGTAATCACTCTGCACTCCTTATGAAGGGCAGGAATAAATACATAGTGAGGAGAAAGTCTATCATCTCTGTATGTAAAGTTTACTCTTCCGTATAGTGTAGATAAAACTAAAAAGCTTAGTGTTAAAAGCTTAAAAGTTTTACCTGTATCAGTTTGCAGCAATAAAAAAACTGAAAAGGGTAAAAGCAATACCATACCAATTGCAAAAACACCAAAGCCTGTATCAGAGCAAAGACACTCCATAAATGCCAGGCTTAAACCTGGTATTACAAAATATATAAGTTCAGTTGTATATTTTAAAAAGTCTATTTTACCATGTATCAAATAAAGCAGTATTGCCATATGAAAAATTGTTGCAGCAGCTCCTCCGTTATCTCTTTTGTATACAAAAATGGCAGCATAGTTAATAAGCATTAAAAAAGGAATAATACCTTTTATTTTGTCATTAATTTTTATTTTTTTTGTTACAACACCTGCAGCAAGCAATGTAAATGGTAAAAAATAAAAAAACGGTGTAACTAAAAGACGAGGAAACTTTAAAAGCCATTTTACAGTTTGCACTGTTGTTTTATTTGAGTACTCTGGTGAGCTGAACACATAATGTAATGATGGCATAAACTGACTAAGATCACTACCATGGAGTACGGCATATAAAAAGACAATCGCAAGTGTAATTGTGCCGCTCCACAGTATCAGGTATTTTTTGTAATAGATTCTTGTTTTTGGCAGAATAAGTACTAATAAAGATAGCGCAATATATGGAAAAGTCATATATGGATTACATAAAACTGCCGCAGCTGAAAAAAATCCTGCTGGGTACAGAGCAATAGTGTGCCATCCTAAATTAAATACCGCAAAAATAAGTAAAACCGTAAGTTGCATTGTGGTTAATGTGATTGCATAGTAGGATGGCCCAAAAAGACTTGCTCTGGAAAAAACAAGCATTACTATTGAGCTTATAAGGCTTACTGCTTTTGTATATTTTTTATTTAACACAAAATATGTAAATAAAGCTGTTAAAGTTTGTATTGCAATAATTATAAGACGGTAATAAAGATAAATACCTTCAGTAGACTTATTAATCAAAAGATAAAGAGCATGGATAGGGTAGAGTAAAAGCTCATAGCTTTGTGTAGGTTCCCATATATCAAAAAACATACGGTTACCCTGATACATAGCATGTACTGTAGCTCCGTATAAAGCTTCATCTGTCCATCCAAATCCATAAAATGCATTGTTTGTAAGAATTGCAGCAAAGATAAGTATTGCAGCCAAAGGTAAAGCACTAGTTTGTTTTTTACAGAGCATTAAAAATCTCCATGTATTTTTTTGCGCAGCTTTGTGGTGTGTAAGTACTACACAATGTCTGTGCTATTTTGCCAAGTTTATCTTCTTTTTCAGGATTTGTAAGTACATTAAAGATTGTTTCGCTAAGTTTTTTAAAGTCTGTTGCCGGTTCATAGTAATTAACAAGCCCCATAGTTGCTTCATAAAGGGAAGTCTCTTTTGTTGAAATAACCGGTATTTTGCATACAGCAGCCTCAATTGGAGTGCGGCCAAAGCCTTCAAAAAGTGATGGGGTTACAAACAGTTTTGCATTTGCTAAAAGGTAATTACGCTCTTCGTCTGTGACTCTAAAAAGCATGTGAACTCTGTTTTGCAGACCATTATCTTTGATAAACTGCTCCATTTGTGAAAATACAGTTTCGTCCTTATATCCTCCGCAAAAAACAAGATCATGCTGTATTTTGTCTTTTAAGAGATTGAAAGCTTTTAAAAGTGTAAGAGGATTTTTTTTATCAATGTAGGCATTTATATCAAGAATATATAAGTTATTGATGTCTGGTATTTTTGTTTGCTTTGCTACATCAAAAGTGATGGAGTTTGGTATAACCTTTATTGCTTTATCATAGTTAAAGCTTTTTACAATGTCCTGTCTAGTATAATCAGATATAGTCACTATCGTGTTTGTATCACTGTTGTTAATGTCTTTATATAAAGTAAGGGCATTAGTCTGGTGATGAAAACGATATAAATCGTGAATTGTACACACACTTTTAATGCAGGTTTTTACATAAGTTTCGGCAATGGTGTACGGAAACCATATTAAATCAAAGTTTTTTTTCTGAACTGTTTTTTTGTATATACCAAGTTTTTTTATATATTTAGTACCTGCAAGCTTTCCTTTTGTAAGCCTGGTGATGAGTGTTAATGGCAGCCATTTTAATACTAAAAGCTTATACTGCGGAAACCGTTGTTTAAAAAAATCTTCATGGCTTTGATTTACAATCAGTGTAAAATTATCGCTTACACCTAGTGTAACAAAAGCATCTAAAATATCTGCTGTAAAGATTGATGTTGATAATGTAAGACGCTTATTTAAAGCTTCTTCATGACCAAAAAATGTTGTGTCAATTGCGATATTATTCATACCATAGTGTAACATATTTAATTACTTTTTATTAGATTTGAAGTATACTTTATCTATTAATATGCCAGTAGTACAACAAAAATCCATAAAAAAAAATGCGTTCTTAAACGCGTTAAAAACATTTCTAACATTATTCTTTCCATTAATTACTTTTCCATATTCTTCCCGTATTTTAGGTCCTGAAGTTTTAGGTAAAGTAAACTTTGCTCAGGGGATAGTTTCATATTTTTCATTAATAGCTACGCTAGGTATCCATTCTTATGCTGTTAGAGAAATTGCAAAAAACAGAGATAACAGGTTAAAGCTTAACTCTATTGTAAAAGAGCTTTGGTCTATTAACCTTGTATCTACTGTGGCAGCATACCTTTTATTGTTTTTTACAGTTTTGTGTGTTTCAAAGCTCCACTCATATAAGGCACTTATTATTATTTGCAGTACCCTCATAATGTTTAACACCTTTGGACTTAACTGGTTGTATGAAGCTTTTGAAGAATACACTTATATATCTATCCGATCATTAGTATTTCAGATACTGAGTGTTGTTTTGCTTTTTACCTTAGTACACTCACAGGACGACTATTTGCAGTATGCAGCTGTAAATATAATTTCTAATGTTGGAGCAAATATATGTAATCTTTTTCATGCCCGTAAATATGTGTCATTTAAAAAGTGTGATTGTGAAAAGCTTCAAATAAAGAGGCACATAAAACCTGTTTTGATTTTATTTGCTTCAGGTATAGCAGCTACTTTTTTTGCAAGTCTTGATACAACCATGCTTGGTTTTTTGAGCACTGATACTCAGGTAGGCTTTTATGCAGCTGGTGCAAAAATTGTACGTATGGTTAAGGGGCTTTTTCCTGCTGTGACAGCAGTAATGATTCCTCGTATTGCATACTATTGCAGTAAAAACGATGAAAAAAGCATAATTGATCTTGAAGTAAAAGCCTTTAGCTTTATTTTTTGTTTTGCACTGCCTGTATCAATGGGCTTTTTATTATTAATGAAGCCTTTAGTTTTGCTTTTCTGTGGGCAGACATATATTGATGCAGTCTTAGTGTCAAAAATTATGTCTCCTTTTATTTTGTTCAGTGCTATATCAAGCTTTACCGGTAGTCTGCTTGTAGTTTACGGTAAAGAAAAACTTACTGTTTACCGTATGGCTGTTACAGCGTTGATTGACTTTGTATTAAATTTAATTTTTATACCTAAATACGGGGCAAATGGGGCTGCCTTTGCTACATTAATAGCAGAGTTTACATTTATTATTATAGACTGTATATTTTTAAGAGGATATCTGGCAAAGATTAGATTAATAAAAGCCGGTGTACAATTTTTTACTGCAGTAATTGTGATGTCTTTTTGTGTGTACATTGTAAGGGAGCTAAATACTAATCCTGCTGTTCAGCTGACTTTAGGATTTATTTGTGGTGTTCTTTCTTATGGTACGGTGCTTTTGTTATTAAAAAATGATTATGTATCATCTGAAGCAAAAGCAATATTTAATAAAATTGTTGATAGGAATTAATAAAATGAAACTGGCTGCAGTTGTAATATGGTTTAATCCATTGGAACTTGGTGAAGATAAGATAATAAAAAATGTTTTATCATACGGAGCTTTTTGCGATAAAGTTTATATAGTAGATAACAGGCAAGCACTTCATGAAGAGCTTTCAAAAAAAATACCAGGCTGTGTGTACTTATCAAATAAAAACGAAGGTGGTATTGCTGGAGCTCAAAATAAAGGCTGTCAAATGGCTTTGAGCGATGGGTATGAGTGGGCAATGACTATGGATCAGGACTCATACTTTGAGAGCGAGCAGATAAAAAAATATATACATCTTGTTGACGAGTATATACCTACAGACGAAAAAGCTGTTTCATTTGGTCCAAAAATCGTTAATCTTAATGAAACTGTATATTGGACAAAGCAGATACGCTTTAAAATCTTATCACCTATAAAACGAAAGATACTTGGCAAAAAATGGAAACCTCGAACTGAAAGTGAAGTTTTGTATCCTAAAGATATAATTGCTTCGGGCAATATAATTAATTTATCAGTGTGGAAAGATAATACCTTTGATGAACTGCTTTTTATAGATGAAGTAGATCATAACTTTTGTCATAGGCTGATACGTAAAGGCTATAAAATTGTTATGCTTAATAAAGCGTACCTTAATCAGTACTTTGGAACTAAAACTTTTGCTCTTTTTAAAAAGAATTATGGAAACTATTCAGATTTCAGATTGTTTTACATATTTAGGAATCATTTAATAGAAGCTTATAGATTTCCTGAGTACAGAAAAGAATATATAAAAACTATAAAAATGCATCTGTTTGATGTTTGTATTAACTCAATTCATCCTGTTAAGCATTTTAAGATTTTTATAAAGGCTTATAACGAATATAAAGTAAAAATAAGGGATTTATAAAATGTCAAAGCCAAGAATTATTGCTTTTTATTTACCACAATTTCATCCTATACCAGAAAATGATCAATGGTGGGGCAAGGGATTTACAGAGTGGACTAACGTAGGTAAGGCAAAGCCTTTATTTATTGGTCATAAACAGCCTAAGATACCTTCAGACTTAGGTTATTATGATTTACGTATACCCGAAGTTAGAGCTGAACAGGTAAAACTTGCAAAACAGGCTGGTATCGAAGGGTTTTGCTATTGGCATTATTATTTTGGTAACGGCAAGCAAGTGATGAACGATATTATCGATGATGTAGTAAAAACTGGAAAGCCTGATTTTCCTTTTTGTTTAGGCTGGGCAAATGAACCATGGGAAAAGAAACTTTGGAATCATGACGGACATGGTAACAAGGTTTTATTGCAGCAAAACTATGGTGGCGAAAAAGATTATAGACAGCATTTTTATGCAATTCTGCCAGTTTTAAAGGATACTAGGTATATCAAAGTTGATGGAAAACCCTTGTTTTTGATTTATAAGCCATACAAATTTGATGATATGCAGAATTTCATAAGAGTGTGGAGATCTCTTGCTAAGGAAGAAGGGTTGGGAGATATGCATTTTGTAGCACATGCCAGAGGATGTACAGACGACTTATCTGTGTACCTTAATAATGGATGTGACGCAGTGTATACAAACCGAGTTCAGGATGGTATGTACCAGAGGGACTTGCTTAGCAAGATTGTACGCAAAGCATGTAAATTAATGTGTATCCCTGAGGTTGTAAAATTCGATAAAATACAAAAAAATGCTATAAATTTTGAGGATAAAAAAGAAAACTATTACCCTGGTATTATTTGTGGCTGGGATCATACTCCGCGTAGTGGTCGAAGAGGAAAGGTTTACACTAACTTTACTAAAGATATATTTATTAAACACATAAAAGATGTACTTAATCTTGTAAAAGATAAAAAAGAAGACCACAAGATTATTTTTTTGAAGTCGTGGAATGAGTGGGGTGAAGGTAATTTTATGGAACCTGATATGGAGTTTGGTCACATAAAAATAGAAGCAATGAAAGAAGCTTTATCAAGTATAAAAGAAGGGTAGTTTTATGTTATTAACAATCTGTACTTCTTTTTATAATGCAGAACATTATATTGAAAAATTTATATCTCAATTAAAAAGACAGACTTGTGCTGATTTTAATTGTATTCTTATAGATGATTGTTCAACGGATTTGAGCTATGCAAAATGTATGAATTGTGTAGGAGATGATAAGCGTTTTACAGTAATAAAAAATAGCATAAATAAAGGTGTTGGAGCAGGGCGCGTTGATGCAATTAACAACTGTGAAACTGATTATTTAACCTTTATGGATATCGATGACGAAATAAAGTCAGATGCAGTTGAAAACTATAATGCTGATATAAAAAAGCTGGCCGCAGATTTAATAATCTATGATTTTTATAATAAACAAGGTGAAGATAAAATTGACCTTGTTACTGATAATACAAAAAGTGTACAAGAGCTTTTTACAACATCAAGTCCTTTAATATCTCATTTATGGCATAAAGTTTTTAAAACTTCATTATTTAATAGTTTTAATACTGATTTTTGTTCAACAGTGTCCTTTGCAGAAGATTTATGGCTTTGCATAAACTGCTTTATGAAAGCTCAAAATCCTGTTATTGTTCATAATGCTTATTATTTTTATAGATATAACTCTGACTCACTTGTTCATAAAAGGTCTGAGAAGAGTATTATCGAAAATATCGAGGTATTAAAAGATCTGCTGGCTAATCCAGAATTAAAACAAAATCCTGAAATTGAATTTTACATAAAAGATGATAGTTTTCATGCCTTTGGGCATTTAATATTTCCTAGCAAAAAAAATGATTTTCAAAAAAAGCCACACTTTAAAGAGTGGCAAAAAATAGACACAGAGAAGTCTATTTTTATACCACCTTATGTCAGTACCATGATAAAGCTATACATATTTTTTATTAAAAAAAATATGCTTTTACTGGCAAAGTGCTGCTGGTATGTATTGTATTTAAAGTGCAGCTAAAAATTATATTTTGCACCTAGTGATATTTTATAATTGTTAAGGACTCCTGTACGGGATTGATATAATAGATTTCCAATGCGACTGTTTATAAATTGTGCACTTAAACAAAAATCATTAGTTGCAAAATAAGAGGCCTCAATGCCTTTTGAGTTGTAATATTTATGTCCTGCAAGATATTTGTCTGAAAAATCATTATAAGGAACAGCAGAGGGATCTGTATATACAGCCTGACTATAGATATAGTTTGCATCTGGTACATATCTATGTCTAAAAAGCATTATATAACCTTTCCTAAAGTATACTTTATAACCTATAAACTGGCTGTTACCGCTGTAACAGCTGCCGCCGCCAATGGTCTGACCATTGTTTGTATACCCTTGAGTAACTTGAAAATGTGAGTAGTAACCTATGTAAGGCCATAAAAACTGAAAGCTCTGGCTCATTTCAAAGTTGTTCCACTCTAATATAAGTTCACTGTTAAGTTTTTTGCCTTTTATTTCAGGCGTAATGGCCTGTTTTAGTCCGACAGTATAAATTGCACTATGAAACGGATTTGCTGTCCCATGTGAAAAATCATCAATACCAATTTCGCCATAAAACTCAAAACCGACTTTACTAAATAACCAGTCAGCACTAAAAGAAATTTTTTGGTCCTGTGAAGACTGCTGGTCATTAAAGTCAGAGTTCGTAAATAAAGTGTAGACTTTTGCCAGGTTTTTAGACTGCCAGTCATACATAAAAATGCGGTTGGCTCCTAATGTTAAACCAGGGACAAAGCTTGGTGAGTAATATGCTGATATTGCATGTAACAGATGCTTATCATTACTGCTGTCATAATCAAAGTAGTTGCTTTCACATAGCATGCCTGTCCATATGCGGCCTTCAATCTGACCAAGATCCCAGCCAAAGTATGGCATGTGAACTGTAGTTTTGCGTAGTCCTATATCAAATTTTGGATATGGATCTGCATTGTTACTGCCAAGCATAGGGTTGAGCCATGCAGGTCCCAGCCATGGGCTTTGTGTACCAAAACCTGCTGTTATTTTATGCCATGTGTATCGTATTTCGCTGTCCCCCCAGCTAAAAACTTTATATGGGTCATCACCATATCTTTGAACTATATCAATACTGCTGTAAGGAAACTCTGCTGCTCCTTTCCAGAAATATGAGTATGGACTACCGTATACACCTGGTAAGTATGTATAATCTTTGTTTTGACTAAAAGCGAGTTGGGGCTTTATTGTGAGTTCTAATCCATAGGCTTCAAGGCGAGCTCCAGCTGTGATACTTGTATTATAACCGCGACCTTGCCATAAAGCTCCGTCATTTTGACCGTACGGCATCTTGCTGTTGTAACTGTTAAACCACTCTGGACCGTATATTCTGTATTTTAATTTTTCATTACCATATATTGTATATGTATGTCCAAGATTATTATCCTGCCATACATGTGGCTCTGTTACAGTCCACTGGCTGTCACTTAATGTTCGGTATCCCAATGTTGGTCGTTCTGTTTCACCTGTGAGTGATAAATAATCATAATATTCTTCTTCGATAGATTTTAAGGATTGTTGTGCAGTTAATGGTACTGAACAAGTTATTAAAGCTAGTAAAAAAAAAGTTTTCCTCATACAGGTAAGTTTATATTATTTTAAGATAAAGCGCTATAATTTTTTTATCTCCGTCATATTCAATTACGGGACTTTATGATAAAATAAGATGGTATGCTTTTACGTCTCGCATTTAAGAACATAATATCAAAAAAAAGTTCAACAGTTATTGTATTATTTATTGCTTTTGCAGTTATGTCCCTTATTATGACAAATGCTGTATTTGACAGTACCGAAAATGGCCTTAAGGAAACCTTTACTTCGAGCTTTACCGGGGATATTGTTATACGTCCTGTATGCGAGGGTAATATTAGTCTTTTTGGGGACGAAACTCCTGTTACAGGGGAACTTGAAAAAACACCTTTGCTTAGTCATTATTCACTTCTTATTTCTTTGTTGTCCGAAAGTCCTTATGTAAAAAAATCTTTTGTAAGCATGCTGACTGGTATGTCATTAATTGAGTTTAATGGTAATCGGCTTCCTGTAAATTTATTTGGTATTGAAGGAAAAAGATATATTGATTTTATGTCCAGCCTGAAAGTTATTGAAGGTATTCCCTTTGAACAGGGAGAAAAAGGCTTGATGCTTACCGACAAGATGGCAAAAAAAATCGGTGCTGAAGTAGGGGATACAATACAATTTACTATTGCAGACGGTATGTCTGTTCGTATCAGAGCTGTTCCCCTATGTGCCATATATCAGTATCCGCAGGAAAATGCTACATTGGACCGCATTGCTTTAATTGATGCGCAGACATTACGAAGTCTTTTGGATGTTAGTAATTCAGTAGCAAGTGACAATATTATTTTAAGTCAAAGTACTGAAAGTCTTTTATCAAATGATATAGATGATTTTTTTGGCGATGATTTTGATATAGATTTTGAAGAATCTGAAAATCTTTTTGTTGAGAATGAAAATGTATTTTCAGCTGATAACGAAATTGCAGACAGTATGTCATGGAATTTTATAATCTGTCATACGCAGGACGGATACAATACTCAACATGTAATTAGAAATCTTAACAGATGGTTTAAGCAGAGTGAGTATCCTGTGCAGGCTGTAAACTGGCGTACTGCAGCAGGAAATACTGCAATGTATCTATTTATTTTGCGCCTTATATTAAATGCCGGTATTATCATCATCTTGGTTGCAGGACTTATTGTTGTAAATAACACACTTGTTATTAATATCCTGGATCGTACTACAGAAATTGGAACAATGAGAGCCATTGGTGCCACAAAAAATTATATAAGGTGTGAGTGTTTTTTAGAAACACTGATACTTGCTGCAGCTAGTGGCATTACAGGGTGTATCTTAGGTTGCATCGGTTGTCATTTGTTTTCAGAGGCTGGTATTACTTTTACTAACAGTTTTTTAGTTCAGCTTTTTGGTTCAGGCAGGCTTGTAACCCATGTTACGGTTGCAAACCTTAGCAAATCATTTTTGTTTGCTCTTTTTTTAGGATGTATAGCCTGGATATATCCTGTGAAAATTGTGCTGGGCATTAATCTTGTAAAAACTATGACGGGGGCAAAGTAATGTACAGTTTTGTAATAGCCATTAGATCTCTTTTAATGCGATACCGTCAGTATGTGAGTCTGTTTTTCGTCTGTATGTTCGGGGTTTGTATATCTGTTACATCTCTTTATGTAAGTAAAGGTATGATTTATTCGCTTACGGATAAAGCCCGTATTTATTTTGGCGGTGATGCAGCTTTTATGGGCTCCCCTGGATGTAGCAGCGGTTTGATGAGCTATAATATAAACGATTTTTTTGATCTTTTAAAAAAAGACTTGCCAGAAGACAGTATTGTTTCTGGTCGATTAACACGCGAAATTATTGAGTTTTCATTTTATTTTGAAGGTACTGAACTGCACTTAAAAACAATGAGTGGTGTTGATTTTTACAATGAAACAAATCTTCTGAGTCGCTTGGATTTTGTTAGCGGGGATTTAAAAAATATCAGTGAATCAAATGGTATATTAATTTCAAAAGCTGTTGCTGATAAAATGCATATAGCCTGTGGAGACAGTCTGTCATATGTTTTTAAGGATGATAGTGGCAGTGTTAACACTGCAGATTTTGTTGTAAAGGGAATTTTTAATGACTCAAGTGTTTTTGGTATATATACATGCTATGTAGACATTAATTATATGCGAACTATTTACAATAGTCCGTCAGGTACTGTGAACAGAATTTGTTTTCAAAATATTAATAATGAACAGATTAAATCAATACATGAGTATTTAAAAAATCAGATTAATATGTTTGAGTATGTTGAGGATAAGCAGATTTTTTACGATGCATTAGAAGCTTCTCCTGTACCTGTGTATAATTTAATTCCTCTAATTGCAAATCTTACTGAGATTAAAATTATGCAAAAAGCAATGACTGCTGTAATTACGTTTGTTGTATCAATGCTTGTTCTTATTATCGTTGCTGGAGTCGGTAGTACTTATCGTGTTTTTGTTTTACGACGATTAAATGAAATAGGTATTTATATGTCGATTGGTATGAAAAAGCCATATATAGTTTTGACTTTATTGTTTGAAAGTTTTGTTCTTTTAGTTAGTGGATGTGTTGCCGGTATAATGTTTTCTGGTGTCTTGTGTTCAGCAATTCATTTTTTTGATTTTAGTTTTATACCTGCTTTCGATATATTTTTAACAAGCGGACTGCTTTGTCCTATTTTTGATATTTCAGGTACATTAATAGTTACTCTTTGTGTAATTATTATTACTTTATCAGTAGTTTTATATAGTGTATATAAATCGGTTCGTGTTATGCCTTGTCAGGCATTGGCAAGTATCGATTAAATTGATTGGGGAAAATTGTGTATGAAAAAATTAGTTTTAATTTTTATAAGCCTAATGCTTGTTTGTGGTGTAATTACAGCTCAGGTTTCAAAGGAACAGGCGCAAAGCCTTTTGCAGAAAGCACAAGATAGTACAGCTTTTTATAAAACTGATTTTTGTGGAAGCTATAATATTGTTCATGACAAACCTGGTGAAGGCAGGGATTTAAATGATGCAGTAATGTATCGTAGGGATTCGAGTAATAAATGGGCTATTTTAATAACAGGACCAAGCAGAGAACGTGGTAAGGGGTATTTACAGACAGATGGTAACATCTGGTTTTATGATCCTGCAGATGGTCGTTTTACTTTTACGAGCAGTAAGGATAAATTTCGTAATACTAATGCAAATAACTCGGACTTTGCACCTCAAGTGTATGCATCGTCTTATGCAATTGAGAGCTATACTCAAGAAAAACTAGGTAAATTTGATTGTATTGTTTATGTATTGACTGCTACAGTAAAAAATATAGATTACCCAAGATTAAAACTTTGGGTTAGTATTAGTGATGGTCTTACTCGTAAAAAAGAAGACTACAGTTTAAGCGGTCAAAAGCTTCGTACTACAGCTATACCAAGTTATCAGAGTATAACTGGTAACGGTGGTAAAGATACTTTTTATGTTCCTGTTAACATGATTATCCAGGATAACTTAAAGGGTAAAAAAGTAAATGGTAAAATGGAGTTTGAAAAAACTGTGATTAATATAAGTAATGTAAAACTAGAGAAAGTCGAAGACATAGTTTATACAAAAGAATATCTTGAAATGATGAGTGCAAGATAAAATGAAAAAACAAATACTAATAGCAGTGCTTCTTTGTGGAGCCTGTGCTTTATATGCATCAGGTTTATCTGAAGATAATGGCGAAATATTAGATAATACATTTGAACTTCATAATAGTGGTGATGACTCTTTTACTGACAGTATAGATGATATATTTGATGATGCACAGGATGTGGTTGAGCCTGTCATAACTGAGGATAAAAGTATTAATACTTCAATAGGTGTCGAAAATCTGAATTTGCCTTTAAGGTTTACAGGTTCATTGAATGCATCTATTGGAGCTGCTTATATACATAATGAAAAACCGCTAGATAACGAGCATAAAGAAGATTTTTCAGGATATTTGGATTTTACAAATTATCTTTATTTTAGTTCAATTGCTGATGAAACTTTGTCTATCCATGGATCTTTTATAACAGAGATGCCTTCTTCAGGCTCTTTATTTAAGCTCTATGAACTATATTTCACTTATCTTCTATTAAATAGGGCATATATAACAGCTGGTAAAAAAAGTACTTCCTGGGGAAATATTAGGCTGTTTAGTGATACAGATAATTACTCTAATACAAAAGATGATGATAAAGTTGAAGATGAAGATGCTGTGTATACAAATATTTTAACTGATAGCCGTGATGGTGTTTCTGGTTTAATCACAATACCATATGCAAGGGGATCTCTTAATTTTTTTGCACTATATGATGATGATTTAACTTCATCAGATGAAATAAGCTATCGTAATATGTCTCTTGCTGGGGCCCTTGATGTAACTGTGTTGCAGACTAACATAAACGTGTTTTTCAGACGGTTTGCTGATGCAAAAAAAGAGGAAGATAAAAAAAATAAGCTTGTAGGCATTGAAATTAAACGAACAGTATTTGGAACTGATATATATGGGCAAAACATTTGCTGTATAAAGGATAATGATAAGCTTTTTAAATCGGTTAATGCATTTGAAAAAATCATTAACACATGTGGTTTATACAGGTTATGGGATAATGTACCAAAGCTAGGTTTAATTGCAGAGTTTCAGGATGCTTACCATGTTGATAAAAATGAGCATAATGGACGACTGGCCTTATATGCAGGCATAAGCCGTCTAGGTAAAAATAGAGCACATGGGGTAGGCGTCAACTGGATGCATACTTTATATGGTGCAAGTGTAAATTATAATGAACTTAGTATTGGTCACAGCTTAAGTGGTGTTTTACCTCATGCTTCGTGGCGTAATGCTGTGGTATGGGATTACGGAAACAACGTAAATAAGGTTAGTCTTGGTTCATATCTTAAAATTAACATGAGTTACTAAAAAAAAGGCCACTGACTAATCAGTGGCTTTGTATTTAACTTTATAATATAGCTGCTATGCCAATCGTAAATACGATGCACATGTAAATTGAAACAATTAAGCTCTTTGTGATCTTTTGAATTGATTTTGAGTCTTTACAGTTTTGAACAACGTTAACCATAAATGTGTCTCTCCTTTTGCTCTTCGTTAAGATTATATTAATCCCGTCTATAGCTTAAGGCAATATGACAATTTTTTTATAATGGTTTTTTATTACTTTGATAAAATAATACCGTCACTGATTTTTATTACGTGATTACTCATAGCAACAATTTTTGGATCGTGAGTGCTGAATATAAAAGTTGTTTTAAGCTCTGTATTAAGCTTTTTCATCAGCTCAAGTATCTGGTCGCCGTTTTTGCTGTCAAGATTTGCTGTTGGTTCATCAGCAAGTATTATAGGTGCTTTTGTAACAAGGGCCCTTGCAATGGCAACTCTTTGTCGTTGGCCGCCAGAAAGCTCTGATGGTCTGTGCTTTTGCCAGCTGGTTAAGCCAACTGTCTCAAGCAAAAAGTCCACCCATTCTCTTTTCTGCTGTGCATTGAGTGTATCGTGAGCAGGAGATGAGCCAAGCTTTAGGGCAAGCTCAATATTTTCGCGTACATTAAGTACAGGTATTAAATTAAAGGTCTGAAAAATAAAGCCCAGCTTATTGCGGCGAAGCTCTGTAAGCATGGCATCGGTTTTTGACGGGATCCTGCCGTTTTTTGTGAGGTCTGCATCTTTATATACATCTGTGCCGTCTAATATTAATGAACCTTTTGAAGGTATATCTGTTAAGCCGATAATATTTAATAAAGTTGATTTACCGGATCCTGATGGTCCTGAAATTGCTGCAAAATCACCTTGTTCGATGGAAAATGAAGCATTATCTATAGCTTTTACCTGGACTTTGCCCATCTGGTATATTTTATCGATATTTTTTAATTCAACTAATGCCATAGGTTTGATTATACCATAGTTTAAATTGTTAAGATATAGTACAGTAACAATATAAAAGTAATAAAAGGGAGATTAAAAAATGGCTAAACCTCTTGTTTGTCTTTGTTTAACTGGTAAAACACTTGCTGAAGACGTTGAAATTGTAAATGAGTATATAAATTACATTGATCTTGTTGAGCTTAGGGCAGACTTTTTAGAGGATAATGAACGCCTTAACATAAAAGATTTTCCTTCAATGATCGATATTCCCTGTATTTTGACAATACGACGTAAAATTGATGGCGGTCAGTATCTTGAAGGCGAAGCATCACGCACTACACTTTTTGCAAGGGCCTTAAGCTTTGCAAATCGTGACAGCAAAAAAAACTTTGCCTATGTTGATTTTGAAGATGACTTTAGGGTTGCAAGTTTACAGGACGAAGCTTTGGCCTTTGGTACAAAAATCATCAGGTCTTTTCATGATATGAACGCACCTGTAAAAAATATTGTTGAGCGCCTTAATGCAATGCGTTATACGGGGTTTGAGATCCCAAAAATTGCATTTATGCCCCACTCGTTAAATGACATTACAGATTTATTTGCTGAAGCTGATGCCCTGAAGGACAGTCAGCAAATTATCTGTGCAATGAGTAATTATGGTTTACCTAGCAGACTTCTGGCAGCTAAGCTTCACTCATTTTTAACATTTACAAGTCCTAGGGAGCTTTTGGATAATCTTAATGAAATCGGGCATATTGACCCTATTACAATTAACCATACATATAAATTCAGAAAAATAAATGAAAATACAAAGGTTTTTGGTATAACGGGGTTCCCTTTAAAAGTTACTTCAAGTCCTGAGATGCATAATGGGTTATTCGAAGTAAATAAGATGGATGCAGTGTTTATTCCTTTCAAAGCTGATACTGTTGAAGATGCGTTTAATTTTGCAAAGGGATGTGATGTAAAGGGATTTAGTGTAACGATTCCTCACAAAGAAAACATCATAAAAATGCTGGATAGGGTTGATGCTAAGGTTGAAAAAATTGGAGCATGCAACACTGTTATAAATAATCATGGTATATGGGAAGGATATAATACTGACTGTACTGGGATTGCAAAGGCACTTTTAGAGTTTACCGGATTAAAAAATCTTAAGCATAAAAAAGTTGCTATTATTGGAGCTGGAGGAGCAAGTCGCGCTGTAACTTACGCTATTAAAGAGCTTGGTGCAAAGGCTTGTGTATTTAACCGTACTATCGAAAAGGCTCGTGATCTTGCAAATATTTATGGCTTTGACTATGCAAGTCTTGGTCCTGAGTCTCGTGAAAAGCTTCATCAGTACAGTGACATTATTGTACAGACAACGTCAAAGGGTATGGGATGCACAGGTGTGCCTACTCCAGATAATGATCCTATTTATTTTTATGATTTTGACGGACATGAGATGATTTATGACATTGTTTATGCACCAAGTGTTACACCTGTTATGGCTCGTGCTCATAAAGCCGGTTGTAATGTTTGTAACGGACTTTCAATGCTCAAATACCAGGGCGATGCTCAATTTGCCCTGTATAAGGAAATATATGAACAGTCTTAGTCAAAATGAACAGAAAGTGCTTGCTGCAAAAACTGCAGTGGACACTTTAATCAATGAAGGAAAGATCTTCAGTGGTATGAAGATCGGTCTTGGGACAGGCAGCACTGCTTTACCTGCAGTAAAAAGACTTGCAGAGCGCATTGCAGATGGAACATTAAAGGATGTTAAGGCCGTAGTAACTAGTTTTCAGACTGAAAACTACTGCAGAGACCTTGGTATCGATGTTTACAGTCTGGGTGACAGAGCAATCGGTGGTAAGCTGGACCTTACAATTGATGGAGCTGATGCAATTGATCCAGATAACAATCTGATTAAAGGTGGCGGAGCTGCTTTACTGAGGGAAAAGATTGTTGCTTATAACTCAACAAACTATGCTATTGTTGCAGATCAGAGCAAGGTTTATGATACTTTAGGTACAGGCTTTGCTTTACCTGTTGAGATTATTGGCGAAGCCCGTGTTAGTGTTGTAAATGCACTTAATGCTCTAGGTGCAGATTGTGTTTTAAGAGAAGGTGTTAAAAAATGTGGTCCTGTTATTACAGATAACGGAAACCAGATTGTAGATATAAAATGGCAGAGTCCTGTTGATGCTGTAAAGATGGAACAGACTATCAATAACATTGCTGGTGTTGTTGAAAACGGCTTTTTTACAAAGCTGCGTCCTGTAGTTTTTGTAGCTAAAGAAGACGGTTCGGTAGATATCCGACGATAAAAAAAGAACCCGGCTGGATTTTAGTTTAAGGTTTGTCCTTAGGTTATCCAGACCGGGATTTTTTATTTATTTAATAATCTGTCTAATGTGATATCTCTCTGCCGCCAGTTTTTATCAACTTTGACCTGCAGGTCAAGGTCGATGCGGTAACTGAAAATTTTACGTAATGCCTTTATAGACTCAACTCTGATTGTTTTAATCAGGTTTGCTCCTTTACCGATAACGATACCTTTCTGGCTGTCTTTTTCGACACAGATAAAGGCCCGGCACCACATAAGGTTAGGCTTTTTCATTTCCATATCAGCAATTGTTACGTAAATTGCATGAGGCAGTTCCTGAGTGAGGCGGTTCATAGCCTGCTCGCGTATAACCTCGGCAATACGAAAATCAACTTCCTGATCAGTGTAAAACTCTTCAGAATACAGGTGTGGGGCTACTGGTGCGTAGTCGTACAATGCCTTTAATACATCATTTATACCCTTATCATCCTTTGCAGAGATTGGGATAATTTTATCCTGAGGGACTTCGCTCAGTTCTTTTTTAATGAACTCAATTGCATTTGCTGTATTGCTCTGTGCTTCGTCAATCTTATTAAGTGCAATAACTGTCTTATTTTGATATGCTTTTAAAAGGTTAGTTATAAGCCTTTCTTCGTCACCACATTTACGTGTTGTATCAATTATATAAAGGATACAGTCTTCGTTAACAAGCTGATCGGCTACAATTTTACGCATGCGAAGGTTAAACTTTTTATCACTGTCGTGATACCCTGGAGTGTCAACAAATACAAGCTGACCAAGAGATGTATTTACAATGCCTTTTATTGCATTGCGTGTTGTCTGTGGGGTTTGAGAGACAATACTAACAGGCTCTCCACTGGCTGTGTTTAAAAAAGTTGATTTACCTGCACTTGGTCTGCCGATAATTGTAACAACCGCAGTCTTTGGGCCTGCGCTTTCGATTGTTTGTTCTTCTAAATCCATAGCAAGAGATTATAATAGAACAAAAAATAAAAGAATACCAGTATAGCAAAATAGTAATAAAAGTAATGTTATAATTGCAGAATTCTTAAAAAAAACTAAAAAACATGGGGCAACACATATATATTATGTGCTAAAATAATTTACATGAGTGAGTTAGACGTTCTTGACGGGTATCCGTCAGAGTCTGGAGCAAAGGTTTTACCAGATGGTATAAACTTTTGTGTTTTCAGCCGAAATGCAACTAAAGTAATTCTCTGTCTGTTTGACTCTGAATCAGATAAAGTTCCGTACCGTGAGATTGTTCTTGATGAACACCGTAATCGTACTGGAGATTTGTGGCATGTATTTGTAAAGGGTCTGAAAGCAAATGCCTTATATTTATATAGGGTGGATGGACCTGATGATATAAAAAACGGTCAAAGGTTTAATGCTGCTTATTACCTGTTTGATCCTAAGGCAAAGGCTTTTTCAAATGGTAGTGTTTTTGCAAATACAACTTCATTGCAGCGTTGTCCTGTAAATAAAATGCCAAAGTGTGTTGCTGTAAGTGATGAGTTTAACTGGGAAGGCGACAGGCCTTTGCATCGTCCTTTAAATGAAACTGTTATATATGAAGCTCATTTAAAGGGTTTTACAGCTTCAAGCACATCAGGGGTTGATAATCCTGGTACATATGCAGGCTTTGCTGAAAAAATACCGTACTTAAAAAATCTTGGTATTAATGCTGTCGAGCTTTTGCCGGTTTTTGAGTTTGATGAGAACGAAAATCTTAATACAAACCCTCGTAATGGTGAACGCCTAAAAAACTACTGGGGCTACAGTACTATTGGTTTTTTTGCACCAAAGGTAGGCTTTGCAAGCAGCAAGTGCCCGGGGGATGTTGTTAGGGAGTTTAAAGGCCTTGTAAGAGATCTTCACAAAGCAGGTATTGAAGTGATTCTTGATGTGGTATTTAACCATACAGCTGAAGGTAATGAGCATGGTGTAACATTAAACTTCAGGGGTTTTGACAATACTGTTTATTATCACCTTGTTGACAGTCAGAAAGAGTATTACATGAACTTTTCAGGGTGCGGTAACTCGCTGAACTGCAATCATCCTGTTGTTCAGGATTTTATTATCGACTGTCTTCGCTACTGGGTAAGTGAAATGCATGTTGACGGGTTTAGGTTTGACCTTGCCGGTGTATTTTGCAGGGACCGGAGAGGCTTTATCTGTGGTAATCCTGCTTTAACAGAGCGTATTAGCGAAGATCCTGTATTAAGTAAAACAAAAATTATTGCAGAGCCATGGGATGCTGCCGGAGGATACTTTGTGGGTAATTTTCCTGGGGGCAGATGGTGCGAGTGGAATGATAAATACAGAGACGGTTTGCGAAGCTTTATCAGGGGTGACGACTGTACTACAACTGAGGCTGCAACCCGCATTGCAGGTTCAAGCGATATATATAGTCCTTCGGGACGTATGCCTGTCCACAGTATAAACTTTGTAGCCTGTCATGACGGCTTTACCTTAAATGATCTTGTGTCGTACAACGGTAAACATAACGAGCAGAACGGCGAGCAGAACAGGGACGGTAGTGATAACAATATAAGCTATAACTATGGATGGGAAGGCCCTTGTGATAACCGTAAGATTGAAGATTTAAGGCTAAGGCAAATCAAAAATCTTTTAACCTGTCTTTTTGTAAGTCAGGGGGTTCCGATGCTTTTGTCAGGGGATGAAGTAAGGCATACTCAATATGGTAATAACAATGTGTATTGTCAGGACAATAGTATTGCCTGGTTTAACTGGGAAGATGTAAACCGTAATGGGGACCTGCTTGATTTTACCCGTAAACTTATTGCAATACGCCGCAATCACAGGGTTTTACAAAGACGGACCTTTTATGGCGGACAAAGCACGGCAGGGGATGTAACACCTGCAGATATATCATGGTTTAGCTGGGCAGGGTGTTTGCCTGACTGGAACACTATGAAACATTTTTTAGCTTTCAGGCTTGGTGGTGGAGTTGGTCTTAAAGATGTTGAAGAAGACAATGACTTTTATGTGGCAATAAATACTGATATACATGATTTAACTGTTGTTTTGCCTTCTCCAAGCATTGGTAGATCATGGTTCCGTCTTATTGATACGTCAATAACAGATCAGACAAGTGCCCTTTGGGAAGGCATGGAAGATGTATTGTCATCACAGGACAGGTACGTTGTGCCTGCAAATAGTGTTGTTGTTTTAATTGCAAAGTAAATTGCTTTTGCTGTTTATGGCAAAAATATAGGAGATGATTTATGAAGTTTGATGCAGAAAAGTTCAGGGAAAACCTGGCATCCCGTCTTCGTACCCGTTATGGTAAGGATGTGTCTCAGGCTAATACACATGACTTGTTTGATGCTGTCAGTGCTTCGGTTCAAGAGCTTATTACTCAGGCATGGATGGCAACTCGCCGTGAGTATGAAAAAAAACCTTGTAAGCAGGTGTATTATTTTAGTGCAGAGTTCCTAATGGGACGAGCATTAAGTAACAATCTTATCAATATGCAGATTAAGGACGAAGTAAAAAAAGTTCTTAAAGATATGAATATCAATTACGATATTGTTGAGGATGAAGAGCCTGATGCAGGTCTTGGTAATGGTGGTCTTGGACGTCTTGCAGCATGTTTTCTGGACAGTCTTGCAACACTTGACTATCCAGGCCATGGTTACGGTATCAGGTATCAGTATGGTATGTTTGAGCAGCATATCGAAAACGGCTATCAGGTTGAGTATCCTGATAACTGGATAAAGCACCGTGATCCTTGGGAAGTAAAGCGCAATGATCTTGCCGTTACTGTAAAGTTTGGCGGTGAGATACGTTACGGTAAGACTCCTGACGGTCAGGACCGCTTTTATGTTGAAAATGCAGAGGAAGTAACTGCTACTCCTTACGATATGCCTATAGTAGGTTATGATACAAATACTGTTAATACCCTGCGTCTTTGGGAAGCTTCAAGTCAAAAGGGCTTTGATCTGCAGCTTTTTAATGATATGAAGTATCATGAAGCTGTTGTAAGGCAGATTGATGCTGAAAACATCAGCCGTGTTCTTTATCCAAATGACTCAGGTCCAAGTGGTAAAGCTTTGCGATTAAAGCAGCAGTACTTTTTTACAAGTGCCTCATTGCAGGATCTTGTACATAATTATGTTGCAAACTTTGGTACTGATTTTTCAAGATTTCCTGATTATCATGTTATTCAGCTCAATGATACACACCCTGTTGTTGCTATCCCTGAGCTTATGCGTATCCTTATGGATGAGTATGGCATGGGCTGGAACGACAGCTGGGATGTAGTAACAAAGACTTTTGCCTACACAAATCATACTATTCTTGCTGAAGCTCTTGAAAAATGGCCAATTGATATATTCCAGGGATTATTACCTCGTATTTATCAGATAGTTGAAGAAATTAACCGCCGCTTCCTTATTGAGCTGCGTGCTAAATATCCAAATGACTATGACAAGCAAAACCGTATGTCTATTATCCATGACGGTAAGGTTTATATGGCATGGCTTGCAATACATGCAGGCTTTAGTGTAAACGGTGTTGCTGAGCTTCATACACAGCTTTTGCGCGATGTAGAGCTTAAGGACTGGGCAGAGCTTTATCCATCAAAGTTTAACAATAAGACAAACGGTATTACTCAGCGCCGATGGCTTTTGGACAGTAACCCTGAGCTTGCTGCTTTTATAACAAAGCGTATCGGTCATGGATGGGAAAAGAACTTAACTTTACTCAAGGGGCTTGAAAAATATGCTGATGATGATGCAAGCCTTGAAGAGCTTATGGCAATTAAGCTTCGTAATAAGCAGGCTCTTTGCGAGTTTTTAAAGCATAAGCAGAATGAGTTCCTTGATCCGGACAGTATTTTTGATGTGCAGGTTAAACGTCTCCATGAATATAAAAGACAGCTGCTGAACATTTTGCATGTTATGTACCTGTATAACCGCATGCTTGAAGATCCAAACTTTAATCCTCCAAGCAGAACCTTTATCTTTGGTGCAAAATCAGCTTCGGGTTATCGCAGGGCAAAGCAGATAATTAAGCTTATCAATACTGTTGCTGAGCGTATTAATAATGACCGTCGTGTTGGCGGAAGACTGCGTGTCGTATTTATCGAAAACTATCGTGTTTCAGTTGCTGAAAAGATTTTCCCGGCTGCAGATGTGTCAGAGCAGATCAGTACTGCCGGTAAGGAAGCTAGTGGTACAAGTAACATGAAGTTTATGGTTAACGGGGCATTGACGCTTGGTACTTTAGACGGTGCTAATATTGAAATCTTTAATGAAGCCGGTGAAGACAATAACTTTGTATTTGGTTATACAACTCCTGAGCTTCAGAAGATGGAAGCTGAGCACAGTTATAATCCAATGCAGTACCTTGAACGTAATCCTGCACTAAACAGAGTTGTTGAGCAGCTTGTAGACGGTACTTATGATCCAACTCACCAGCTGTTTAAAGAGATACATGACTCCCTTGTATATGGTGTTGAAGGTCAGAGGCCTGATGTTTATTATGTTCTTGCAGACTTTGACAAGTATGTAAAAGCTCAGGAAAGTGTTGCACAGGCATATACTGATAAAAAGAGCTGGGCGCGTAAGGCTCTTATTAATATTGCAAACAGTGGTAAGTTTTCAAGTGACCGTACTATCGAAGACTATGTTAAAGACATCTGGCATCTTAACAAAGTTGATGTTGAGATGTAGTTAACCAGCATTATTATACTGTAAGCAGTAAGCTCCGGATTTATTTACTTATGTAAACAGATTCGGGGCTTTTTTTATGTAAAAATATTTGTCTATTCTACTTTTATAAATATTTAATAAATGCTACATTTTTTTACTATGAATAACAAAACTGTTTATGTGTTATCAAGTATAGGACTTTTATTTACAGCGGCAATATGGGGCTTTGCGTTTGTAGTTGTTAAAGACAGTCTCGATTATATTGGGCCTGTATGGATGGTTGCCTTCAGATTTACTATAGCTGCAATTGTGCTGGCTATTGTTTATTATAAAAAACTTCATCTGATGAAAAAACGTACAATCGTACATGGTCTTGTACTGGGGTTTTACCTTGGTATTGCCTATATTACACAGACAATTGGATGTGACTTTACAACGGCAGGTAAAAATGCGTTTTTAACTACCATATACGTTTTTTTGGTTCCTTTATTTACCTGGCCTTTAACAAAAAAAAGGCCACCTGTATATGTTTTTTTATGTGCTTTGATGTCTATTGCAGGTATTGGTCTTTTGGCTTTAGGGACTGGGGACACAGCAGGAATAAATAAAGGTGATTTATTAACACTTTTATGCGGTATTTTTTATGGTGCGCATATTGTTTTTACTTCAAAGTATAATGAGTACGATGATCCTATCCTTTTAACAATACTTCAGTTTGCAGTTTCAGCCTTCTTAGGCTGGCTTTGTGCTCCTTTTTACGACGGGGCTTTACCTGTAAACGCTGTTAGTGGCAGTCGTGTTATTGTAAGTCTTTTATATTTAGGTATATTCAGTACCCTTATTGCTTTTGTACTGCAAAATGTTGGCCTTAAGTATCTGCCAAGTGCCTGGGCTAGTCTTTTGCTGAGTTTTGAAAGTGTATTTGGAGTTTTATTTGGCTGTATGGTTTTACATGAGGCTTTGACACTGCGTATGTTTATTGGTTGTGCTCTTATTTTTGTTGCTGTAGTTTTGGCTCAGATACTGCCGGATATTATAAAAAAAGAATAATTTGCTGTGTTTTTGCTTTATGCAAAGGATTACAGTCAAATGTATGCCGTTGACATGTTTTTAAGGTTTATTTTAAACTTAGTATTAAGTTTTATTATTAAATATTGGGGGCTATAATGAAAAAGGTTGCCGTTGTTCTTGGTGCAGTTGCTTTAGCAGCTTGTGCTTTTACAGGATGTTCAAAAAAGGCAGATTCTGCTGAAGGTAAAAAATGGATTGTTGCTACAGATACAGTTTTCCGTCCATTTGAGTACACAAACGAGAAAAACGAATTTGTTGGTATTGATGTTGATATTCTTGCAGCTGTTGCTGAAGACCAGGGCTTTAGCTATGAGCTGCAGTCCCTTGGCTGGGATGCTGGTGTTCTTGCTGTACAGGCAGGTCAGGCTGATGCATTGATTGCAGGTGCTACAATTAAACAGGAACGCATCGACTCTGGCTGGATTTTTAGTGAAGGTTATTACAATGCTACACAGACATTTGTAGTTGCAAAAGATAATGCTGCAATTAACAGCTTTGCTGACCTTAAGGGTAAAAACGTTGCTGTTAAAAACGGTACTGCAGGCTATGATTTTGCAAACAGCTTAAAGAGTGAATATGGCTTTACTGTTACAGTATTTGAAGACAGCCCAACTATGTATCAGGATGTAATCCTTGGCAACAGTGCAGCTTGTGTTGAAGATACACCTATAATGGCTTCAAATATTAAGGATGCAGGTCTTGCCCTTCGTATCCCTGAGGGTATGGAAAGTGCTGGTGCTCCTTATGGTTTTGCTATTATGGATCCAAGCCGTCAGGAACTCCTTGATATGTTTAATGCTGGTCTTAAAAATATCAGAGAAAACGGTAAGTATCAGGCTATTCTTGATAAGTATCTTAAATAAAATAAATGTAAGACGTATTGTTTAATTAAAGTTTTTAGTTAAATGTCTGTTTGTAAGCCTGTCTGGGAAAAAAGAATATATCCCTGCAGGCTTTTTTTTATGCATAAATCTGTCATAGTGTCGCATAAATATTCGTTTTGCCGTATAATGGTCTTTATGTTACAGATTATACAAGTTTATTCTACTATGCTTTTAAGGTCTTTGGGCTATACGCTTCTTTTGACTTTATTTGCTTTATTTTTTGCAATGATTGTTGGACTTATTTTTGCTTTGTGTAATGTAAGCCGCAACAGAGTATTAAATGTAATTGGTGGGCTTTACGTTGATTGTATACGTGGAGTTCCTCTTATTGTATTGGCTTATTTTATTTATTTTGGTGTCCCTCAGGGTATAAAGCTTATGGGCTTTACACAGTTCAGGCTTCCGGCTTTGCAGGCAGGTACTATAGCTCTTGCATTAAACTGTGGTGCTTATATGGCTGAAATTTTCAGAGCAGGTATTGAGAGTATTGATAAAGGACAGATGGAAGCAGGCCGCTCGTTAGGTTTAAGCTACTCGACAACAATGAGGCGTGTTGTTTTACCTCAGGCTTTCAGAGTAATGATACCAAGTATAATTAATCAGTTTATTATTACGTTAAAGGATACTTCGATTTTAAGTGTTATTGGATATCCTGAGCTTACAAATATGGGTAAGACAATTGCAGGCAATACATTTAAAAGCCTTGAGACATGGGCTGTTATTGGTATCATGTACATGATAGTAATTGTCTTTTTAAGTAAATGTGCTAAAGCAATTGAAAGGAGTATTAAAAAGAATGGAGAACGCTAAAATACATGTGAAAAACCTCCGCAAAAGCTTTGGTAGTGTTGAAGTTTTAAGAGACTTAAATATTGATATTGCCGAAGGTGAGGTTGTATGTATCATCGGACCAAGTGGTAGTGGTAAATCAACTTTTTTGCGCTGTCTTAATCGCCTTGAAGAAGCTTCCGGCGGTACAATTATAATCAATGGTACTGATATTACTGATAAAAAGGTAAACCTTAACAAAGTGCGTGAAAATATTGGTATGGTTTTTCAGCATTTTAATCTTTTTAATAATATGACTGTCCTTGAAAACATAATGCTTGCTCCTGTTGAGCTTAAAAAGATGACAAAGGACGAAGCCCGTATAAAGGGCCTTGAGCTTTTAGACAGGGTAGGCTTAAAAAGTAAAGCTGATGTTTATCCTCAGCAGCTTTCTGGCGGTCAAAAGCAGCGTGTTGCAATAGCAAGGTCCCTTGCCATGAATCCTCAGATTATGCTTTTTGATGAACCTACAAGTGCCCTTGATCCTGAAATGGTTGGTGAAGTTTTATCTGTCATGAAAGAGCTTGCTAAAGGTGGTATGACAATGGTGGTTGTAACCCATGAAATGGGCTTTGCCCGTGAAGTAAGCAGCCGCGTAATTTTTATGGATGGCGGTTATGTTATTGAAGAAGGAACTCCGGACGAGGTGCTTAAGCATCCTAAGCATGAGCGCACTATAAACTTTTTAAATAAAGTTTTGTAAGTATTGCCACTACTGACAAAATATAAGTTATAATTACTTTAGGGGTTTAGAGTTTGGCAATTGTTGCCGGGAGTAACTATGAAAAAGATTATAACTATAAGCCGTGAGTTTGGTGCCGGTGGTGGTACTATTGGCCGTGCTGTTGCGCAAAAGCTTGGCTTTGAGTATTTTGACAAAGATATTATTATTACTGCAGCCCGTTCTGTAAATATGGCAACTGAAAAAGTTGTTGAGTTTGATGAAAAGGCTCCTGCTTTAAGCGGTTTTACCCAGGCTCTGTTTGATTTTTACAACAAACCTGTAAATGAGCAGCTTTATGAAGCGCAAAAAAAGGTTATCAGAGAGTTTGGTGAAAAAGGAAACTGTGTTATTGTAGGCCGCAATGCTAACAGTATTTTGTCTGAGTATGATAATGCACTTCATGTGTTTATTCATGCTGATGAGTACTGGAGACTGCAGAATATGAAAAAAAAGATGGCTGACTACAGTGAAAGTAAGATATTGCAAAAGCTTTCAAGTGTTGATAAGAGCCGCCGTAAGTTCTGTTCATATTTTACTGATACAGAGTTTGGGGATGCCAGTGCATATGATATTTGTTTAAGCACGAGCAAGCTTGGCATTGACGAGTGTGTCCGTATAATCTGTGATTTAGCAGGTAAATAGTTTTAATAACCTATAAACAAGGCTTTGCTCTGTTATGTGGAGTAAAGCCTTGTTTTGTTTTGGACCCTTAATGAGCCATATCTATAGTGATGCTGTTTCCTTTTACGTTTACTTTTGCCTGGCTCCCAAATATCAATGGCATAGCCGGATCTATGTGACCAATATCTGCATCCATAATCACAGGTACATTTAAGTCTTTGATGATATCAATTACAGCATTGTACTGGTCTACTCCCATCATGTTTTGTCTAAATGCGGCAAGCGGGCGGCCGATAATAAAGCCTTTTGCACTTGTAAACCAGCCGGCTTCACGTAATGTCCAGAGACTTCGTCTTATATCCATAGGGGATAAGTCACAGGCTTCAAAAACCCATATCACAGAAGAGTGCTTTTTGTTAAAGTCTTTTACATTATCAAACTTTGTACCGCAATGCATTGCTAAAACGTCAAGGCACCCTCCTGTTAAAACTCCGCTAAAGTTTATATCAGCATTTACAGATGCCTGCATTACAGAGCTTATACTTGGAACATAGCTTTTTAATATTTTTTCTTCGTCTAAAACATACCTTGCCAGTATATCTTCGCTTTCAGACTGGGGATTTTGAAACCTGTCATAGCCTTTTACTGTGTGACTTTTACCTGTTAAAAGGTTCCAGGCATCAGATTCGCTTTGTTCCCATGGTTTTGCAAAAGTTGATACACATGGGCCATATATGGCAGCCGTGTCGCACATTGTAACAAGGGGAAAAATAAAATTTGTATTATCTGAGTATCCCATAAACCACTTTGGTTTTGCATTTTTGATTTTATCAAAATCAATGTATGACATAACCTCACACATAAGTTCTCCGCCACCGCAGCTTATAATTACATCTATAGAGTCATCAAGATAAAACTGTTCAAGTTCCTTTGCCGCAATATGAGGTGACGTACTTATGCCAAGACCGTCACTTTTGGTACAGCAGTCGCCGATTTTTACATTGTACCCAAGCTCTTTAAACTGTTTTACTGCTATTGCAAAACGTGTTTTATATGGTTCTGTAGCTGCCCCAAAGGAAGGAGCTGCTATGCCGATTGTGCCGCCTTTTTCTAAATGTTTTGGAAACTTCATTATTACCTCAGGTTTAGTATAGCATTAATGCTTTAAAAATGAGATAGTATAAAAAACTTTTAACTACTTTAGTCTTGCTAAAACAAAAAATCAAACAGGAGTTAATAAATGCTTACATTTGAAAGTGATTATACTGAAGGTGCACATCCGGCAATACTTCAACGTCTGATTGAGACAAATATGGAACAAGTATCAGGTTACGGCCATGATAAGTTCAGTGACAGTGCAAAGGCAAAAATTGCAGAAGCCTGTGGTGTAAAGGATGCTCAGATTACTTTTATAACTGGTGGTACACAAACCAATCAGATTGTAATTGATACAATGCTGAAAAGCTATGAAGGTGTAGTTGCTGCTGCAACTGGTCACGTAAACTGTCACGAAGCTGGTGCCATTGAATATACAGGACATAAAGTATTAAGTATTCCTCAGCATCAGGGGAAGATTGATGCTGGTGAACTAAATCAGTTTATCAGTGATTTTTATGCAGACGGTAACTGTGAGCATATGATTTTTCCTGGTATGGTTTATATTTCACACCCTACTGAGTACGGTACTCTTTATACAAAAAAAGAATTATCTGATATATCAACAGTATGTAAAAAGTATGAAATTCCGTTATTTCTTGACGGTGCCCGTTTAGGATATGGCCTTATGAGCCGCAATACAGACGTAACATTAAAGGATATTGCAGAGCTCACAAGTGTATTTTATATCGGTGGTACAAAGGTTGGTGCTCTTTGTGGTGAAGCAGTTGTATTTACAAAGCACAACCAGCCCCTTCATTTTGAAAACCTTGTAAAAAAGCATGGTGCTCTTTTAGCAAAGGGGCGTCTTAATGCCATTCAGTTTGATACTCTTTTTACAGATAATCTTTATTTCAATATCAGTAAAAACGCTATTGATATGGCCGAGCTTTTAAAGGCAAAGCTTATTGAAAAAGGCTACAAAATGTTTATAGACAGCCCTACAAACCAGCAGTTTGTTGTCATTGAAAACTCAAAGATGGCAGAGCTTAAAAAGAGTGTTGGCTTTGGTTTTTGGGAAAAATACGATGATACACACACTGTAATTCGCTTTGCAACAAGCTGGGCAACTACAGAGCAAAACATTACTGAGCTTGTAAAACTTTTGTAGACAATATAGATATAAAGCTGATGGGGCGAAATCAAATACTTATGTTAAGCAGCTTGGTTTCGCCCTTTTGTTTTTAAAAAGTGACAGTTACTGCTATGCTGCCTTTTTTGGGTGCAGTGTAAGTTTTTGCTTCATTTGCGCTCTGTTCGCTTTGTGCTGAAGCTACTGTAACAACAGCTTCCTGTGATGATAAGCGTTCTGTGCCTGAGCCTATGTTTTTTGCAGCAAAAGCAGCAGCAGTCTGAGGACTTGATGATAGTCCTGTAACAGGATCTGAAGTACTTGTCTGTCCTGCAAAGACAGGGATACCAAATGACTGGGATACATCAGTTGTACTTGTAAAAGCATTTGACTGTCCGCTTTCAGGCATATAATCACTTGCTTCAGTGTCTGTACTTACCTGGGCGGATGAGGAAGTTGCAGGTCCTTTACTTACAAGCCCTGATGCTGTAAAAAGGTTTCCGTCTGCTTTAAAGGTAAACTCAGTCCCGCGTACTGAAGCTGTAGCTACAGGGGAACTTACCTTAAAGTCTTCGCGTTTAGTTTGAGTGGCGTTAATCTGTGCATTTACTTTACCTGAGTCGATAAAAATTGCAGTCTGGTTTTTATTATCAGTAGAAAGCAGCTGTTCAAAGGTTAAACGGGTTAAAGGCCCGAGTTTAATATTTGATGTATTAACCTTTAAAAGAAGCTCGCTTTTAAAACCTATAGATATAACGTCTCCTTTCTTTACTGAGTCACCTGCTTTAAGAGAAACCCAGTCCTGTCCGTTTTGTATTTCGGCCTTGCCTGTAACTTGTACTACAGTGGCTGTCTGAGCATATAAATAAAAAACTGAAGTGAATAGTAATACTGAAAGTAATTGTTTCATAATACCTCCTGAGGAGATGCAGATTTTCAATTTATTTAAAACGAAATAACAGAGCTTAAGTTGAGCTTTGTTTTATTATCTTCTTTGTTAATGCCGGTATACTGGGTAAAACCTGCTTTTATACTTACATCAGTGAAAGGCTGGTAATGCAGCCGGGTATTAAACTGTACTCCACTATAGGAAAAGTTTGATTTTGGGGCACTGTAGATACAGTCGGTACCTGCATAAAAAAGCAGGTTTTTCACAGGCTTTATGGAAGCTGAGATACCTGCTTTTATAATGGCTGAGTACTCACTTTCAAAATATGAGTCTGTTGCTGAAGCTGATGTAATGCCCTTAAAAGGTGAAAATGGACCTTCATTACCAGAGGCATATACAAAGCACAATGATATGTTTTCAGATTTATATGCAGGGTACCAGTCAGCCTTAAACTTTGCTAAGACTCCAGGATCTGCGTCTTTGTCAAAGCATAAGGATCCTGCAAGTGTATAAAACAGAACTTTGCCTAAAGGTCCGTTAATGCCTGCTGTAGTGTATAAACGGTAATAGCCTGAGTTATCACTGTTAAAGCCATTAGTGCCAACGAGAGCTATAGTTTCAGCACTTATTGTCTGGTTAAAAAGAATATATGGCAGTGAAAGGCTTCCTTCAAAAATACCATAGGATGATGCAAAGTCGTATGGTGAATCTGTATCATAAGTAAAATCACTTTTCATGCAGTCAATAACAGTAACGCTCTGGGCATTTATAAGACCTGTCCATCCGCCGTAAGCACTGGCATTGAGTCTTTGCGAAAGATACTGCACCATTAATCCGTCGTTAGTCTGACCTAATATGATGCCTGTAATATCTGCTATCATAAAGCGGCCTAGCGACAGAACAACTGTATCTGTTCTGTTTAATCTGATTGTGTCGGAGAACTTAAAAAGGGTTAAGTCAAGTTTTTGAGAGTTCTCAAAACCGTTATTAGCATAGTCTGAAAGTATTTCGGATACAAAACCCTCCATGGACAGATATGCCAGATTGTCTTTTGAAAAAGGTATTTTACAGTGAGCTGATAAAGTTCCTTCTCCGTATTTTTCAAGTTCCTTGTCTGTGTTTTTGTATAATTTAGAGTTTATCTCAGCACTGCCGCCATAGCTTATGGCAAAAGCACTGTATGAAAAAAGAAAAACTGTCAGTGTTAATACAATTGTTTTCATTAAGCTCACTCCTTTTCACCATACATATCTATACATTGTGTTACTATGTTAAAAAAGGTGTGGCCGTCAATACTCTGCTTCGGATCAGTATTTTTACTGATGACACCTTCGGCGCAAAGCATTGTATATGCATATCTTGGGCATGGAAAAACTCTATACAAAAGACTGCTTTTTATGTTCCAGGCAACACTGACAATATATGATAAAACATCAAGGGTAACAGGCTTTGTGCAGTCGTAGTCCTCTTCAATAATACCCTGGGTTTTGAGCTTGTTCAGTACAATTTCATAGGAGTCGTCACTTTGTGCGATGTCCATGTTTATTGCACAGAAATAAGCTGCCTGTCCGTAAGTCACTTCTTTAGTGTTTAGTACTTCAGTAACTACGTCAGCATCCTGGGCAGACACAAAAAAGGCAGAAATAAAAATAAGGCTGAGTAAAAAAAGTTTTTTCATGGCACCCTCAATCCAAATCCAAGTTTTATAAATAATTATAACAGTTGTTTTATCACGCCTTATAGAAAATAATGTTATAATTTACCTTAATGAACAGTTTTAATATAAAAAAGGTTTTTAAATCCTGGGGCGATATTGCAATTGCTGTATTTGTGGTATGTGCTGTCACTTCATTAAGCTTATTAGGTTTTTTTACAAAGCTTGAGTTCAGAGCATATGATGCACTACTGGGACTTGCTTCTGAACCGGAACAAAGCAAAAACATTGTTCTTGTGGAAATTGACGACAGCTCCATTAGTAGTATTGGAGACTGGCCGTGGCCGCGCAATGTTCTTGGTGATGCTCTTTTACGCATGAAGGAACTTGGTGCTCATAAGGCTGTATTTGATATTGAGTATTTGTCACCTTCTTCAAAAGTAATTAACTCAAAAAGCAATGATGAAAAAGATGCTGTTTTTGAAAAGGAAAAAGAAAGCATAAATGATGTAATAAAAGAGCTTACAAATGCCTTTTACTCAGGTTCAGTAAAAAAGAAAGAACTAAAACATTTATCACAGCAGATGCTTGATGACTACATTAATCCTTCCATCGATAAAATGAAGCAGTCTTCTGAAGCTCTTATAATTGACAACGATAAATATCTTGCTGATTGTATCAGAGCTTTTGAAAATACATGGCTGACAGTTAATGTCCGTGATGTAGGTATAAAGCGCAGTGAAGACGAAATAAACTTTGTAAAAGATAATTTTTTAAGTTCAAAGGATTATGTCATAGACAATGATAACCTTGTCTTTAAGGGCAATGAAAAATGCTTTAATGAGGAGCTTTTAAGCGGATACCACCATCTAAAAAAAGGTTTTACTCCTGCTCTTGATGTTATTGTCCGTAATGCCAGGGGAGTGGGATTTACAAACAGTATAGTAGATTTTGACGGCTCTCGCAGACGTATCGAACTTTTAACTGCATATGATGACAAGTATTTGAAACAGCTTGCCTTAAGTCCTTTGTGCGCTGAACTTGATGTTAAGTCTATTGAACGAAAAGATCATAGTGTAATTTTACATGACGCACTGATACCTGGTAATGATGACAGATGTGATATAAAAATTCCGTTGGACAGTAACGGATGTATGCTTATAAACTGGCTGCACAGTAAGTATATAGACAGCTTTAAGGGGCAGCACGAGTCTGTGCAGTTTTTATATATTCTTGATAAAATTGAAGAAAACATTGCAAACTGCATACAGTCGATAAGTGCTGTATATATCCCTGACAGTGAAGGGGAAGCCATGGCATATTACAAAAATGCTGTCAGTCTTAATGACCTTTACTTATACGTAAAAGACTGTAAGGAAAAGGTTCTTGACGGAGAGCTTTCTTTTGATGATTATGCCCTTTGTCACCAGGAGTTTTTTAGGGGCATCAGCTCTTTTATAGACAGTCAGTATCTTGAAAATGTTCTTTTAACCCTTTCATCATACGACAATGGTGAAAACACAAATGACATTAACCAGGTCGCTTTTATGCTTAAAAACTACTGGGATGTCATTGAAAAAGATTATGCTACCTATGCGAACTATACTAATGAAATGAAAAAAGTGTATGACGGTTCAATATGCTTTATTGGTTTTACTGCCGCAGCCAGTACAGATTTTGGAGTTAATCCTTTTGATAAAACTTATGCAAATCTTGGGGTGCATGCCAACGTTGCAAATACGATACTGCAGCAAAGTTTTATTACACCGGTAAAAGAGTATAAGGGGCTTTCATCAGGATATCTTTTTGCTGTTCTGTTTACATTTTTGATTATTCTTATTGTACATAAAAAAGGGCCTGGGATAAAAAATGCATCAGGTGTTTTATATGCAGTTTTACCTTTCTTGTGTGCAGTATTATTTTTTGTATGTGCAAATATATATGTACCTGTTGTTGATATAATTTTTGCCTGCCTTATGATTTTTGCAGGAGAAGTTATCTTTAATTTTATCACTGTTTCAGGGGATAAAAAGTTTTTGCAAAATACCTTTGGCGCATATGTTGCTCCTGAGATTGTTAAGGAAATTGTAAAAAATCCGGATGTTGCAAGGCTTGGCGGTAAAAGTGAGTATATTACAGCTTTGTTCTCTGATGTTGCTTCTTTTTCAGCTTTTACTGAAGTAATTAATAATGAAGAATTACTTAAAGTTAGACAGCAAAATGCTGCATTACCTGCTAATGAGCAAAAATCCAGTGCAGAAGTAGATTTGCTTGGGGCAAGCCGCGGGGCTGAACGCCTTGTTCATGTTCTTAATGATTATCTGGGGGTTTTAAGCGATGCCATTATGGATAACTGCGGAACTATTGATAAGTATGTTGGGGACGAAATCGTGAGCTTTTTTGGTGCACCGGTGCCAGACAAAAGTAATGCGTTTCATGCTTGTGTGGCTGCAATACGCATGAGACAGGCTGAGCAAAAGTATAACGATGAAAATGCATACCGGCTGCCTGTAAATCCTCAGACTGGTAAGCCATTTTATTTACACAGTCGTATTGGACTTAATACAGGCAACATGGTAGTTGGTAATATGGGTACCGATAAAAAGCTTAACTATACAATTATGGGTAATCATGTAAACCTTGCAAGCCGCCTTGAAGGTGCAAATAAGGTATATAACTCCTGGATTATGGTGAGCGAGGATACATGGAAAAGTGCTGACAGTGGTGAGCACAAAGGTAAACTTTTGGCCCGTCGTCTTGATAATGTGAGGGTAATTAACGTTAAAAAGCCTGTGGGTATTTACAGTATTGTAGGCTTAAAAAGCGAGCTTTCTTCAGAACGTATAAAATCAACCGAAGTATTTAATCAGGCTATGGATATTTATCTAAGAGGAGCCGATACTCCAGAAACGGCTAAAAGCCTTGATGAGATAAAGCTTGCCTATGATTTATTTGTTGAGTCAGACCATATCTGTGACGAAGATGGTACAAGCCGCATATTTATTGAAAGATGTGAGGACTTGATAAAAAACGGGCTTCCTGAAAAATGGGACGGAATTTACACAATGAAGACAAAGTAATTTATTATCATAGATCTGTATCTTTTTTTTGTTTATCGTTTTAGAATAATTTGCAATATTACGTTTTAATAAAAAATTTCCGGCGGGAAAATAAAGTTTTTCCGCCGACAAATTTTTATTTTTCCGCCGGAAAAACTTTTTTAACCTTACTTGCTGTAAAAAAAATAAAGCCTTATACAGATTTGTATAAGGCTTTATTGTGTCAGCAAAAGCTAAAGACTTTTTTTGTGGTTACTTATAAAGTAGCAGCTTACTCCTAAGGTAATGCCACCTATTATCATTAAAAAGCACAGTACCTGCCCTGTTGAAATATTAAATAGAGATGTATTCATGTATATAGGGGCACCTGTATCTAAGGCAATACGGTAGCCGATATCAGCATCAGGCTCTCTAAAATACTCGATTACAAAGCGTACGATGCCGTAACCTGTTGTATATAAAGCTCCTGAAAAACCGTGAAATGGCTTATTTTTATGGCAGATCCAGATAATAAGCCAAAGAAAAAGGCCTTCAAATAATGCTTCGTAAAGCTGACTGGGGTGTCGTGGAAGATTAACAAGGGCTGTATTAATATCAATGCCTGATTGACTTGCAAAATCTTGAACCCACTGTATTGATGATGAAAATCTTTGTGCACCAGGGAATACTACACCCCATTTTACAGTGGTTATACGCCCGTAAAGTTCTCCGTTTAAAAAGTTTCCAAGTCTGCCAAAGGTGTATCCTAAAGGTATGGCTGTAACCATTGCATCAATCCACTGCATTACAGGCTTTTTGTGAGTCACACACCAGAAAATCATACCAAAGAGGCCTCCTATAAAGCCTCCGTGATAAGACATGCCTGCAAGTCCTGTAAAGTTACCGTAAGAGTCATATGGCCAGAATATGAGCCATGGTTTTTTCCAGTAAAGTCCTGATGTATCGTAAACAAGTGTACTGAAAATTCGGGCACCAATAAGTAAAAATACTATACCTGTAGCAATAAAACTGAATATGTCATCTTCTGTAGCCTTGTAAGTGGGGGTATCAAGGGCACCTTCTTTCAAAAGCTTTTTTAATACGTAAAATGCAGTGCCAAAAGCAAATATGTACATTAGTCCATACCAGCGTATGAGTCCTAATACAGGTACTCCAGGAAAAATTTCCGGATGAATCCAGGTTGGATAGTTTATATATAATGGTAAATACATTTTAAACACCTTAAACTACATAAATTTTATATTTATATTTTAAAGCCCTGCTGACAGGCTTTTACAATTTTTGATTTTAACAGGTTATTTTCATTACGAAGCTGTGTAATTTCAAAAGCCTGAGTTTTTATAAGTTCTGCAAGCTCTCCTGTGTTTAAAGCTCCTGAACCTACAAGATCTTCGACATAGGACATTTTCATTGAAAAATCGTCATTAGCTTCTTCATTTGTAAGCTCAAAGGAATTATCATCAAAGTCAAAAGCTTCGCTTTGAATGATTTTGTCAGCTATGCGCTTAATTGATGTGCTTAAAACAGAGTTTGGTTTATATGAAATAACCGGAAGCCTTGCAGCTAAGGCTTTGTCCTGAAATGAATCCCTGTACATAACGCCTAAGGACTCGACATCAACACCAAGGTACTGCTGGCATGAGTGTCGTATCTTTTGTGCTTTGTCAGCATCTTTTGGTTCATCAATCATGTTCATTACAAGGCGAGGATGAAAACGTGAAAGACGTTCCTTAAACTTTTGAGCATTTTCTTTATCAATTGTTTCTAATGTTTCAATAAGTTTTGGTATATAAAGACGCTGTAATGATGAAGTATCGTTTTTTAGTTTATCAAGATACTTTTGTGCTGCACTGTTTTTAGGAAATGTTGCTGACATAAGACGGAATACTGCATTTTTTAAGAACAGATAGCCGTTTAATGTTGCAGTAACAGTTGGAGCCGTTACTATTATGCCTTGAGGAGATAAGAGAAACATATCAAGAATTGTGAGATGAGTTCCAGCTCCTAAATCAAGAATAAGATAATCGCAGTCTAATGTGTGAAAAGCTTTTATGAGGGCGTTTTTTTGGGCAACTTTTAGTGAGCTTAACCCCGGAAGTTCAGAGTCTCCTGCAATAAAACGAACATTAGGATAGTCTAAATCCTGAATTATTTCGTTAAACTTTGCTTCACCTGTTAAAAAAGTTCCTATGCTTTGCTTTGGTGAACTATGTCCTATTACTAAATGAAGGTTAGAGGCGCCCAGGTCTAAATCGCATAAAACAACTTTTTTACCTGCGAGCCCTAGAGCGATTGCAAGGTTTGCTGACAAAAGGCTTTTGCCTACTCCACCTTTACCGCTGGCTACTGGAATTATCTGCATAATAAAGATTATATCACAGTAATGTAAGTTGTGATACAAGATTGACCAATTGATTTATGGGTCGTAAAATAGTCTTTATGTATAATATTGAGATTTCCTTTAAAACAAGAATATGTCGTTATGCAGCATCATGTGTTGCTTTTGTTTTTTTATCAATTTGTGCTTCCCAGTGTTTTGCTGAGTCTTCATCAAAATCTTCTAAAGATACATATACAAAATCAAGACAGTATATGGAGATGATGGCAGGCTTTTTTGATTATCTTCAGCGCAATTATGTTGATGAAGTTGACCCTGAGATTTTATATAAAGGCGCCTTAAAAGGTATGCTTGAGTCATTAAATGATCCATATACAGTTTACCTTGATAACTCAGGATACCGAAATCTTAGTGACACTACTGAAGGTCAGTTTGGTGGGGTTGGACTTTCGATATCAAAACCAGTGGAGTCAACTTCAGATAAACCTGCATATGTTGAAGTTGCTTCTCCTATTGATGATACGCCAGGAGCTAAAGCAGGTATTTTGGCCGGGGATCTTATTATATCTGTGGACGGAACTGATACATCAACAATCTCAATGGAAGAAGTTTTAGACAAGCTCCGGGGCAAAGTTGGTGAGAGTGTAGAGGTCGTAATAAGAAGGGGCTCTAATATGGAGTTCCCGGTAACTTTGGTAAGAGCTTTAATTGAAGTACCTACAGTTAAGTTTGGTAAGATTGGGGATGTAGGTTATATACATATTATTGAGTTTACTCCTTTGACTCCTGACAGAGTTCAGCAGGCTATAGATCAGTTTAAGTCTGAAAAAATAAAAGGTCTTATAATTGATCTTCGTAATAATCCGGGTGGACTTATTACAAGTGTTGCTGATGTTGCAGACAAGTTTATTGACAAGGGACCTATTGTTTCAACAAAGAGCCGCCTTATGTTTGAAAACTCTGTCTTTACAGCAAGTAGCTTAAAGACAACTTTCCCAAAGGGTATACCTATTATAGTTCTTATTAACAAGGGATCGGCATCGGCATCTGAAATTTTATCCGGGGCTTTAAAAGACAACCACCTTGCATATCTTGTAGGACAGCGGACTTATGGTAAGGGATCTGTTCAGCAGGTGAGACAGCTTTCAGAGACAGATGGTTTTAAGATTACTATGGCAAGATACTACACACCTAGTGATACTAATATAGATAAGATTGGTATTCCTCCAGACAGAGAAGTTTTGTTTCCTGAGCTTGGTGAAGAAGGTGAAAAGCAGTATATGGAACTGATTAAAAGCCGGGTGGTTGAAGAATATACAAAGGTTCATACAGATATGAGCGAAGGTGAAATTGCTTCATATGCTGAAGAACTTTCAAAAAAATATGACAAGATAGATTTACGCAGTTTACGTAAATATGTTCGTAACTGGGCGACACGGACAAAGGGCTCAATGCTTTATGACCTTGATTTTGACATACAGTTAAACGAGGCTTTGTCTATTCTTGCCAGCGAGGACTTTAATGAATTAGTTTCAAATACAAAGACATTAAAGGAGCTTCAAACTGAAGCTGAACAGAATCTTGAAAAATCAAAGACAGATAAGTCTGTAAAGTAGGTTATGAGACAATATATAGCCCAGAAACAACTTGATAAAAATGGCTTGCTTACAATAATTGGTAAGGATTACCGTTATATGAGGCAGGTATTGCGTATAGTCAGCGGTGATATGGTGCAGGTAAGGCTTCCGGACGGTACACTGCAAAATATGACTGTCTGCACTGTTGATGAAGAGTCAAAGAAAATAGTTCTGCAAATATGTGCTGATAAGGCTGTTAATGTCGAAGGTGAAAATATGCCTGACATAAAAGAAGGGTGTGATATCTGGCTTTTTCAGTTTGTGCCAAAAAGTCAGAAATTTGATCTTATCGTCAGGCAGGCAACTGAGTGTGGCGTAAGTCATATTGTGCCTGTTGCAGGAGAGTATTGTCAAAGTTATGCTTTAGACAAAAACTATAAAAGTGACAGACTTGACCGTGTAATTAAGGAAGCCCGTCAGCAAAGTGGTTCTGCTACAGCGACTGAAGTTACTAAGGTGATGTCGTTACAAGATGCAATTTCTTTATGGAACGACTTTATAAGTGATAAAAAAGGGCAGTCCTTTGCAGGTGTTTTATATGAGCGAAATGATAGTACTGTTCTTTTACACAAGGCTGTGGGCTCAATACCTGAGATAAAATGTGCAGCTCTTTTTTGTGGCTGTGAGGGGGGCATTAGCCCTGACGAAATAAAGCTTCTTTGTGAAAACGGTGTGGTACCTATTCATTTTGAGACAAATATTTTAAGATGTGAGACAGCTGCACTATATGGCATAGCCGCTTTACAAAGTGCAGTTACGGAGAAAAAAATATGGCAGTTCAGCGAATAAGTATTTTAGATGTGCCTGTAGATGTTTGTGGTGAAGCTGATGTTGAAAAACAGGTTATGGAAATACTTTCAAAGCCAGGTGTAAAGCATATTGTATTTTTGTCTTTATGGGATTTACTTCATGCCCGAAACAAGCGCAAGGAGTACAGTAAGTTTTTAAATGAAGCAGATATGATTTTGCCTGTTTCAAAAAGTATTTTATGGGCTGCAAAAGTGCTGAAAAAGAAAGTTCCGGTAAGATACAACCCTTTTAGTGCTGTAATTAGTGTAATGACTACTTTGGACCAGCATTATAAATCACTGTTTTTGCTGGGCGGGCATCGTAAATCATTACAGATTGCTGAGTATAATGTAAAAGAGACATTTCCTAATCTTCAGGTGGTGGGCAGATATATAGGTCATTATCCTAAGTATATGGAAAAGGATATTGTTCAGGCAATTTACAAGTCTTCACCTTCATTGGTTTTGGTGAGCGACGGTATAAAGGAAAAAGCAATGTGGTCCTATAACAGACGCAACAGCTTTCAATCCAGCATATTTTTGTATTATCACGATGCAATTGGTATTTTTTCGGAGCGAACAAAGAGGGTTAGTGAAGAAACTTTTAACCGTGGCCTTGAGATATGGACAGAGATTTTACACAATCCCCTTAAGCTGTTTTTGTTTTTTCCATATCTGATGTTTGTTCTTAATGTGCTTTTGCGAAGGATATTTAAGAAAGAAGATAATCAGTCTATTTAGTTAATTAAAAAGCATAAAAAGCCCTCTGTATTGCACTTGAAGAGAACAGGGGGCTGATTTTTATGCGATATTCTTATTGATTTTTTTTCGATAAACCTGCTGCTTTTGTAAAGGTTTTTTCGATATAAATTGCTTCACTTTCGCTTAAGGCAGCTCTTGATAAAATACTTCGCCAAAAGTTCTCCATGTCATCACGACCGGCAATCTTAAAAAAACCTATTTGCTGAAGATTATCTGCAATGTTTTGTACTGTGTGCTCAAGTCTGTCTAGTGTGAGGGGAGTATATCCTGGTGATGTTTTATCCTGGCTGCGGTACAGGTGGTAGCACATGATCTGAACTGCGTGTGACAGGTTTAATGAAGCAAAATCAGGGCTGGATGGTATTGTTACACCAATATTGCACTCATCGACTTCGTCATCTGTGAGACCTGTTCTTTCGTTACCAAATACAACTGCAACTTTTCCACCTTCGTTGTGAGAACCTGTTGTTTTTGCTGCTATTTCTGTAAATTCTTCAGGGAGTAAAAGCTTACCTTTTCGTTTTTTACCTCTGCGACGTGTTGTACCTGCTGCCATTACACAGTCTTTTGTTGCTTCAGTTATTGAGTCAAAGAACTGGGCATTTTCCCATATTGAATAAGCATGTATGGCAAGTATTTTTACCCTTTCTTCGTCATAGTCCTGTTTTTTTCCTACTATGCGCATTTGGGTAATACCATTGTTTGCCATAGCTCTGCAGGCTGCTCCTATGTTACGCTCTTCATCTGGATGAGTAAGTACAATGATTATATTATTAAGATTCATGTCCATACTCTACTTCTTTTTCAGGGTTTACGCTACAATTATTTGTAATGAGTGTACTTAAAGGAAAAAAGGCTGTTGTAATTGGTGGGTCCGGTGGTATCGGAAGTAATATAAGCCGTATGCTTGCACAATGTGGATGTAATGTTGTAATTCATGGTTCAAAGGATAGTGAAAAGTTTGACAGGCTTTTGTACGAGCTGAAAAACGACTATGACTGTGACGCTTGTAAAATTATATACCCCTTTGATGCTGAAAGCTTTGCCAGAGTTGAAGGATCTGTGCTTGCAGAGCATTGCGCCAGTGCTGATATTTTATGTGTATGTTATGGTCCTTTTTTGCAAAAGGACTTAAGTGATATGACTTTGAGCGAATGGCGTAATATTTCGTTATTAGACTATGCTCTTCCGGGCTTTTTTGTATCAAATGTATTAAAATATATGATGAAGAGTAGTTGGGGCCGCATATTGCTTTTTGGTGGTACTGGTACATGCAGTCGTAGTGAATACAGTACAAACGCTGCATACGCAGGTGCAAAAACTGGTATAGGGACTTTAGTTCAGTCAGTTGCCTTTAAGTACGGACGATATGGTATTACCTGTAATTGTATATTGCCGGGTTTTACAGAGACTGAGTATGTATCCAGTGCTCTTTTAAGCAGTCAGGGCAAAAAAATGCCAGACGGTACCGTTGTTTCAGGGGTGGAAATAGCAGAGTCTGCAAGATTTTTGCTTGAAAACAAATCGCTGAATGGGGTATTGCTTAGAGTTGATAAAGGATGGAGTCCTTTATCAAATTTGACATATTAGTAATTTGGAAGTATTCTTTAATTAAGACTATTTTTGATTTTATCTTAAACTGGTAAAAACGGTAGGAGTTTTATGAGTAATAATAATGATTTTATTCCTGGCTTTGATGATGAAAAGGACGACAGCCTTAAGATTAATCTTGAAAAAATACCTGATATCGATAAGGGATTAATCATTTATCTTAATGGATATATTGATACATATAATTCATCTTTTTTTCAAAAGCGTGTGTCAAAGATTGTAGAAGCAGGTTTTGTTAATCTTATTTTTAATTGTGCAGCTCTTAATTATGTTTCATCAACTGGTATTGGATCGTTTACAGCATTTTTGAAAATTGTAAAACCAAAGGGCGGGGATATTGTATTGCTTGAAATCCAGCCTAAGGTTTATGAAGTATTTCAGCTCTTAGGTTTTTCACAGTTCTTTAATATTAAAGAATCTATGACTGAAGCAATAAGCTTTTTCAAGCAGGATGCACCGGCAGTTGATTCTATATTTCCAAAGGTGTTTGGCTGTCCGGTTTGTCAAAAGCGCCTTAAGGCTACTAAAGCTGGTCGATTTAGATGTTCAGAGTGTAAATCGATACTTCGTATTGATGAAGCCGGCCAGGTATTTTTAGGTTAAATGTTTTTGTAAATTAAAATTGCAGAGTGACTAGATTAGTCTAGTCACTCTTTTTTTTGTCTGTGGGGTTTTGTGTGGATAGAATAATAAACTAAAGTTATTTATACCTGCAGGTTGTG
>JAZUGE010000037.1:0-86674 GCA_045641045.1 Treponema sp. | reverse complement strand
ATTTTTTCAGAAATGAAAGATTACGAAGATGCTGTTATGACAGAAACAGCATTTAGAAATAACATAGATTTTATTGTGACAAGGAACAGTAAAGATTATACGAAATCAAAAATAGAAGTTCTTTCACCAAAAGAATTTTTAGAAAAGTTAGGAAAAAACAATGAAACAAACTTTTAGAGAATTTTTAAAATCAAAGATAGAAAAAAACGAGCCGATTTTTTTTGACGGCGGAATGGGAACGATGATTCAGGCGACTGGCGTAACTGAATACGATATTCCCGAAGATTTGTCGATAACTCATCCAGAAATCATAAAAGACATTCACAAAAAATATCTGAATGCTGGAGCGAATGTTCTTACTGGAAACACTTTTGGAATCAATCCGCTCAAACTCGAAACTACAAAATACACGCTTGAAGAATATTTGAAAGCGGAATTTGATATTTTGAAAGAATGTGTTTCGGAAGCAGAAAAAGAAGGAAATACAGAACCTCATTATATTTCGTGGGATTCTGGACAAATCGGAAAACTTCTTGAACCGATGGGCGAACTGACTTTTGATGAAGCATACGAAGCGTACAAAATTACAGCAGTTACGGCAGAAAAAAACGGTGCAGAACTTGCAATAATCGAAACGATGAGCGACTTGCACGAAATGAAAGCAGCAATTCTCGCAATCAAAGAAAACACAAATCTTCCAATCGTTGCAACTACGACTTTTCAGGACAACTTACGAACTCTTACTGGTGCAGATGTTTTAACTTGTGTAACTTATCTTGAAGCATTGCGAGTTGATGTAATCGGTTTTAACTGCGGCGGAAGTTTAAAAGACGGTGAAGAACTTTCTCGTCAATTCTGTAAATATGCACATATTCCAGTTCTCGTTCAGCCAAACGCAGGAATCCCAGTCGTTCAAAACGGAAAAGCAGTCTTTTTAGTTAAACCAGAAGAATTTGCACAATCTCAACTCAAAAACAGAAAAGAAGGCGTTGCATTACTCGGCGGCTGCTGCGGAACAACCCCAGACCACATCAAAGCGATGAAAGAAGCAATTAGGAATGAGGAATCAGGAATTAGGAATGCAGAATTGATAATTGATAATTCGGAAAATGAAACCGAGATTTCGCCCCTTCGACAAAGCTCAGGAACCGCAAACTCAATCACTGATTTGAAAAATATCAAACCTTTCAATTCTCCATTTTCAACTTTCAATTTGAAGAATGCTACATTCATTTGTTCGTACAATTCTTCTGTTCAGATTGGCGGTTCGGCTGGGCCTCAGATTGTTGGTGAACGCATTAATCCAACGGGAAAGAAAAAGGTTAAGGCGGCACTTCAGGCACACGATATGAATTTTGTTTTGGAAGAAGCAGAATCGCAGATTAACGCTGGAGCGCAGATTCTTGATGTGAATGTTGGTCTTCCAGGCATTGATGAAGCACAGACTATGGTTGATGCCGTTAAGACGATTCAATCGGCATTCAACACGCCACTTCAACTCGATTCAAGTGAAGCTCCAGTTTTGGAAAAAGGGCTTCGTTATTACAACGGAAAAGCACTCATCAATTCTGTAAACGGTCGCCAGGATGTTATGGACAAAGTTTTCCCTCTCGTAAAACATTATGGCGGTTCGGTTGTTGCACTTTGTATTGATGAAAACGGAATTGCTCCAACAGCGGAAGGTCGTTGTGAAGTTGCAAGAAAAATCATCCGTGAAGCTGCAAAATACGATATTCCAGTTCGTGACATTGTAATCGACACTTTGACTTTGACAGTTTCTTCTCAACAAAAAGAAGCATTGGAAACTTGCCGTGCGATTTCTATTCTAAAAGAAGAATTTGGTGAACAAGGTTTGCAATTTATTCTTGGCGTTTCAAATATTTCATTCGGACTTCCGCGCCGTGACATTGTAAATTCCCGCTTTTTCTCAATGGCTTTGTATTCTGGACTTTCCGCTTGTATCATAAATCCGCTTTCTGAACCAATGATGGAAACTTATTACGGCTACAGAGCGTTGGCAGGTTTTGACGAAAATTGTCTTGAATACATCGAAAAATACAACGGAACAACCGCTCCAGTTTATGGAATTTCAAAAGAAATGGTGGTTGAGGCTCTCGAAACCACAAAAAATAAAAGTGCTGTGGTTTCGACAAGCTCAACCACCACAAATTCTGTAATTCTTCCTTCTGATTTATCTGATGAAGAAAAAAGTTTAATCGAAATGATTTGTAAAGGCTTTAAAGATTCTTCACCAGAAGCCACAAAAAAACTTCTCGATTCTGGAAAACAGCCAGTGGAAATCATCGACCGCTGCATCGTTCCTGCACTCGATTTAGTTGGAAAAGATTTTGAAATCGGAAAGAAATTTTTGCCACAACTTTTGCTTTCTGCGGATACAGTTTCGGCTTCGTTTGGCGTAATTAAAGCGTTTATGGAAAGTTCGGGCGTAAAACAGGAAGAAAAAGGCAAAATCGTCATCGCTACAGTTTTCGGCGACATTCACGACATCGGAAAAAACATCGTCAAAGCAATGCTTGAAAACTACGGCTACACAGTCATCGACCTTGGAAAAAATGTTCCCTACGAAACAGTTGTAAAAACAGTCATCGAAAACGACATAAAACTCGTTGGACTTTCTGCGTTAATGACAACGACCGTGGGCAATATGGAAACAACGATAAAACTTCTTCGTGAAGAAACTGAAAAACTCGGCAAAACTGTAAAAATCATTGCAGGCGGTGCCGTTCTCACAGAAGACTACGCAACGCAAATCGGCGCAGATTATTTTGGAAAAGATGCAATGGCTACGGTTAACGTTGCAAAAGAAGTTTTTGGGAAGTAAAAAAAAGTGATTTCTGGATTTTGCTCAGGCATTTTCCAGAAATCACCATGTTTAAGTTATTTTGCGTCGCTTAGCTCTTCGCGGATTTGCATTTGTTCTTTAAGTTTTTTTGAATAATCTATTTCGTTATTTATTTTATTCAACAGTTTATAAACGGCTGGATCGCTTGTCGTTTTAGAAACTTGTTCTGCCAGTTCCTTTGCATCTGTGAGCTGGTGTTTTGCAAACAAAATCAATGCTGCGTTGTAACCTGCTGTATATTTTTTGCTGAACTTGTAGATTTCCAGATATCGTTCCAAAGCAATATCAAGAAGATTATTTTTTGCAAACTTTTCTGCTTCTTTCATATCTTTTGCTTTGTCTTTCAGAAGTTCCATTTCCATATAAACTTTGTACGGTTCAAGTTTATGCTGAATTGTTACAGCAAGTCCCTGAAGTGCGTATCTTACAACATCAAGATCTTTCGGAAGATTTCGTTTTGCTTGCTCTCTGCCTGAAGTTCGGCTGATTTCTGTTGATTCAGAATAAAGGATTGTGTCTGTCTGAGCTGAATAAATATCATAGCGGATTAAAATTGAGACTTCTTTCTGATATTCATCGTAATATACTGTTTTTGATTTGCCTGATGCATCTGTTTCTGTTCTTGAATTGCGTTCACTGTTAATTTCGACTCTATATCGCTCGATTTCACCTGTAACGTAAACGTCAACAGGAAGTTCCCTGTTATTCTGCAATGCTTCTACAACTTTTGGAGAATCAACAAATTCGTAGTAATTTGAATTTCGCAGTTTTGAAGTCAATTCTGTTTTAAAAAAGTCAGCAACGTAATTCTGATCTTTTTTTGCTTTTGCATTGTCATCTCGCGCAAGATCAAGAAGAATATTTTTCAGAGTGAGCCGTCTGTGGCTTATATCTGAACGGTATGCGTTTTCATCAACTAAAAAAGGCAGTACGGATATTCTTTTTGCTGTTCCTAAATCCAATTCTGCCGGTCTGTCCATTGATGTTGAAATTTTTGTGGCACAACCAGAAAAAATCACGCATATTACAGAAAGAATCAATGCGATTCTTTTAATCAGTTTGTTAGTTTGCTTCATTTTGCATTTCCTTTTTTCTAAAATGTTTCACTCCGATTTTATCCATATTATAACGCAAATAAAAAAGACTTCTGAAAAAATTGTCAATGAAAATGTGTTTTACACAAAAAAAACGGCACAACAAAAAGCATTGTGCCGTTTTCAAAATAAGTGATAAGTTTGTTTTTTAAGTCAAAAAAATGCAAAAAAAACTCTGGTTGCCCAAAGCTTTTATCGTTTTCTGTCATCTTAAAGAAACAGCAAAATCTTCTTACAACATTACTTTTCTCAATGCGTATTCAAGAATATCTGTTGCGCCAAGTGATTGCAATTTTGGAAGAAGTGTTGGAACTTCGCTCTTTTTTACTGCAATTTTTACTGCAAAACCGTCGTCGCCATAAAGTGGTGAAACTGTTGGACTTTTCATTGATGGAATTCCTTTGATAAGTTCATCGATTTTATCTTTTCCTACGTTCATTTCCAGCATAACTCTGCTTCTTGCATTCAAAACTGATTCAAAAAGCATTTTGAGTTCCATGATTTTCTGTTTCTTTGCAGGATCTTTAAGTGCTTCTTTTGATGCATAAAGTCTTGTAGAAGAAGTCATCAAAGTATCGACGATTTTGAGATTGTTTGCACGAAGACTTGAACCTGTAGATGTGTTGTCAATCAAAATCTGTGCCAATGAATCTTCATTATCCTGAACAAATCCTTCACTTGTTCCCCAAGTGCGGAAAATTGTTCCGTCAACTTTTTTTTCTGAAATCCATTTGCGGCTCAAATTCTGATATTCAGTTGCGATTGTTACAGGATTTTTGAGCAATGCGTCAAAATCAACTGTATTTGGAATTGCAGCTACGATGCGTACTGGATCAAATCCCAAGTCCATTATTTCTTCAACTTTATCTTCAACGCCGTTTTCATAAACCCAATCTTTTCCAGAAAAACCGATGTCAGCTTTGTTGCTGGCAAGCAAGGCACTTGTAATCTGAGGTTTAACTACTTGAAAAGCAAGGTCATCCTGATTTGTTGTTGGAAAATATGTTCTGTCTGGAAGATGAATTGAAATTCCTACATCGTTCAAAAGTGAGTAAACCGATTCGTAAATTCTTCCTTTAGCAAGTAAAATTCGTAATTTTTCCATTTTTTTCTCCAAATTAACCTTTTTTGATGGAAGAATTATAAAGGAAATCAAATTTTTTTACTATCTTAGGAGAAATTTTATTCTTAAAGAAATATTAAATCTTTATGAAAATAAAGGCTAATGATAGAATATTTTGAGATTTCACTTATTATCGAAATGTTTCTTGTGCAAATCGGGAGGACAATATGAAAAAAATCTTTTTGTTTCTTTTTGCAATGCTGTTTGCATTTTCTTCGTGTTCACTGATTGGTTCAGATGACGAAAAAAATTCTATTTCGGTTCGTCTGCCAGAGAAATCTGTACGATCTGCGTTTTACAGCAGTGGAGATGTTCATCATTACGAATTGACTTTGTATTCTCTTTTGCCAGGAAATCCACCGAAGGAATCTGGTTCTGGTGAAATCATGAAATTTGAACAGTTGGTTCAGGAATCTGGCAGCGGTGGTCAAGATGAATTTGTTCCTGTAGATTACGAGTTTGGTGAATTCAATCTCAAAAAAACTGGATTACCGGGCGAAACAATAAGTTTTGAAAATGTTCCAAAAGGTTATTATTGGATTTTGATTGAGGCGTATAAATCTTCTTATGCAAATGAGGATGAACAGGAAATTTCTCGTATTGCTGCAGGAAATTCCGATGTTTTTGATTATGATGGCCAGAGTTCAAAAACAGTTGGACTTAAAATTACTCCGTTTACGAAAACTGAAAATTCGGGAACTGAAGGAGATAAAGAACCCGATGTTGAAAATACAAAACAGGAATATACATTGAGTATATATGCCAAGTGTAGCAGTCATGATGCAATTGCAGGCGGTGATATTCCTGTCATAAGTTTTGAAATGAATGAATCTGATACTGTTGATTTTTATTCTGTGCTGTGTGATTTGGATAATAATGAAATACGGGATGTTTCATACAAATGGACAATCGGTGATAATTCCATATCTGAAGCAGGTTTTACTCTTTCTGGTGAAAAACTTTTAAAAAATCCTGAGTTTATTCTCGAGTGTGAAGCAACAGTTAATGGAAAAGTTGTAAAAACTTCTTCCGTTACTGTAAATATTACGGTAATTACTGCAACTTTGATTTATGAAGATTTATTCCCGAGATGGAGTAAATCTCATCCTACTGTGAGTACAAAAAATATTTCGTTCTATGCTTCAGTTGATGCGACTAGCGATTGTGGTGCGTTATCCGATGTAATTGATTTTTGCGTTGACGACACAAATACGTATTACATGCTGACTGTTGGTGGCGATGTATATAAAGCATTCCGTAATTCTGATGACCGTGTAGAACCTGAAAAGATTTTTACAGGTTTTACTGGAGATTATTCAAACATTGCTTATGCAAATAATTGTATCTTCTTGTTTTCTGGTTCACGTTATTCTGTTGTAGATTTGGCTACATCTGAGCGAACAGACCTTGAACTTTCAGAAGATAAATCTTTAACTGCTGTTTGTGGCGATGGAACAGATTTTTACTTTGCGATTAATGAAGACGAGCGACATGATATTTATAAGTTCTCTAAAAAAATTGATGCTACTGGCAAATATTATTTTGAAAAAGATGACGAATCTTATTTTGTTAATGACGGCTATTCTGTAAACGACATGTCATATAAAAACGGAAAAATCTATGTTCTCTTAGGAAGATATTATTTCGATAGCTCAAGGTACTATTCGCGCGGAGTTGTAACTTATCTGGATGTGGGATCAGGCGAGTGGACTGCTGATTCATATTCATATATTGACGCCGACTTTAGTGACGAGGATTCAGAAACTTGGGTTATTGCAACAGAAGGTATTTCAAAACCGGTTTTGTATTATCCGATAAAATTCATCAATAAAAAAGAAGATGAAATCTACATCATCGAAGATGGTGGTGTTTATGCTGGCAACTATACTAGGTCGAATAAAATATTCCAATTGAACTATATTCAGAACAGTCTTTCCCTTGTAAAAGATTTTGAAGATGAAGTTCATTTTGATCATGTAATAAACGATTCGGGATTCTAGGATGTTTTTTGCAAAAAAAATTTTAATCAGTGTCTGCATTCCTGTTTTTGAAACGGAATCGACACTGGTTGAATGTCTTAATTCTGTGGCGGATCAAAGCTTTAAAGAAATTGAAGTTATCATTGTTGATGACGGAAGTTCTGCTTTAAGTTTTGATTCCGTTCAGAAAATTGTTAAGAATTTTAAGAAATCTGTAAAATTTCCTGTAAAACTTATTTCCCACAATTCAAACAAAGGGCTTTTGGAAGCCCGTCGGACTGCGATTTACGAAGCTAAAGGCGAATATATTACAATTCTTGACAGCGACGATACTCTTGCCGGAGATGCTCTGAAAATTCTTTATGAAAATGCTGTAAAAACTGGTGCCAGCATTGTTCACGGTACTGCAAATGTTGTGGATTTTACTGATGACGATGCTTTAACCAAAGCAAGATATAAGGCATCTAATGTTTATGACGGCATTTTGTGCGGAACAGAAATTCTTGACGGTTATCTTTTGAAAAAAAATCATACAGGTATTCTTTGGGCTAAACTGATTCAGCGGGAGCTGTATCTCGAAGCTTTGTCCCATATTCCGCTTGTGTTCTGCACAATGGCAGAAGATGTTCTTCAATACTTCTGGATATGTTTTGAAGCTGCAAAATGCGGTGCCAGATACTGTGGAATAAAAGATTCTGTTTATAATTATTCAGTTAAAAGCGGGATTTCTTCGCATACTTTGATTAATGATATTTCCCGTTGGGAAAAAGTCTGCTCTGCTTCTTCTGTTTTTTCTTCGATTTTTCTTGAACTTGATGAAAATCCTTCTCCAGATTTTAAATTATCGCAGGATTGCATGAAAGCTTTGCATATTCTCTGTGCAGCGTATCTTTCCAACAACATTGAACAGCTGGAAAAATCTGTTGCTCCAGAATTGAAAGATGAAGCAAAAAAAATGCTCTGTGAATATTGGGGAGAAGATTTTGTTTCGTTGATAAGTGTGCAATAATTTGATACAATTATAGTAACATTTTTGTAAATTTTGGTGGAAAAACCACCGATATAGGAGACTTTAAAATGGCAAAAGTTGTAACTTTTGGTGAATTGATGCTTCGCATCCAGCCTGCTGACTACTATCGCTTTGTTCAGGTTGACTCAATGACAACAACATTCGGTGGTGGAGAAGCTAACGTATCAGTTTCTTTGGCAAACTACGGAGATGAATCATACTTCGTTACAAAACTTCCAACACACGAAATCGGACAGGCTGCTGTAAACTCTTTGAGAAAATACGGAGTTCACACAGAATACATCGTTCGCGGTGGTCCACGTGTTGGTATCTACTACAACGAAAAAGGTGCTTCACAGCGTGGTTCAAAATGTGTTTATGACCGTGCTGGTTCATCTATCCAGCTTGCTGATCCATCAGAATTCAACTGGAAAGAAATCCTCAAGGGTGCTTCATGGTTCCACGTAACTGGTATTACTCCAGCTCTCGGACCAAACATGGTTAAAGCTACAATCGAAGCTTGTAAAACAGCTCGCGAAATGGGAATCACAACTTCTTGTGACCTTAACTACCGCGGAAAGCTCTGGACAAAAGATGAAGCTCGTGCAGCTATGACAGAAGTTTGTAAATATGTTGACGTTTGTATTTCAAACGAAGACGATGCAAACGATGTATTCGGTATCAAATCTGAAGGTACAGACACTGTAAAAGGTGAATTGAACACAGAAGGATACAAATCAGTTGCTCGCCAGCTCAAAGAAAAATTCGGCTTCAAGAAAGTTGCAATCACATTGAGAACATCTATCAATGCTAACCGCAACCTCTGGCAGGCTCTCTTGTACTGTGATGACAATGATTTCGCATTCTCAAAACAGTATGATATGAACATCGTTGACCGCGTTGGTGGTGGTGACTCATTCGGTGGTGGTCTTATCCACTCACAGCTCAAAGGAATGGACACACAGTCTTCTATCAACTGGGCTGTAGCTGCTTCTTGTCTCAAACACTCAATCATCGGTGACTACAACTGCGTATCTGAAGACGAAGTTAACAAACTCGCTGGTGGAGACGGTTCTGGACGTATTCAGCGATAAAATCCCTTTGGGATAAAACTCACATACCCCCGCAATCTTGCGGGGATTTTTTTTGCATTTTGAAGTTCTTGAGAGAATCATCAAAATCAAATTTACAAATTGCCGATGAACTAAAAATAAAAATCTGCAGAATTGTTGATGAAACTTAAGCGGATATTTTGACTATCTAAAATTTTTTCCAATAATAGAAGATTTCAATTTTTTCGACTAAAATAAAACTATGAGCAAAGTTTTTACAGTTACAGGAAAATGTATTCCTTCCAAAAATTATATGGTAAACATTGACGAGCGAATTCGTGAAATCAGAAAAATGGTTGAAGATGAAAAATATTTCTGCATAAATCGTGGTCGTCAATACGGAAAAACAACGATTTTTTCTCTACTGAAAAAGAATCTTGAAGACGCTTTTACAGTTTTCTCCATTTCCTTTGAAGGACTTGATGAAGCTTTTAACTCGCTGGAAAATCTTGGAATAACTTTTTTTAATCTCATTTTAAAATCTTGTGAATCTTCTGGAATTTCTTCAAAAGCAAAAAAATACTTAGAAAAAATTACAGGAAAATCGTTTTTTTCTTTTCTGAATAAAAATGTTGATGAAAAAACTATTTCTCGGCAAATTTCAAAATTCTGTGAATTGAACGAAAAACCAATCGTCGTTTTAATTGATGAAGTTGACCAGGCAAGCAATCACGATGCGTTTTTGAAATTCTTGGGGCTTTTGCGTGACAAATATTTGAATCGAGATGAAGATTTGACTTTTCATTCCGTAATTCTCGCTGGTGTTTACGACATAAAAAATCTCAAGTTGAAAATCCGGCCAGAATCGGCTCATCAGTACAATTCTCCTTGGAATATTGCTGCTGAATTTGAAGTGAATATGGATTTACAATCTGACGGAATTGCACAAATGCTTGAAGAATATGATTCCGATAACGGAATTGGAATGGATACCAAAAAAATTGCAGATTTGATTTTTGAATACACATCAGGTTATCCGTTTTTAGTTTCAAGATTGTGTCAGATTCTCGATGAAAAAATTCCAAAAATCGAAGGTTTTGATAAAAAATCTGCTTGGAGCGAAAATGGTTTTTTGGAAGCGATAAAAATAATTTTACAAGAACAGAATACGCTTTTCGATGATATGAAAAAGAAAATGCTGGACTTTCCAGAAATGACAAAACTTTTGGAACGTTTGCTTTTTAATGGCGAGCATATTCCTTTCGGTGTCGATAATCGTCAAATCGAAATTGCGGTGATGTTCAACTTTATCAAAAATGAAAAAGGTGCTGTTGCCGTTTTTAACAGAATTTTTGAAACTCGTTTCTACAATTATTTTGCTTTTGAAGCAAGTTTAAATCTTCAAATTTATCGTGAAGGCTCAAAAGATCGAGAAATATTTGTAAAAGACAATGGTGAACTGGATATGCCGTTGATTTTGGAGCGTTTCATCGTTCATTTTACAGATTTGTACGGCGACAATGACGAAAAATTTGTTGAAAACGAAGGACGCAAATTCTTTCTTTTCTTCCTGAAGCCAATCATCAATGGAACTGGAAATTATTACATCGAAGCGAGAACTCGAAACGAAAGACGAACTGATGTTATCGTTGATTATCTTGGTCATCAGTACATCATCGAACTGAAAATCTGGCGTGGCGACAAATACAACAAAGACGGCGAACAACAAATCATCGACTATCTCGACTATTATCACTTACAAACAGGCTATATGCTCACTTTCAATTTCAATCAAAACAAACAACAAGGCGTTTTCGAAAAAAAGATTGGAGAAAGAACCGTGTTTGAGGCGTTTGTGTGAAGAACGATGTGAAATAAAAGAAGTCGAATCAATCGTCAAAGAATTAGAAAATAAATAAAATCTCGCAACATAAATCTAAAAAGCTTCGCAGATTTGTGTTGTGAAAATATAGGAGAAGAAAATGAAACTTTTCAAAAAGAGTCTTGGACTTGCATTGTCAACTGCCCTAGTCTCAAGTACTCCTATTTGGGCTTCCGCGTTTGTCGCTCTGCTTTGTAGAGTGTAGTTATTTTATTTCGCAAAATTAAAGAAAATTTAATTTTGCGAAAAATTGTGCCCGCCGAAATCTACTTCAAAGTTATTTTTTTCTGACGACGTTTCAAAGTATTGAGGGAATTGGGCTAAAAGAGTCTGTTTTTCTTTATCAAGTTTTATGAGATGCTGCTTTAAAATGTTCTGTGATTCCTGAACTCTGTTATTTTTCAGTTCATTGAGAAGGGTTGTGTGCTGTTCTACGATGTTTGATGCAATTCCTTTCTGCCATGTGCTCAGAAGTCGGATTCTGTGGTAATGACCGCTGAATGTTTCAAGAATTTCCCAGCTTAAATTCTGTCCGGCTGCTTCAAAAATTGTTTTATGAAACAAATCATCGTAATTCATGAACTGTATGAAATCTTTGCTGTCCAGAAGTTTCTGCTGCATTTCGATGTACTGTTCCATTTTCAGGAATGTAAATTTATCTGCTTTTTTTATGAATAAATCTAATACGGGAGTTTCAAGTTGTTTTCTAAGAAAATATTCCTGTTCTACTCGGTTTAAATCAATCAATGAAACTTTTGTTTCTTTTTGCGGGATTATCTGCAGTAATGATTCTTTTGATAGTTGAATAAATGCTTCCCTTACAGGAGTTCGACTTACATCGTATTTTTTTGAAATTTCATTTTCACTTATAGATGTGCCTGGAAGAAGATTCAAAGTCAAGATGCTTTTTTTTAACGCATTGTAAACTGAATCTTGAGTGCTTAGTTTTCTTCTTGGTGGTTCCATATATTTTTCCTTGAAATTTCAATGTGATTTTATAGATTTATGCAATTTTTTGAAATGTTGTTAATTAGCATTTTCAAAAAATTGCATTATAAAAAATTGTTATCCTGCCACTCCAAAAATCAAGTTTGGAATGAAAAGAACAAGTTTCGGGCAGAATACAAGAATTGCAAGCTCAACAAGGATTGCTCCAAGGAACGGCAAACTTTCTTTTGTGTATTCTTCAGGTGGACATTTGATGATTCCACATACGGTGTATAGAGCAGAACCGATTGGCGGAGTCATAACACCCAATGTACAGATTGTTGCCATAAGAACACCAAAGTGAACTGGATCCATTCCTACTTTTGTTACCATTGGCAGGAAGATAGGTGTAAGAAGAAGGAAGTTTACGTTACTGTCAACGAACATTCCTGTTACAAAAAGGAATCCCAGCATAAGAAGTGTAAGAATCTGTGGATTTTCTGTAATTCCAAAGATGAATGTACTCAAAGCTGCAGGAAGTTTTTCCCATGTAACTGCATAGCTGAAAGGTCCTGACATTGCGATAATGAGCATGATTGCACCGTTATCTTTCAATGTTGTAATCAATGCTTCCTTGAAGTTCTGCCATGTGAGTTTTTTGTAGATGAATTTTCCTACAACAAGTGCATAAACTACAGCGAATGCTCCTGATTCAGAAGGTGTGAACAAACCAAATCGGATTCCCACGATAAGAATAATCGGGAAGAACAAAGCCCAGATAGAAACTTTGAGGTTGTTGATTACTTCCTTTATTGTGAGTTTTGGTGCATCTGCACTTGGTGGATCGAATTTTCGGATTCGGCTTGTGATTGATGTTGTACCCATAAGGAACAGCATCATAAGAATTCCAGGAATGATACCTGCTGCAAAAAGTCGTCCGATAGAAACTTCACCGACAAATCCAAAAATGATCAAGCCTAAGCTTGGTGGAATTGTTGCTGTAATAAGGGCTGTCAGACAGTTTACCGAACAGATATAACCTTTTGTGTATCCTCGCTTCATCATTTCCGGTGCAAGAATTCGTGTTTCCATAGCTGCATCAGCTGTGGCAGAACCTGAAACACCACCCATGAGTGTGGACATTACAACAGAAATCTGAGCTGTACCACCGTACATTCTTCGTGTCAAAAGACGTGCAAGACTCAAAAGCTGGTCAGTAATTCCAGAAACGTTCATAAGGTTTCCGGCAAAAATAAAGAATGGAACTGCAAGAAATGAAATCGACTGACTTTGAAGGATAATCATCTGAACTGCAGCTTCAAAAGGTAAAATCGGCTGACTAAGAAAATATGCAAAGCCTGCGATTCCGATTACATAAGCAATCGGCATACCTAATGCAAGGAAGACTACGAAACATATCAACAAAAGTGTCATGCATCTACCTCCTCAATTTTTTTTGCTTCTTCAGGTTTGTTAAAATAAACGATACAGTCCTTGATTTTAACTACTGTAGAAATAGACATAGAGAATGTTGAAACAACAAGACTCAAACTTACAAGTGAATATGGAATCGGCATAGACTGATATGTTCTAAGTCTTTCAACCCATACCAGTCGTGCGCCATAAAGACAGATTATGACTGTTGTTGCAAGAATTACTGCATATACGAAGATAAGCACAATCTGCTGTAATTTTCGTGGAAAGTATCGCGTAACAATATCGATACCGATGAGTTGTCCTTTGCGCCATGCAATGTCTGCACCGAGAAATGCTGTCCATGCAAGAAGAAGCATTGCCAGGTCGAGATTCCATGACATTGAAACTCTGAGAAATCTCAAAATAGCAGAAGCAAATACAAGTACTACAAGTAGAACAAATCCTACTCCGCAGATTGCTGTTTCTGCTTTGCAAAGTGAAGCATAAAACTTTTTCATTTTTTTACTCCAGTTTTTATGTGATTTTTAAAAAAATGACCTGCATTAAATGGTTTATTATTTACTGCAGGTCGGAGGTTAAATAATGACTGTTAAAATTAGAACTTATTCAGCAAGTTCTTTGAAAAGTCTGTCTTTGAGACCAGCTGAGAATCCCAAATCGTTGTTTGTGTAAAGTGGCTCGATTGCAGCCTGGAACTCATTGATGTCAACATCAGAAATTGTTACACCGTTGTTTCTCATGTTGTCATAGTAAGCACCTTCTTCAGACTGGATGATTTCGCCGAATTCTACAGCTGCATCACGCATTGTTTTTGTGAACAATGCACGGTCTTCTTCGTTCATGCTGTTATAGAATGAAGCTGAACAAACGAATGCTGACTGGAGCATATAGTGTTTTGTCATAGCGAGGTTCTTTACAACTTCGTAAAGACGTGCACCATCAGCTGTTGCTACCTGAACTTCACATCCATCAAGTGTTTTTGACTGGATTCCTGGGAAAACTTCACCCCATGAAATACCAATGTTAGCAAATCCAAGATATTTTGCAAGGTTGTTTCCGATTGCGTTACCGAAACCTCTGATACGAAGACCAGAAAGATCTGATACGTTCTTTACAGGTGTTGTTGTGTAGAAGCTGCGGAAACCGTTGTACATATTTGTGATATATACGATACCCTGTTTTTCGAGTTCAGCCTGCCATTCCTTAAATAAAGGTGTGTCAGGAAGCTTTTCGAGCGCTGCTGGATCTGTAAGAATATAAGGAGCCATAAGGATGTTTAAATCAGGAATCTTGAACTGACTTGCAAGACGACCTGGGTCACTTGGTACTACAAGGCTTACACCGAGTTTAGCCTGTGTAACAAGAGCATCTGTGTCTCCTGATAATGCACCTGCAACCTGTACTGTTGCGCTGAAACGTCCTGTAGCATTTAATTTGTCTGCTACAGCCTGCATCATGCGGCTCTGTCCAGTTGTTGCTGCTTCTGTACCTGCGAATGTTACAGGTATTTTTGACTGTGCTGCTCCGTCTTTTTTAGAGCAAGAGTTAAGCAATAATCCACACGAAAGTGTTAAAGCGATAGATAACATACAAACTTTTTTCATAAGTTTCTCCTATAGGTTAATAGTAGTACACTTGTATGGCAGTGTCAAACAAAAAGTTATTTTTTTTAAAAAATTCCGTTTATTTTTTTCATTTTGCTTTTTTCTACTATACAGAAACGAATTATTTATTTCGTCTTAATATTAACTATTTTGTTTTTATGTAAAAGTTTTTCGAAATCGTTTTTAGACAAGAATAGTACAGTGTTTTTCCTATCATTCTTATAAAAAGATGTTATATTTAAATTATGCCAGAATTATTTAGTTATCAGGTATTTGCTTTATCTTTAATTCGTCTCTGTAAGATTGGATTTACAACGACTCGTATATACGAAGAGGAGTTTAAAGAAAACCGACAAAAGCTCATTATGGAGCTCAGTAATTTTGGAGTAGAGGTTCAATCAGCTTTTGACAGGGTTTTGTCAGATCGTTTTATAAAAAGTTTAAGCCGGGATATGATAAGGCCATTTAATGATGGATTTTGTAACTATGCATTAAACTTTATGCGTAACGCATCGACACAGCCTGTTACAATACAAAACAATATGAAAATGGGACGCATTGCATTTATTGATGTAATAAAGGCTACTGCAAACAACGATGATGCACGTGCTGTAGCAAGTGTACCACTTATGCTTGAAAAAATTACGATAGCATATCTTAACACACCTGATTTATAGTACTATTATAGTAGAAACTTTGTGAGGTTATAAATGAGAATTGCTCTTTTGAACGAAAACAGCCAGGCTGCTAAAAATGAGATGATTTACAACACACTTAAGTCTGTTGTAGAACCAATGGGCCATGAGGTTGTAAACTATGGTATGTACAATGCTGAAGATCCAGCTAGTGTTACATATGTACAGATTGGTCTTGTTGCTTCAATTCTGCTTGAAAGCGGGGCAGCTGATTATGTTGTAGGCGGTTGTGGTACAGGGGAAGGTTTTATGCTTGCTGCAAACAGCTTCCCTGGTGTATTATGCGGACACCTTGTTGACCCAAGCGATGGTTATATGTTTGCTCATATTAATGACGGTAACTGTGTTGCAATCCCTTTTGCAAAAGACTTTGGTTGGGGTGCAGAGCTTAAGCTTAAGCAGATGTTTGAGCAGCTTTTTGGTTTTGGTCATGGTCAGGGCTATCCAAAGGAACGTGTTGTTCCAGAGCAGCGTAATAAAAAGATTCTTGATGAAGTAAAAAAGCTTACATACGTTGATTTACCAACAATCCTCAGTAAGCTTGATGCTGATTTTGTTAAGGGTGCAACTGCTGGTTGTCACTTTAAGGAATACTTTTATCGCGATGCAAAAGATGCTTCAATTGTTGAAGCTGTAAAAAAAATCATCGGTTAATCACTTTGAGTTTTGCAGGGCTGCACTTTTGAAGTGCAGCCCTTTTTTATTTGCCAATATACTTTAAGCTTGATAAACTGTATGTATACTATATTAAGTGAGTTAAAACAGTTTATATGAAAAATGGGTTTATCAATCTTCAAAACGGTAGTGATATCCGTGGTATTGCCTGTGAAGGTATTGAGGGCGAAAATGTAAATATAACTCCTTCAATTGCCTGCATGATAGGACAGGCCTTTGCAAAATGGCTTAGTAAAAAAACACAAATACCTTGTAGTGATCTTGTTATTGGAGTGGGAAGAGACAGTCGTGTATCAGGACCTGCATTAGCCCAGTCAATTATCGACGGAATACACAGCTGTGGCTGTACTGTTATTGACTGCGGTATGGCATCAACACCTGCTATGTTTATGTCTATTGTCTTTGACAGTACAAAATATAATGGTTCTGTTATGGTAACTGCCAGTCACCTGCCTTTTAACCGTAATGGTTTTAAGTTTTTTGATAAGGATGGCGGTCTTGAGTCATCTGATATTAAAGAAATTTTAGCAATGGCAGGTGAGATGCAGGTAAATTGTGAAAGTTACAAGGCTCAGACATTTGATTTAATTTCTTTATATGCTGATTATCTTAAAGACAAAATCATAAAGGACATTAATAACGGAAGCGAACCTTTAAAGGGGTTGCATATTGTTGTTGACAGCGGAAACGGTTCTTCAGGCTTTTTTGCCTGCAAGATATTACAGGAACTTGGCTGTGATATAAGCGGCAGTCAGTTTTTAGAGCCGGACGGTATGTTTCCTAATCACATACCTAATCCTGAAAACAAACAGGCTATGGAGTCGGTTCGTAATGCAACAGTAAAAAATAAGGCAGATTTAGGACTTATTTTTGATACAGATGTTGACCGCATGAGTGCCGTTTTAAGTGACGGAACCGAAGTAAACAGGGACAGCATAATTGCTATGATTGCATCAATTTTAGCTCCTGTATATCCAGGTTCTACTATTATAACTGATTCAGTTACATCAGACAGGCTTACATACTTTTTGCAGGATGTGCTTAAGCTTAAGCATCTTTGCTTTAAAAGAGGGTATAAAAATGTAATTAACAAGCAAAAGGAGCTTAATGCAAGTGGTATATGTGCTCCTTTAGCGATGGAAACAAGTGGTCACGGAGCCTTGATGGATAACTACTACCTTGACGACGGCGCGTACCTTGCAGTAAAGCTTGTTATTGCCCTTGCACTGCAAAAGGCACAGGGTAAGAGCCTTGATAGTCTTATAAGTGAGCTTCCTCCACTGGTTGAAGAAGGTGAGTATCGTTTTAAGATTAACTGTGAGGACTTTAAAAGCTATGGACAGTCTGTCCTTGATACTGTTAAAAAAAGGGCTGAGGAAAATGGCTATACACTGCCTTTCAGTTATGAAGGTATACGCATAAGTTTTAAGGGTGAGGATGTTAAAGGATGGATTTTGATACGCATGAGTCTTCATGATCCTGTGATTCCTTTAAATATTGAAGGTGAAAGGGCTGGCGACTTAGATAAACTTAAAAAAATTGCCTGGTCTTTAACAGATGGTTTTGAAAGCCTTGTCAGGTAATTATCTTAATTAATCAATTAAAGAATGTATCACTTATCAGTGAAAAGAGTTTTACTGGTGGTACATTCTTTTTTTTAGTATCCTCTCTATAACTGACAGACACATTATTGTCTAACTATTGCAATTACACTAAAATAACTTAATTATGGAAAACTCAAAGAGAACTTGTACATGTGGCGACCTTAGAGGTGCTGATGTAGGTAAGACAGTTATATTAAACGGATGGGTTCACCGTACACGCGGTTTAGGCGGACTTACATTTATATTGCTCCGTGACCGCTACGGAATTACACAGGTTGTTGTCGGCGATAAGGCAGACGAAAGTGTTAAGCAGATTGCCGGTACATTAAAAAGCGAATACTGTGTTGCTATTAAGGGTGTTGTTGCTGCCCGTAATGAAAAAGATATTAATAAAGATATGGCAACAGGTGAAATTGAAGTTGAAGCTGAAGAAATCGAAATCTTTACAACTTCGCAAGCCTTACCATTTTCAATTGACGAAGTAAGACAGAAGGATGGTTCAATTGTTCTTCCTAATGAAGATTTACGTTTAAAGTACCGTTATCTTGATCTTAGACGTGATCCTATGCAGAAGAATATTATTTTAAGAAGCCAGGTTACTTTTGCTGCACGGGAGTACTTAACATCAAAGGGCTTCCTTGAAATTGAAACTCCTACATTTATTAAATCAACTCCAGAAGGTGCCCGTGACTACTTAGTTCCTAGCCGTGTTCATCCTGGAAAGTTTTATTCACTGCCACAGAGCCCTCAGCTTTATAAGCAGCTTTTGATGGTGTCTGGTTTTGATAAGTATTTTCAGATTGCCCGCTGTTACCGTGATGAAGATGCTCGTGGAGACCGTCAGCCAGAGTTTACACAGATTGATATGGAGCTTTCATTCACAAATCGTGAAGAAGTTCTTAATACAACAGAAGGTTTAATGGGTTATATCTTTAAAAAGACAATGAACTATGAGCTTCCTGTTCATTTTGACCGTCTGTCTTGGGATGATGCTTTTGACTACTATGGTAGTGATAAGCCTGATTTACGTTTCGAGCTTAAGATGCAGGATGCTGCATTTATGGCAGATTTATCAGACTTTACAGCATTTAAGGCTGGTGCTGCAAATGCGGATCATAATATTGAACGCCATAAGAGATCAGGCTTAAAGGCACTTGTTGTAAAGAATGTTGCTGATAAATACAGCCGCAAAAATATTGAAGCTCTTGAGTCTGTAGCTAAGATTAATCATGCTAAAGGACTTGCATGGATGAAGGTAAACGCTGAAGGTAAATTTGAAGGCGGTATTTCAAAGTTCTATGCAGGCAAAGAAGACGAAATCTGCGCTAAATTAGGTGCTGAGAAGAACGATCTTCTCTTATTTGTTAGTGATGAAAAGTGGCAGGTTGCATGTGTTGCTCTTGGTGCAGTGCGTAAGCAGCTTGGTAAGGATCTTAACCTTTATAATCCAAAAGATGAGTTCCATTTTGCCTGGATTATCGATTTCCCATACTTTGCATTTAATGAAGAGACAAACGGTTGGGAAACAGAACATCACATGTTTACTCTTCCACAGAAAAAATACTGGGATACTCTTGAGTCAGACCCAGGCAGCGTAAAGGGTGACCTTTATGACTTAGTACTTAACGGATATGAGCTTGCTTCAGGAAGTATGCGTATTAATGATCCTGAGCTTCAGCAGCGTATCTTTAAGATTGTAGGATACTCAAACGAGAGAGCTCAGAAAGCATTTGGCTTTTTAGTACAGGCATTTAAGTATGGTGCTCCTCCACACGGTGGTATTGCTCCAGGACTTGACCGTCTTATTATGCTTATGAGACACGAAGAATCAATTCACGAGGTTATTGCATTTCCTAAAAATAACCTGGCTGCATCTCCAATGGATGAATGTCCTTCATTTGTTGATGACCAGCAGCTTAAGGATCTTCATATTGTAGTTTCTGAGCGTGAAGCTGAGTAGTTTTTAAGCTATAGGGAAAAGGAACCATGTGCTTTGTGCATATGGTTCTTTTTTTTGTAATATGGCTTAAATATTTCATTTTTGTTACAATGTGGCTTAAAGACAATGAGGTCTTTAAGATGAAGAATATTAAAAGTATATTTTTTAGGGGTGTAAAAGACGGAACCCCAATCGCCTTAGGTTATTTTGCTGTATCATTTTCATTAGGTATTGTTGCACAAAGTGCTGGACTCAATGCTGTACAGGGGTTTTTAGCAAGTTTTTTTTGTGTTGCAAGTGCTGGTGAGTATGCACTTTTTACTTCAATTGCAGGGGTAGCATCATTTTTTGAAATTGCAGTTATAACCCTTGTTGTTAATGCCAGATATCTTTTGATGAGCTGTGCTTTAAGCCAGCGCTTTGATGAAAAGACTTCCCTTATTCATCGCCTTTTAGTGGGGTTTGGGGTAACTGATGAAATATTTGGTATTTCAATTGCTCGTCCTGATAAGGTAAATCCTTTTTATAATTACGGGGCAATTACTATAGCTGTTCCTTTATGGAGTTTAGGAACTTCACTTGGTATTTTAGCTGGAGATATATTGCCCCACAGGGTTGTGAGTGCACTGTCTGTTGCTCTTTACGGTATGTTTATTGCGATTTTTGTACCTCCTGCAAAAAAGAATATTGTGATTGCGCTGGCAGTTTTTGCAGGCTTTATATTGAGCTTTGCTTTTACCGTGCTGCCTTTTGTTAGTGGCTTATCGGGTGGCACACGTACAATTATTTTAACTGTACTTATAAGTACTGTTGCAGCATTAGCTAAACCTGTTGAAGGAGAAAGTGAGGCATAAAATGAATAAGGATTTTTATATTGCATTTGCGATTTTTACAGCTGCCATGGTTTCATATTTAATACGTGTACTGCCTTTAACCCTTATACGTAAAACAATAAAAAATCAGTTTATAAGGTCATTTTTATACTATGTTCCCTATGTGACTCTTGCTGTGATGACTTTTCCGGCTATTTTATATGCAACACAAACTCCTTTTGCCGGTGCTGTTGCTTTAGTATTTGGTATGGTATTGTCTTTTTTTGGCTTGGCCTTGTTTCCTGTTGCATGTTTGTGCTGTTTATCTGTGTTTATAACTGAATACTTTATGTGTTTGATTTAATCTTTTGTTATATAAGTAACGATAAATACATTTTTACTGAATATTTATGCAAAAAAATAACAATAATTAAGTATTATTTCATATTTTCAATAGACATTTATTTAAGTATTTTTTATAATCTTAAGTGTTAGCAAAGAAGCTGTTATAAACGGGATAACTGTTTGATAACAGCTTTTTTTGTATGACTGAGAAATAATTCTGTTATGTAAAATGAAAATCAAGACATTATATATAAGTCTTGAAAAGGTTTATTGGGGGCACATATGAAAAAAATGGGAATCGCTGCTTTTGCAGCAGCTGCAGTTTTTGCTCTTGCAAGCTGTGGTGGAGAAAAAGAAAATGTTGTTAAAATTGGTGTTTATGAACCTGCAAGTGGTGACAATGGAGCCGGTGGAAAACAGGAAACATTAGGTATCCAGTATGCTAATGAAGTAACACCAACTGTTGAAATTGGTGGTAAAGAATATAAAGTACAGCTTGAAATTGTTGATAATGAATCATCAAACGATAAAGCTGTAACTGCAGCATCAGAGCTTATTAGTAAAGGCGTTTCTGTTGTTTTAGGTTCGTATGGTTCAGGTGTTTCAATTGCAGCCAGCGATACATTTGCATCAGCTGATGTTCCTGCTATTGGTGTTACTTGTACAAATCCTCAGGTTACACTTGGTAATGATCATTACTTCCGCGTTTGCTTCCTTGATCCATTTCAGGGTACTGTTCTTGCAAACCTTGCTGTAGACAGTTTTAATGCTAAAAAAGCATACTGTCTTTCAAAGCTTGGTGATGATTACTCAGGTGGTCTTGTAAAATACTTTGTTGATGCATTTAAAAAGCTTGGTGGAGAGGTAATCGAAGAAACTTTCCCAGACGGAACAAGTGATTTTGCTGCTTATGTTGCAAATGCTAAAAAACAGAATGCTGATGTATTTTTCTCACCTGTATCAATTGAAGCAGCAGCTTTAATTATTGAACAGGCAAATACACAGGGATTACCTATGCCAATTTTAGCTGGTGACACATGGGACTCAAACGTTATTCTTGCAGCTGCAAAGGGTACAAATGTTAACATCAACGTAACAACATTCTTTATTGAAGGTTCAAAGGATGCTCAGGTTGTATCTTTTGTTGATGGTATTCGTTCATACCTTAACTCAAATGCAACAGCTCTCACAAACAATGGTGGCAATGATGAAATTGCTGCTGTAACAGCAATGGGTTTTGATGCTTATTACACAGCTCTCGAAGCTCTTAAAGTTGCTGCAAGTACAAAGGGTGCAGATGTAAAAAAGGCACTTCCTTTAGTAACATATCATGGTGTATCTGGTGACATTGCATTTGATAAAAATGGTGATGCTGTACGCAACGTTGCATATGTAAAGACTGTAAATACACAGACTGGTAAGTGGGATTTTGTTGCTCAGCAGTCTGTTAAATAAGTATAAACAAAAAAAATAGTTTTTTCGTTTTCAGTAGCTGGATATGCTTTTTTGTGTATCCAGCTATTATGCTTTACATTTTTACAATTTAAATTAAAAGTTTATTTGAAAGACTTTTGTTTTAAATAGTAAAGATTTTGTCTTTATTGATTAAATTAAAAAAAGGAAACGTAGTATGGATTTTATTCATAACAATCTGCCGTACTTACTGGCGGGTATTTCGACAGGTGGACAGTACGCGCTTATCGCAATTGGTTACACCATGGTTTATGGTATTTTGCGTCTCATAAACTTTGCTCATGGTGATGTATTTATGGCTGCAGGTCTTATAATGATTTATTGTTATACGATTATGCCGTTATATGTTTCAATTCCTGTAACAATTGTTTTAACTGTTCTTTTAGGTTTTTCCATTGAACGAATTGCTTATAAACCATTACGTACAGCACCTCGTATGTCAATTATGATTAGTGCAATTGGTATGTCTTATCTTTTAGAAAATCTTGCACTTTATATAACTGGTGGTTTGACAAAGTATTATCCTGCAATTCCATGGATAAGTGATCCTATTGAAATTGCCGGAGCAATGACAAAACGTGTTACTATTATTACACCTTTTTTGACAATTATTCTTATTATAGCTCTTGTTCTTTTAATTAAACATACAAAAATTGGTATGGCAATGCGTGCTGTTTCAAGGGATTTTGAAACAAGTCAGATAATGGGTATCAGAATTGATGCAGTTATCAGCATGACTTTTATAATTGGTTCGTTTCTTGCAGCTGTTGGTTCGATATTGTTTTTCAGTAATTATACAGGTGTAACACCTACTGTTGGTGCTATGCCAGGTCTCAAAGCCTTTGTTGCTGCTGTATTTGGTGGTATCGGGTCAATCCCGGGGGCTGTTATTGGAGCCTTTTTAATTGGTATCTGTGAAAACCTTATAAAGGGACTCGGATGGACAACATTTAGCGATGCTTTTACTTTTGTACTGCTCATTGTAGTTTTAATGTTTATGCCAACTGGTCTTTTCGGTGAAAAGGTAACTGATAAAGTTTAGTATTAAAAATTTCAAAACTGGAAGTTTATAATTATGGAAAATAAATTAATGACAACAGAGCAAAAGCAAAAGCGTTTAAACCTTTTGGTTGGCTTTGGTCTTTTAGCAATTCTTTTTATCATTGTTGGAACTTTGGAACAGATTTTGCCAAGAACTTCGATGTTGTTTACTGTTCTAAAAAAAGGTGCAATTTATGCACTTGTTGCAGTTTCAATGAATCTTCTGAACGGTTTTACAGGCTTATTTAGCTTGGGGCAGGCAGGCTTTATGCTTTTGGGTGCCTACACATATGGAATATTTACAATTCCTGTAAGTGTCCGCCCTCAAGTTTATCAGTACTTTGACGGAGGTCTGGTACAGTTTACTGTTCCTGTAGCCATTGCAATGATTATGGCAGGTCTTGTGGCTGCGTTGTTTGCATTTTTAATTGGTTTACCTGTTTTACATCTTAAATCTGACTATCTGGCTATTGCTACATTAGGTTTTGCCGAAATAATCAGAGCTGTATTTCAGTGGGATAAACTTGGTGTAATTACTAACGGATCAAACCTTTTACGCAAATATCCTGTATTTCGTTCAACCTTGTTTCCCTTTTTTGTGTCAGGTATTTGTATTGCAATAATAGTTCTTTTAATTAACTCAACATATGGACGCGCCTTTAAGGCAATTCGAGATGATGAGGTTGCAGCCGAAGCTATGGGTATTAATCTTGCTCATCACAAGCGCATGGCATTTATAATATCTTCTTTCTTTGCCGGAGTTTCAGGGGCTTTGCTTGCTATGTTTCAAACTACAATTCAAGCAAGTCAGTTTAAGTCAGCAATGACTTATGAAATTTTACTGATTGTTGTAATTGGTGGCATTGGAAGTATTACAGGCAGCTGTTTATCTTCGTTTTTGTTTATTGCCTGCAGTGAGTGGTGGCTTCGCTTTTTGGACAATGAAAAGTTAAATTTATTATCAATACACATTTTGAGACCTGGCTTCCGTAAGGTTGTCTTTAGTGTAGTGATTATGATTATTGTATTGTTTGCTCAAAAAGGAATCATGGGTGAAAATGAGTTTAATATTAGTCGTATAATGGCTAAAGTTAAAAAACTTACTTGTAAATTTAAAAAAGGAAGTAACTAATGGCAGAGACAGTCCTTAAAATCGAGAATGCAACAATGCAGTTCGGTGGTGTTGTTGCTGTAAACTCGTTAAACCTTGAAGTTAATAAAGGCGAAATTGTTTCATTAATTGGTCCTAATGGTGCTGGTAAAACAACTGCCTTTAATGTTGTAACTGGTGTATATGCTCCTACAAATGGTGCTGTTTATTTTAACGGCAAAAACATTGTGCAAAATTTCCCACGCGGAAAGATGAAAAAGCTTTATGCAGGTCAGCAGCTTGGTTTATATACAAAGGTTATAGAGCCAACACCTGATAAGATTACAAAGCTTGGTATCGCAAGAACTTTCCAAAACATTCGCTTGTGGAAGAGCCAGACTGTGTTTACAAATGTTCTTATTGCAAAACACTTGCGCCGTACAAGTAATGTATTTACTGCAACATTCCGCTTAAACTATAAGGAAGAACGCCGTCAACGCCTTGAGACTGAAGAGCTTTTAAAAATGCTTGATCTATGGGATGTAAGGGATGAGCTGTGTACAAGTCTGCCATACGGTTTACAGCGTCGTCTTGAAATTGCCAGAGCATTGGCAACAGAACCTAAGCTTTTACTTCTTGATGAACCTGCTGCAGGTATGAATCCTCAAGAAACTGCAGAACTGACTGCATTTATAAAAAAGATACGTGATGATTTTAGACTTACAATACTTATGATTGAGCATCATATGGATCTTGTAATGGATATTTCGGACAAAATCTATGTACTTAACTTTGGTGCCTTAATTGCCAGCGGTACTCCACAGGAAATCCAGAATAATCCTGAAGTTATATCTGCTTATTTAGGTGAAGGAGAGGATAAAAATGCTTAAAATATCAAATCTTACAGTTTCGTATGGTGGTATTAAGGCTTTGCGTGGTGTTAGTCTTGATGTTGAAGATGGCAAAATTGTTACTCTCATTGGTGCAAACGGGGCTGGAAAATCGACTTTACTACGTACTATATCTGGGCTTGTAAAAGCAGAGTCTGGGTCAATTACAATGGATGGAGTTGAATTGACTGATATGTCGATTCCTAAAATATGTGGCACTGGAATTGCATTAAGTCCTGAAGGGCGTCATGTATTTGCTGATTTAACAGTTGAAGAAAACTTAAAGATCGGTGCATATTTACGCAATGATAAAAAAGAGATTGCAAAGGACATGGACTGGGTGTATGAACTTTTTCCACGATTAAAAGAACGTAGCTGGCAGTTTGCAGGAACTTTGTCTGGTGGTGAGCAGCAGATGCTTGCGGTTGGTAGGGCATTGATGAGTCGTCCAAAACTTTTAATGCTGGATGAGCCATCTTTAGGTCTTGCCCCATTAATTGTACAGCAGATCTTTGATATTATCCGAGAAATAAACAGAAAGGGTGTTACAGTTTTACTTATAGAGCAAAATGCAAATATGGCACTTAAGACTGCAGATATCGGTTACGTTATTGAAACTGGTAATATTGTGCTGAAGGGCTCAGGTATGGAGCTTTTGGCAAACGAATCAGTAAAAGAAGCTTATCTAGGCAAAAAAAAGAACTAAATATTAAAAAGTTGTCTGAAATAACGAGTAAGGCAACTTTTTTAATTAAGAGTTTTATTAGATTAAAAAACAGATAATTCTCCGTTACATTGTTAATGCGAACCTAATTTATTGTTATTAGGAACACATAAGTATTATTATAACAAGCAGTTATCCGATACTAATACTACAATGATTTTAAGGACATTTTATGGTTTTATAAAAAGTCTGGACAACATTGATTGTCATGCAGTTGTTTCCGTATAGGGTGGGCAAGAGCAGCTGATGATATAGTATGATTGAGAGGAGAAAAAAGTACTATGTTAAATCATGTATCAAGGTCGCTTGAAAAGGTTTTTGACTCACTTGCCTGGTTGAACTTTATTATTATGGCTGTGATTGGCATTGTCTTTGGCATTGTATTATCTGTCAATTTCTTTTACTTAAGTGTAGCGGGAATCATTTTTGTATCCTCAGGATTTGGCCTTGTTGGTGTGATATTTGCCCTGATTGAAGATATCTTTTTACTTGGATTTTTTCCACGAATTTTTGAAAAAGAAGATGATTATCTTTTTGCATAAAAAAAAGCTGTTTGAGTTTACTCAAACAGCTTTTTAGTTTTAGGCTTCTAATAGTTTTTTGAAATAATCAACACTATCATTAAGATCTTTCACACCTTCAAAGACTAAAAGACTTTCTGGTAATTCCTTTTTAATTTCTGGGATTATTTTATCCCATCCCATAATGCCTTTACCAAGTCCTACTTCAACAAGTTTTCCATCTTGTGGAATAAAATCTTTAATATGGAAGATAACTATCTTATCGCCAAACAGATCGAGACATTTGTGGAATATATCATATCTCTGCTCATAGTTATCAATGTAAAGGTAGTTATAAATATCAACAGTTGTACGTACATGCCCGTTGTCAATTGTTTTAATAAGGCGGTTCATCTGCTCAGGACTGTACATACAATGGCCCCAGGCACCTTCAACTGATACATAGCTTCCTGATTCCTTTGCAACGTCAGCTAATGGCCCAAAAACATCGATAACTTCTTTAAGAGCCTGTTCTGTTTGATTTTTTGGGTTGTATGTCCATGGCTCATCATTATAGCTTCCTGTTTCGCTGGCTACATATTTTGCACCAAATTGAGATGCTTTGCGTAAATGGTCTGCAAACTTTGCCTGTCCATCCAGTACTTTTTGTTTATTTGAATGCACTGGATTAAAGTACGCACCTAATATAGGTATTTCGATACCATTGTTATTGAAACCCTGTCTAATCATTTTAATAACATCAGGGGTTAATGTATCTGGTGTTCCTGTCTGGTCTTTTATTGCTTTTGCAATTGCCAGCTGGACTCCACTAAATAATCCATACTCTTTTACTTTACAGCCGATTTCATCTGCTGTAAGACTTTTACCAATATCATGAGGACGAATACATACTTTCATGGTTCAAATTGTATAACTTACACTATTAAAAGTAAAGAAATGTTATATCTATGATAATTGCTTTACAAACAAAACTGGCAATTTTAAAATGAAAACGATAGAGAGTTCGTTAATGAAATCAAAAATTTTATGTCTGCTATTACTTGTAACAGAGTATATGTTCTCATTTTGCTCTCCTGTAAAGATTTATACAGGCTCTGTTTCAACTTCGTCTGAATCTTTTTTTATAGCACATCTTGTTGCAAAGTATCTTACAGTATCCCATGAAAACATTTATAAGGTTTATCCAGATCATATTGACAATGCTCTATATAAATTGAAAGGTGCAAAGCAAGACGGTTCAGAGATTATGATATTTAATGATATGACCTATCTTGCTTCAGATCTTGGAATTTATAGTAACTCATATGATTTAAGCAATTATAAAGTTGGGCCACGTATTGCGCAAAGTGATTATTGCTGCTGGGTTAGTCATAAGACTACACGGTATACAGATCTTGTAGAAGTGTGTGAATATCTTAGGGAAAATCCTGCGGCTGTGGTTCGTATGGTAGGTGAAGATGGGGATGTTTCACAGGTTGCCTTTACTGTATTTTATCAATGGGTTGATAGGGTGTATGGTCGTAGTATAGCAAAACGTATCTACTATATTAACGGGGGCGCAACTTCAAAACGCATTGCTATGCTTTATACAGATGAAGCCGATATTGTTTTTGCTGATTATTCTGCTGTAAAACCATATTTGAATACGACGGTTAATAAAGATTGCTTAAAAATTATTACTACTGTCGCTGATATTGCTGATACAGATTATCCATCATACAAAAGTCTATGTATAACAACAACTTTTGGCACATCTTTTACATATTCAAATGATTTTATTGTGTATTATCCAAAAGACTTAAATGAAGATATAGTGGATTTATATGATGAAGTCTTTATGAAAATGTGTAAGGATCCTGTTTTTTGTAAGGGGTTGGATGAGTTAAAATGTAAAGCTGCATATTTAAAAAGTAGAGAATCAGAATCTCACGTTCAGCTAAAACGCAGTGAAACAAGAGAGCTCATGAAAACATTGCCAGATATAAAGATACTTAAAGTTAACAGCATAGTGCCTCATTAGAAATATAGTCATAGCAAAAATATTTTATTTATTAATTAAAAAAATTGAAGTAGAATTAACACATGAAAATATCAAAATATCTTTGTGTGTTGTTATGTACTACATCTTTATTTAATATGTCCTGCTCAAAAAAAAGTGTTGCGCCTCAGTCAAAAATAGGTCTTTTAGGTACTGTCTGCTCCATTAATGCGTATGATGATGGCTCGGAAAAACTATATACAGCTATATTTAATCGTCTTGAAGAAATTGATGATGATTTTAATGTAAATAAGAGCCAATCAGAAATAAGTTTGATAAACTCAAATGCAGGCATCGCTCCTGTAAAGGTAAGTGAAGATGTTTATTATGTTGTAAAAACAGCACTTCAGTTTTCTGGATTAACAAAAGGGGCTTTTGATCCGACGATTGGCCCAGTTGTTGCTTTATGGGGAATCAATACTGACCACGCCCGCATACCTGAAAAAAATGAAATTGAGCAGGCTCTTAGGTTCGTTGATTATACAAAAGTCATTTTGGATGATAAGGGGCAAACTGTTTATTTAACTGAAAAAGGTATGTCCATTGACTTAGGTGGTATTGCAAAAGGCTATGCCTGTGATGAGGTTGTAAAGATATTAAAGCATAATAAGGTAAAAAGGGCTGTTGTTGATTTAGGTGGTAATGTATATGTGTGGGGAACAAAGAAAGATGGATCTCGCTGGAAGGTTGGAGTTCGAAATCCTGAAAGTAATGCTGCTGATCCAGCCCTTGCATTGTCTTTATATAACAGTACTGTTGTAACAAGTGGTGTGTATGAACGCTATTTTATTCAGGATGGTATACGCTTTCACCATATTATAAATCCAGAAGATGGATATCCTTGTCAAAACGATTTACTGTCTTTAACAGTTGTATGTGAAAGCTCGATTATTGCAGATGCATTAAGTACAAGCTTGTTTCTTCTCGGGCAGGATAAAGGTTTTGAGTTTGTAGAAAAACTTTCGCAAACAAATGAATTTGATTTTGTGCCTGATGTCATTTATATCAGCAAGGAACATGAAGTGGTTGCTTCTTCTAATTTAAGAAATAGTCTTACTGCTGTAAATGAAAACTATAAAAAAATAAGCTTCAGATAAAATATAAAAAAGTCTTTATCAATTAATCATAGCCTCCTTTATTTCAGGAGGTTATGATATATAATTGCCTTGTTAGATATAATGTCTCAAGTCTACATGTTCGTGGGTCTTTGTTTTTACAGAAATAATATAGCTGCCAAAGATGGCTGTTATAGCATCAAATGCTGCTGCAAAACTACAGAAAATCGGAGCTGCAGGTTTTAACAGTAAAAAGCCTGCTTCAAATCCTCTTCCATACATTGTACACATGACAGAAAGAGCAATAAATGTACCTCCAGAAGGAAGAGGACTCAATGCAAAGGATAGTGCAATTGTAACACCAAAAATCCAAAATACATCACTTAGAGTAAATCCAAGACTAGAGTATGAACGCAAGATTGCAACAAAACATATTGCTGTTACAAGAGCAGATCCTCCGCGGGCGAAAATTGAAAATAACGGATATACAAAGCCTGTTGTTCTTGATTGGATTCCTAAACTTTCACGACCGTGTCTAATATTTACCTGCAATGAAATATTAGAGTCGCCAGTCCAAAAAGAAGTAAGCAGAGGACAGATGCCTGCATATAATATTTTGTAAGGTCTCATTGAGTGACAAACAATATGTGTTATTAGTGGGTATATGCCTCCTGCAATTATAAGAAGTATTACAAACAACATTATAAAAAGGTATATGAATGTGGATGAAAAGAGAACATTTTTTGCCGTAATGGTCCAGTAACATGATATTGCTATCATAGCTACCGAAAACCAGTCGATAAAAAAAGTCATTATAGAGTAAAAGATTGTTGAAGCTGAATCTATAAAGTTGATCATTGCTTTTGATGCAACCTTGTCAGATGCACAGGCTCCGCCTAAAAGTCCTGCAAGTATAAATGGTGGCAAAAGATAAGAGCCTTCTTTTAGTGCGTCAAAGCCTGAATACGGAAAAAGCTGCATAAACATAGTTTTTATATCCATTGCTGGAAAAGATGTCATCTTTTCTCCGGTAATAGGTATACGTGGTAGCTTTATAAAGAGTGTCACTATAATGCCTACTGCAGCCAGTAAAAGGGTTGAGCCAACTATAACAATGACTGTCCATAAAGCTGTTTTATGTAAAAGTCTGGCATCGCGCAGCTGATAAAAGGATGCTGCTGTTCCAAAAAATAAAACAGGAAGTAGTGTATATCTTCCAAAATGAATTGCAAATTCAGAAAGGGTCGAAATCATTGATGAAAAAGCCGGTGATGAAGAAGGTAGTATTATTGCTGCTGCAATTCCAAGTAATATGCCAATAATATATTTAATCCAAAGTTTCATTATTACAGTATATCAATACTTTTGTTATTTGAAAACTCTCGTTTTCAAAGGCCTTATACTATGGTATAATACTGGTATGCCGAAAACTGTACTTATAGCTGGTAAAGAAATTCCTGATGGCAGTGATTTTGCTTCGGGTGCTTCATTGAAGGGGCGTACTGCATTAATAACTGTTTCTCAATCAAATAAAAATTATACCACTGTAAATGGTGTAAGAGCTGTATCATGGAACCGTACATCAGTTTTATCAGCTAAATCTGTTGTGCTAAACTGTCTTAACGTAGGTGGTACAATAGATGAAGCTGTTTTAATTTTTGATGAAGAATGGTATGCATCAAAATATGTTAATGCTGATGGTGTCTCTGATAGTATAAAGCTTGCAGAAGATCTGATAGTAAGCTATCAATATTTAACAGATGAGCTCATAAACAGGTTTCAAAAAAAAGTATATAAGGATAGTGACCGAAAAACCAGTAAGATCGTATTTATATATAAACCAAATAATACTGTGAGTGATGCAGTTTTAAATGCTTCCCTAAAACTTACAGGAGCAATATTATCAAGTCCATTTGTAGCATCTGCAGGAGCTGCTTTCAAAGCTTTTGCAGAGAATACTGCTGCAACACTTTGTGAAAGCGAAGATGTAATACCTGTGCTGGTAAACTGTGATCCATCAAACGAAATGTCAAGGCGTGACAACAATCTGTCTACATGGCTTTGTGATTATTTAGATGCAATTGACCAGTTAAAAAGAGGGGTAACTCCTCGTCAAAGAATTACATGGGTAAAGGCAGGAGCTAAGAGTCCTGGCGGATTCGGGTTATTTAGTTGATAGTTGATTATAATTTTATCTATGTTTGTTTTTTCAGAATATTTTTGAGTTTTTGTGCAGGGTTTGTTCTGGGGCTTGAACGTAAGACACGTCAACAGCCTATAGGACTTCGGACTCTTATTCTCATTTGTGTGTCATCAACACTTTTAAGTATTTTATCTGTTTTTGTAACTCGTCAAAGTGGTAGTGGAGATCCAGCTCGTATTGCTGCTGGTGTAATTAATGGTATCGGCTTTTTAGGTGGTGGTGCTATTATGAAGACAGGTCTGAATATAAAGGGCCTTACTAGTGCTGCTATTATTTGGACAAGTGCTGCTATAGGTCTTGCGTTGGGAGCTGGTCTTTATTTACCTTCCCTTATAACTTTGCTTGTTGCTGTTGTTTCTCTTGTTTTTTTAGAGAAACTCGAAGAAAAGTATTTTCCTCAAGGACGAACAAAATCTTTGCATCTTATTTATAACACTGATAGTGTTGATACTAAGAAGATAACAGCAATTCTTACTGCATGCGGTTTTATAGTATCTGATTTTAATGTTAGTCGTAGTATTACTGAAAAAAAGACTAAATTGCAGTATTCTCTAAAATCCCCTAAGCTTGATGATTTTGAAAAGGTAATTGAAGAATTAAAGGCAGTGGGTGAACTTGAAAAGTTTTCCATCAACGATGGTGTGTAAATATTAATGCAAATATTGTTCATTTTCTTTCAATAGGCTAAACTAATCTATTGTGCAATACAATCCAGAAAATCCATTAATGGTCCAGAGTGACCGTACATTACTTTTAGATGTTCATGCTCCAAGAGCAGCAGACTGTCGCGGAGCTCTTATTCCTTTTGCTGAGCTTGAACGCTCACCTGAGCATTTACATACTTATAGATTAACCCCTTTATCTTTATGGAATGCCAGTGGTGCAGGTTTTACTCCGGAAGACGCGATAAATGTATTAAAGGAATACAGTCGATACGATGTGCCTCAGGCAATTGAAATGTGGATACGTGAAACTGCCGGTCGTTTTGGTAAATTGCGTCTGGTTGCGGCTCCATCAATGGATGTCCCTGTTACTAATGCTGAAGGTGTTCAAAAAACTGACAAAGATGGAAAATTGTTATTTGTAAAGGAAGAATACCTTTACCTAGTAACTGACAGTGCATCTGTTTACCGTGAAATTGGTGCCAGTATTGTTGGAAAAAAACTATTAACAAAAACAGAGTATGTAGCTCCTGTTGTAACAGATAAATCAAAGGAAAGTCCTGTATCAGAGGATGAAAAACGATTTTGTTTTATTCTTCATCTGACTGATCGTGGAACTGTAAAACAGGATTTATTGAAACTTGGATGGCCTGTAAAGGATGATGTGCCGGTTATCGATGGTGAAAGTCTTGATGTTAGTTTACGAAAAACAACTTTAGCAGAAAAGCCTTTTAATATCCGAACATATCAACGTGAGGCGGCTCAAGCACTTGTAGGTAATAAGGGGCCTGGAACAGGATTTGGTACAATAGTTTTGCCTTGTGGTGCAGGTAAGACAATTGTTGGTATGACGGTAATGGACTTGCTAAAGACAAATACCCTTATTATTACAACAAATATCAGTGCTGTTCATCAATGGATCAATGAACTTTTAGATAAAACAAATCTAACAAGAGATCAGATTGCTGAGTATACAGGTGAAAATAAAACTATAAAAGAAGTTACTGTAGCAACTTATCAGATACTGACATGGAGACCTGAAAAAGAAGGTCCATATCCTCATTTTGCTTTATTTCGACAGCGTAACTGGGGTTTAATAATTTATGACGAAGTTCATATGCTGCCTGCTCCTGTATTTAGGGTCGTGGCAGAGGTTCAGGCTGTTCGTCGCGTTGGTTTGACAGCAACACTGGTTCGTGAAGACGGCTGTGAAGGTAATGTATTTAGCTTAGTTGGGCCAAAGCGGTATGATGTACCTTGGAAAGATTTGGAACAAAGCGGATGGATCGCAACTGCAGAATGTGTTGAGATTCGTTTAAATCTTAGTGAAGAAAAAGAACTTGATTATGCTGTGTCAGAGCTTCGGAAAAAGCATCGTATTGCAAGTGAAAATCCTGTAAAATTGACTGTTGCACAGGAACTTGTGAAAAGATTTCCTGAAGACAAGATTTTAGTTATTGGTCAGTATCTTGATCAGCTGAATGAGCTTTCAAAATTATTAAATGCACCGATAATTACAGGTAAGACACCGAATGAAGAACGTGATAAAATATACGCTGATTTTCGTAGCAATAAAATAAAAGTTCTAGTTGTTTCAAAGGTTGCAAATTTTGCTATCGATTTGCCTGATGCAAGTATTGCGATTCAGGTGTCAGGAACTTTTGGTTCACGACAGGAAGAAGCTCAGCGTCTTGGTCGTATTTTACGTCCAAAGGAACGTCGTTCTCGTTTTTTTACGCTTATAACACGTAATACTGTTGAAGAAGAGTTTGGTTCAAATCGTCAAAAGTTTTTAGCAGAGCAGGGCTATGCATATAAACTTATAAGATACAATTGTCTTGAAGACCTTGATGCTTTATCAGATGAGTGCGTAAGGTCATTGGAGTAAAAAATGGTAAATGACCCACATGTTCAGAGAATCATTGACTGGCGAGAAAGTGTTGCAACTTTGCCTGATAGTCATTTTTTTGAATTGATTCGTATGTATCTGGGGGAAGTAAAAACTCCGTTTAACAAGCAAAAGCTTATTGAGCAATTAGGATCATTTTTGCGAAAGGAAGAACATCGAAAGAAAATTGTGAGCCTTTTAAGCGAATCTGATTTACTTATAATCTGTGCAGTAAAATATATTCCTAATGCAACGCAGGAAAAACTTGCTGCATTTTTTGATGGAACAATAAAGTTTGCTTATCTGTATGAAAAGCTTTTGAATCTTGAAGAGAGACTTATAGTTTACCGACATATTGATATCGAGACTGGAAAACAGCTTGTAAGTGTAAATCCAATGCTTGAGGATGTCTTAGTTCCTTTTACACCAAAGACTGTTCTTTTAGAACCTGCGATGCTTTCTCAACTGGAATATGGCATTCCATTTGTTCTTTCACCTGAGTTTATTGCAAGTGTATTTTCATTTATTCAGCAAAACCCTGATTTATGTAAGCAGGACGGTTCATTTAAGAAAAAGACCTTAAGTGAAATTGAGCGAGTTTTTCCTGGTAAAACTGAACTGTTAAAAGTTCTTGTAAAAGGCTTTTCAAATCTTTCTCTGATAAGGGAAGGAAATTCTGGATTTTCGGTTGATTATGATAGATTAAAAAGCTTTGCAAAGCTAAAAGAGATAGTTCAATACGCATATATATGTGTTGCAAGTCAAGGGCGTTTTAGTCGAAGTACATTAGTGAGACAGGCAAGACTGTTACTTGATACAGTGTTTGCTATACCAGCAGATGGCTATATACGTTCGACTGTTTTGCGTTCTGCATTTTTGCTTACTGAAAAGGCAAATGATACACCAGGTTTGTCAAATATTGGTGCTACAAGTCGTTTTGCAGCTATTGTAGCTCGAGCAAAAGCTAGCGATATAAATGATAAAGAACTGTTTGATCCGGCTCAGGCAATGGATCGCCTGATTGATGCGGCTGTGACAATGGGTTTTATCAATGTAAAGGGTAAAGATGATAAGCAAAATGATATTTTTGTTACAGGATTACTTTTACAAAATTGGGATAAAAAATACGATTTGCAGAATAAGGTTTTGAGTGTTGACTCAGGGTTTACTGTATCTGTAATGCCTGGTCAAACTCTATTCAATTTAGTCGATCTGCTTGTGTTTATGGACTTAGTGCAATTTAATACAGTTGCTCAGTTTGAAATAAATCGACGTTCAATAATGAGAGCTTTTGATAATGGTTTAAATGTTGAACAGATACAACGAACTTTGAAAAGCTTTAGTATGTATGAATTGCCACAAAACCTTTTAGTTTCAATTGATGACTGGAGTCGTTCGTATTCTTCAGCAACAATCTATAAAGGCTATATTCTTCAGGTTAATGGCGAAAATAGTACAATTATTGAAAAAAATCCTGCAATTACTCCTTATATTGCTGAAAAACTTGCACCTGGGATTTATTTATTAAACGTGCTGAATGATGAACAGGCCTATGAAATAATTGCTAAGAGTGGTTTAGATTTTATTGGTCAAATAAAATCATGTAATCGCGCTGTTGAAAATGCTGATTTTCCACTGCTTATGTATAATCCAGTTATCTCAGAAGCTGTATCAGATTTTACTTATGCAGAAACAAAATCTTGTGGTGTAGTAGATGGAGTGAAACTTTCGACTGAAAATGATAGACGTCAGCATTTTGAAGATATGAGAAAAGCGCTAAATGAATTGAATTTAACTAAAGATCAAAGGGAAGGGCTTGAAGATCGTATTCAGCGTAAGATTGTTCTTAGTACGGATCAGCTTAGGGGGGACAGTGTGCGGTTTGAGCTTCGTGAAGCTACAGGAATGGATTTTTCTGGTAAAGTTCATGTCATTGATAGTGCTATTATGGGTAAAAATATGGTTGAGCTTGAGTATGATAATCCTAGTAATATATCAGGTGATAGTATTATTATTGTAGGAACTCCTTTAAGTATTGAAAAAAATGAACTGGATAGCGTTGTTCATATTATAGTGGAGCCTGAACATGAGGAACACACATACTCAATTGGACAGGCAAAATTTGTAAAAAAAATGAGAGGGTCTGTTATTCATCGATGAACAGTGACTGATGCAAAGCCTGCAATGCAGGCTTTCAGTTAATTTTGGAGAAGCATCTGGTCGTTGCTTAATTCTGTGTTTTTGATTGCTTTAAATTTTTGTATTATATCGTCCATAGTCAGCTTAGATTTTTCTTCTTCGCCTATATCTAAGATTATTTCGCCTGCATCCATCATTAAAAGACGGTTTCCGTACTGAAGGGCATGCTGCATATTGTGTGTTACCATCATTACTGTAAGGCCATACTCTTTTGCAAATTTCAATGTAAGTTTCATTACAATGTCAGCATTTGTTGGATCTAAAGCTGCAGTGTGCTCATCTAATAATAAAATTGAAGGATGAGACATAACAGCCATTAAAAGTGTTAGTGCTTGACGTTGGCCGCCACTAAATTGATCAACATTGTCGTTAAGTCTGTTTTCAAGTCCCATATCAAGAATTTTAAGTTGTTCTTTAAAGTAAGCTCGCATCTTATTATTTAAATTAATTTTAAGACCCTTGAAACCCTTTTTATAACATATCATCATGTTATCTTCAAGCTTCATTTTTCCGGCTGTACCAAGGAGAGGATTTTGAAAAATGCGACCAATGTAGCGGGCTCGTTTGTACTCAGCATCCTTTGTAACATCTTTTTCGTTTCCGTTTTCATTGGTATCTAAATACAATTTGCCACTTGTTGGGCTTAATGTTCCGGCAATTATATTGTAAAGTGTTGATTTTCCTGCACCGTTTGACCCAATTACTGTAATAAAGTCGCCTTTGTTGACTTTAAGATTGATATTTCTTAGAGCCTTATTCTCATCAGGTGTATGGGCGTTAAACGTAATACCAATGTTTTCTAATCTAAGCATTTGCATCTCCCTTTTGATAAGAACGTGTAAGATGGTTTTTTATATAAAGTGCAATATCATTTTTTGAAATTATGAGGCAGATAATTATTAAAATACCAGTTACAAGCTTCAAATCATTGCTGTTCATACCAATGTGATAGCCATACCGTCTGGCAATGAACATTAAACCTCTATAAATTATAGATCCAATTATTACACGTAATGTCTGTATACTGATTTTGTTACTTTTTAAGACAAATTCACCAAGCATAAGTGATGCTAGACCTGATACAACTACTCCTGTTCCACTTCCTACATCTGCAAATCCTGAATACATTGCAAATAAAGCTCCGGATAAAGCGGCAAGACCATCGCAAAAACAAATACCAGCTCCTCTGATAAAGCGTGGGTCCACTCCCTGACTTATAACCATCTGCTCGTTACTGCCTAATGCTCCCATTGTCAGACCAAAGTCTGTGTTAAAAAATAAATTTAAAAGCACGAGAAGTATTGCAACAAATGCAAATAAAAAGGCAACAATTGCCCATTCGGGATTAATAAGTGGCAAGAGTTTCTGAACAGTTTTCGTTATATTTGAAAAGATTGTTGGTATACGTAAAAAGGATACATTTGCTTGATTGTGCATTATACGCAGATTTACTGAATAAAGCATTGTCATGACAAGAATACCTGCTAAAAGGTCTGGAATACGTAATTTTGTGTGTATGATGGTTGTAATAAGTCCTGCAAAAAGTCCGGCAATAAAAGCAAGTATAAGCCCTACAGCAGGATTAATTCCGTGTGTAAGACATGCCGCTAAGACACATGCTCCCATCGGAAAAGAACCATCTACAGTCATGTCACAAAAATTGAGTACGCGAAATGTCATAAAAACACCGAGTACCATTATACCGTAAATCAAACCTTCTATAAGTATTCCTGAAATCATATTAGACAACCTTAATTACTTTGTTGTAAGTGCTCCATTTTCAAAAATCATGTTTGCACTTTCGAGTAATTCAGTACTGAATGTTACTCCGCAATCTTTTGCAACATCTAAATCGAGCAAAAGATCTGAATCACTTGGCTCAGTCATAAATCTGATTGGAAGTTCAGAAGGCTTTTTGCCGTTTAAAATCTGTAGAACCATATCACCTGTTGCTCTACCAGCTTTATAATAGTTGAAACCACTTGCCATGAGACAACCTCCAGACATTGCCCCTGTAACGTCTCCGCTGAAAATTGGTTTGTGTGCCTTACCAAACACTTGAGTGAGAGAAGCTAATGCACTGAATACGGTATTGTCTGTTGTAAGGTAAATACCATCAACACGGTCTATAATTGCTTCACAAGCCTGTTTTACTTCAGATGAATTAGTAATTGCCTGTGTGACAAGGGAAAGTCCTGCTTTTTCACATCCTGATTTTACAAGCTCAAGAGAAGATATAGAGTTTGCTTCGTTACTTGAGTAAATATATCCAAGAGTTTTAATTCCTGTTACCTGTTTAAACAATGCGATATGCTGCTCTGTAGGAATTGCATCACTCATACCAGTGATGTTTCCTTCACCGTGTTCAAGCGTTGTTACAAGACCTGCTCCTAAAGGATCTGTTACTGTTCCAAAAACAACTGGTGTTGTTTTTAAGGTGTTTGCAAGGGCAATGGCAACTGGTGTTGCAATACCAACAGCAACTTTTACATTTTCATCCTTGTATTTATTTGCAATTTGAGCAGCTGTGTTTACATCACCGTTTGCGTTTTGTAAATCGAACTCTGCATTTATTCCATTTTCTGTAAGTACATCAATTATACCTTGTTCTACTGAGTCCAAAGCTACATGTTGAACAATTTTTGCAATACCTATCTTAATTTTTTTATTACTTTCATCCTTTTTTTCACAACTTGTAAAACATGTTGTCAACATTGCTGAACAAGCAAGTATTGAAATAACTTTTGATAAATTCATACTATTTGCCTCCATTTATGATAAAATGTTATTATAAATAGAAACATATGTCAATTGTTGAACTAATTGTAATTTAAAAGTTTATCCAGAGTGTGCGATAGAGCCAGGGCGTTTGTGAGTTTTTTAGCTTCCATTTCGGATTGCAGGCTTGTTTCTGCTGATTGCTTTTTTACAGCCCTAATTAAAAGATTTTTTGGTGTATGACTCATGTCAATAAACTCAAGAATCTGTACCTTGTATCCGTGCTGTTCGAGGTATTCGCCCCGTAATGCATCTGTTACAAGGGCAGCAAAGCGTTCTTTTATTAATCCATATTTTAATAATGGTTCGAACTGAGTATCCGAGTGTCTTTGGAGTTGATTATTTATTTCATGCTGGCAGCATGGAACACTTAAAATGGCCTTTGTTCCTTTTTTTACAGCATAGTTTAGTGCGTAGTCTGTTGCTGTATCACAAGCATGAAGGGTAATAACTATATCAGGAGTTGTACTTTGCTCATAGTCTGCAATATCACCTACTGAAAACTTGAGGTTATCAAAGTTAAACTTAATAGCTAAATTGTTGCAGTAATCAATGACTTCCTGCTTTAAATCAAGTCCTGTAACAAAGCAATTAATTTTTTTTACAACAGCTAAATAGTAATAGACTGCAAAAGTGAGATAAGATTTTCCACAGCCAAAATCAACAACATGCAAAGGTTTACTATTGTCTGGTAAAGGTGTTATTTCGTTCAAAATATCATCAATATACTCCAAAAAACGGTTTATTTGTTTGAACTTATCAAATTTTGATGTGATGACCTTACCTTCTGCAGTCATTATACCTAGATGGACAAGAAACGGAACAGGTGTACCTTCTGGTAAAATATAGTTTTTGGTGCGGTTCTGAGATTGTAGAGTCTTTATATTTTTAGTGTTTGTTTTAAGGTCCTTTTTTAGAACTGATATTTTGCCTTTTTTGTTTGTCAGATATGTTATTTCTTGTGTATCTGTTTTCTCTACACAGTTTTTAAATGATAGACCGATATTTTTTTCGATAAACTGCTGAACCTCTGATTCTGTCATTTTAGAGTGGAATACCTGTTTCTGAGTATAGTACTCGACCATGTAATTTTGCTTGTCCCTGGAAAATGCCATGCTGGAAGCAATTAATTTAATTTTAACACGCGTATAGTTGTCCCCAAGATTTTGCATTACTTGAGAAGTAGGTTTAGACATTGTGACAGATAAAATCATTGGTATTCCTCGTTTATAACGGCTTTAAAGCATTATTTTAGTGTTTTTATGATACTGTTTCAAAAAAAAAGCTAGACAATTGACTATATACCTTTGTGCAAAAAAATGATATATTTGATATGCTATGGGAAAGGTTTTTGTTTTTGTAAATCAAAAAGGTGGAGTAGGTAAGACTACATCTGCGATAAATATTGGTGCTTATATGGCACTTGCTGGTAAAAGTGTTCTACTTGTTGATTTTGACTCACAGGGTAACATGTCCAGTGGTGTTGGAGTTTCAAAAGAAAAGCCTACTGTTTATGAGTTGTTGGCAGGTTCTGTTGTAGCTGAGAAAGCAATAAAGCATACAAAACTGAAAAACCTTGATGCAATTAGTGCTTCGATTGATTTGTCAGGAGCAGCAATTGAGCTTGTTGATCAGGAAAATCGAGAATATTTTTTAAAAAATACGCTGGAACCTTTACGTGATAAGTATGATTATATTCTTATAGATTGTCCTCCTTCCCTTGGCATTTTAACATTAAATGGTCTGGCTGCAGCTGATGCTGTATTGGTACCAATGCAGTGTGAGTATTTTGCACTTGAAGGTATTACACTCCTTTTGCAAACTGTAAAAAAAGTTCAGGTATCTATTAATCCAAAGCTTGTAATTGGTGGTATTTTCTTTACTATGTACGATAGTCGCACTCGTCTTGCACAGGATGTTGTTAAACAAGTTAAGGCATATTTTAAAGATGTCGTTTTTAATACAATAATACCTCGTAATATACGTCTTTCAGAGGCCCCTTCACATGGACTTCCTATATGCGTTTACGATCCTGGTTGTATTGGTGCAAAGAGTTATGAAAAACTTGCCGATGAGGTGATACGTCGTGGCTAAGAAATCTGGGTTGGGAGCAGGGCTAGATGCTCTGATGGGGGGTGAAAATATCAGTAGTGTAATAAAGGAAGATATAAGCACTACAGATATTTTCGCAGAACCTAAGAAAAGTACTTTTATAAACAGCAGTGAACTAAAGTTGCCTGAAGGTATTGAGGCAGATGAGAATGGTCAGCTTTGGGTAAAAACATCATTACTTAAGCCTAATCCTCAGCAGCCTCGTACAGAGTTTGATGAAGAAAAACTTAATGAACTTGCAGATTCAATTAAAGAGCATGGAATAGTTCAGTCTATTACAATTGAAGATGCAGGAGATGGTTCTTTCTATATTATAGCAGGTGAACGCCGAACAAGAGCAGCCCGTATGGTGGGTGTTGAGCGTATGCCTGTTCAGTTGCGACGTTACAACGAGCAAAAAAAACTTGAAGTAGCCCTTATTGAAAATATTCAGCGTGCTGATTTAAATCCTATTGAAGAAGCACGTGCGTACTATAAACTTATGGAAATAGGGGGCTTAAGTCAGGATCAAGTAGCATTTCGTGTTGGAAAAAAAAGATCAACAGTGGCAAATGCAATACGTCTGTTAAAGCTTCCAGAAGATATGCAAAATGCTCTTGCACAGTTAAAAATCAGCGCAGGTCATGCTCGTGCCCTTTTATCAGTTAATGACAATACTGATCAACGATTACTGTTTGGAAAGATTATTGGGGATGGTATGTCTGTCCGTGAGGCTGAAAGTCATGCCTCGGCATTAAATGGTGGACTACGCAGTTCAAAAAAGAATAAAGAACTTTCGGAAAATAAAGATCCTGATTTGACAGCGATTGAGCAGAAGTTCAGAGATGTGCTTGGTACAAAAGTCGTTCTTAAGGGAAATCTCGATAGAGGAAGTCTGGTTGTCGAATACTTTAGTCGTTCAGATCTAACTCGTCTGTACGATATAATTACCAGAGCTGAGCAGTCATAGGTTAGATTTTTATTTTGCTTAGAACCTGACCTATGCTGTCATGTATAACGAGGTCTGCAAACTGATCTTGCTGGGTTTCACTTTTGTTTATAAGTACAAGATGTTTACCTTTGAAATACCTTATTAAACCTGCTGCAGGATATACAACTAGTGATGTTCCTCCTATTATGAGTAAGTCAGCTTTTTGTATTTCTTTTATGGCACCTTCTACTATATTGTCATCCAAACCTTCTTCATAAAGAACGACATCTGGTTTAACTATGCCCTTACACTTTTTGCAGTGGGGTAGTTCATCATCTTCATAAGCACTTTTTAGTATAAAATCCTGGTCATAAAACGTATGGCAGTGAGAGCAGTAGTTACGTAAAGTACTGCCGTGTAGCTCATATACTTTTTTGCTGCCAGCTGATTGATGTAGACCGTCTATGTTTTGTGTTATAACAGCATTCAGTCTGCCTTTTTGCTCCATTTCTGCAAGTTTTAAGTGCGCTGCGTTGGGTTTTGCATCTTTTATAATAAGCTTTTCACGATAGAAACGAAAAAAATCTTTTGGATTGTTTTCAAAAAAAGAGTGACTTATAATTGTTTCTGGAGGGTATTTCCATTTTTGATGGTATAAACCGTCTTGGCTTCTAAAGTCTGGTATACCACTTTCAGTCGAAACTCCAGCACCTCCAAAAAAAACGATATTAAGTGAATCATCTATGAGATCCTGAAGAGTTTGTATTTGTAAGTTCATTGATATTTCTCTGATATAAGAATATTTAAAGTTATATAAAAAATCAACATTGTTTACATACTTTTGTCGATAATATATATTAAGTTTTGATAAAACTAAAATAAATCTCTAAAAAGTAGGAAGATTATGTCTAACATTGGGTTTTACTTCAAACAATCACTTTTTCTCTTATTGATTTACTATGGATTGGTTGCGCCAGTGTATGCAGGTGGCAAACGGGATGTTACTGAACGTTCTGTTGATCATATGGAAAGTTGGCAAGAATCATTTGATATCAATGAAAAAAAGCCTGGAAAGTATAATATACTTGTTACTGCAACAGATAAGGGTGGAAATACTCAAATAGAAGGACCTTTTAATCTTTATATTGATCCTGAATCAGATTTACCTGTAGCTGGTATTACTAACCCACTTACTAATATGCGCGTTCCTGGAAATCTCAATATAGTTGGAACCTGTGTAGATGATGATGGTGTAAAAGAAGTCTATCTTATATTAGACAATGATGTTGAAAACCCTGTAAAGGCACAAGGTTCAGAGTTCTGGTCATATTATCTTGATACTAACGAGTTAGACGAGGGATCTCATACAATTGAAGTATATGGAGTTGATGTAAATGGACTTCAGGGCCATTCATATAAATTGACATGGAATCTTGATCGCAGACAGCCTGTAACCTATGTTACTAGTTACGGTCTTGGAGAATTAGTTTCCGGAAAAATAAACCTGAAGGGAACTGTATATGATGGTAACGGAATAAAATCTTTAGCATATTCTCTTGATAATGGAAATAGTTTCATTGATATTAAAGTCAGTGAAAACAAAAAAGAAGGTGTATGTGAGTTCGATCTTCCTATAAATACAACTTTGGCACCTGATGGTCCTGCTGTCTGTTGGTTTAAAGCAATAGACAAAATGGGTTCTGTTGGCTTGTATTCATATCTGTACTTTATTGATAATACTCCACCTAACGTTGTTATTGTTTCACCTGAAGAAGGAGAAGCTGTGAATGGTAAGCTTGGAGTTGCAGGCTTTGCGAAAGATACAATAGGTTTAAAAAAACTTTCATGGACATTTAATGGGCAAAGTGGAGATATAGACCTTATTCCTGGTAATCCATATTGGTGTGTTGAAATTGATACAACAGGCATTACTTCTAAATCTATTCCATTTACTATTACTGCAACAGATACTGTAAACAATGTTGTTACTGTTACTCGAAATATGCCTTTAAATCAGGAAGCTGATAAACCTGTTGTTTCTGTTCAATATCCTTCTCAAAATGGGTTTGTAGATGGATATAAAGGCTCTCTGTTTATTCGTGGTATTGTACGAGATGATGATGGTGTTGCATCTGTAAAATGTGTTCTCGACGGGAAAGAAGAAAAAACACTAGATGTAAAGGGGGTATTTTACACTCCTTTATCAGTTGAAAATGATTTAGCGCCTGGTATGCATACAATCACTGTTACAGCAGAGGATATGTATGGTGTTAAAAGTAACCCTGTAACTATAAATTTTATTGCAAAAGGAAATGTCCCTGAAATTGATTACGCAAAAATACGGAGTAGTGAAGGAACTTTAGATGCTTACCCTGGAGTTGTTGTTCATCCTGAAACTAATCCTGTTTTTGAAACTGTAGTTTCATCAGACAGTCTGATAAAAGAAATAAAGTATCAAATCTCCTGGGGTAAAGAAAACGTAATAGAACAAGAAGTCCCTGTAAAGACTCCGGTAAAAAGTCAGTCCGTTTCAATACCATTAACAGGCCCATCTCATCCTTGGGGGTTAATAAAACTGTCAATATTTGCAACGGACATATATGACAGAACATCTGAACAAAAAGTTGTAATTAATATTCAGGATCTCACAAATATAGTGCCAGATGTACCATATGTTGTGTTTGATAGTTCTGATATAGCTGAAGATGGATCAGTTGTGACGAATTCAGATATACCATTAACAGGATATTTTCTTGGAGGGAATGCAAAATCTGTAGATGTAGTTCCATCAACATCTTTGGTAAAAGCAACTGTAGACTCAAATGTTATTACAATTGTACCAACTTCTGAAATAGGAAAATCTGAAGAAGTAAAAATAGTTGTAACAACAGATCAAAACATAAAATATGAAAGTCGTCCTCTAAGATTTGTAAACTTAGATACAGCACCAGAATTAAAGTTTAATGTAGAGTCTGGACATGTATTTAGTGGTTATGGAGATTTAAAACTGACAGGATCTGTAAAATCAAAAGAACCTGTGAAACAATTAAAATACAGAGTAATTACAGCAGAAACTCAGTCAACAACTGGTGTTGTAACAGGAGTTTCGCCATTTGTTGCAAACGACTTTGTTGAGCTAGATGCTTCTTCAAAAGACTTTGTAATCGATATTACTGCTGATAATTTTGCTGCTGGCTTTCACATAGTTGAAGTTGTTGCAGATAATGGAAAAACAGTTAGCGATGCGGTTTTTGTACGAAAAATTTCTGAACTTCCTGTTAGTGATGATCCAAAAAAGCCTGTTATTGCTGCAAAGCCATTTATTCAGTGGTTTGAAGGGGAGCAGTTGTATTGGACTGCAGTATTCCAGGGTGTACTTGATAAAAATAGTGAAATCGTAAGTAAAGAAACTTTAAACGCTGGTACAAATACCATTTTGGCTTCTGTAAAGGATGATAAAGATAGAGTAACATCGTCGAAATATACTTTTAGCAAGCAGCCTACGGTAAAACTTTCGCTGGATAGTGTTGTATGCAATGGTGAAACACGCCCTTATACAAATGGAATGAAGGTATCTGTTCCATATGGACAAAAGAGCAGCACTGTAATGAATGCTAAGATTATTTCTGACACACCTTTAACTGCTGTTTCATACACTATTACTGGTGAAAAAACTGTTGGTGGAGCTGAGTCTGTTACTGGTAAAGCTGTTGTAAAAAATGTAGGGAATAACGAGTATATTGCTGAAATACCTCTTTCAAATCTTCCTGTACGTATTACAAAAATTACAGTTAGGGCTGAAGCTGCTAAAATTGTATCAGAATATGAAGGTTCGTTCCTTGTTGTTAGAGAGAGGGATAACAATCTTATAAATAATACACGGCAAATTTATTGGATACCTCACCACAGTATTAGGTACGATGAAAAATCTGATGTGTATGTGATTGAACCACAGGCTCAGTTTGGAGGGTTTGTAAACGCTCCGTTACCTGAGAGTATTTCACTTGTTAATCCTGTTGATGGACTTAATGCTGTAATTGAAGACAATTATATTTATGTAATGGCATATAAGGAAGGCCTTTATAAAAATGTAAGCGTTAAAGTTAAAGATAATCAAGGAGGCCTTTATACATCAAAGCCTGTAAACCTTTTAGTTGATGCAAATAGACCTTTTATATCAATTAATACACCAGAAGTAAATAAGTGGGTAAAAAACAGTGTTGATTTAAGTGTTACTGCAACAGATACAAATGGCATTACTTTTGTCGAGTACTCAATTGATAATGGTCAGACTTGGTCTTTATTACGAAAAAATGACGGAAACTCTTATTCGGGGACAGTAACCCTTGATGGAATAGAGGATGGGCTTGTAAGTGTCGATGTTCGCGCTCAGGATGGAGCAGGAAAAAATTCTATGGCATCTACTGTTATTCAAAAAGATACAACTCCTCCTCAAGTTAAAATTGTTATTCCGGCAGAGTCAGATATAGTAAACGGTGAAAATCGTATTGCATTTATAGTTAAGGATGAAGGCCGATTTTATAAAGCTGAGTATGTAGCACCGTCAAAAGCTAAAGTTGCGGAGAGTATAGTACCATTGGATATGGAACCAATGATTAATACAATGATTGGTACAGCTGAAAAACCTATTGATGATCTTATGCAGTTTAGATTTTACGATGAGTGCGGTAACTCGACCGCAATTCGTACATTTGATTTTATTATAGATGCAAAGAGCGACTTACCAATAGCTGAAATTCAGTTACCAGAAGAAAATGTTGTTGTTACAAGAGATTTCTCAATTTCTGGCGTAATTTATGATGATGATGGTCCTTGTAAACTCTGGTGGAAAATTGATGATGATAAATATCAGGTAATTGAGGATTATAGCAACAGCTTCTCTATTGATGTGCCATTACTGTCTCTTACAGATAATGAACATAAAATTACAGTATATGCTGAAGATCTTCATGGATTAAAAGGACCTGAAGTGGTTCGTAATTTTAGAGTTTCTCTTGAAGAACCAAAAGGTGAAGTTGTTTCACCAGAAATCAGCACAACAGTAAAGGGTTCAATAAAAATGACTGGTAAGGCTTCTGATAAAAATGGTATTAAGGCCGTTTATGTATCAATCGATAACGGTAATACTTATGATGAAGCCTTAGGTGTGTTTGGTCATGACCAGATTGATACATCATGGAACTACACATTTGATACTCGTGTTGTAAAAGACGGTACACATGTTGTGTTCTTAAAAATTGTAGACTGGTACGGAATTGAAGGTTTGTTTTCTTCGTTGATCAACATTGATAATACTAATCCAACAATTTCCCTTGAGTTACCATTGGACGGCAGTACAAGCTCAGGTATGGTATTCTTTAGCGGTCAGACTACAGATAATATTGGACTTGAAAAGCTTTATTTAACAGTTCGGTCTCTTGACGGAAAAAATGTTTCAAGTGACCTGCGTGAAAAAAGCCTTACTCCTGCTGAGATTATTTCACAGGGATTTGATCTGAATAGTCTTGAAGACGGTATGTATAACGTATCTCTTGCAGGATATGATGCAGCTGATAATGTTACATTAGTAAGCCGTAATATAATTCTTAATAAAAAGAAGCCTGTGGCCAAAGTTGATCAGCTTTATCCTTTAAATGGAGAATATGTACACGGAGTATTTAATATATATGGTACTGCCGAAAGTGAAAAAGAAATTACTCTTATTCAGCTCTTTATTGACGGAAAGCATGAGATGGATACAAATCTCAGTGAAAGTGGATACTATAAGTTTGATATCAGTCCTGATGTGATGCCAGAAGGTCAGCACACATTGCTTGTAAAAGCGATTCTTGAGGACAGCTCAGTAATTAGCTCAAATGAACAGTATGTAAACTATAGTCCTATTGGACCTTGGGTAACTATTGATAACTTTACATACGGCGATTTTGCTATGGAGCGACCTTACTTAATCGGTAGAGCCGGATATGCTTTGTCTGAAGAAGAGCTTATCCGCAGTCGACAAAAGTCTACTCCAGATGAACTTAAAAAGATTACAGCTGCAAAAGCAGTTGATTATGTAGAGTTAAGTCTTGATAATGGTAAAACTTTTGAAAAAGTTTCATCAGGTGCAAACTGGCGATATCGTATTGAAAATGAAGATATTGCAGAAGGTTATCATTTCCTTCTTGTTAGAGCTACAATGAAAAACGGAGAAAGGGCTGTAACACGAACAATAGTACAGGTCGATCAGACAAAACCTGCTATTCGACTTATATCACCAGGTCAGGGAGGACGTTATAATCAGCAGCTTGAGTTCTCAGGTTTAGCTCATGATGATGTTGCTCTTAAGAGTTTAACACTTTCGTTACGAAAAGGTGATAAAGCATCATACGAAGTTCCTGCATTTATTCAGGGATTGTATTTTGACTGGCAGTTCTGGGGAGCTACATTATTCAATGTAGGTGCAGGATTAACATTCTTTGATGATAATGTTAAATTACAAGCGCAGTGGGGACAGTTTACACAGTCTCAGCGTGACTTGTTCAGTCAGTCTACTATGCGTTATGGTGGAGATAATATCTTAGGTATGAAAATTTTAGCCAACGTTATGTATATACCATTTAGATACTATTTTGGCCCTGACTGGGAATGGCTCAGTGCTAACATTGCAATTGGAGCAGATTTTACCCGCTTTAATCAGTCTACATCTGGTAAAGCACAGACTCTAAGTGCATTAATTACACAGTTAGAGTTCCCTCGTATAACATTTGGTAAACAAAAAATGTTCAGAACAATAGCGTTCTATACCGAAGGACAGTTGTGGTTTATCCCAACAGATGTTTCTAGCGATGAGGATATTAAAAACATTGTACCTCAGATTTCTGTGGGTATGCGTTTGAATGTATTTTAATAAAAACAGGTAAATGTCCGTTCTAAAAGCTGTATTGATACGAAGAAATTTTCATATCAATACAGCTTTTTTTGTTCATAATAATTTGTTATATACTGCTAATTGTCCTTTATATCCTACTAAGAATACTAGTTTTTAACAGAGTTTAAAGACTTTAAATGTACGTTTTATGATAGCAAAAAAAGTATTTCATAAATCTTTTTGTAGGATGGGTTTTTATGCTTAACTCTGCTAAGGTTAATGCCAAGATTCTGACTATAGCGGTATTTATAGTATCTGCTTTTTTTACGACTTCATGTTCTGACGGGTTTGGTGTTGGACTTGGTTCATCAATCGATACTCTTGCACCGGTTGCATCAATACAATATCCTCCTGAGGCATCGATCATAAAAGGTTCGTTTGTTATTGCAGGTGAGTGTTCAGACGATAAAGGTATCAAAGAAGTTAGCATAACAATATCCGGTCAAAACCATAGTAAAACCTATGGTCCTATAGCTGCAGCTTTAAGTCAGGACAAACAGTCATGGTCTTTGACTGTGAATCCAACTGAGATTGGTTTTGTTGATGATACTTATACAATTAGTTTGATTGCCAAAGATGATGCGGGACATTCATTTGGTCCTGTAAGTGAAACCGTAGATATAGACAACACAGCTCCAGTGTTTGTCATAACAAATCCTGGTATAGTTTCAAATGGCTTAAATCAAGCATCTTACTCTGAATATGGTTCAGCTTTTTCTATTGAAGGGACAATTAGTGAAAGTCATAAAGTTTACGATATGTCTGTGTACATTTATGATGAAAATGGCAATCAGATTACCCCAGAGCCCTTTGTTGAGTCAAATATCGACACGTCAGGAAATTCAAAAGTTACTTTTGCAAGATGGCGGGACTCATCATCTTCTACAGAACTAAATAAAAGATATGAGACTCTTTACGGCTCTTATTCAGTTAAAGATGGTGGAACAGATACAAAGCATTATACATGTTCTATTGTTATAAGAGATAATGCAAAAATATATACTGATCCTTCAAATAAAACTGGTGTTGTATCAGGTAACAGTACATCTGCTTTTTATTTGTATGACTCTGTTTACTCTTCTTTAATGAGTGCAACAACAGGTGCAGGCCTTACTGTAAATGACTTTAGAGCTGTACTTAACGGTACTGCAAAAGATTTTAGTCAGGAATGGACTGTTTCAAAGGTAAAGAAATACCTTGATGAAGCAAAAACAGTATCTCTTTTGTCTGATGAAAATGGTAGTACCTACAAGGGTAATGTATTAGGCTTCAGTCTTAATCCCGCCACAAATCCAACGTACTCTGTGAGTGGATTTGAAGTAGCTGATTTAACAGATTCGGCTTGTTACGAGTCTGGTTCATATAAGCAATCCCTAAATATTTCGTTAAGTGCAGGTCTTGATGGCACTTTAATTGATTTATCTACTGTCAAGATATGGTTGCTTGAAAACGGCACGTCATCAAATGAAAATGTTGAAAATGTTATTTCAAGTTTTATTGATAATGATGAAACTTTAATTGCCTCTGGCTGGTCTTATAAAGAGATACCTTCAGGTCTGACAGGTTCAAGTGTAAGTTCTAAAAACTTTCAGGTAAAAATACCTGATGGTATTACGAACAGTACATATTACTACATTGTTGTAACTGGTGAAGATAAAGATGGCTATTCATTTAGTCAGAATGCTATATACGGTTTTATTGGTACATCTGCAGGGACCGCACCAACTGTTTCCGTTGTAAATCCAGACTCAGCAACATATATAAATGCAATAAAAGATATATATGTTACAGGTACTGCAAAAGTCAGAGATGGTACTTCAACTATAAAAAGCGTAAAAGCAGAAGTTGTAGTTACAAATAACAGAACAGGTGTAAACTACGTATTTGACGGTTCTGCTCAAATTGCAGGTGATGATTGGGCAATTGACTGTTCGGAGTTAAAAAATGACAGTGGAAAAACTCCTGATGCAGTTATACCTGCTGAGTCTGCTACATATACATATAACGTGAAAGTAACAGCTACATCTGAAGTTGGTGTTTCGACGTCTGTGGAAAAACGTGCATACATTGATACTGAAAATCCTGTAATTACTATTACAAATATTACAGGAACAGTAAGTGGAGAAGATTTTTATGGCGAAAATGCTGATGAAGCCAAAACTTACGCCAATGGTACAATAAGTATTTCTGCAAAGGTTGAAGATTCAAATTTACAAAATGTAGGCTGGGCACTTTTTGTAGATAAAGAAGAAGTTTTGACCAATGAAAATCTCGGAGCTGTTTATACGGTTTCTGGGGTTGAGATTGATACTACAAAATACGTTTCATCTCTCACAGAGCAAAAACCTATGGAAGTAAGGTTTACCGCTGTAGATGAGGGCGGAAACTCTGTTACTGTATCAACAGGTACCCTTGTAATATGTCAGGAAACAGATGTGCCTCAGATTGGTATATCAGATTCATCCATAAACACAAGTTTAACTGATTATAATGATATTAATGTTAATACAAACCTTTTTGGGTTAAAAGATAAAATTGATATTGATTTATCAGATGATGATGCCATCGCCTCTGTTACAGTTATGTTTGAACCTGAATCAGAGGATTTGTCTTCTGTTTCAAGTACAAAAAAATATAATACGACTTCAACAACATATAGTTGCTCTGTTCCTCAGACTGCAGGTGTTTATAAAGTAACAATAAAAGCAACTGATACAAAGTATTCGGCAGATAATCTTACTTCGTTTGCTCAATCATGTCGTACAAATACACTTGGACCTTTTTATATAGCAGTAAGCGAAGGTGCTCCTGAAGTAACAGTGACAAAACCAGCTGCCGGTAACTTTTATGGAAAACAGGTTGCTCTCGAAGGTTCTGTTGAAAGTGGCGCTGTAAAAATAAATGCAGTTTTGATAAATAAAACAGATCAGTCAAAAATATATAATGCAGATATCGTATTAAATAGTGATGATACCTGGTCTGGTGCTGCAGATTTATCAGAAGCAGAAGATGGAACTTATTTTGTTGTTGTTTCGTCTGTTGATAAGTATGGTCAGACAAGTTCATCAGGTAAGATTACTTTCATTATAGATGCAACAAATCCTGTAATAGAAGCGCCTTTATTTAGTATTTCACAGGTCAATACTCTGTCTACAAGATATCCTCAACTTTCGGCAAGGGTCACTGATAATGTTTCACTTTCAAATGTAAAGTATTATATTAGTGATTCATCTGACAAGCCTACTGGAAATGAAGCACTTGAAATTTGGAACGAGCTTAATCAGGGATCTGATAATATTTGGTCTTCAAAGATTGATTATACTTCAGAAATAGAAGAGACGTATTATGCATGGATAAAAGCAAAAGACAGTGCAGGCAATAGTGTTATTAGTGATTCTTATGCAGTAATTGATGTTGATACAATTGCTCCTTTGTCAGATATTTCTATTTCGTTTTCTGATATAAATACAAAAGCTTACGATGGAAACTTCGAAAAGATTTCTAATGTTGAGTTCGGAAATAAGTATTATACCGATAATGGATTTATTTTATCAGGCTCTGTTACTGAAAGTACAAATGATTACACTGTAGCTTTGTTTGTAAATGAAAGGGAAGTGTCTTTAGTACATAATCATGAAAATAAGACCTGGCAATACATGCAGGAAAACGCTGATGGTATTTATACTTATAAACTTACTGTAACAGATAATGCTCAAAATAAGTTCGAAAAATCAATTTCAGTAAGTATCGATAGTTCTGCCCCAGAAATTGAAATAACATCACCTTCAGCCGGAGAAAGCTTTGAAGGTTCGTCGTATAAACTGACGATAAAGGGAACTTTGTATGATGAAGTATCCGGTGTAAAAAGTGTAAATTATACAATTAAGAAAGATGATGGCATATTAGTTGATAATGCTTCTGCAAACGTTACAAGCTCTGGCTGGACGGGATCATATACTCTTGATAGTAATGTTGGAGAAGGTACATTTGAGGTAACGGCAATTGCAACAGACAATCTTGGCCATGCTTCATCTGTACTCAGCCGTACATTCTATTATGATCAGAGTGTTCCTGTTTTAACAGAAAATGGTATTGGTACAAGTCGTTTGACTACAAATAGTGCATTCAAACTCTCAGGCACAGCATCAGATACAAATAGTTTAAAGTCAGTGTCTGTTAAGTATGATGGTAGTACTGAACAGATTCCTGTCTCAGTTAGTGATAATGGTGACTGGGAGCTAGGTTTTAATGGTAAAACAGAAAATGATATATCTCTTTCAGACGGAGACTGGTCCTTTACTGTTACAGCAACTGATGTTGCAAATAAAACAACTGTACTAACAAGGTATGTAACCATAGATACATCATTACCTCTTGTTGACGATGTAAACTTAAGCTCTCCATCTTATGTTTCAGATGATAAAAACTGGTATAACAAGGATCAGCTTTTAGTTTCTGTGAAAGGAACTGATACAGGTTCTGGATTATCAGCTATTGAATATACAACAACATATGACGCTGTTTCATCATCATATGGCGAGTGGACAGCCCTTAATAAAAAAGAAAATACAGGCAGTGATAAATCGACATACAAATATTATTGGTCTGGTAACGCTGCATTAGACAGAGAAGGTGAAAATACTATATATATTCGTGCTGTTGATGTAGCCGGTAATTATTCTGCTGTAAAGCAGCGCTCAGTCTTTGTAGATACATCTGTACCTGTATTAGGTTTGATAAAAGACATTGATGGCGTAATAGATAATCTAAGTGACAGTTATGAGCTTTTGACAAATTGCAAAAAGGATATTTCAGTTTCGTTTGAATTACTAGACTCTGAAAGTGGTGTTGCATCTGTCGTACTTAAAAAGATTGGTTCTTATTCATATACAAATAGTACTGCTGGTATATCAGATGACGATAATGTATGGACTCTGCCGCTAACTGCATCGCTGCTGGAAAAAGGTAGTAGTGGAAGTGTGACTGTAACTGCTACTGATAATGCAGGTAATAGTACTGATATTACTCTCTGCCAGATTCAAATTGATAGAACTGAGCCAAAAATAAATGTTGGATCCATTTCTCCAATTATCGAAAAGAAATATTTGAACGGAATAGTCTCTGTTTCTGGAAGTGTTGTTGAAACAAATCTTGATTATGTAGTTTATGATGTGTATATCAATAGCGTAAAAGTTGGGCAGTCAACTGTTATTGATGCTTCCGATAACACATTTAGTTTTGAACTTGATACAACACAGTATACCGATAATGCTTTATTAAAAATTTCAATTACAGCATTTGATAAAGCTGGTAATTCTTCGATATCTGAAACAGAATATACACTAAGTCAAGATACTGACAGACCTGCGTTAACAATCACTAATGCAACTCTAGGCAGTTCTATGTCTAGTACAAACTATAGCTTCCATACAAATCAAACTTTAATCGGCACAATCTCCGATGATGATGGTAACGTATCGTCGTTGTTATACAGTTTTGACGGAATGAATTATACAGATGACGGACTTACGTTATCAGGTAGTACATTTAAGCTTACATTCCCGTTTGATAATGAAAACTCTGTTACAAAAGATGGCAATTATATCATTTACTTTAGAGTTACTGATGCTGAAGGTGGTGTATTTACCAGTGGAAACAGCGAACTTATAAAAGATATATACATAACAAGTGGAACTGATACGTACGGTAGTACACCTCAGTCAAGCATACTCTATTTGACAGTTGATACCATAAGTCCTGAAGTTGATATAAAAGGTATAAGCATAGACGGTGGTAATACTTGGTCAGAAAGTGTTTCATCTGTGACCTTAGGCGGTAACGTTAAAGAATTTTCTGTCAAGGTAACTGCAAAAGACTCTAGTGGTATTGATAGTGTTACATTACGAACTGCTGTAGGTGACAATATTTATCAGAAAGATATTGACGCTGTTCATACAGTCGATAGAGACAGTGGTGAAGAGTATTTTATAGGAACCTTAAGCTGTGCCAGTGGTACTGGAAGCATGACGATTACAGCGGTTGCAAAAGATATGGCAACTAAGACAAATAATACATCAAAGACTGCTGCAATTGATAATACAGCTCCTGAAATAAGTTTTTACGGACCTTCTTCATCGACAACTAGCAGTGGTGGTGTAACTGTTTATGGTAGTGTAGACAGTACAAGTTTAATGTACTATGCAGTATCTACATCTGGTACAATTACACCTGATTCAGGAAGTATTGTAAATACATGGACTGACTCAACAGGTATTACACATTCTATAAGTGATATATCCTCAAAAATCGAGTATAAAGTTATAAAAGATGCCTCCCTTGCATGGTATGTCTATTTTGATGGAGATGTAGATGCAAGTCAGACCGAAACTCATTCTGTAACATTTAATGACTATCTTGTAAATTTTGGTATTACAACTGCAGAAGCTTTAAAACGTGAGGATAATCCTTTTGAAAGCATTGTAAATCTTTATGTATGGATAAAAGCTGTTGATGCAGTTGGTAATGAGTATCAGACATGTCATCTTGTAAAGATTGATCCGCAGGGAGATAGACCAACTGCAGTAATCAGTTATCCGAATGAAGATGGTCTTACTCTTGGCGGAACTATAAAAGTTTATGGAACTGCAACAGATACAATAGGTAAAACAACCTCTACTACAGGCGTCAGGTATGTATGGCTGCAAATTATATCTACAACTCATGAGCTTACTTCATATACTGGTGGTACATCATTTGGAACTTTTGTAAAAAATAGTAATGGTATTGTGAGTGATTTTAAACTTACAGTGAATGATATTGATTATCTTGCTGCAAGCGGCTACAAAATATTTAACATGAGGACATATTCTCCTGATTCTATTCCATGGGCTGCCGGTGATACTGTTGCCAATGGTTATACTGTTGATGACTATGGAATCCTTACAACATTGAGCGGATCATCTTGGAGTTGTAATGTAAACAGTAAGCGCGAACTCAATCCATTTAGCGGTACGAATGAAGTTGCATTACGTATATATGCAGTTGATGGTGATGGTAAATATAGTTCTCCTGTAGACAGGGTTTCTAAGTTTGATGCAACAAATCCAGTGTTTGGTGAAAAGCAGGCATTATATCTTGTTCAGTCTCCTTCAATATCATATGGTGCTGATATAACAGCTGGTAAAGAATACGTTGACGATATGTTTGTCAAAGGTGACTGGTACCTTATTGGTAGTGTCACTGATGATGATAAAGTTAATCTTGTGACAATTGATTCAGATACTCTTGTACAAAATGGTGTGGCTCAATCAGGCTCTAAATGGAGCGTGTTGATGGATGATGGCGGTAAAACTGTATACTTTAAGTATCGTCTTGCAACAGGTAGCGGAGTGGGGATCTTAAATCCTGTACTTTATGCAGAAGATGCAGCTGAGTCTGCTCCTGGCAAAACTAGTAAAGAACTAAGCATCAATTATGATAATATTGCTCCAGTACTAATTGGAGCGGATAATGCTAAATATGAAATCAGTCCTGCTGTCGTTCAAAGTGATGGATTTTATACTTTTGGCTCTCAGGTAACTGAAAGCACTGTTGGTACAGTTTCTCAAAGTGGAGTTGATTATGTAGCGTTCTATTTTATGAGACGAAATATCAATAATAACTCTGAAAAAGACTCAATTCTCAATCCGCTGTATGTAAGGGACGAAGTAAACAATAATCTTGATATACAGACTCTTACCTATGACTCAGGTCTTTACTGGCAGCAAAACATTGTTGTTCGAAATGAAGCTGCTCTTAATGTACTGTCATTTGCAACAGACGGATCCATTGCTCGAAAGGGAGGGCTTGTTAAGATTGGCGGAGCTATCTATACAATCACTGATGTTACAGGCAATAGTGTAACAATAAACGGAAATCCAATTTACACTGGCGAAACTGAAACTGCATATATTGCAGATGCAATTGTTATTGATAATACAATACAGGAAACTGGTTCTGCTTCAATTGATAGCGTAACAGGTTATCCATCATCAATTACTAATGATGATGGTGATGGTGTTGTTGAGTACCTTAAAAAGAACAGCACAACATGGACATGGTCTTGTGATATAGTTTCAAAAAACCTTAGTGACGGACCTGTTGAGCTGCATTACGTAGTATTTGATGCCGCAGGTAACTACAGCATTGGTATTATGGGTAATATGTCTGAATCTGATTTCAGAGCATCGTCTTTATTTGGTTCAACATCTGACCGTGAAGATTATATTGCCCTGTATAAAGACACTGCCCGTTCTAATAATGTTCTCTATGTAGATAGCGTAAACTCTGTGGCTAATGGTGTTGTATCAAATATATATAACTCAAATTATAAGAAAGCAGCTTTTATTGCAAATAATGCTCCTCGTATTGCAGGTGTCACTGTTGGTGTTGATCTTAATGGTAACAATAGAATTGATTTAGATAGTGAACTGATTAAGACTTATGCAAATAAGGCTAGGGATTATGAGTCTGCGTACACAAGTCTTGTTTTATCTAGTAATGGTAAATATGATGGCAAAGCCTTTACAACTGTAAAGGGGTATACTCAAATAATACCGGAAATCCTTGGTGGAAACGGTAATATTTATTATACATATAATTACGGCCAGGCATCATCAGGAACTGTAAACTATACAGGTAATGAGCAGGTAATCAAAACTGAACTTGCGTATGGATCAATTCAAGACTCTGATACACTTGCTTTGTCTGATGGCATGGTTTTACAGACTGGAGACTATTTAAGGCTCTTGGGAAATCCTTCAGTCAATTATAAACTTAATACAGTAAGTGCAGATAATCCTGAATGGTTTAAATTTACCATCTGGGATAGTACAGATGCTACAACAGTTTACTCAACCAGTCAGTATGCGACTGTAGAACTTGCTTTGGGGATCAGTTTAAGTGATGATCAAAGTCCTGTTGTAACATTAAGCGAACCTGATGCTGTAAACGGCTTGGGGCATGTAGAGCAGTCATCAAGCTGGATAAATGGCATTGGTTACAAAAACTTTAGGAGTAATGCAGCTGGTTATACAGGTAAGCAATATGATAAAGATACAAAAGTATCTGGTGTAGTTAGTTTTGCAGGAACATTATCTGATAACTCTGTATTAAATGAGCTGCAGCTAAGATCAAATAAAACTGTAGGAGGTGTTGGAACATCTTGGGTAACTGTTGCAAAGTTTGATACAGAGAACTCAAAATGGATGATAACAAATCCTTCAGGCTTTACTGTTACTATGGGAAATGATGTGTTTACTACATCTGGTCATACAGTAGACTTTACAATTACAATTGATACAACAGCTGTGTCTGGTGCTGCTGACAGTGATGTTGTAATTTATGCACAGGGAAAAGATATAGGTGCTCAAACACTAAAGAGTATGCCTGTGAGTGCTACTGGTATATATGATTACTCAAGTGTTATGGATATATCACCTAATGTTAGTGCTGAAAATGCTCCTGTAATTAATGACTCAGGTTTAACAACTTTCGAAGGCAGCTATCGTCAAATGGATATTGTTCCATACATTACAGGTATTAAACGTCCATCTGGTAATACAACTTTCCGTTCTCGATATGGTAAAAATCCTGTAATAAAAGGCGAACAGCTGACTGTTACAGGTTATAATTTTGCTTCTGACATCAGTGCGGTAATTGGTTCTCAACAGGATCTGAAAGTAAATTATGCAGGTTCTGTTTCGACTCTTACTGTACCTGCTCAGTCAGGATATTTAAGTGTTATTGTGAACGGAATCAGCTCATTAAATAATCTTAATAATGACAATACTGCTTCAAATACCGAAACAGATGACAGTTATAGTGTAAAAATTCCAGATACAAGATATTTAAGTGTCTGGGATGTAAATCATCAGGTTTCAGGATCTAGCAGTATCTCACTTATGCCAACTTTTGATTATGATAATACCGGTACAATTTTTGCATCTTGGACTCAGACAGGTAAATCATCTGTAGAGCTTATACGAGGAATTGATAACGCTAATAGTACTGTATTTGTATGTTATGACCAGCCTCGTTCATATTCGGCAATTGGTGTTGATAAAAATACAGGTAATATGGGTATAACAATGTTCCCTGATCACGTTGGTGCTGGTGGTATTTTTAGTGACTGGGCAGTGGCAAATCATAATATCGTAGGTGGAGCTGGTTATATTGCAGTAAATAAGGATTCAAATATAAGCCTGTCAACGGAAGAAAAGGGGCGTTCTCCTTTAATTTCGAATAACAGTGCAAAGGTTACCGTTAATACATTAAATCCAAATATCGGGCTGGATGGAAATGTCGACTCTCCATACTATCCGATAGCAACCCATGAGTTTACCCGTAACCCATCATCTTTCAGTGCTCCTCAGTCAGCCAGATATGGAGATGCCGGACACTCATTGTTTTATGACGAAACAACAGGTGCTTTAAAATATGTATATATTCCTATATCAACTGCTGGAAACAGTACTGAGTCATATAATGAAGGACGTATGTTTGATGTTGTTGTAATTGATGGTACAGATTCAGCATATGACAGACAGCATGCAACCGCAACTGCAAAAACAAATGCAAATCAATACGGTTTTACTGTAGCTGCTGATAATAAATATCCTTCTGCAGGTACTTCAGGTTATTATTTGTATGACAGGCCAAATATTGCTTCACCTGTAATTGATGCGGCTAATAAGACGATAACACTAACATTCAGCTCAACAAATGAGCGTAATTACTGGAACAGTATGTTCAGTTCAAATGGTGCTTCGATTGCATTAATGTCATCAGATAAGTATGATGCATTCCCTTATTACACAGCAACTGCCTGTGCTCCTGTACCTAATACAACCAGTCTTAAGTATACAGTGAGCGAAACGCCTGATACAAGGTTTAATGCAAAGGCAACTTTGTGGGCAGGTCATAAAACAACCATTACAGGTACAGCTGCTGCAACAAGCGCAGGTGAGTACTCAAGTATTGATGTGATGCCTTCAACTTCATCATATGCTGGTTGTCCTGTAATACTTTATAGAGCTGGAACAAGTATAAGGTGTGCATACGCCTCAAGTGCAACTCCTCAGTACAGTGATTTTAGACGAGAAGAAACTGGTTTAACTGGCGGTCAGTATGTATCAATGAAGCTTGATGCAACTGGTACATTGCATACAGTATTTAAGAGCGGTTCTGCATTAAAGTACGCACGAGTAAGTCCAAAAACAACTAATAGCTTTACAGGTTTTGATTGGGCAAATGCTGTGGTAGAAACAATTGATACAACAGGTTCGTTAAGTATGTCTACATTATCATTGTTCGGAGCAACTCCTGTTGTTTCGTATATGAACGATGAAGGTGAAGAAGACGGTATAAAGTATGCAAAACGTATTGTAGATCCTGCCGATTCATCTAATATGGTCTGGGATTATATGGTTGTACCAGCTGTTGACGGTTATTATCCATCAAGCAGCAACTATCGCGTATATGTAGGTGCAAACGCCGGCAGCTGGAGCTCAACCCAGGGCGGTGTAAGCATGTCTGACTGTGAAGCGTTTGTAGGTTTTAAAACAACAAGATGTGATGTGGTGTTCTTAAAATCTGAATAACTTTTATTTAAAGTCCTTAAAAACTCCGATGTATATATTATAATTAATTTATGTATCGGAGTTTTTTTTTTGTAATTGGTGTATAAAATCCGAAGATAGTTAAGCTTAGCCCCCTGCGGGGGTGGCTGATTAAGTTAAAAATGAAAATCTAAAATAGTTGATGTAAATCGTAAAATTTTATTACTTTTCGTGTCGTAATAATCCAAATGTAGATATAATAGAGATATTTAAATGATTTAATAAATGTGTTATGTTTATGTTTAAATTGTATATAACAAAAAATTAATATAAATGGGGTTAAACATATATGAAATCGTGCAGAAGTCTTTTTAGCAACATTGTGTCACTTTTTTGTTCGGTGATATCTGTAATTACACTTACTACATGTAGTGGAGGCGTTAATGTAGGTCTTGGTGCATCAGTTGATACACAAAGTCCTGTAGTTACAATTACATATCCTCCTCAGGCAGCTGTAATTAGAGACAGTTTTATCTTAGCAGGTACTTGTAACGATGATAAATCAGTAAAAGAAGTACAGGTTACATTAACAGGTGAAAAGTACGGAAGCACATTAGGCCCTGTAAACGCGCAAATAAATGCAAACAACACATGGCAGCTTGAGGTAGATCCTGTCTCTGAAGGCCTTGTAGATGATACATATAACGTAGCGGTAACAATATACGATGATGCAGGTCACAGTGCAGGACCAGCAAGCCAGAATATTTACATTGACAACACAGCCCCAGTGTTTGTTATAAAAAAGCCTGGTGTTACATCTACTGCATCAACATACTCTAAATATGGTTCTCTTTTAACAGTAAGCGGAACAATTTGTGACGACCATGCTGTTGAATCAATGTCGTTACAGGTTTATGACAGCGAAAATAACCCTATAAATGCAGAACCATATACTGAATATAATATTTCAACATCAGATACAACAACTGTAACTTTTGCAAGATACTCTGTTTCTGGTACAACTGATGTAAATAATCGGTATACTGAACTTTATAAAAACTATGACTACGGAGTTACAGCTTCATATAAGTGTACTGTTACACTTACAGATGAAGCCCGTATTTACCATGATGTAACAGATAAAGGTTCAGGAACAGGTAATACAACATCAGTTGTTTATCTTTATGATGACGTTTATGAAACTCTTATGAGCGATAAAAATGGTGCCGGCCTTAGTACCGAAAATATCAAGCAGGTACTTAACGGAACAATCGATGATGAGGCTTTAGCAAATCTTGGTGGAGCTGTAAAACTTTCAAAAAGTGAAATTGAAGCAATCCTTGATGAATGCGCAAAAAACACTTCAGACACATCAACAGGTTCATTAGGATTCACATTAAATCCAAAAGCAAGTCCAACCTATGCAATCAGCGGAAGCTTTGCATTTAATTTTTCGGAACCAGCAAACTCAAAGACCGCAGCAAGCGGACAAACTTTAACGGCTACTGTAAACTCTGGTCTCGACCTTGTAAATATTAAGCCTGCATCGATAAAGGCATGGTTTATTAATGTGTCAGATACAAGTGAAGAGTATGTACGTAAAGCAATCTTAGCAGTTGAAGCTGGTGTTGAGTCTGATGAGGAAAAAACAAACAGTACAACTTACGAGTATGGTAAGTCATATCCGTTTAGCTACGACGGAACAACATATAACTGGGTAAACCTTTTAGATAACCGTGACGATGTTAGCGCATCAGATACATCGTTTAATTTTGCGTTGACTTTACCTGACGAATCTGTAGAAAACGGAAAATATTATATCATTGCACTGACAGGTTGTGATAAGGATAATGAATACTTAAGTCAGGAAACTGTATACGGTTTTGCAGGTACATCAACAGGTATGGCTCCTTCTGTATCTATATCAGATCCAGAAAACCTTTCTGTATATAAAACTAGTACTGATGTAGCTTTCAGCGGTGAAGCAAAAATAGCTTCAACATCAGACTCGTCGTATATAAAGACAATTACAGCAACTTTAGTTGCTAAAGATCAGTCGACTTCAACAGTAGAAGAAACTTTTACAAATGAAATCGAATATAAATCAAAAGATGAAGTTTTATCATCAACATTAAACGATAGCTCTGTTTTAAGCTATGATGGAAGCTCAAAAAAATGGCTGTATAAACCATATTTACTGGATGGTGTCAGATTACTTGAAAGTAAAAAAGCAAACTTGCTTTATACATTAACTGTAAAAGTAAAAACATCTGCGGGGCTTTCATCAAGTTCTACGAGCAGTGTTCAAATATACTCAGTTGAACCTAGTGTAAAAATAAGCAGTATCTCTCCATATGTAAAAGGTTCAAGCTATACAAAAGCATCTGATTCAAGTCGCCTTTATGTAAACGGCAGTATTGATGTAAATGGAAGTGTGAATGTTCAAAATACAACAATCAGTTCAATAGCATATGAAGTATATGCAGGTGATATTTATGGTAATAATATTGCTGTAGTAAAGTCAGGAACAATTATAAGTGAAGATGTTGGTTCTTCATATCAAATTAGTGACTTAACAATTGATACAACTTCACTTATAAAGAATCAGGAAAGTGAAGGTGAGTATCCTATGTATGTTACTTTTACTGCAGTTGATTCATTAGGTAACACAAGTACAGTACAAAGTGATACATACTATATCTGTCAGGAGTCTGACAAACCTGTAATTAAGGTAAGCTATGATACTTCAATAAATGAGTCAGAACTTTTAGCAAACGGTTCATTCGTTACAGACAGTGATGGTAATATCGTAATTAATAGCACCTCACATTCTTCAAATCTTTTAACTAGTGGCGGAAGTCTTACAGTAACGTTAAGTGATGATGATGCATTAGCGAATGTAAGTGTTACTTTTACAAATATTCTAGACAAAAATGATGTTGTAAAAAGAACACAGGCTATAAGTGGTACAAATACAACTGTAAATGTAGCTCTACCTGATACTGAAGGTGTTTATCAGGTAGATATAACTGCAACAGATACAAAATTTGGTACAGCTGACTTATACTCAAATATCTGGACCACAAATACATTTATTCCATTTTATATTGCACTGACAAAGGGTGTACCTTCGGTAAACCTTACAAGTCCCGTATCAGGCGAGTACTGTAATGAAAACCTTTCAGTTGCAGGTAACGTAAGTAAGACTGAAAGCCTTATCAACAGTGTAACAGCTGAAGTATATAAAAGTGGCGAAACAACTCCAAGTATTAGTTGTGATATAGCATTATCAGCTACAAGTATCAATAAAGTTATAGACTGTTCGCAGTTAGATGGCGGTATCTACACTGTAAAAGTTACTGCAAAGGATGTATTTGGTTATACTGCAAGTACAGAAAGTTCAAAGTTCTACATCGATTTAGAGGCTCCTGTATTAACTTTACCTGCAACAAATGTTTATAACATTAAAATGGACGGAACATCATATAAAATCAGTGGAACGTATGATGATGATGTCAGTGTTGAAGGTGTTTATTATTATATAGGTAATAATCCTGTTCCTCTGACTGATGAAACTGTATCACAGTGGTCTCTGGCTGATATAAATGCTGGTAAAAAAACATGGTCTGTTACAGTTGATAACACAAACTTTGCGTCTCTTACATCAGACGGTACTGTAACTTATCCATTCTATCTCTGTGCTCGTGATAATTATGGTCATACAACAACAAACAGTTCAATAACCCTCGCTCCAGATAGTAATGCACCTGTAAACACTGTTTATATAAAGACAAACGAAAAAGTATTAGACTCAAATTATAATGAGTTTAGTACAGATATAAGTGTTGAAAGCGGAAAAACTTTATACACAAAGGGTGAATACTCAATAATCCTCAATGTTAGTGATTCAAATATTGAGCAGGTCAAAGTAAATGGTGGAGACTTTGTTTCAGTTGACGATGAAACCGGAGAATATTTGACAGCAGAAGTATCAGCCGACAGCTCAGTAACTTATACATTTACTTCAAAAGACAAAGCTGGAAACCAGACAACAACATCAGTTACCGTTGTAAAGGATAGTGAAAGTCCTTTGGTAGCAATAACAAGTCCAACCAATAATGAAAATATTTCAACAAGTAAAATTACTGGTACTGTAAGCGATAATGGTATTGGCGTTAAAGCAGTTTATTACTCAATAGGTGACAGCATCGACTATGCAAAGGCTAATGTAACAGGTAGTTCATGGGCTTGTATTGTCCCTGAGCTTACTGATCATGAAGGTAGTTATACACTTAACGTTTATGCTGAAGACCAGCTCGGAACCATAAGTGAAAAGTCTGTTGTTAACTTTTACTATGACCTTTATAAACCACAGTTAACAGAAACATCTGTTTCAAACAATGGTTTAACAACTAATGAGACAGTAACCTTATCTGGCGAAGTAAGTGATACAAATGCTTTGGCTGTAGTGCCTGTTTTAGTAACTGCTACTGTAGATGGTGAAGTAAAAAGCTGGGTACCTGAAATAACAGACGGAAGCTGGTCACTGGTACTAAATGGTGACGAATCAGATAAAAAGTTAAATGACGGTTCATATATATTTACAATTACAGCAACAGATATTGTAGGTAAAACAACTACTGTAACACGTAGTGTTTCAATTGATACAACAGCTCCAGAGCTTACTGGAGCAGGTTTTGCAAATAGTCTTGTAAAGCTTGACGAAAGTGTATTTAACACTATAAGTGTTGTTGCAAAAGATAACGGTTCAGGTGCAACTGGTATTGCAAATGTAGCATGTATTGTTACTGCTTCTTCTGAAAAACCTGTATATGACGAGGATAAATGGACAAGCCTTGCTCAGGGTAAAAACTCATGGACTGCAAAGGTTGACTTTACAGATTATAGCGAAGGAACATATTATGCATTTATACGGGCTGAGGATAATGTTGGTAATGCAGAAATAACTGAAGGTATAAAGGTTGTATTAGATGCAACAGCTCCTGTAGTTACAGTTGAGCAGGGTACTGAAATAAAGCTTTCAAAGGCTTCGGTAAAAGGCGATTATGCATCTGTAGATATTACAATCAATGTTGAGGATACAAATCCATCTGTAGTTATAGTTGATGGTACTGAATATGATGTAATAAAAACTAAAGGTGTATATGTATATACAATAAATGACATCGCAATTGATGGTACATCTAAAAAAATTGCGATAACAGCAAAAGATGAAAACAATCGTTTTACTCAAAAAGCAGTTACAGTAAGTGTAAGCTGTGATGCTGTTGATCCTGTTGTAACTATTGCAGATATAGCAAAAACAGGTGATGTTGAAAACTTTACAAACAAAGATGCAGTAACAATTTCAGGTACAGCACAAGATATAAACCTGGCTGATGTTACAGTTTCATTGTACAAGGCTGATGGCAGTCAAGTTAGCTCATCAGATTTGACACTTGCCGCCTCTACAGTTTCACAAAAATGGTCTTACAAAGTTTATGACCTTGAAGACAATCAGTCATATTACGCATATATTAAGGCATCAGATACATATGGTAACTATTCTGAAGCAAAAACATCTGTATTTACAGTGGATAAAACTTCCCCTGCATCATCTATTGCATTAAGCTCAGATGGTACACTTTATACATCTGATTTTGCAGCACAGGAAAAACAGACTAGCTATGATCTTCAAGATAATGGTACTTATTATGTAAACGGAGCATTTGCATTAAGCGGTGTAGTTACTGATGATAACATTAGCAGCGTTACTGTAAACGGACAAAATGTTGATGCAAGTAAGTGGACAACTGGTAAAGTAAGTACAGAAGGAAAAAATACATATGTAATAGTTCTTACTGATAAGGCCGGTAACAAAGCTACATATAACGTAAATGTTTTACTTGATACAACTTCACCAGTTGTACAGATTCGTACACCTTCAGCTGATTCGTTTGTGAAAACAAAGAGCGTAACTGTTGAAGGTAGTGCATCTGACGATGTCGCAGGTATCAACGAAATAACTTATACAATCATAAACGGTGATAATCCAATTACAGGTATTCTTTCGGTAAACAATAGTACTTGGAGTGGAACTATTGATATGAGTTCCCTTACTTCAGAGGGTAGCCTTACATTAAATATTGATGGTACAGACCGTCTTGGAAATAAACTTGAAACAGTTTCAACAGCATTCAGTTATGATGCGTCAATACCAGCTGTAAATGAAATTTCAGCTGCAAGTCAGACTGTAAATAGCGAAATCACATTTGCTGGTATTGCAAGTGACACAAATGATATTGCTTACGTTACAATCAATGAAGACAGCGAGATAATTAAGACAATCAATGTAGAAGATATGATGTCTACAGCTGCTGCAGAAACAAAAAGCTACTCATATTCATATACCTTTACACCTTCTGAAGGTACTCATTCATATACAATCACAGCAACTGATGTTGCAAACCGCAGCTCAAGTTCGGTAACACGTATTGTTAATATGGATACAACTGCACCATCTGTAGAAGATGTATCATTTACAACTACATTAAATGGTAAAGCTGTAGTAATGCTTGATGAAACTAAAACAAACCGCTTTACAGCAGTAGTAAAGGATGCTGTTTCAGCATATAAATCAGGTTTAAGTTCTGTATACTACGCAATTACTAATGAAAACTCTGCTCCTTCTTCAGATAGCGATGCTTGGGTAGGGATGGCACAGGGATCTGACAACAAGTGGTTGGCAACAGTTGATTTTGCATCAAAGAGTGAAGGGTCGTACTACGGTTTTATAAAAGCTGTAGACAGTGCTAAAAACGAAACAATAACTGCTTCGGGAGCTGTTGTATACGTAGATGAAGCTGCCCCTGTAATTTTTGTGGAACAGGGTACAGATATAAAGACAAAATCTGTATCAAACACTTTAATTGTAAAAGTAACTGACACAAATACAGCTACCCTTACAGCAGACGGAAAAGAAATAAAAGGAACAGCTTCTGATGGATATGTAACATACGATGTAAACGTTGAAGTTGAAGATGATACAACGAAGACAATTGTATTAACAGCAACAGATGCCAATGGCCGTACAGCAGGTGAAAGTGTAAAGATTACTTGTGATACAGTGGCTCCAGTATTAACAGATACAGCAGTTAAATACGATAACGGTAAAACATATATAGGATCAAATAAAGTAACATTAACCGGTACAGTTACCGAAAAGAACCTTTCTTATGTAAAGGTAAAAGCTGGTGATAAAGACGAAGTTACAGCTGCAGTTACAAAAACTGCAGCATCAGATGAATATACATGGATCTGTGAAGTATCAGGTCTTGAAGAATCCGATTACACTGTAACAGTCACAGCAGCAGATTCATTTGATAATGTTTCCAGCGATAACAGTGTAACATTTAGTGTAGATACAAGTGATCCTGTATTGACTGAAACAGAACTTGGCAGCTCAGAGTCTTTAGTATCAGACAGCTATATCTTACGTGGTACTGTAAGTGATACAAACAGACTTGTAAGCGTAAAGATATTTGAGGGTGAAACAGAAACTGCACAGGCTGTAGTCGAAGGTACAGAGTGGTACTACATGGTAAATGTAGACAGAGAAGGTCATACGAATGATGGTACCCGTAAATACACAATAGTAGCAACAGATAAAGTAGGTCGTACAGCAAAGGTTAACCGCACAGTAAATACAGATACTGTAGCACCTGAAATAAACGTAACTGGAAAAGACTCACTTGTTAAGCTTGATGAAAGTTCATTTAACAAGGTAACTGTAAGTGCAAAAGACAATGCAGGCAGCTATAATACAACTGTAACTGAAGTAGCATACTTAATTACACAGAGTGAAGAAGCTCCTTCATACAACAGTGAAACATGGACAGCATTTAAAAAGTCTGGGGACATCTGGAGTGCAGCATTAGACTTTACAGGTTATACAGACGGTGACTACAAAGTATATGTATATGCCAGTGATGAAGCAGGCAATACAACAGTGAATACTGAAACTGTAGTTAGCGTAGACCAAAGTGCTCCTGCAATAGATGTTACATATGAAGGCAGTTCAGTAACATCATTTAATACAGTAAAAACAGCAAACGAAGTAACTGTTACAGTAACAGATACAAATATCAAGACTGTAAAACTAAATGGTGAAGAGCTTTCAGGTACAGCTACAGATGGTGGCATTAAGTACACAACAACATTAAATGCAGAGTCAAACAGCATCTCAAGCTATACATTTACAGCCGAGGATACCTACGGACGAACAGCACAGACAGTTGTAAATGTAACATGTGACACTGAAAGTCCTGTTGTAACTTATAATACAATTAATAAATACTACACAAAAAATACATTAAAGATTTCAGGCTCTGTATCAGATTCATTCTCCGGTGTAGATACACTTACTCTTACACTTTATAAAAATGGTGAAGAATCAGACTCAAATGAACTTGTAATTGGAACAAAAGATAAGACTACAAAAAACTGGTCATGGACATTATCAGATCTTGAAGATGCACAGTACAGCGTAAAGGCTGTTGCAAAAGATAATCTTGGAAATGAAAGTACAGACAGTATTGATGATCATAGCTTTACAGTAGATACAACAGCCCCTGTAATTTCAACAATTGTACCAGATTCAGTGCTTTATGGTGATGATATTATCAGTGCACCAGCTGAAGACTATGGTATTGATAGTCATACTAAAGTTTCTGCTTTAGTAAACGGTAAAACATACTATACAACTGTATCTGAAGTATCATTTACTGTTGATGTTCCTTCAGATACAGATTATGTAACAGTAAACGATACAAAACAGGATAACTTTGTTTATCACGCACAGCTTGATACAGACAAAACATACACATACACATTTAAGGCAACAGATAAAGCCGGAAATACAAGTGACTTATATACAGTAAAGGTTGTAAAAGATACAACAGTACCTGAAATTACAATCAGTACACCATCGAAAGGTCAACTTATTACAAGCCCAGCTGTAACTGGTACAGTAAGTGATGTAACTGGTGCATATATTGTATGGGGTAAGGTTGTAAACAGTGAAAACGGAAGTAAGAGTATCAGTGCCCGTGTAAGCGGAAATACATGGACTCTTGATAAAGCCGCATTCTTAAGTGGTGACAAGCTTATTGAAGGTGCATACACATTATATGTATATGCAACAGACCGCTTAGGTAATGTATATAAAGCAGACGAAGTAAATGTAAATGCAGTAAACGTTGACTTTTATTATGATGAGGCAGTTCCACAGGTAAATGCAGCATTTACAGACAGTGAAGGAAATGCTGTAACAGAGACTACAGTAAATACACCTTATATATTATCTGGTACAGCATCAGATACAAATGCCCTTAAGACAATTGTAATTACAGATAACGGAACAACAGTTAAAACTATTGAAACTACAGAAAAGAGTTTTGACTGGTCATATACACCAGAGTACACAGATGGCGAGCACAAATATGTAGTAACTGTACAGGATATTACAGGCAGCTCAACTCGTGTAACTCAGGTTACAAAATCAATAGTATATGACGGAACTGCTCCTGAAGTAACACTGGATTTAATCGGCACACCAACAAGAGTTGATGACAATACAGTTAAGTACTTCTACGGAGCACAGAGTGTTGAAGTAAAAGGTTCTGCTAAAGATGCAGCAACAGGTCTCAGTGATGTAACTGTAGCTCTTTATAAGAGTGACAATACATTAGTGGAGTCAAAATCAGTAACTCCAAACATCACAACTGGTAAGTGGTCAACAGGTTTCTATGACCTATCTGAAGCTGAGTACTATGTAACAGTAACAGCAACAGATAATGCTGGTAATGCAAATAATATTGAAGACAGCGGAAAGGGCAACAACTTTATAGTTGACTATACAAAGCCAGTAGTAACAGCTGAAGTAACTGGAGCACTCTATGACATGAGTGCAAATCCATTAACTTCATCTGCAGTTAGTACAGGTGAGACATACTATACAGCTCAAAGCTCATACACAATTAATGTACTTGTTAATGAAGCAAACTTTAAATCAATAACATCATCATCAGGAGCTTCAGGATCATTAACAGCAAACGATGATGGCACACATACATACTCACTTGTCTTAGATAATCTTACAGACGGCACCCATACATACAGATTTACAGCCAGCGATATGGCTGACGCACAAACAGTATTTAATCTGTCAATAATTACAGATACAACAGCCCCTCAGATTACTCTTAAAACTGTAAGTGAAGGTGGTTTTGTAACTGACTCTTCTGTTACATTTAGCGGAAACATAACAGATACAGGCGTTGGAACAGATAAGGTTTATTATAAGTTTAATGGGCAGTCAGACTTCACTCAATTAGATGCTGCATCATCTTCATGGAGCACAGATGCAACATTTGAAACTGAAGGCAAGCAGTCTGTGACATACTATGCTCAGGATAAGCTTGGTAATGAAAGTGATAAAGTAACTGTAAACTTCTATTATGATGCTGCAACACCAACAGTAACTGAGACAGGTATTAATGCAACAAGTAAAACAGTAAACTCAGCATTTACATTAAGCGGTACAGCAAGTGATAGTAATGGTATAAAGAATGTTGTCATAAAAGAAGGCAACACATTAGTAAAAACTATTGAAGCTCCAGAAGCTGCAAAAGAATATGCATGGTCATATACATTTGAAAACGATAGTTTGACTGATGGTACTCATGTTTACACAATTAGTGCAACTGACGTTGCAGACAGAACAAGTACCTCATCTATTACTCGTACAGTAAATATTGATACAACTGCACCATCTGTAGATACTCCTGTATTTAGCTATAACCTTGTTTCACTGGATGAGTCTGTTTATAACACTCTTACAGTAAAAGCTGTTGATGAAGGTACAGGAGCAACAGGACTTGCAAGTGTTCAGTACATACTTACTGACAGTTCTGAAAAGCCTGATGCATCAGCTGCTCAATGGACAAGTCTTGCTCAAGGTAAAGAAAACTGGAGCGCAAACGTAGACTTTACAGGTACAAAAGATCAGACGATGTACTACGCATGGGTAAAGGCTTCAGATAATGCTGGAAACGAGACTATAAGTGCAATAAGTGCACAGGCAAAAGTTGATACAGCAAAGCCTTCTTTGACAATTAATCAGGGGGCTGCTCTTAAGCTTAATGCTTCAAATGGTGCAGATGGTAAAACGACTATAACTGCTACAGTAAAAGATACAAATGCATCTTATGTAACATATCTAATTGGAGATAAAACAGGTACTGTTACAAATGGTACAGATGTTACAGGTGGTAAGGCATTTGACATATCAGTTTCAGATATTGATACAACCGGTGAAGAAGCAACCGTTGTTTCTGTTACAGGTTATGATACAAACGGACGCACAAGTGTAGCTCAGAGTATAAGCATTACCTGTGATGCTACTTCACCTGTTGCATCTATTACAGACTCTGATAGTGAGTTTATTAATGCAAACAGTACGACAATACGTGGTACTGCAACTGATACTCACCTTAATACAGTAACAGTAACTATATATAACAGTGATAGTATTGCTGTAACAGGTTCTACAGTTGCACCAGATGCTGACGGTAAATGGTTATATAAAGCATATGATTTAGATGATGGTGTTTATTCTGTATCAGTTGTTGCTGATGATACATTTGGTAACAGCACACACGAAACAAAAGATAATGCATTTACAGTAGATACAGTTGCTCCTTCTTCTACAATACAGACAGTAATGAATGGAGAGGTAAACCTTTATAACTCATCATTTGAAAAAGATGCAGTTGCAGGGTTTGGTAATATTTACTATGCAGACGGTGAGTTTACATTAAATGGTTTGATTACAGAAACAAATCCTTATACTGTATCACTTTCTGTAAACGGTGTTGCTAAAGAAATTACTAAGACCGGCAATAACTGGTCATACGCACAGAGTGCAGATGATGGTGAGTATAAGTATGTACTTACGTTAACTGATGTAGCAGGTAACGTAAGTGTAAATACAATTACAGTTTACATTGATACAACAGCACCTGTAATTGATATTACAAGCCCTGCTCTAAATGAAAGCTTTGAAATTGCAGAAGTAACCCTTAAAGGCTCACTTTCAGACAATGTTTCAGGCATTAAAAAGGTAACATACTCAATTAATGGTAGTACTCCATTTGATGCAACAGCAGGTTCAAGTACATGGACTGCAAAATATGATATGGGTGAAAACGAAGGAACATTTACAGTTACAGCAACTGCAACTGATAACCTTGGCCACTCAACAACTTCAGATGTAACTACATTCTACTTTGATAAAGCTGTACCTTCGCTAACAGAAACAAGCGTTGGTGCCGGAAGTCTTGTTACAAACGGCGAGTTTGTCCTAAGTGGTACAGCAAGTGATACAAACGCAATGGCTGAAACAAGGCCGGTGACTGTATCATATACAAATGGTAAAACTGGTGACAGTCTTGTAAACGGAACTGTGTACCCTGTTCTTACAGATGCAGGTATATGGTCATATACACCAGAGCTTTCAGACGGTGAATATACATTTACAATAGTTGCAACTGATGTAGCTGGTAAAACTTCATCACTTACAAGATATGTAACTGTAGATACTGCAGCTCCTACTGTAAGCGAAAGCTATGCATCTGCAACAAACGCAAACAGTGCGACAGTAGATTCAGTTGTATGGTTTAACACAAAAACTATACCAGTAGTACTAAGAGCAGCTGATTCACTTAGTGGTATTTCTTCTGTTGAGTACACAACAGAAGACGGTACAGATGAACAGACTGGCTCGTTAACTAAAAAGAGTGACGGCTCATACGCTGGTACAGTTAACTGTGTAAATCAGGGTAAAAACATTGTAACCTTTACCGTAACAGACAATGCCGGTAACAAGAACGAAAGTACAGAGCTTGTTGTATATGTTGATACAGAAGCTCCTTCAGAGCCAACTCTGAAACAGGTTGGAACTGAGACTAAAAATCTTTCATCATCAATGACTGTTTCATCTGATGGTAAAGCAGAACTTGTTGTTAAGATGGAAGCATCAGATACTGGTTCTGGTATAAAAGATATTTACTTATATAAGATAGGCAGCAGCGAAAAATATAATGCTTCAGATGATACAGCTAATGTAAAAGCTGTATTTGAAAATGGAGTATATACGCTTACTATTGATGGTGATACTCTAACAGGTATTTCGTCGGGTACTGCTAAAGCTATTATTATTGATAATACAGGTAATAGTACTGTAGCAGATATGTTCTACCTTGATATTGATGTCGATGCTCCAGAGATAAAGATAAGTAGTGTTACTCCAATAGCTGAAGACTCATATTTTAATGGAACAATTACATTAAGTGGTTCAATTAAGGATCAAAACTCATATACAGGTAAATACCATGTATATGTTGATAATGAAAGTGAACCTTCAATTTCAGATGATTTAACAGTTACAGGTAACAATTTTGAGATTGAAATCGATACAACAAAACTTACTGATGAAAAAACTGTAAACGTTGTTATTGAAGCAACTGATAAAGCTGGCAATACAGGATATGCTTATCTTACATCTTCTGATAGCAGTGTCAGCAGATATTCGTCGTCTGTTTACACAATAAGTCAGGATACAGACAGACCTGTTGTTGCATTAACAAATGTAACATTAGGCTCAAGTATGTCAGAAAGTAAGAGGGTTATTTTACAAAGTAGTCCTGTTATAGTTACAGTAAGCGACGATGATGGTTCAATAAAAAATATTTACTGGACAACAGATAGTACTGCAGCAGTGGACTCAGATGAAAACTGGACTGAGCTTTCAGGTACAAACTCTTATAAAATAGAATTTGATACTGATGGTACATTTGATGGTAATAGAGATATTTATATAAAAATAGTTGATGCTTCTGACAACGTGTTTGTATCTAATGCAGATAAATCAACCAAAGCTATAAAAGTAAGTGACGGAACAAACTCTTACACAGGATCAGTTTCAGACAGCACATACACAGGTCCGGTACTTTACTTTACAATCGATACACAGGATCCTATTGTAACGTTTAAGGGAGTTAGTATTGTAGCTGACTCGTATACTGATACAGACTTTAGTGATTCATTCTCAAGTGTAACTCTTGGTGGTGACAATAGCAGTGCAGTTATTAAGCTCGAAGCTTATGACTATGTAAATGGAAGACAAACAACAGAAAATGTTTCAACTGTCATTGTAAGAGGTAGCATAAATGGTACTGTTGCAGGTCAGTGGTCAGCTGCTCTCAGTGACGACGGATACTATTACTGTACAATCAATGACTTTAGCACTGTATCTGGTACAATGTCGTTAGCTGCAACCGTTACAGATAAAAACGAAAGAGCTTACACTTCTTCGACATCAGTTGCTGTTGATAACACAGAACCTGTAATCAGTGTAATTGGTCCATCCAGCACAGCTACACAGAGCGGTGGTGTGACTGTATATGGTACAGTAGACAGTATGAGGTATATGTATTATGCATTAAGTACATCAGATGCTGCTCCAGGTACTGCTGTTTCATCATGGACAAATGATAAGGGTGGGGTAACTGCACTTACTGCATCTTATACACCTGAGTATGCTGAGATAAGTGATGCTGCAACTACATGGTATGTATACTTTGATGGTGATACAGATGCAAGTAAGACAACAACTCATGCAGATGAAATTAACACATGGCTTGTAAATAACGGTATTACAAGCTGGAAGAATAATTCGGTTGAGCTTGAAGATATTGTTAAGTTATATGTTCATATTAAAGCTGTAGATGCAGTTGGTAATATCGAAGAATATGTACATCCATTCTACTTTGATCCACAGGGAGACCGTCCTTCAATTACAGTATCTTATCCAACAGACGGAACAAGTCTTGGTGGTAAGATTAAAGCATATGGTACTGCCTCAGACCCAGATGGTACTTCAGCTGATAAGATTGGTATTGCAAATGTATGGATGCAGATTGTATCTAAACAGCATGAATATGCATATACAGATAGTACACAGGCAGAAGTTTCAAGAACATATGGTTCGATGACAATTACTGAAGATGCAATCAGTGAAATGACTGTTACAAAAGACGACCTTGATTATCTTGCAAATGCTGGTTACTCAATTTATAAGATGAAGGACTATACTTCGGACAGTGAAAAGTGGACAGCAGGTTCATCTAATCTTGCAAGTGGTGAAGAAGCAAGTGATTATGGTATATATGTATCAGTTACTGGTAGTGCATGGAGCATTGACCTTAACTCTAAAAATGAGTTTAAGCCTGCAACTGGTACAAATGATATTGCCATCCGTGTTTATGCACAGGACTTAGACGGTAAGCTGTCACTTGCTGATGAAGTTTATGCAAAGTTTGATGCTTCAAATCCAATTATTGGTAATAAACAGGCCTTATATCTCGTTAAATCTCCTTCTGTAGAATATGATGCAGCAATTACAGCTGGACGTGAATATACAGATGGCATGTATGTAAAGGATGACTGGTATTTAATTGGTAGTGTTGAAGATGACGATGGTATTGATTCATTAACATTAACAGTAAACAAGAACTCATACACATTAATTGATGGTGGTGAAATAAAATCTGACTCAACATGGTCTGTAAAAGAAGAAACATATACTTATGAGTCTGGTGACGAAGAAAAAACAGGAGAAATTAAATACTTTAAATACAAGCTTAATACTTCAGATGGCGTTGGATCTGTATCTGTAAGTGTTACAGCCTATGATAAAGCAACTGGAACAAAGAATAAGGGTGAGCGTACTCTTACAATCAATTATGATAATGTTGCACCTGTTCTTGCAGGAGCAGACAGTTCAGACTATAAGATTAGTCCAGAGGTTGTACAGGATAACAGCTTCTATCAGTTTGGTTCTAAAGTATCTGAAGAAACTGTAAATGGTAACAATCAGTCAGGTCTTGATTATGTTGCGTTCTACTTTATGAGACGTAACACAACTGGAAGCCCTGAAGTTGATACAATTTACAATGTAAAGAGAGCAAGAGGTGAAAATACAACAACAGTAGATGCTTCAGTAGCCCGTATGGGGTCAGAGAACGAAGGGGATGTTGTTTATGACTCAGGTCTTTACTGGTATAAAAAGACAGTTGAAAGAGATGAGGCAAATCTTAATGTAATTACTGTTACAGGTGGTGAAGATGAAAATATTATGCGCGGCGGTCTAGTAAAGATTGGTGGTGCAATATATCTCATTAATTCAGTATCTGATACAACAGTTACAATCAGTGGTAAGCCATTACTTAGCGAAACAACAGCTTATTTTGCAAATGCACTTGTTGTAAACAATACATCTGCCGAAAACGGTTCAGGTGAAACAGACGAAGCTGGCTATTATACATCAATCAGCGATGATGATGGTGATGGTATGGTTGAGCGTGTTAAGGTAAATGGAACTGATTATACATGGACAGCAAATATTGTATCTAAGACTATGAGCGATGGTCCAATCGAGTTACATTACGTAGCATTTGATGTTGCTGGTAACTACTCAATTGGTATTATGGGTAACTGGACTGAAAAAAAGTACACTGATATTACACAGTATACTGTAACTCCTGATCGCAGAGATACAGTTAGCGTTTATGTTGATAAAAACTCATCATTTGCGACAACAAACAGCTCATATAATAAAGCTGCATTTGTTGCAAATAACGCTCCTCGTCTTGCAGGTGTAACTATTAATCAGGACCTTGACGGTAACGGAACATTTGATGCAACAATTGCAAGTGAAACTATAAGTACATACTCAGGTCTTTATAAGACATATAAAGAGGCAGCTGCTGCTCTTACAGCTACAGGTGTAAAGGCTAAGGGGAAGGTTCAGATTATACCTGAAATCCTAGGTGGTAATGGAACTCTCAAATATAATTACACAGTAGCAAGTAAGTCAGACCCTACTGCTTACTACTATGCAAATACAGAACTTGTAACTCTTGGTAGTGGTGCTGTAGTAAAAGATGAAGATGCTGATTACAGTTCAGATGGATATGAAGGTATAGCTACAATAACAGATAATATTGTATTTGATGTTATAGACTTCTTATCTAAAGGAACAACTGGAGATGAAATTGTAGACGGCGAAGGTCAGACATTTGCCTTTAATATTTATGACAGTACAGAAGGTACTGTATGTGGAGATGAAGACAGCCAGAAAGCAACACTCAACGTTGTAATGGATGTTGAGCTTCGTGACAGTGTTGCCCCTGTTGCAAAGATCTTCCCATTCTACTGGAACAATAGCAGTGACAACAGCTTGTTTAACAGTAGCCTTAAATATGGTCACATTGAACTTGAAAGTGATTTACCAGAAGACTTTACAGATGATGGTGGGCCATATGACGGACAGCCAAAAGTATCTGGTAAGATTAAGGTTTCTGGTGTAGCTCATGACAATACACTTTTGACTTCGTTAGCAGTTGCTGTTCCAGGTTTTAACTCAGGTACTTCATTTACTGCTGCAACATACAGTAACGGAACATGGACTTGCTTAAGTTCAGTAACAACTGATGATGAATCTGCATTAATGACTTTACCTGAAGATGGCTGGGCATTTAGTGTTGAAAAAGCAACATATAAGGAAGCAAACGCTGCCGGCTATATTGAAGCAATACCTTCAGGTAAGGAAGAATCAGATAAAGTTGACTACATTACTTCTGATTACGGACATATTGTTAAGTGGACTTTATACATCGATACAAAGTATATTGCAGGCTTAAATGAAAGTAACGAGTTTGTTTACGCTGCAAGTGATAAGTATGTTAAGATTTTTGCCAGCGATAAGGGTAGTCCAAGCTTAAGCGGTAACACTGTAGTTTATACATCAAAAACATCTGCTGACAGCACAGTACAAACTGCATCAGGCTCTTATACAAACTATTACGGTATGGATGTTGTGCCTTATATAACTAAGGTTGAAACAAACCTTGCAAGCTTAAAGAGCAATAACTGGTCAGTATATAACCGTACAGCTAAAGGCCATTACCCTGTATACGTAATTGCAGACTCTGTTGCAAGAGATGGCGATAAAAGTGCATATACATCAAGTGGTGAAACTGTTAAGTTCTACGGATTTAACTTAACAGGAGCTTCATATGGCGAAACAGTCCTTGATAGTGCAGATGATGTAGATTCGTATAATACTGCAACTCTTGATGTAGTAAATGTTACAACATCTGGTAAAGTAGACCTTACTGTAAACAGCGTTTATGCACTTAATAACTACAACAAGAACGATGCTCAGGGTAGTGCAGGTAAGACACTGTCAAAGAGTAACTATGCAACCTATGCATATAACAGACAGCCAAACGGAGACAATAACTATAACCTTACTGATGACATTAATTTTGATGTATGGCAAATTAATACAAAGGCAGCTGTCCCAATCAGTGGTTCTGTAGATCAGCCTGTAATGAAAATTAACCCATCAAGCGGCGTTATTGGTTTTGCCTTTGCAAACGGACCTTTGTACTTTAGTATGCCTGGTAATATTGCAGGATACTATTCTGCAGAAGATGGCTGTTCATATGACTACTGGTGTGGAAGCTTCGACTTCTTTACATCAATTGGTCTTGCCTATGATAAAAACGGTAATGCATATGCGGTAAGTGCTGGTGGTGATATCAACTCAGGTGCTGCCGATAATTTTGACTTCTTTACAAGTTTATGGGGTGTAACTCAAAACTGGCAAAGTAACAGACAACAGTATGGTTCATATTACTGTAACTCTGCAAATGCACTTGAAAAAATTGCTCAAGATAATGATGGTACTTATGACTTTAACAAGCAGCGTATCCAGAGCCCTTCAATTGCCACTGCTGTACATGGAAACAAGACTAATGTTTATATTGCATACTATGATGATATAAATGGTGAAATCCGCTTTAAGGGAGGAGCTATAACTAATACATCATCATCAAAAGCAAACTTTGGTAGTATCCGTGATGATTACAGTGACTCAGCACTTGGTAGTGAAGCGCCACAGACATATACTGCAAAGATTACAAATATAAATCTTGTTGCAGGTAAAACTTCAGGATACTCAACAGGTTATGATGCTGGTGAGTATGTATCAATTGCAGTAAAGAGTGCTGAGGGTAGTACTACTGATGATGTTGTTGTACTTACATGGTATGACTCAACAAGTAATAAGCTTATGTATACATATAACACTTCTCCAATAACATATTCTGCAAGGGGGACTGCACGTTACAGTTACAGTTCAGACAGCTCTGCATATAATGGCTGGGCAACACCTGTTGAAGTATTTAGCAGCAGTAATATCGGTGAGTACTGTAAGATTGCAGTGGATAAGGACGGTGGTGTACATATTGCAGCATATGACTCGGCAAATGCAAATGTAATGTATGCTCATGCTTCTTCATACAATGCTTCTTCATTTGATCAGTACACTGTAGACAGCTATGGTATTATTGGTAGTGAGCTTACTCTTGATGTAGCTTATGACTCGACCTTAAGTATTAATGTGCCATATATAAGCTACTATGCTGCAAGCAGTGTAAGGCCAAAAATTGCCCAACTTGCTGTAAGCTCTTACAGTGATGGTGTTGATACAAGTGATGACTCATATACAGGTAACTGGGAAGTGTCAATCGTACCAACAACAAGCAAAGTACCTGAAGATCATATAAACGTAGGTGTATGGAAGAGTAGCGGTGTATTATCTAGATCAATTACAACAGGTACTTCTAGTTGGGCAGGTACACCAAGCTATTTTAACAGTCCTAATGGGTATGGCTCTAGTAACGCCGGTCAGGTTATGGGTAACGGTACTGCAAACCCTGTAGTAGGTTATCGTAACAAGAGTGGAACTGCTGGTAATGTTGAAATTGCCCAGATGAAATAAAGTAAAATATCTTTATAAAAACCTTATAAAGCCAGTTTAACTAAAAAGTTGAGCTGGCTTTTTTATAACCGCACGGACTACAAACCGTAACCGCATGGACTACAGACTGTAGTCCACTGGACTACGATGTGTAGTCCGTCGGGTTATGAAAGTAACCGTCAAAACAAGCAGATTTGGGTATAAAAAAAACAGGATTTTTGATCCTGCTGATAACTTGCATTTAAACCGCAAAGACTTTTTTGTCGGTGATTTGAAATGCGTGTTAGGTTTTATTTATCTTCTTTCTGTTCCATACCTGATAATATAATTTTTTCATAAGCATCTTTCTTGTCATTCGGGTGTGGTTCAAGTCCTATAATTGTTATATCTTCCCTATCAGGACCGTATACCCAAAATATTCTCATCGCGCCTGAAGTTTTATTTTCAAGATATGATTCCCATACTTTCATTCCATATCTGTTTGTTAATTCATCAATTTCATGGGTTTTCAATCCTGGATACCTTGGATCAGTTGAAAGTTTCCGTAAGCAATTTCCAAGTTTCTTAAATAACAACTGTTCATCTTTATTTGCAGTATTCTCTGTGTTTTTCTTTAGCAAGTCATCCCAGAATGCCTTCATTTCAGGAATTCCCATTCGAATTCTGAACATTACTCATCTCCAAATGCAGATAAATCAACCGGATCAGAAACAAGTCCATTCTTAAAATTTTCAACAGATGAATCCATCATCGCCAAAGTATTTTTTGATACTTCAAAAGGTTTTACTAAAACTCTTGGCTCAAGTACAATTTTTCCATCTGCATATTCTTCAATATGAAAATATTCATACAAAGCGTTTCTAAGTGTTATTCTCTTTTTTGAGTCAATTTTTGCATCATAGCTTTTTACTGCGACAGCCTGCATACTATGCCTCCTGTTATTTAGTGGGATTTCCCACTAATAATTATACTACTAATATACAAAAAAACAAGCGGATTGACCACTTGTTTTTAATGAATCGAAATTGATTACTATCTATTTAAAATTTTATGCTTTTTGCTCATATTATCTTGGGTAAGAAATAACTTTCATATGTTCCCATATAATTTTTACAGCTTCTTGAAATCCATTTTTTGGAGGAATTCTGTCATATAAATTATGATAGTTGCTATCTATATTTTCTATAAATTCAAGAAATCCTCCAAGATGTGTCGGTATTCCATTCTTCATTGGAAACTGTAGTAAAATAGTAACCCAGTCGGAGTATTCGTAATCATTTCTATTGTATCCATACACGGAACGAAATTTTTTCGCTAATTCACGACCTTCGTCTTCATTTCTACCCATAAAAATCCTCCAACGATTTTCATTTAATTTGTAATCATTCAACGAATGATTCGAAAATGTGCTGGAGACTTTACTTTCAACGAAAGTGGCGCAGTGCGCCATCAACCTAACACATATTATACGTATCTCGTATAAATCCTGTTATACCGACAATTTTTGTCCGTATAAAAAATCATTGTGAGATACCTATTAATCTAGAATAAAAAAAATTAGAGAATTTTTTAAGAGCTTATCAGGATACTTCTAATCTTTCACCCATTCGCCACGAGGTTCGTAAGGTGTGATTTTAATATTCCATGGTAAAAGCTTTTCCCAAGCTTCGTCGGATTTGCAGTAAGGTGCACGTTCGAAAACACAACGAAGATAATCTTCCGGGCTGATGTTATGAATTTATGCAGTTTCAATCATGGTAAGAATCCAGCAGCTGCTTCTGGCACCTTCGCCACTGCAGTAGAACATGGAGTTCTTTCTGAACAGCGTAAACGGTCGAACGGTCTGCTCCGCGCTTTATCTGAATATTCGGATAAGCTGCAGAACGTAGCGTGAAAAGCTGGGTAATGGCAAAGCGAAATTTCCTTTTCAGCGATAGCGGTAATGGAGCAAGAGCATCATGTTTTATTCTCTCCCTTATTGAAACTGCCAAACAGAATGGTATTGCTCCTGAAGAATATCTCAGATGTCTTTTTGAAAAAGCTCCGTATGTTGAGTCTGAGGAAAACTGGAAAAAACTTCTTCCTTGGAATATTGAAATTACTCCGTATAAGATTCGTGGAGAATGGATCTAAAGTGTGGTATAATTATGTAAACGTTAATTTAATTACCTCAAAATACTTTTTTTCATTTCTGATTTAATAGATTCGAGTGATGACAAATAATTATAGATTGGAATCAGGATTTCTTTTTCTTCCTTAAAATATATGACATCATTCTCATCGATTTTTTCAATTTCTCCATATAAATAAGTCAGCGCTCTGTGCTCCTTCATGGTTTTATAATCTTTTCTCGGATTAGGGAAAAACCATCCAGTAAAATTGTACTTCTTCATTTCCTCCTCAAAAATATTCTTAATTTTAATCTTAAAATCTCGAACCTCGTTGATTACATCCTCATAAGTCTTTAGGGAGTTAGAAATTGATTTCGAGTTTCTCAATAGAAATATAGTCTGTTTATCAGAAACGTCTATGGTCGAATATGGGTCATGCAAGTAGTAAAACCTGGCATTATATCCTGGTTTTTCAAAGGAATCAGTTATCTGTAGCCGATTGCAGAGAGAACTATCTTTATGGATATGAATCTTACATCCGAATCTTGGGCTGAAGTTCAATACAACCTCAAAATATCTTTCATATTCTGTTACAGTGCCTGGTTCAGTAAATTCCCTTACATAGTTTAGACTTTTAAAATCGTGAATCCCTTCATTCGAAGTATTTATTATTTGCTTTTTATTTATATATGCATATTTTCTTAATAGATGAATAAAATATTTATATGGTCCAGCATGTGTATTAAAAAATTCCGTTCCCGTAAATTTAAAACATTCAATTTCTTCATCACTGATAATCAATTTAAGTCTCCTCAAATTATTTTACAGGCTACAAGCAGTTAAAAAACAGCTTTTCCCAGTTTTATTCATCCAATCCTAATATTCATTATACTCATCTTCGGATGTTAAACACCATACAAATCTAGCCTTCGTTTCAGGTTCCTTTTTTGGATAACATCTTATATTACCATTCTTCTTCTGCTAATAGTTTTCCAGCTTCTGTAAGCATTCTTTCTGGATCTGGTGTGATACCTACACGAGGTAAATCCAATCTGTCGGCATCAATACAGCAATCTATCGTAGGATTCCCCGTAGGTTCAGTCTGTGAAGTATGAATTTTGCAGGCCCTGTAAAGCATTTCAAATTCCTCTTCGCTTAAATCGCTCAACAGCGTGCTTGAAATGTCAATCAATGCCTCTGCAGCGCGTGGTCCGTGGCTATTGTCATATCCATCCCAAGTACGCATGTGATCATGAAGATAGGCAAACAGGCGGACAACTCTTTTATTTACGCCTTCTTTATAGCTCTTACAGTCTCTATTTATCCATTTCAGCCTTAAGCTTTTTAACCTCATCTAAAGTTAAGCCTGAAAAAGTTACAACCTGCTCCAAGGGTAAGCCACCGTTAATCATCTTAACAGCTGTTTTTCTAGCACCTTTTGCTTCGCCTCTAACCTCGCCCTGTTCAAAGGCTTCCTGCCTCTGAACTCTGATATCATCTTCGTAATTATATTCACCTAACATCATAGTCTTTTTCTCCTGAAGCATATCAATATAAGGCTTAAAAAACGGTAGGTCTTTACATTGGTCCAGTGCAGCCTTTATAAAGTCCTTTGCCCCATCTCGGCGGGCCTGTTCGGCTTTCTGTACAAATACTGCATAAGCCTTTAAGCTTTCACTTGATTTAAGTATATCATCATTTTTATTGATATTGTATACCCTGACTGCAAGATCAAGCTGAGGAAAATCAGTCTTTATCATAAAAGCATCACTTAACTTTAACTCATAATATGCAGGGCAGTCTTCCTGCCCGTTATATATAACATAAAACTCAGGGGTAGGTATTGGTATAAGTGCTTTTTTGTATTTATCGTCCCCTGTACTGTATTTTTTATAAAGCTCTGTAAGGTACTCTAAAAAGCGCAGTGGCATATTGTTATTGATAGTACTCTGCTGCTCAACTAAAACAATAAGTCGGCCGTTAATCTCCATTGAGACATCGTTGTATAAGCCTTTGTAAACAGTGTTTTCAAGCCGTGTACGTACAATTTTGTCCTTTTTAATATCAAGGTTTGAGTTGGATAGGGCATTATACAAAGAAATAAAATATTCTTCATTGTTACCAAACATATCAACAAAGAGTGTGTCTTTATAGTGTAAGCGCCAATTGTGGTAATTTCCTAAGAGCCTGTTTCGACAGACAATTTGAAACAAATTTTAACGTTGAATTTGCAACACCTACCCCTGACATAACGCCCAAAAAAAGTACGATATAATAAATAGCCTCACCTGATGCATCATCTAGATCAAAATCTGACCAACCATATAAATAAGCTAATTCCTGTATAATTCGTATACTAAAAGCATAGTATTATGCTAAATCAGCAGGAATCGTTCCTATTAAAGCAAAACCACCAGGAATTCCTAAACCAAAAGAAGAACCTATACACTTCTAGGTTTCTTTCGCAATAATATTTCCTGCTATTCTATTAATAACATTAATATCTATTCCTGCATGAAAAGTTCCTTTCTCTATAGCTAGACTAATTTTATCTTGAGAATAGCTTTTTTCTAAGGTTTTCTGTAAAAACTCGTTTCTATTAATTCTTACTCCTGGTAATTTTATAGCTTCAGCTAATAAAGGTAATAGCATATTTTCATTTGTCATTAAATACACCATATTGCCCAATAGGCAATCCACATAACTTGCATTTAAACCGCACGCGGCCCGACCGCGTGTCGGTGATTTGAAATGCGTGTTAGGTTAATTTCACAATGAAATAATATTTTCCTTTACAATGAAAATAGCTTAGGTCGATTTCTCCAAAATGGATTAATCCATCTGCCATTTCTATAATGACCTCTAACAAATACTTCTCCTCTGTGAATTGAAGAGTTTTGTATTTCTCCAGGCTCACAAACAGGTGTATTTAATTTGGTTTTTACGATATAAAAAATTAAAAACATAATTGGAAGTGACAGAAATATAATTGTCTGCCTGAAAAGTGCATCTTTCAGCGAATATTTAAATCCGAGATTAATTGATATAAGAAGTGTAATTGCAAAATACAAATACATTATCTTATTGAATACAAAATTAAATTTTCCAATGTTGAAAGAAAATACACCAAATTGCTCAATAAAATCAGGCATAAAATATTCAGATAAAAGTAAAACTGAAAGAAAACTACCCATAAGTAGAAACGGTATCATTTTTATAAAAGAAATAATCTGACGAATCATAGATATTATTCCTAAAACAATTATAATAATTCCTGCTGGAGGAAAAATTGTAGCAATTACAACACCGATTAAAGAAATTGTAAGACCTACAATAATATCTTTCAAAATTCCTTCTGAAATTATGTAAAAAATATCAAAAACTAAGCAGTATGCAAGTATCAAACCTGCATAAATTAATATCCCATCTGAATCCATTTGATAGCCTTTATAAGATATATAAT
>JAZUGE010000036.1:0-49674 GCA_045641045.1 Treponema sp. | reverse complement strand
TACATACGATAATACCATTAAAAATTGATTTCAAGCACAATTTTAAAACTGCCATGGGCATGGGTGTTTTGACATCAATGTGTGCCAAAGTACACATGCTCGTGGCATTAGGACCGTCCCTATACTAATTATGCCATCGGCCAGTGCACACCTGGTATTATTGCAGTAAATACTGCTACCTTTGTAGGATACAAGACCGCTGGTCTAGGGGGTGGCATTCTAGCTACCCTTGGCTTGATTTTCCCATCATGGGTCATTATTACTGTTATCTATTTTTTCATTAGCAATTTTGCACAGTATACAGTTGTTCAAAAAGCACTTACCGGTATCACTGCCTGCATATTTGCCCTAATCCTTGACTCAGTAATCAAGCTAGGCAAAAAATCACTTACCTCAGCACTGTCCATAGTTGTCTGCGCCATCGTTTTTGTTCTTGCTATTTTCTGTGGCATCAGCACCTTTATACTGGTTATTGCATCAGGTATAGCTGGTGTACTATATGCATTTATTAAATCAAAGGGGGTAGCTAAATAATGATTCTATTTAGACTTTATTATGAATTCTTTAAGATAGGCCTATTCTCCGTTGGAGGGGGGCTGGCAACACTTCCTTTTTTACATGAACTGATGAACAAGACAGGCTGGTTTACCATGACTGATCTTAGCAACCTAATCGCTATTTCAGAGTGTACACCATCTAATTTTAAGAAAACGATACGAAAATCTTCTTCCAACGGTTTTAATTTCAAACCTAAAAAAAGAGGATTTAATGAAAAGTCTCGGAGAAGCTGTTGTAGACCGACTTGTTGAAACCTGTGAATCTGTTGAATTTGTTGGAGATAGCTATCGCATTGAAAAAAGAAAGATAGCATAACCGTAACGTGACGGTCGGACCGCCACATGGTGGTTGGAGGATGATTTGAAAATTATCAAGAAAAATCTTTGTAAGAAAGTATATGAAAAATGCTTTCGGGAAATAGTTCTTCCATGTGGAGTAACAAAAGATAAAATCCAATATATTGTGGATGCATTTTTGGAATCCATAACAGAAGAACTTCTGGAAGGAAATACAATTGAATTGCGTGGTTTAGGAACTTTTGAAAGAACATTGCAGAAAGCTAGATACTACGCAATCAATCCCAAAACCAGAAAGGAAGTTGAAACAAAATCCTATTACAAAGCCAACTTCCATCCAGGAAAGAAACTTAAGGAACAGATGAAACAAATCCCAGTTTCCGAAAGTGAAATACCAAAACCATCAAAACCTGTCATAACATCCCCACACTGGGAACCAGATTTAGAAACACTTTCCGAATACAAAAAAAGATACAACCAAATGAATAAATAAAAATGAACTTACGCCAATTCTTGCTCGACGCAAGATAAAGAAATGCAAGCAAGATGGCGTAAGTTTTGTTTTTAACTGAGTGTTTTGATTTGCACTATATGCACTTGTATGCAGAGGGTTTTTGATGAAAAGTTATGGGACCGTCACGTGACGGTTGATGATTATTTTGTTTTTACTGTATCGTTTTTTGACACACCTCATGATATATAATTTTATTTCAAAAACATATGCTATAATAAAGAAAAGTTTATTTAGAATGAGTAGGAAATAAAATCAAAATAATATGAATGTATTTGATATCATTCCTTCCGATTTTTTCAATTGTCTCGCAGGAAAAAGTGATAGTCGAGTTTATGCTGATTGTCTTGAATTAATTCACAATCAATATGATAAAGAAATATCCTATAGACTTGAACGCTCATATTTGAGAGATGTACTTGCCGCTTTTTTGTTAGAGAATCATCTTGATTTATCTGATGAGGATAATAATTCTACTTCTGGAAATGACGAAGCTAATTTTGTTTTACGTAAATTTATTAATGTTGGTTGGCTAGAAGAAGATCAGGATGATACTACTTTTGAAAAATTCATTGTAATGACAGACAATGGTATTGCACTTGCAGAATTTTTACAAAAATTAAAGAGACCAGCTACTCCTGAATTTTCCAGTTATATTCTTAATATCTACAACCGTTTTAATTCAAAAGAATATGAAGCAAAACAAGAATTATATAACTTTATTCTGAAACCTACTTTCACAGATGCTAAATCTCTTTCTTCTTCATTAAAAAAATTATCTACATCAATTAAAAAAATTATTGAAAAAATGAATCATGAAGGTTCTTTGGAAAGCCTTACAGAAAATATCATCAGTTATTGTGATGGAGATTTTATTAAAGAATATTCCAGACTTGTTCATCAGCAGAATATCCATATATATCGAAATTTTATTACACGAAAACTTGATGAAATGAAACAAGGTGATTATTTTTCATTGCTTTGTTCAGAATTAATTGCAGAGGAAAAAGCTCATAAAATCACAGTGTCGAATATGGATGCTGAAGAAAGAATCCATGAAATGATTGATTCTACGAAGAAATTTCTTCACGACGATTACAATAAAATTATGGATGACATTAAACAGAAAATTAATACTTATATCCATATTGCAATAGCGCGAGAAAGAATACTTCGAAATAAAGGTCTTGATATTCGCGGCGTGGTTGAACAGACATTACGCATTTTGATTTCATCAGATGATTTACCAGAAAATGAAGTTGGACCTCTGTTTAATATCCAAAAATATGAATATGTTGACCTATCTTCTGTCATGTACCCGCATAAAAGCCAGCAGGTTCTTCATAATACTGAATCAGAGTATTTTGAACTGACAGAGGAAGAAAAGCAGCGACAAAAATATATTCTTGAGCAAGAATCTTTAAATCCATATTCAAAAGATGAAATGAAAAAATATATGGATGAATTGTTCAGACAGAACACTTCTGGGGATATGGATAACAGTACTTTTGATTATTCAAAAAAAGAAGACGTATTAAAGTCCCTGGCTGCAGTTAGTTATGCAAAAGAGAATGGCTATTTAATCGAAACAGATGGAACTTATATTGAAAGTGAAAATTATGTGACAAAACACTGGAGGGCAAAGAAGAATGGCAAATAATGAATCTATTGATGAATACTGGAATTCAGAATTTACATCCAGTGACAGACAGTTCTTTCAGAAATGTTCCCGTGTTTTACTGAAGAGAACTTTTATAGTACGTGATAAAGATGAAGAAAACAGAAAGATGTTTTATTTTGTTTCTAAAAACTCGGATTTCTTTTCCCATTTTTTTTATTACATGGGATTTGAGGTTCTTGTACAAAAAGATTCTGGAATAATAATGCTTTCAAATATAGTAAACGAGAATATTTCATCATCAGTTGCTGTAAACCGGTTTAGATTTAAGAAGATTGAAAGCATAGTGTTGTGCTGCTTGTGGACAATTCTTTCAGACAGATTGCATCGAGGGTCATTAGATAAAGTAATAAAAATTACGCTTTCTGATTTGAATATGGAGCTTGAAAAATTTGATTTCAAGAAAGGTTTTGATAAAGGTCCATTAAGTGAAATCTTAAAACTTTTTTCCAAATTTAATCTAATAAGTACAAGTGGAGATATTGGTGATGAAGATTTTACGATTATCCTTTATCCATCTCTACAGTTTGCTCTTAATGAAAATGAATTCGTATCTTTTGTAAAAGATGCGGAAAAAAGGATGAAAGGCATAGATGATAGTATGACAGAATCCAAAAATTACACAGAATATGATGAAATTGAAGATTCTGAAATTGACCCTTTTGATATTGAGATAGGAGGAGAAGACTAATGAAAGACAATAGAAAGACCGCAAAAAGACTTCTCCTTGTAAACTGGTCGTGTTTTCAAAGTGAAATAATTTATCTTGGAAGTTCAACCTTATTTACAGGTGTTAATGGAACTGGGAAAACAACTATTCTGGATGCAATGAGTTATTTAATTACTGCCAATACTCAGTTCAATAAAGCTGCTGATGATAATGGCAGAAATGTAACTGCATATATTCATGGGGATAGAAAAACAAATGGGTCCGATAGGTACCTTCGTCCAGGAAGTGTTACCAGTTATATAGCTATGGAATTCTATGATCCACTCATTTCTGATTACCATGTCATCGCTGTTTGTATTGAATCGCGTTCTGAAAGTGACAGAGCTGCAAGTCAATGGATTATTCGTGAAAAATGCAAGCTTGAAGACTTTAATTTTAGCTTCGTAGAAAATGGAAAACTTATCGTAACATCAAGAAACAATCTTACTTTCAAGAACACCCCATTGAAAAGTGCTGATTTTTTTGGGAGAGAAAAAGCTATCCCTCAGTTAACACGTCAGCTTGGTATAAGAACATCAGATTATCGTAAATACAAAGAAAAACTTCTTAAAATGATGGCTTTTGATCCAGAAAGAAATGTTGATAAATTTTTACAGACATCGGTATTCGCTGAAGCAGAAGTAAAGTCATTGGATCGCCTTCGTGAACAGAGAAAATTATATGATCAGGCTAAACAAATGTTTGAAAATATCCAGGAAAGAAAAAATCTTCTTGAAGAAATCGAACAGAAAACTGCTGAATATGAAAAAGACCTTCGTAATTATAATATACGTGAACTTATGTTCCGTTATCAATACATAAATCAATATAAAGATGAAGTTTCAAATCTTGAGATTAGTTATCAAAATAACCAGATTCAGTTGCAGGATTTAGAGCAGAAAAAAAAGGTATCAGAAGAAAAACTTTCTGAAATGAGAAAACGTCTATCAGAAGTTGAAAATAAGAATCATTCTATAACTGTAACGCTTGATAAACTTGAAGCAGATAAATTAACGCTCAAGAAAGAAATTGAAAAACTCGAAAGTGAACTTGCACATTTAAAAGAACTCCAGATTTCATTAAAAGTTATTCTTCCTCAAATGACAAATTTCTTCGAAATTAAAGAAGAAGATAAAACAATTCTTCTTAATGTGAGTGAAAGTGAGTTTGCTGTTGAAAGAAAAATTTCTACTTTCATTGATTTCTCAAATAAAATTAAAAATCAGCGAGATTTATTTGTTGAAGAAAATGGTCGAATAAAAGCAAAACTGGATGAAGTAAGTTCACATATAACTGAAGTTCAAAATCGAATTAAAAATCTGGAATCAAATATCAGACAGTTTCCAGCCGAAGCTGAAGAGGCAAAACGAATTATTCAGAATGAATTCAATAAGAGAGGTATAAAATGTCAGGTTCGTCTTTTTGCAGAACTTGTAGAGTCTCTTTCTGATGAAAGTTGGCGTAAATCAATAGAAACTTTCCTCTGGAATAAAAGATACAACATTATTGTTGATGATGAATATTGCCATGAAGCTTTATCTATTTTAAATGAAAAGAATATTTACAAAACAAGTGTAATTCTTACAGATAGGATTCCAGAAACAGATATTGTAGAAAATACAGCTGCTTCTGTTTTAAATATTACAAACAAAGGTGCAAGACGGTATGCAAACTATCTTTTAAATGGAATTAACCTTTGTCAGAATCTCGAAGAACTTCATGACCATCCTAAAGGTGGTATAACAAAAGATGGAATGATTTGCAAAAGTTATGCAGCAAGTAAAATGCAGATTCAAAAAACTTCTTTGTGCTTAGGAAATAATGTCGTAAAACTCCAGCTTGAACAGGTAAAAAAAGAGTTGGATTCATTAACTTTTGAAAAGTCTGGATATGAAAAGAATATACAGGACAGAAATCAACTAAAAATTTTAATTGATAATATTGAATGGAAAGCTGACTCGTATAATTTTGACAGTTTAAAAGAACTTTCTGAAGAAAAAAAAGCCTTAGGAAAAATTGTTTCGCAATTAGAAGATTTGAAAAATAGTCCTGAAATGCTTGCTGCTGCAAGAGAATTTGAAATTGCGAAATTAAATTTTGACAGTGCTGATAGTGAGTCAAAATCTATTGAACGTAAATTAGGATCAGTTGAGAATGAACTTTCTAATATAAAAAATAAAATAGATGAAAAAAATCAAGATTCCGAAAAACAAAGGAAAGAATATGATGAAATTGCTCAATTACATCCTGAATTAACTGATGAAATGAAATCAGAGTATGAACGAGCAGTAAAACAACGTAATACTTTCATCATTATCAGTAATAGACATTTACAAAATCTTACAAATGATGTTGATAATTCAAAAAGAAAAATGGAAGATAAGCAACGAGAATACAACCAGTTATCTGAAATTGATCTCTCAAATTGTGGAATTGAATTCATCCCGTTCTATCGAGACCGTTATCGAGATGTTGCTAACGTTAAAATTGATGAAGCAAAGAATAAAGTCGAAAGACAATCGGAAAAACTTCGCGATGTATTTCTTCATGACTTTGTTGCAGAACTTAATGAAAAAATTATTTCAGCAAAGGAAGAAATTGCAGCTATAAATGCTGAGTTGAAACGTATTCCATTTGGTAGAGATATTTATCAATTTAAGATGGAAGAAAAATCAGATCGTGCTATTTTCTTTACAATATGTAAAAATCTGGAACTTTATTCTGAGAGTCCAGACTTATTCACAGAACGAACTGTTAGTGACGAAAAGCTTGCTGATGATGTTCAGTCATTTTTGAATAAGATTCTTGATACAGAACAGGAAGAAGATTATTCAGATTATAGAAATTATTTCACTTATGATATGACAATCAGAAGTCATATTGGTGACGAAGAGTCTGAAATGGATTTGTCAAAGAAACAAGGATCCGCAAGTGGAGGAGAAAAACAAACTCCTTACTTCATTGTACTTGCGGCTAGTCTTATGCAGTTCTATCCTAAAGATGTTTGCTGTGCCAGAATTGCATTTATTGATGAAGCTTTTTCTGCATTGTCAAAAGAACGAATAGAACAGATGGTTAAATTCCTTGAAGATAATAACTTTCAGGTTTTCTATGCAGCACCACCAGAAAAAATTAACAGTATTGGACAACATATCGATAATACTGTGTCTCTTTATACACAAGGTAAATATACTAAGCCTGTAGAAGGAGCCTGGTATTCAAAATGATTTACACATATAGTCAAAAACAAATACTACAAAAACTCTTGACAAAGTATGAATCTAGTAAAACCTATAAAGGTGAGAACTCAGTCAGTCAGAGTTTCTCAATAAAACCTTCAGATGTATTTAGGGACTATGAAAAAGATTCTGCAGATATTAATGCTGTTGAAGATTTTGAAAAACAATGTAAAATTCTTGAATCAGAAGAGCTTATTATTCTTGATTATAAATACGATAGAATCTCAAAAATTACAGCAAATGGGACTGAAGGTGGATGGAATCAATATAGAACTATTCTTGAAGTAAAAGATAAAAAAACTCGTTTAAACGAAGAAATTGATTTTTATTCCAAATTTCTCGATTCTGATGAAATAATTTCAGATATTTGTAAAGAACAAATTGAACGATTACAACTTGGAAAAGAATCAAAGTATGAACTTTCAGAAGCAAAAAAAATTATAGATTTACTTTCATCTATTTTAGTCAATAAAGAAGAAATCCTCGAACGAGAGCTTTCAATTTCTGTTTTACATGATTCAAAGTTATGGGAAAAGAAATATAAATCAAAAATCTGTAAAATTCTTCAGGAAAAATACAGAGCTTCTGATTTTATTCAGGCAGTAGATGAGAAAGAAGTCAATAAAGTCATTTTGGAGTACTTTAACATTTTTGACAATCCTACTTATGTTTTCTTTAAGGGAGATGCATCCATTTGTTTTACAGATGGAAATATCATTAAAGTTTCAACTGAAAATCCAATTGCTTTATCATCAGTTTCATTAAAAAATATACAGAAAGTTGTTATTAGAAATCAAAAAATTCTTACAATCGAAAACCTAACTTCTTTTAATAGAATTAACCAAAGAGATTATTTTGTAATATATTTGAGCGGATATCATAATTCTACAAAACAAGAATTTTTGAAATTAGTTTACTTATATAATAAGGATAAAGAATATTTTCATTTTGGTGATATAGATCCAGACGGATTTTTGATTCTAGAAAATCTTAGAATAAAGACAGGAATTCCTTTCTCAAGTTATAAAATGTCGGTTATAGAATTGAACAAATATACAAAATACACAAAACCTTTGGAACAAAATGATATAACAAAAGCAAAGGGGTTAATCACACGCAATTTATATTCAGATGAATTAAGTTATATGTTAGAAAAAAACTGCAAATTGGAACAAGAAATTATTAGCTGGTTGGAACAGAATAATTGAAAATTACAGAATCCTTGAGAGGGGGGCGATGAGTTTTTATTTTCATTAAGAATTGTCTACAGCTTTGATGAAGAGAATGAAAGAACTCTGATAATTCCGTTTACGGTAAAAACCTTTAAAGGTGAGTATACTTCGATTTTTGCTGGTGCCTAGAGAGTTTAGTTTAAATGATTAATTAATTTGTAAAAACATGATTCAATTACATAACTATTTTTACCTCTCACAAATTGGCATTTGTAGGGGGAGATGGGCTGTCTTTAATTTAGCATTATTCTATAAAAACATCTCATATATGCGTTTCTTATTGATTTTTTATCTTTCATTAAATTGTTGAGCAGATGTAAAAATGCCTTGCCCAATGTTTGTGCCTTGATTATATTTATTATGTATATTTCGAACTAATAGGAGCTTTTATGAACGATACACTCATAAATGATTACAAAGCTTTTTTGGACAATGGTAAGACAGAGCGCGAATGTGCAGAAGTTATCATTGAAATGGCAAAAGCCAATGGTTATAAAGAAGTTTCTGAAACTCAGTCATTAAAGGCTGGTGACAAAGTATATGTTCAGCATATGGGTAAAGCTGTTGCTTTATTTAACATCGGTACAGGTAGTATTGAACAGGGAATGAACATCTTGGGTGCACATATTGATTCGCCACGTCTTGATGTAAAGCAGAATCCTGTTTACGAAGATAACTTTATTGTTTACTTAAATACTCATTATTATGGTGGTATTAAAAAGTATCAGTGGGTTACAATTCCATTGGCAATTCACGGTGTTGTATGCCTTAAAGACGGTACAACAGTTAAGGTTTGTGTTGGTGAAAATGAAAACGACCCAGTATTTTGTATCTCTGATATTTTACCTCATCTTGCTCAAAAGCAGATGAAAGAAAACGCTGCTGAGTTTATTGCAGGCGAAAGTCTTGATCTTATTATTGGCAGTGAAAAACCTGCTAAAGATGAAAAGGCTGAAAAGGATGCTGCAAAAAAGAATATTCTTAAGCTTTTAAAAGAATGCTACAACATAGAAGAAGAAGATTTTGGTTCAGCTGAGCTTGAAATTGTTCCTGCAGGTAAGGCCAGGGACTTAGGCTTTGACAGATCTCTTATCTTAGGTTATGGACAGGATGACCGCTCATGTGCATATACATCTGCAAGAGCTTTGTTTGAGTCAACTGCAAAAATCCGTACAAATGTTTGTATTTGTGTTGATAAAGAAGAGATCGGCAGTGTAGGGGCTACTGGTATGGAAAGCCATTTTTTTGAAAATGCTTTAGCCGAAGTAATTGCACGTATGGAAGGTGGTTACAGCGATTTGTCTTTACGACGTGCCCTTGCTAACAGTGATATGCTTTCAAGCGACGTTAATGCTGCTTTTGACCCTCAAAATCCTGATCTTTATGATAAGGCAAATGCTTCATTCTTAGGTGGCGGTATTGTATTTAATAAGTACACAGGTTCACGAGGTAAGTCTGGTGCCAGTGATGCTGCCCCTGAGTTTATTGCAAAGCTTCGTAAAGTTTTAAGTGATGCTGGTGTAAGCTATCAGTTTGCAGAGCTTGGAAAAGTTGATGTTGGTGGCGGTGGAACTATTGCGTACCTTGCTGCAAAGTACGGTATGTATGTTTTAGATGCAGGAGTTCCTGTTTTAAGTATGCATGCTCCATGGGAAATTACTGCTCGTGAAGATATTACTCAGGCATTTAATGCATATAAAGCATTCCTTGCTATTGAAAAGTAGTTAACAATTTATATATTTTTGTTGTGATAAATAGGGTTAACAATTTATAGGGTATCTGTAATTGTTAACCCTATTTTGCTTTTGTGTGATTTGTAACAGTAAATAACATTTTAAAGACTAAAATTATCAATATTAAGTAAAACTGTATTGATTTAGAAATGCTAAAGTGCTATATTTTTTTCGTAAGATATTAAACGGAGGTTTAAAAATGAAAAAGTTAGTGCTTTTAGCTACAGCTGTTGCTGCAGTATTTGCTTTTGCAAGCTGTGGTAACAAAAAGGCTGCTACTGGTGCAGAATTTATCATTAACAATGGTACAGAGCCACAGTCTCTTGATCCATCAAAGATTCAGGGTGTTCCTGAACATCGTCTTTTTATGGCATTATTTGAGGGTCTTGTTTCATATGATCCAAAAACAAATGCAGCAGTACCTGGTGTAGCAGAAAGCTGGGAACGCAGTGGTGCAGATAACGAAATCCTTACATTCCATCTTCGTAAGACAACTTGGAGTGATGGTACACCAATCACAGCTCAGTCATTTGTTGACTCATGGCTTTACTACCTTGCTCCTGAAACAGCTGCTGAGTATGCATATATGCCAGCTGCAATCATTAAGGGTGCTGAAGATTATAATGCTGGTAAGGCTACAAAAGAAGATGTTGCTATCCGTGCTGTAGATGACTACACATTTGAAGTAACATTAGTTGGTCAGGTTCCATATGCTGAAGACATGATGGGTCACTATGCATTTGCTGTTCTTCCACTTCATGTAATTGAAAAATATGGTCAGGACTGGACAAAGCCTGGTAATTTTGTAGGTAACGGTCCATTTGTTCTTGAAGAATGGAAACCACAGGAAAAGGTTACTGTTGTTCCAAACCCAACTTTCTGGAACAAGGATAATGTATTCCTTTCACGCATCGTATTCCTCCCAATTGAAAACGAAACAACTTCATACAATAAGTATAAGAATAAGGAACTTGACTGGGATACTGCAGTTCCTCTCGAACTCCTTGATGAAATCAAGCTTTCTGATGACTATCAGGTTAGTCCACAGATTTCTTCATACTACTATGAGTTTAACATCAATGATCCTGTTCTTGGTGATGTTCGTGTACGTAAGGCTCTTTCAAAGGCTGTTGACCGTCAGCAGCTTGTTGATAAGGTTACAAAGGGTGGTCAGCAGGCTACAGATGCGTTCTGTCCTCCAATGAACGGTTATGTACCTGCTAAGGGAAATGCTTTTGATGTTGAAGCTGCAAAGGCCCTCCTTGCTGAAGCTGGATATCCAGAAGGTAAGGGATTCCCTAAGATGACTGTAATTTACAACACAAACGAAGGTCACAAAAAGATTGCTGAATATGTTCAGCAGCAGTGGAAGCAGAACCTTGGTATCGAAGTGGCTCTTGAAAACAAAGAATGGGCAACATTCCTTGATGAAAGACAGAGCAACAACTTTGCTATCGCTCGTGCTGGTTGGGTAGGTGACTACGCTGATCCTTCAAACTTCCTTGAACTTTGTTTAAGTACATCAGGTAACAATGATGGCCGCTATAACAATCCTAAGTATGATGAGCTTTTGAAGAAGGCTTCTGTAATGCCAGCTGGTGCTGAACGCTTACAGGTTCTTCATGATGCAGAAGAAATCATGATGACTGAGGATCAGGCTTTGATGCCATTCTACTACTATGTAGCACAGAACCTTATTGATCTTAACAAGTGGGAAGGCTGGTATACAAATGCTCTTGATATGCACCCATATGTTGGTCTCAAGGCTAAGAACTAGTTTTGATTTCGTAAAGTAAGATTTGCGTGAGGCTGTATTCAGATTGAATACAGCCTTTTTTTTATGTATTTATTCATAAAAACTGTATTTTTATAAAAAAAATTGAGTTAATTTAATCACAAAAGCCACTTTTTTGCGTTATATTCATTGAATAACAATAAATTTTAAGTTATACTAAAAAAGTTAAAACTCAATGGGGAGTCTGTGCAAAAATGCAGTGCCGCGACTCCCCATTATTTTGCACCAGAGGTATAACCGACTAATGACAAAATTTATTATTAAAAGATTTTTAAGTCTTATTCCAACAATGTTTTTGATTGTTACGTTCAGCTTTTTTATCATTCGTATTGCACCGGGTGGACCATTCTCAAGTGAAAAAAAAGTTACTGAAGAAGTTATGCAGAACCTTATGCATAAGTATCACATGGATGAACCTTTATTTAAACAGTATCTGAGATACATGGGGGACGTTCTTCAGGGTGATTTAGGTCCTTCATATAAAAATAAGGACTATACTGTTAACCAGCTTATTGGTGCAAGTATGCCAAACTCAATGGTACTTGGTATGACTGCACTTTTGGTAGCTTTTGTTTTTGGTACTCTTGCTGGTCTTATTTCAGCTATACGTCAAAACTCGATTACTGATTATGCGTGTATGTCTTTAGCAAGTCTTGGGATTTCGATTCCTACCTTTATTATAGGTCCTGTGGCTGTTCTTATTTTTGCGATGAAGCTTAAGTGGTTGCCTACTTCTGGATGGATTACAAGCCGTGCTGGTATGGTTACTCTTATAATGCCTGCTATGACACTTGCTTTTCCATATTTTAGTTCCATTACACGTTTGACTCGTGCCAGTGTTCTTGAGGTTTTGCGCTCAGATTATGTCCGCACAGCTCATGCAAAGGGGTTGAGTAAGAGTGCAGTAATGTTTAAGCATGTTCTTAGAGGTGCAATGCTTCCTGTTGTTACATATCTTGGACCTGCATTTGCCGGTATCGTTACAGGTTCTGTTGTTATTGAGCAGATATTCCTTGTTCCTGGTATTGGTAATTACTTTGTTAAATCTGCATTAAACCGTGACTATACATTGATTTTGGGAACAGTAATTGTTTACTCTCTTATTCTTGTTCTTATGAACTTTATTGTTGATATTCTTTACGGTTTCTTTGATCCTCGTATCTCATACAAATAAGAATTAAATTAAAGGATTATAAAATGACTTTTAGTTTTAAGAAAAAATCTGCAGGTGTTAATGAGTTTAACCAGGAAATGAAAAGTGTTTCGCTTTGGGTTGATGCCTGGAAGCGTCTCGCTAAAAATAGACTCTCACTAATTAGTTTATGGGTTGTATTTGTATATGTTTTAATTGCAATTTTTGCACCTGTTCTTCCTATTTATTCATATGAAGAGCAGGTTGTATCTCATGCAAACCTTCCACCTTCATTTAAGTGTGCTGGTGATGTTCTTTTACAACAAAAAACTACTTATCTTGAAAAGGTAATGAAAAAACAGAACAGAACTGCATATACAGCTGAAGAGCAGGCTGAAATTGATATGATAAAAGCTCAGCTTGGTTCAAAAGAGTCTCAGAGACATTATATATTGGGTACCGATGCCTTGGGTCGTGATATGCTCAGCCGTACAATTTATGGTGGTCGTATTTCGATGGCAATTGGTTTGATAGGTACTGTAACAGCCTTGTTCATTGGTATTTTAGTAGGTGCAATTGCTGGTTTCAGGGGCGGATGGCTTGATAATGTGCTCATGCGCTTTGTTGATATTTTGTATGGTCTTCCATATATGCTTATTGTAATTATCATGATGGCGATTATGGGGCGTAATGTTGCTATTTTGTTTATTGCAATTGCTCTTGTTTCGTGGTTAACAATAGCTCGCGTTGTTCGTGGACAGGTTATCAGTTTAAAGTCTTCTGAATATGTTCAGGCTGCAATTACAATGGGTGCGTCCCCAATGCATATAATTGTACGACATCTTTTACCAAACACACTTGGTATTATTATTGCATATGCTACACTTTCGCTTCCTGAGTTCATTATGAGTGAAAGTTTCCTTTCGTTCTTAGGACTTGGTATTTCAGCTCCTTTAGCGTCATGGGGTAGTCTTGTTAGTGATGGTGTAAAGGGAATGGAGCTTTATCCATGGATCTTGCTTGTACCTGCAATTGTAATGACAGTATTCCTTTTTGCAATGAACTTTTTAGGTGATGGTGTACGTGATGCATTTGATCCTCAAAGCAAAAACCGTGTTTAATTAATTCTTAAAGGGCGAATAATGATGAATGACGAAACAATTTTGCAGGTAAAGGATCTGCGTACATATTTTCATACTGATGCTGGTGTTGTAAAGTCTGTTGATGGAGTTTCTTTTGACCTTAAAAAGGGTGAAATCCTTGGTGTAGTAGGAGAGTCTGGTTCTGGTAAGTCTGTTTCAAATCTTTCGGTTATAAATTTGATTCAGTTTCCTGGTAAGATTGAAGGTGGCGAAGTTCTTTATCATGGCAAGGATATTCTTAAAATGTCTGATAAGGAAATACGTGATATTCGTGGAAATAAGATCTCGATGATTTTCCAGGATCCGATGACAAGCTTAAATCCTTTCTTAAAAATTTCAACACAGATGATAGAAACTATACAGCTTCATCAAGGCTTAAATAAGAAGGAAGCAAAAGCAAAGGCTATTGAGATGCTTAAACTCGCAGGTATTCCTGGTGCTGAAGAACGTATCGATTGTTATCCTCATCAGTTTTCTGGTGGTATGAGACAGCGTGTAATGATAGCCATGGGGTTGTCTTGTAACCCTGAGATTCTTATTGCTGATGAGCCTACTAGTGCTCTCGATGTTACAATTCAGGCCCAGATTCTTGAACTTATGAAGGATCTTACAAATAAGCTTGGCACAGCAGTTATTATGATTACACATTCTCTTGGTGTTGTTGCTGGTATGTGTGATACTATTAACGTAATGTATGCAGGTCGTGTAGTTGAACGTGCTCCAACAAAGGAGTTGTTTAAAAATACTCTTCATCCATATACAAAGGGCCTTATTGCATCTGTACCTCGTCTTGATAAGCCTATTGAGGACCGTCTTTACTCTATACCTGGTACTCCACCTAATGTTATTGATTTACCTCCATGTTGTCCATTTTATCCAAGATGTTCACAGGCAAAGGATATTTGTAAAAAAGCATATCCTCCTGTGAAGGATTTTGGCAACGGACATACATGTTCATGCTGGCTTTATGCTGACGGTGAAGAGGAGACAAAATAATGGAAAATGAAACACTTCTTGAAGTAAAAGATTTAAAAATGCACTTTGTTAATGGTAAGAGAACAATTTATGCTGTTGACGGTGTTAATTTTGAAATAAAAAAGGGCGAAACATTGGGGCTTGTTGGTGAGTCTGGTTGTGGTAAATCAACTGTAGCGCGTGCTGTAGCTCAGCTTTATAAACCAACTGCTGGTGAAGTTGTGCTTGATGGTGCTGATATTTGTAAGATGAATAAAAAAGAGCTTTTAAAAGCTCGTCAGCAGTTTCAGATGGTTTTCCAGGATCCTTATTCGTCCCTTGATCCTCGTATGACAACTGCACAAATTATTTCAGAACCATTACGCATTTATCGTAGTCGTGGTTTGTTGTCAATTACTGATGAAGAAATTGATAAGCGTGTTGATCATTTAATGGAACTTGTTGGTTTGTCAAAGTTCTTTAAACATAGATATCCACATGAGTTTTCTGGTGGACAAAGACAGCGTATTGGTATTGCTCGTTCTCTGGCTTTGAAACCAAAGCTTTTACTTGCCGATGAACCAGTTTCTGCTCTTGATGTATCAATTCAGGCTCAGATATTAAATCTTTTCAAGGATGTACAGAAGGAGATGGGGCTTTCATATTTGTTTATTGCTCATGATCTTGCTGTAATTAAATACATTTCTGATCGAGTTGCAGTAATGTATCTTGGACAGATTGTTGAAATTAGTGATAAAGAAGATTTGTATTCTAATCCAAAGCATCCTTATACAAAGGCATTGTTAAGTGCTGCCCCAATTCCTGATCCAGAGATAGAGGAACAGCGCAAACGTATCATTTTGACAGGAGATGTTCCTTCTCCTGATAAGCAGCGTCAGGGTTGTAACTTTTATGATCGTTGTCCTTGTCATACTGACAGATGTAAGTGTGAAAAACCTGTTTTAACACAGTATGGTAAAGATGGTACTGATCACCGTGTTGCTTGTTTTGCAGTTGAAGATGATAAATAGCTGATAAATAAAAGAGCCTGTGCAAATGAAGTGCATCCCAATTATTGGACACTTTAACTAGGCTGATTTTAAGGACTGATTCCTAAATTGTAAAGGAGTCAGTCCTTTTAATTAAAAATTGATTCATTTTTTTTCTTGTTCCTTTAGTTTAATACCTACATAAGGGTGTACATCAAGCTCATTCGGATACCATCCATCCCATTTGTTTAAGTCGATGAGATCTTGTGATACGTAGTAGTATAATGGAATAAGAACCTGATCTTTTTCAATTAGCAGTTCCTCTGCTTCTTTTAATATATCTAGTCGTTCTTGTGTATATGGCATTGTTGCTGCTTTTTTTAAGAGTGCATCATAGTCACTATTGATATATCTGCCGTCATTGTTACCTGAACTGCTCAAGCAAAGCTCTAGAAAGTTTGATGGGTCTGCATAATCACCTATCCAACCGCCTCTTGCAATCTGGAAACAGTTTGATAGTCTGTCTTTCATAAATGGAGCCCAGTCTTTTGTCTCCAAAAATATTGCGATTCCTAAGTTTTCCTTCCATTGCTGCTGAATAAAGTTTGCAATGCGCTTGTTTAGTTCTTTTGTATCAAATAATACAGTTAATGCAGGAAATCCTTTGCCATCTGGGTACCCTGCTTCAGCTAATAGTCTTTTTGCCTCACTTATATTGAAACTGTTTCCTTTTGGTGGCTCGTAACCATTCATTGGCGGACAGAAGGCATCTGTGGGTATTTGTTCACCTTTGATGATTTCTTTAACTAATGTATCTTTATCAATAGCCATAGCAAGAGCCTTACGGATGCGTACATCTTTTAAAATTGGATCCTGGATATTAAATATATAGTACGAAGAGGCAAGTTGTGGTCTTACATGATAATCTGGCATTTGTTTAACTTCGTCTATTTTTGTTGTTGGTATTTCGATGCTCCAATCTACATCTCCATTTTTATAAAGGTTGTAGGTTGCTTCTTCACTAGAAATAGGAATAAATGAAATGCGTGATAAAAAAATATTTTCTTTGTTCCAATATTTAGGATTTGGAACAACAGCTAATTCTTCATCCTGACGCCAGTATTGTAAAATAAAAGGACCGTTACCTACAAAATTGTTTACTCTAGTCCATTCGTTTCCATATTTTTCTATTGTGTGCAAAGGCAATACACAGAAGGAGAAGTGTGCAAACATACTTTCTGCATAAGGTACTTGTCCTGTGAGAATTACTTCCAATGTATAGTCATCGATTGCCCTTATTTCAACTTCATCTTTGTCAGCAACACCACTGTTGAACTCGTATGCTCCTTTTATGATTCCTGCAGGCATATATGCATATTCTGCATTAGTTTCTGGTGATAAGTAGTATAGCCATGAGTCTCTGACTGTTTTTGCTGTAATTGGCGTACCATCACTCCATGTTGTTTTTCGCAGATAAAAAGTTAGTATTTCGTTATTAATTCCGCTGCGTTTCCAGCTTTCTGCTAAACCTGGGCGTGGTTCGCAGGTCTTTGGATCATAAGTTACAAGTCCTTCAAATAAAGCACTGTATATGCGGTTCTCAACAATTCCCTGTATTTTTGTTGGATCAAGAGATTGTGGGTCGGCGCCATTGTTTATTCGAAACTCAGGGTAGTCAATTGATTTTTTTTTGTTACAGCTAAATAGATTTGTAAAAAAAACGGTGCAAAAAAACAAAAAAAACAGCTTTTTCATTTTTTCCCTCCAAAAATGGCGTTAAAAATCTATTAATACTACCATCAAAGAATACTTTAAGCAAAAATATAACAAAAAAATAGCCAGACTCTTTTTGAGTCTGGCTTGATGAACCGAAATATACTTATGCAGTTTTGTCTTCTATTTTGAGTGTTTGATCTAATGGAATGCTCTTATTAACAATGTGTTCTTTTGTTATTGTAAGTTTTTTCTTTCCTTTTATACTTGGTATTTCGTACATTACATCTAACAGAAGATTTTCAACAATTGCTCTTAGTCCTCGTGCACCGGTTTTTTGCTTTATAGCAATGTCTGCAATTTCATCTAAAGCTTCATCTGTGAAGTCTATATCAAGATCATCAATCTTAAGAGAAGCCTTAAACTGGTTTACAATTGAGTTTTTTGGCTCTGTTAAGATACGTTTTAAATCTTCTTTAGTGAGCTGCTTAAGTGATACATTAATTGGCATACGTCCAATAAGCTCAGGAATAATGCCAAATCGAACTAAGTCATCTGGAGAACACTGGTTTAAGAGTTCCATTTTTTCTTCTTCGTTCATCATGCCAACATTGCTGCCAAATCCCATTGAATGACTTGCAATACGCTGCTCAATGATTTTATCAAGGCCTACAAATGCTCCCCCAAGGATAAAAAGTATATTTGTTGTATCGATTTCAAGCATCTCTTGATTTGGATGTTTACGTCCACCCTGAGGAGGAACCGATGCTAATGTACCTTCAATTATTTTTAGTAAAGCCTGCTGAACACCTTCACCAGAGACATCTCGTGTGATGCTTGTGTTTTCACCTTTACGACCGATTTTATCGATTTCATCGATAAAGATAATGCCTTTTTCAGCAGCCTTAATATTTCCATCTGCAGCGTTAATCAGCTTGAGCAAAACATTTTCAACATCTTCACCAACATAACCAGCTTCAGTTAATGTTGTAGCATCTGCAATTGCAAATGGAACCTTTAATTTTTGAGCTAAGGTTCGTGCCAATAATGTTTTACCGCTTCCTGTTGGTCCAATTAACAGAACATTAGATTTTTCGATTTTAACATTATCTTCGCGGTGTAGGTTAGCTGTAGACATTCTCTTGTAATGGTTATAAACAGCTACTGATAATGTTTTTTTTGCATAATCTTGTCCAACAACATACTCGTCTAAATATTCTTTAAACTGTTTTGGTGAAGGAATTTCGGATAAATCAACTGCAAGACTGTCTTTGATTTTTGTCTCAAAAATTGACTTACAGACTTCTACACATTTGTCACATATAAAAATGTTACCCTGTGGAGCAGCTACAAGATTTCTGGATTCATCTGCTGGTTTTCCACAAAATGAACAATACTGATTATCATTACGAAAGCGGGCCATTAATTTGACTCCTTATTTGCTCTTGCTGGCATTACGTGGTCTATAAGTCCATATTCTAAAGCATCTTGAGCTGACATAAAGCAGTCTCTTTCAATATCGTTTGCAATCTGTTGTTCAGTTTTCCCTGTTTTCTCAGCTAAATACTCAATCGAAAGTTTTTTGAGACGAAGAATTTCTTTAGCCTGAACCTGAATATCACTTTCCTGTCCCTGTACTCCACCATATGGTTGATGAATCATTACTCTTGATGATGGTAGGGCATAGCGTTTGCCTTTTGTTCCTCCTGCAAGTAAAACAGCACCCATTGAAGCAGCTTGACCCATACATATTGTCTGAATGTCGCATTTTACGTACTGCATTGTATCATAAATTGCAAGTCCTGCTGTTACACTTCCTCCTGGAGAGTTGATGTACATGCTAATATCTTTTTCAGGATTTTCAGATTCAAGAAATAGAATTTGTGCAACTACTAAATCAGCATTAAGATCATTTATTTCGCCATCTACAAATATGATTCTATCTTTTAAAAGTCTTGAAAAAATATCATAGGAACGTTCACCGTTTCCGCTTCTTTCAATAACATATGGAATATTATTATTCATTTGTTCATTCATGATATGTTTTCCTCCGTACTAGTTATTTAAATATAATAAAAAAATGGTGTGAACGTAAATAAAAAAAGCAGAACACACCTATTTAAAAATTATAAGGTACTGTTCTGCTTTATTCAAGATTTAATCAATAAAGATTAGAGGTTGAAAAGATCTTTGAATGAAACTTTGTCACCTTTTTCAATTTTAACCTGAGCAAAAAGTTCTTTGTAAAGCTTCTGTTCTTTTACATCATCAATAAGATATTCTTTTGTGCGTGGGTTATCGTAATGTTTCTTTACTTCTTCAACTGTAAGTCCATTACCATCAGCAATGTTCTTATATTCAGCTTCAATTTCTTCTGGTGTTACTGTGATGTTACGTTCACGGATAAGGTTGTCAACAACAATACGGCTCTTAAGCATCTTTTCTGCATCACCAGTCCACTGTGTAAGAATGTCTTCTTTCTTCTGACCTGAAGCTGTAATCATTTTGTCGAGTTCTTCTGGTGTTGTCTGGAACTGCTGTGCCATCATCTGCCAGCGACCATCAAGTTCTGCCTTGAGCATTGAAGATGGAATTTCAAATGGATATTTTTCAACAATCTTTGTAAGGAGTTCATTGCTTTTTACATCGTTAACCTTTTTGTCTTTTGCAGTATTAAGGTTTAATGTAATATCCTTTTTGAGGTCGTCAAGTGTCTTGTATTTTTCGTTTACATCCTGTGCAAGCTCATCATCAAGAGCTGGAAGATTACGTACTTTAATCTGTGTTACTGTTACAGAGTACTTCTTATCTTCTTTTGAAACTTCTTTTGTTTCATTCTTTTTCATTCCGATGATTTCATCATCAATTTTGTAAACATTTTCTTCTGTACCAATTGTGAAAGTAAATCCTTCACGCTTTGTTGAAGCAACTTCATTGCCTTCTGCATCTTTTTCAACGATGTTGATTGTTACAATGTTGTCTTTTTCAACTGCTTCGTCATCCTTTTTATCGATTACTACAGCATTGCGTTCCTGAATTGCCTTAAGCTCTTCGCTTACATCGTCATCACTAACTGTTACCTGTGGTTCTTTTACAGAAATTCCATCAAGGTTTTCAACTTTTACAGATGGGAATACATCATATGTAACTGAGAATGTAAAATCCTTAGATGTATCGAATGCAGGCATGTCCTTTAACTCTGGCTGAGCATATGGGAGAGGTCTGTTAGCAGCTTCTTTTTCATCAGAAAAAATTTCATTTAAAGCTTTGTCGATAAGGTCACTTGCTGATTCAAGTTTAACCTGTTCTCCATACTTACGTTCTAATACTGATGCTGGTACATGTCCCTTACGGAAGCCAGGGATCTGAACCTGCTTAACATATTTACCGAGAGTTTCATTGTAGTTTTCTGCTACATCTTTTTTTGCAACTGTAACAGTTAATTTTACTGATGAGTGTTCCAGTCTTTCGATTTCTTTTGTAACTTTCACTCTGGTTCCCCTTAACAAATAATTTATTGTGTAAAAAAAAGGCGATTCAGATGAACTCTAAATCGCTTAAGAAAAAGCAGGAAAAGGGGATCGAACCCTCGACATCCACCTTGGCAAGGTGGCGCACTACCACTGTGCTATTCCTGCAAATCAAATTTATTGCATCTGATTGCAATAGAGCAGGAAAAGGGGATCGAACCCTCGACATCCACCTTGGCAAGGTGGCGCACTACCACTGTGCTATTCCTGCAAAAATATGTATATAACTGTTTTCAGTTATGCGAGAGAAGGGACTTGAACCCTTACGCCGAAGCACCAGATCCTAAGTCTGGCGTGTATGCCAATTTCACCACTCTCGCTAAAGAGTAACCGGCACCGGACGTAACGTCACAATTCCGATTCATGAGCGACCGGGGGATCGAACCCCGGACCCACAGATTAAGAGTCTGTTGCTCTACCAGCTGAGCTAGTCGCCCTCTTTGTTTAACTTGCGTCCGACACGGCTCGAACGTGCAACCTACGGATTCGAAGTCCATTGCTCTATCCAGTTGAGCTACGAACGCATTTGGTTACTGTTCAAAACCGAAGGTTTTGACAAGTAGGGTACCTGATGGGATTTGAACCCACGACAACCAGATCCACAATCTGGCGCTCTACCGCTGAACTACAGGTACCATGTAACTGACGAGATACAATATACACTAAACGGCAAATAAAGGTCAATATGTTAAAATATATTTTCCTTAATTTTTTTAACTTTATTCCTTGCAAATTGTATTAAGATTTTTTTTTATAATCCGAAAATCTAAATGAAAAATAAGGTCCATTTTTTGTAGAAGGATATGTTGATGGATAACCAGGATATTATTGAAATAAAACAGAACTTAATCTCAGTTATGCAGGAAGAAAGCTTATTGCTGGATACAATACTTCAGCAGCAGGAGTTATTACATAAGTGTGTTAAGGAACGAAACTGGAAAGAACTTGAAGACAATATTAGTAATTTGCAGAGTCTTAGTGATAAGTTTGCTCAACTGGAAAACGAACGTATATCATTGTCTGATAAAATAGATATGGTAAAAGATAAAGATGTTAGTCCTGTTTTGGCTCTTGTTAGGGGGAAACTTCAAAAATCAAAGATTGAGAATAAAGTTTTAAACGAATATATAAAAACTACCCGTAAGTTTTTGCAGGGGGTCTTTGATGATGTTGTTCCTCAAAGGCGGAATACATTGTATTCACGAAATGGAAGTATAGTTAAACCTGGACTAAACAGTTTAGTGTTAAATCAGATTTTGTAAGTATAGGAGATGAATAATTATGGCAAATAGTTTCGCAGGAATTGAACTAGGAAAACGCAGTCTCATGGCTACTTCACAGCAGATTCAAACTGCTGGTCATAATATTTCAAATGCAGATACAGAAGGGTATACAAGACAGAGAGTTCAGACTAAAACTATGGCTCCTCTATATCGTCCTGATCTTACAAGAGCTGGTACACCAGGACAGATTGGCCAGGGAACAACAGTAGAAAGTGTAAACAGGCTTCGAAACGAATTACTTGATCAGCGTATTGTAGCTCAGTCCAGCTCAGAAAGTTATTGGACTGTTCGTGAAAAGTACTATGGAATGATTGAGCAGGTGTATAACGAGCCAGATGACATTTCAGTAAGAACTAATATGGATAAATACTGGCAGTCATGGCAGGAGTTGTCAGTGCATCCTGACAGTCAGGCTGCACGTCAGGCAGTTGTTACAAGAGCAAATACTCTTACAGATTCAATTCAACAGCGATATAAGAGTTTTTCTGGTATAAATGAGCTTATTAATGGTGATATAGAGGCAACTGTAAAGCAGATTAATTCAATTACAAGGCAAATTGCTGATGTCAATAGTGAAATTGTGAAATCAAAGGCTATGGGAGACAATCCAAATGATTTGCTTGATAGACGCGATTTGCTGGTCGAAAAGCTTTCTGCATTAGTAAATGTAACATCTGATACGCGTGATTCTGACGAGTTTATGGTACATGTTGATGGACAGGTTCTCGTTCAGGGGAATATTGCCAGAAAATTAGATAATATCCTCAATAAAAATACAGGTTATGCAAAGGTTATATGGCAGGATACTGGTAATAATGCAGTTATAAATTCTGGTTCCCTTGGAGCTTTGATTGAGCTGAGAGATATTGATGTTCGCAATGAAATTCAGTCTCTTAATACTATGGCTTTAAACTTTGCTGATCTTGTAAATGATGTACATCGTAATTCAATTGGTGCAAATAATGTAACTGGTTTGGACTTTTTCGTTCAAAATCCGTTTGTGACTGATGTTAACGGAAATTATGACCGTGATGAAGATGGTGTTGATGATTCATCTTATATTTTTAGATTTTCTGGCATTAATACTCTTAATCCACAGGATAAAATTGGGCTCGAAGGCACAATCATTTTATCTGGAAAGAAAGAAAATGTAGCTGTTTCATATAATGCTACCGATACAGTTGAAGATCTTATTGCTCGAATAAACAACAGTGATGGAGAAGTTAAGGCTTATTTGGATCGTAACAGTCGTTTAGTTTTAAAAGCAACTACTTCTTTAGTTGAAGATAATCCTGATTTTGTAATCAGACATGTTGAAGACTCTGGTATGTTTTTAACTGGATACTCTGGTGTGTTAAAGGGATCTGGTGCTGATAATGCATATGATTTTAATAAAGCAGATGCTGTTTTAGCTTTACAGGGGGAGTATGCTGTATCTCCGGTACTAAATCCAGCTGGTTACATTGAAGTTAATTCCTCAATTCAGAACGATGTGCTTAGTGTTGCAGCTGCATATCCTAATCGTCAGGGTAGAGCTATGATAGGTGATTCTAGAGCAGCTGTTGAGATTGCTTCGATTCGTAATACAAATGTGATGATTGGAAAAAATAAAACACTGGACGATTATTTCGCATCGAGTGTTGTAAATGCAGGCTTGAAAGGTGAGCAGGCAGAAACAAATATGCTTACTCAAAATACTATCATGAATGATTTAAGGGATTTGCGCGATAGTATTAGTGGTGTAAATATTGATGAAGAACTTGCTGATATAATCAAATTTCAGCATGGGTATAATGCAGCAGCAAAGTTTGTATCGGTAATTGATGAGATGCTTGATACTTTAATTAATCGTCTAGGATAAAATAAGCAAGGGGTAATGAATGCCTACAAGAATTTCGAGTCAAATGCATAATACCAATATTCAGTCTAATCTGCGAAATCAGGAATACAAACTTAATAAAATTCAAAGTCAGATAGGTACTCAAAGTCGTATTACCAGTTTGCGTGATGATCCTATTGCGGCTGGTCATCTTGTTAAGTATCAGTCGTATTTATCCAGAGTGAATAATTTTGAAAAAAATGCATTAACTTTAAGTGATAGTTTTATGTACTCAGAAGGATATATGACAGCATCTGTTGAGGTTATGCAGCGTATTAGAGAGTTAGCTGTATCTGGTGCAAATGGTGTATATACAAAAGATGACCTTGTTGGTATGGCTGTTGAAGTTAATGAGCTTTTAAATGAGCTTGTTCAGAATAGTAATGCGATCGGACCTGATGGAGGGTATATATTTTCAGGAACAAATACTGATATACAACCCTTTGATGTTGAATTAGGGGCTGTTCAAGGTTCGACTCAGCCAGTTATTTCAAGTGTAAAATACAATGGATCAATGGACTGTAATAGGGTTGAAGTTGATGAGAATAAATATATTACAGTTGATAATGCAGGTTGTAAAACATTTTGGGCTGAAAAGCAAATGCTTTTTGGACAAAGAGATTTGACTCAGTGGACTGCACAGGAAGATGGTGTATTTTCTATTGATGGACAGCGTATTGTCGTTGAGACTGGTGATAATATATACGGGTTAATCTCTAAGATAAATAATAGTGGTGCTGCTGTGAAGGCTAGTCTTGATCTCGTTTCAAATGGTCTAAATATTGTTACAACAGATGTAAGACAATTGTGGATTGAAGATTTAGATGGTTCAGTTATGAATGATATCGGTATTATAAAAGATTCAAGTCAGCGTGCTCCTTATAATTTTGCAGAAAGTGCAAAGATTTCAGGAGGATCTCTGTTTGATGTTGTAATTTCTTTACGAGATGCAATGTATTCAGGTGATTATGATGCAATTGGAGGTCGTATTTTAATGGGAATTGATAGTGGCCTCAATACACTTGTAAATCGAGTTGCAAAAAATGGTTCTGATTACGAACGCTTACAGAATGATTTAACAAGAAGTAGTGGAGTTGCCTTAAATGTAAATGGGCAAATTTCTCGGGAAGGGGATTTGGATATAACTAAGGCTATAACAGATGAAAAAATGCTTGAATATACACAACAGGCAACATTAAGTACTGCAGGAAGAATGTATTCTTCTTCCTTGCTAAATTATATGAAATGATTTTTATGGAGTTTATTGAATGGGAGGAGCTGTACAAATGCAGGTAAAAACCAAGACTGGTTCGACTGTTGAAATTGAAGATAAAGATGTAATTGATTTTCCACTTGGGCTTTTTGGGTTTGAAGATTATCATAAATATGTTATTGTACCATCTGAGTATGAACCATTTTTGTGGTTACAGTCGCTTGATGAGAGTGGTTTGGCATTTATTATTATTGATCCGTTTATTGTAATCAATGATTATGAGCTTGATATAGATGATCGAACTTTACTTGAAATTGGTATTACTTGTCCTGCTGACGTTTTAGTATTAGCAGTTGTAACTGTTCCTGAGAATGGAGGACCTGTTACAGCAAACCTTCAGGGACCATTAGTTGTTAATCGTAAAAACAATAAAGCTTTACAAGTAATTCTTTCAGATGGTAAATGGACTACAAAGTACGATATTTTGAAATCACTAAAAGAAAAAGGTTGTAATTAATGCTTATATTATCCAGAAAAATTGATGAAAAGATAAAAATCGGAAATGATATCTCAATTTCGATAATTGACATACACGGAGATCAAGTAAAAATCGGCGTTGAAGCTCCTAAAAGTGTAAAAGTATATCGACAGGAAGTTTTTAATGCTATTCAGTTGCAAAATAAAGAGGCAGCAGCTGGATCAGCTACTTTAGAAGCTTTGTCCAAACTGCTGTCGAATTAAAACATGTTATTTTTTTTCTAATGCAATTTCAGCTTCGCTTTTACGAAGATATAGGGGACCCTCAAAATCTTTTATTGGGTCCTTTTTTTGTTCAATCATCTGTTCTGCCATACTAAATAGTATTGGAGTAACATTATCTGATGCTGAACAGAATGTATAAATGTTTAATTTATCATGTATATTTAAAAGTTCATTCTTAAAGACTTCTGCATCAGGACCTGTAAGGATAATCGGAAGATTTTTATTTATGCACTCATAAACTTTTTTTGCATCTGTATCTTGTGCTTTGAAAACTTCTTCTCCATTTTCAAAAATAGCGGCAAAGAACTGATCTTTTTTTGCATCAATTACACTCAAAACCTGACCGGTAAAGCCTTTGTATTTATAAGCATATGCAGTAAGAGATGGAACTCCATATACTGGAATATTAAATGAAAGTTCTATAGCTTTTAATGCTGAATATGCAAGTCTAAGTCCTGTAAATGTTCCTGGACCAGCACATAATACCATATAATCAAGCTCTGATGGCTTTAAGTTTACCTTGGATAGTACAAAATCAATTGCAGGTAAAAGCTCTTGTGATTGTCTTAATCCTAAGTTTAATATAATAGTTGATTCTAAATCGTCATTTTTTGCACTAACATATATACAGTTTGCAGCGGAATCAATTGCTAATGCTTTCACAGTATATCTCCATAAGGCCAGTTTTCAATAGTGATCGTTCTTTTTGTTGTGCCCTCAGTTGGTTCGAGTTTAAGAATTATTGTCTTTTTGGGAAGTTCGTCAATAATTTTTTCGCTCCACTCAACGATGCTAACTCCGTTTCCGTAGAGCATATCATCAACTCCAAGATTGATAAAATCTTCTCCACCATCAAGACGGTATACATCCATATGGTACAGAGGCATTTTTCCTTCATACTCTGATATTATACAAAAGGTAGGACTTGTTATTGTTTCTTTTATATTTAATGCTTGCGCAATTCCTTTGGTAATTGTTGTCTTGCCTGCAGCTAATGTTCCCTGCATTGCAATTATGTCACCTGCATGAAGCATCGAACCAATTTTTTTACCTAGTTCGATTGTCTCATCGGCTGAATTTGTGTATAAAACCATTACGGTAATTTACCTTCTTCATCTAACGTTAATATAAAATTTTTGAGCGCAGCTTTTACCGGAATGAGAGGGTAATCTATATCTGTTCCCTTTGCAAACTCAACATAAATGAGCTTATTTCCAAGTGGACCTGTCTCAATAGTGAATGATATACTAGCATCCACCGTTTTTGAAAGTAATTCAATTTTTGCATCAGCTAAAAAATTGCGTCTGTAATAAATAAAATTATCATCACGACGAATCTGGTTAACTTCTAGTATCTTCATCTTACAATAAAATATCCTAAACTATACAGAATGGTCAAGATAAATCTTTTCCATATCCACAAATCTCTGCGTTGATTCTGTTTACAGCCGCAGGACTTATTTGAATAAAACGAATATGCAGTACATAAACGTTTTCACGTCTCTTTGTCGTTTTAATTATTTGACAAAATATATCTTCTCTATCACTACCATTAAATGAACATTGCAAAAATAAGAACTGACCAGCCTTTATTGGGAGTGCAGAAATTAAACTACAACCTCCTACTGACACATCCTCAAAAAAACCGTCATAAAACTTTTCAGAATGTTCATATTTGATATGTACATTTTTACCGTCATTTTCAGTTGTTTGTTTTGCAGCTGAAAATTGACAGGGTGACTTGATGCTTATTCGTGTATTTTTTCTACGCTCAAGCATCCTTATTCTATCAGTATGAACTACAAGTGCCTGGTCGTCAAAGTCTTTTCCTGCTTGATAACGTAATATTCTTGTTTCAAACTCAAACGGACTTCCATCTTTTGCTATAAAACTTAGACGAATCTTTTCCAGTGGTTGAGGTTTTTCTTCGCTTTTTGAAAAAGCTGGAGAGAGAGAAAGGTACATTCCATCTGGTGTACTTGATTTGAGTATAAATCGGTAATGTAATCCTTTTTCTGCGCTATAATTTAATTCTGTCCCTTCATCGATACTTTTTGTGTTATTTATGGTTATTGGGACAAAAAATGCCTTATGAAGTTTATTTCGCAGGCTGAACAGATTTGTTTTATCTTCTTCACTGTTTGTTGAGATTAATATATTGTTGTAGAACTCTTTGTAATATGGTTCAAGCTTTGCAATTGTCTTAATGACATATAAAATATTTGGACTTCTGTGGATTTTGCATATCTCCCAAAGAATCTCTTTTTCTTCCTTTGTAAGATTGCATTGCTTAGATAACTCAACAATGTTTTTCCATGATGTAGGTTTGTTTTTTCTTTTTTCCTGGTACTTTTCAGATTTATAATATACGCTTATGAATCTGTATGTTATAAAGATCAAACAAATTACACCCAGTAAAAGTGCTATGACAAAGAAAGCTTTAAAGAGATTTACTTCCATTCTGGCCTGAAGTGGTGATCCTGAGCCTCCGTTCATTAAATCTCCTTTATGGCCTTTGAAATTGCTTGTAATCTTGGGCTAATTTCGTACTCAGACAGGTCACCGATTGTTACAGAGTCCTGTTGTTCAATTGCGTCTTTAAAATCAGACAAAATTGATGATAAATCCTTAAAAAACTCACTGACAGATTTGTTATCAATAGTAATAGAAGTAAATCTTTCTGGAAAAAGAGCTGTAAGAGTTGTAAGGTGGCATAAATCATCAATAAAATCAGCTAAATTAATTATAACTGAGTTTGCTGCCTTTAAGTTTCCGTTTTGCAGTTCGACTGAAATATTTGCTAAATCTGATGTCAGTTTGTCACAGTCTTTAGCTTTTAATTTTAGTGCTGTCTCTATTTCATTTTGGCTAATAACTCTAATCTCAATTTTTGTGTCATTTTCAATAGGTTTTATAGCTATTTCATCGTAGTTGTCTGCGTTAACTTCATCCCCATTTAGCTTTATTGCGACTGTTGTTGCATTATTTTGAGCATTGTTTATCTCAATTTCTCTGAGAACATCTCCGATTGTTTTTTCGTCTTCAAGTGTTACATCAATGTTTGTTTCGTTAATATAAAGTTCCATATTTTTCCCTATTATTATATTTTACTGTCTATTTCCATTATTTGCAAAATTACTTATTGTATTTGCTTGTGAGTTTAAGTTGTTTAGAGTTCCTTCCATCTGGCCATATTTCAATCTCAATTGCTGTTCTTTTCCGTCGAGTTGACTTTCGAGTTTTTTTATATTGTTTTCAGACGTCGTTATTTTCTGTGTAATCAGGCTGTTTTTTGTTGCAATAATTCCACCTGACTGAACCCATGACGTAAGCTGCTTATCTAATTGGTAACCTATTCCTGAATCAATTATTAAGTCGCCATCTGCATCATATCCAAAGATATTTTTAATTTCATCGAGGTTGTTTTCTAAGTTTTCATCTAATTTTTTTTCATCTATTTCGAGATATCCTCGTAATTGACTTGCATTATAGCTCCCTCCGTTGTTTCCAGAGGCTCTTGATGAAATTCCTATTTGAGATAGCATTGTAATTGTTGCATTTTCAGACCAGCTGTATTTTGCTCCAATTGTATTTCTCATTGTCGCTTTGCCGTTTGTTAACGAAAAATCACCCTGAAACATTCCCAGTCGTTGTGTTGCTGCATCCTGCTCATCCTGTGTCATGTAGTCTAATTCCGAAATGATTTCAGGCTTGTTTTCGCTTAGAATATTCATTTCTGCAACTACCTGATTGTAACTACCTACAAACTTTATAAGTGCATCTTTTGCTGAGTCCTTATCAGGTTTTATATCTATTTTAACAGTTTTTTCTGAAGGTTGGATAACATTCAGTGTCACATTAGGTATTACATCGTCTATTTTGTTTGAAGGCCTTTTTATTGTGATGCCCTCATACTTTATTATTGCATCTCCTGCTCTAGTAATTGGGTGCACAGGTGTATAGCCTAAGGCTTTCTTTTCGTCATATGCATTAAACTCTGACACTCTTACAAGCTGCCCAGTATTACGATTGCGTATGATAATACCATCCATTTCTGGGTACTCAGCTTTTCGTATTGAAACTGTATAATCTTTCTCTGAGGTAGTGTAGGTTGTTTTATTTGTATTTACTTTTATTTCTGAATTATCTTTGTTATGTACATATATATCAACAGAGTCTCTTACTGGAGTGAGCGGTTCAACAGGTGCAGATGGGAGAGCTGTTTCGCTTAGAGAATTATTAATTGTTATGTTTTCAAACGTAACAGATCCGGCTCCATCTAACTCAGGCCTTGCAAAACGTATTCTGTTTAACTCTTCTGTTATATCAGTGCAATCTTGTATGTTAATGCTAAAATCAATCCTTTCATTTGGATTTTCAAGATTGTTTTGAGGAATTTGTATTGCAAAGCCATTTCGTGGATTAACTTCGATTTTATCATTTATTATAGCAACTTTATTGAATGATATCTGACCAATACCATCTTGTTCATAAACTGGCATTGGAGATTCTTCTGGGGATGGTAAAAGCTGATTTTCTTTTAACCCAAATGAGTCGATACCATCTCTTGTTTTTTCGACTAAGTTATTTTCTATTGCAAATGACAGCGCATCGTCACTGAAAATTAAATTATTTGTATCACCTGTCTTTAATGCTTCAAAAACCATGGCTTGCTCTTTGCTTGAAACATTTATCATTGAAGCCTTTATAAGTCCATTGCTTCGCTTATTTAAGGAATTAATAAAATCTGTGATTTTACCACCTTTCCATTGAAATGAAACAGATTTTTCTCCAACGGAAAATGAGTATTTTCCTTGCGGAACTTTTAGATCTTTTTCAATAGTAGAAGACAAAAATCTATCTGATGTAGCATTCTTTATAACATCGATATCAATAGTACCATATTCCGCTTCTCTTCCTGCTGTAGCCGTACATGTGTCTTCATCTGAAGACTGTGCAAGTTTATTATTAAACGGATTATCAAAAGAATAGAGAGTCTTTGTACTATCTCTAAGAGAGGACATTTTTTGGTTTACACCACGCCATGCAGATTGTTGCTCTTTATACCTGTCGAGAGATTCCTGCTCCCTTGTGAGAGGAATTCTCTCTTTTTGCATCAGAGCATCAATATAACTACTTGTTTTATATTTATCACTGACTCCAGGTATAGAAATGTCTGCCATAACTGTAACTTCCGTTGAATTTAGAAATTAAATCATCTCATCAAATATCAGACCAATCGTCTTTCGAATACGAATCTTTAATTTCTGAATGTCTGTTGATGGAATCTCCTTTATTACCTTATCGGTAGAAGGATCAACAATCGTTACAACTATTTGGTTCAATTCCTGATTTACATTAAACTGAACTTTACGACCCATAACAACATCAGATAATCTTTGTAGCTGTTTTACGTCTTCCTTGACTTGGGCAATATTATCTGTAATGTTTTGAACCACTTGAGCAGGTTCTGCCATAGGAATTTGATTTGCTATTGCTTGTGCAGAACTATCAGTTATTGCTCCGGAGTTTGTTACTAAGTGGCCATCCATTGCCAGATTATGCCCGATTGAATTAATATTCATAGGGCTTCCTCCTGAAAAAAGATGGAAAAGGGGGGCGCACCCCTTTTCCACACGCTATCCTTATAAAAAAGACGACATCCACTTGTCTCTTCAGTTTATAAGAAATACCGATTTTTATCTAAGCAATGCTAAAACGTTTTGTGACTGACTGTTTGCCTGTGCAAGCATTGCTGTTCCAGACTGTGCAAGAATCTGGTTTTTAGTATACTCGACCATCTCAGAAGCCATATCTGTATCACGAATACGTGATTCAGCAGCCTGAAGATTTTCTGCAGCTACACCTATACCATTTGCAGCCATTTCAAAACGATTCTGGTATGCACCAAGGTCAGCACGCTGCTTAGATACAATCTGAAGCGCGTTGTCAACTGTTGCAATAGCCATGTTTGATAATTCAGGTGTTGAAATACTAATCTGTTCGTCTGATCCCTGAGCTCCAAGAAGTCCAAGTGATGCAGCTGTCATTGTGCCGATATATACACGTTCGTTCTGATCAACGTTAGCTCCGATCTGGAACTGCATTACGCGACCTGTTACAGAGTTTTCTGCAAAGCTTCCTGTAAGCATATTCATTCCGTTGAACTGAGCCTGTGAAGCAATGCGGTCAACTTCAGATACAAGCTGTGAAACTTCTACCTGAATCTGCATACGATCTTCGTCCGAATAAATTCCGTTTGACGACTGTACTGCAAGTTCGCGAATACGCTGAAGAATATCTGTTGTTTCTTCGAGATAACCTTCTGTAGACTGAATAAATGAAACACCATTCTGAATGTTTCTATTAGCCTGGTTTAATCCGCGAATCTGGCTGCGCATTTTTTCAGAAACTGCAAGTCCTGAAGCATCGTCTCCGGCTTTATTGATACGCTGACCTGAACTGAGTTTTTCAATGTTTCCCTGTAACTGGTCATTTGATATGCCGAGTGTACGGTTTGCATATAAAGAACTCATGTTGTGATTAATAATCATATTTGTGCCCTCCATGATAAAAACAAATACAGCATCCAACTGTACGTCCTGTTGAGTGCAGGCTGTACTCAGTTTTTTGCGCCCCAAAGTACAGGTTTAGCCTATTACAGCAGGAACTGTTACTGTCTCATCTACAATAACCGTTCATGCTGTCACTCAATTCATGAAAAGCAATGTCAAAGATCTATTTCTGTGTCTAAACAACACACTTCAATATACAAATCTAATCACATTATAAAATATTCATAGATTTATACAATTTCCATTCTAATAATTTTATGTTTTATTGAAAAAAAATGATGAGTTTAGAATAAAACACCGCTCATCACTGAAGGGGGAGTAAATTACTTTAATCCCTCTTCAGTAATAATTATAAAGCACTATCTAAGCAAAGACAATACATTCTGAGACTGAGTGTTTGCCTGTGCAAGCATAGCAGTTCCAGCCTGTGTAAGAATCTGGTTCTTTGTGTAATCAACCATCTGCTTAGCCATGTCTGTGTCACGGATACGTGATTCAGCAGACTGAAGGTTTTCAGCTGATACATTCAGACCCTTAACTGTGTATTCTAAGCGGTTTTGATATCCACCAAGATCTGCACGCTGTTTGTTAATCTTTTTAAGAGCTTCGTCAATAGTACCTATTGCGCGGTTGGCCAAATCAGGATTTGCCAGACTCATTGCTTCTTCAGAGCCTACTTCGCGGATTCCTAAAGCAGCTGATGTCATTGTTCCTACGAAAACCTGAATGCGCTGATCCATATTAGCTCCAATATGGAACCAAAGAGATCCTGTAACGCTGTTTTCACCAGTTGATGCTGCAAATCTTCCTGTAAGCATATTCATTCCGTTGAACTGTGCCTGTGAAGCAATACGGTCAACTTCAGCTACGAGCTGTGAAACTTCAACCTGAATCTGCATACGGTCTTCGTCTGTGTAAATACCATTTGATGACTGTACTGCAAGTTCACGAATACGCTGCATGATATCTGTTGTTTCCTGGAGGTAACCTTCTGTTACCTGAATGAAACTGATACCATTCTGTGCGTTTTCTGAAGCTTTGTTCAAACCTCGAATTTGTGCACGCATCTTTTCAGATACTGCAAGACCTGATGCATCATCACCTGCACGATTAATCTTTTCTCCGGATGATAATTTTTCCATATCCTTCGAAATGCTTAAATTTGTAACTCCAAGCTGACGATTAGCATAGAGTGCTGACATGTTGTGGTTAATGACCATAATTTGTTCCTCCATGGAATTTTAAAACAGAATCCTTTCTGTTTTTTTTGTTTATTGTAAAAGGAAACTTCTGCATTACAAGGCTACATCTATTTCCTTTTACGTTGTGATAAATTTGATCGATAAATTTCTACGAAATTATTTTGGTCATAGTTTATCATTTATGATATCGGCAACTTCCATGGGGAACTTTAATACTTTTTTTATTTTTTTTATTGAATTTTGCTCAGTATCTGCGAAATTGCTCTAGCAGCTTTACCTCTATGAGAAATTTTGTTTTTTTCACTTGCAGAAAGCTCAGCTACAGTCTTATTGTACTGAGGCATATATACAATAGGATCGTATCCAAAACCTCCTGTTCCTGACTGTTTAGCTATATTGTCAATTAGTGTTCCCTCTAAGGTCTCTTGTGCAATATAAAAACGGTCTGGTGAAAGAAACAGAACCATACTGCAAGTGTAATGGCAGTTTCGGTTTAAGCTTTTTGTTTCATTTAGTTGTTCAATCAAAAGTCTGTTTTGTTCTTCCTGTGTAATTTTTGTACCGTCTGGTCTACCATGTACATATTCCTTACCAGCGTATCTGGCTGTATATATACCTGGTTCTCCTTTTAATGCTTCAACACAGAGTCCAGAGTCATCAGCGATTACAGGTTTTTTTACTATCTGCCATAAAGCTTTTGCTTTTATGAGGCTGTTTTCGTAAAAAGAATTTCCTGTTTCGTCCGGGGCAAAATCAATTCCATCATCTGCAGGAATTTTTATGGTATAGTCCGATAAAATTTCCTGCATTTCTTTTTGTTTATGTCTGTTTCCTGTAGCTAAATATAAAACCATAATTAAGATTTTACTGCTTGGCTTATTTTCAGTCTAGACTTTTGTTTTTCTTCTTTAACTCGTTTAGTAGGCGAGCCAGGTTATGATGAGAAAGATGATAAAAAATTGAAGTGACAGGTATGTGAGTTATCTCTGATATTTCTTTCGCAGTGGGGTGTATAAGTTTAATTTCCTTATTATGGAAGTAGTCACTAATCAGTTTTTTCATGTATGGATTGTTTTTCTCAATATCCAGTAATGATTTTCCGTTTTTTAGCTCTTCATGAACATACTCTTGATACTTCATTTTGTAGTAGAATGCGTTGTTGTTTCGTTTTACGTTTTTACGTTCAGATACGTATTTTGAAATGAGGTTCTGCCTGATTTTATCTACCACAAAGGTTAATTGTTTTGCTTCAATATTGATTAAAAGGGCAGCCTTTTGCAAAAGGTTGTCGTCAACTTTAGTGCATAGCTGACAACATAACAGATAGATTGTTATTTTTGCATTCTTTGATAATCGTATAGGCGTGTTTTCGAGCATTTTTAACTCATTTAATCTTTCAAACTTTTTCAAAAAATCATCATAAGGTAAACTTTGGTTTGAAATAATAAGCTCTTCCTTAAAGTTTGAAATATACTGCAAAAAGACGGATTCGTCTTTAATTTGCTTTCGGTTTAATCTGTGCCAGCTTTTTTTATATAAGATTATTGAACTGTAGATGTATGTTGAAAACGACGCTTTTTGAGGTTTGTAACTTTTTAGAATTTTTCTAATAAATTTACTGAAGTACAGACTGAAATCTGTTAGTCCATCTTCATCAAGGTCTTTAAGACCGTAGTATGCTGGAAAACGGTATATGTCTTCCCATATTGCTTTTACTGCATTTTCTACATTAATACTGTTTTTTGAGTAAAGCTCGTAAATAAAATCAATTTTAGTCTGCATATAAAGAACTCCTTAATTTGTTTGTATTTCTTTATATGCAATTTCCGTGCCAACTTTTTAGGGGTAAAAATAGGGGAAAATGAAGTAATTTTTAAAGTAATGTGTTAATTAAATAACATTAACAGGTAATAGCCTTACTGATAAAAAAAACTCAATTCCGTTTTCTTTACAGAATTGAGTAATGATTATAAAGACATCTATAAATGTTTGTGGTGTTTTATAAAACCTTAGCAAACTCTTTACAAATTGCTGGTATTATATTTTCAAGTTTTCCTTCAATGCTTAAGCCAGCAGCATTTTTGTGTCCGCCGCCTCCAAATTTTGCTGCAATTGCACTTACATCAACGCTGTCCTTTGATCTGAATCCTGCTGTGCAGGTATGTTCTGTGTCTTGTCTCAAAAAGACGACGGCTTCTACTTCATCAACTGCAAGTAAAAGAGAGTAGAGTGCATCACTGTCTCTCCCTTCCTGTCCGTATTTTTTTGAGTCTTCCATTGTTTCAAAGGTGATAACAAGTTTACCGTTGTAATATCGTTCAGCTTTTGATAAAAGGACTCCAAGCAGCTTACGGGTTGAGTAGGCTTTTCCGCCTGTCATAGTATCATATATTTTTCTTGGATTTGCACCGCACTCGACAAGACGTGCTGCTGCTCTAAATACCTCGGCAGAATCTTCTTTTAAAAATCTGAAATATCCAGTGTCTGTTGCCATACCAAAAAATAGATGGTTTGCTGCTTCTTGTGTTAGTTTAGTGTTTGTTTTTTCGATAATCTGCTGTACTAAACATGCTGTTGCAGGTGATGTTGCGTCTATTATGCAGTTTGATTGAACTGATGCAGTTTTGTGGTGGTCAATGATATATGTATCAAGACCTTTTAAATCACCGTCTATATCTCCTAATCTTATCATTTCGGAACAGTCTAATATAATGAGGCCTGTTTTTTTTCGTTCTGGTTCTGATAAAAACTGAGGTGTGTCTGTGAATTTGCTCTCATACTTGCGAATTTCATTTCTTTTAAATGGACCGGCAGATAAAAGCTGGTAAGGTTTGTTTTTAGTATCTAAAAGATAAGCCATCCCAAGACAGCTATAAACTGCATCTCCATCAGGTTCTTTGTGTCCGATGATAAAGAAAAAATCGTGGGAAGCTATAAATGTTTCAAATTCTTTAATTTTATCTTCTGAAATAATTTGCATATTTTCTCCACTGTAAAAAAATAAAAGCCGTCTCAACGACGGCTTTTTTTGTTCAAAAACCTTGGTTTTGGTTTTTGATTTTAACGGAAATTAATATACAATATCAAGTGTATCCTTGTCTTTGTCTACCTGGATATTTGAGTCTGCAGCTCCCCATACAGATGCAGCTCTGGATACTGGCATTGTAAGAATTACTTTGTTAAAAGTACCATCTTTTGTGATTACTGTCATATATGGTGTCATTCCGGAAGGAAGAGGTCTAAATAAAAGTTTGTTCGGATGTTCTTTATACCATTTTTTTGGAATGGCAATGTTACCTACATCTCGGTGACCTTTCTGATACATAACAATGTATGCGTCTTTGTGGTCGAGAACCTTGTATACTGTTACATTGCGATAGTATAGGGGCGATTCTTGATAAGGCTTCTTGTATTCCTGCTGATTTGTTGAACTTTCCTGAGCGAAAACACCAGTTAAACAAATAGCCGCAAGGGCAGCAATGATGAATAACTTTTTCATACAAACATCTCCTTCAGTTGCTGCCTCTTTTTTTGTTTTTTAGATTAGAGCCAGCATAATAGCTTTTATCGTATGTTTTCGGTTTTCTGCTTGATCCCAGACCTTGCTCTGAGAGCACTCGAAAACACTTTCGGTAACTTCCTGACCTAATACAGCTGGCAGACAATGCATGAAAATTGAATTTTCATTGCCCGTAGCTTTAAAAAGTTCATCGTTTACCTGATACGGTGTGAGCAGACGGGTCCTTTCTTCTTTGAGTGATTCTTCACCCATCGATACCCAAACATCAGTATAAAGGCAGTCTGAACCTTTTACAACTAAAATATCGTTAGAAATTTTTATTTGAGCACCACTTAACTCTGCAAGGGGGGCACAAATGTCTTGAATGTCTTGAGAAGGATATAGTTCTTTTGGACTGTATATATTGAAGTTTATCCCTAATTTTGCACAGATAATCATTAAAGAGCGAGCTACGTTGTTGCGACCGTCTCCGCAGAAAGTTAAAGTCAACCCCTTTAGTTTGCCAAAATGTTCTTTAAGGGTCATGACGTCGGCAAGTACTTGTGTTGGATGAAAATCATCAGTCAGACCATTTATAACTGGTATGCCGGAGTATTGGGCCAGCTCTTGTGCGTGAGACTGATTAAAGCCTCTGAACTCTATGGCACTGAACATTCTTCCCAAAACTCTTGCTGTATCTTTGACAGATTCCTTTGCTCCGAGCTGGATATCTTGTGTAGACATAAAAACTGGGTGTCCGCCTTCTTCTCCAAATGCTGTTTCGAAGGACGATCTTGTACGTGTTGAGCGTTTTTCAAATATTAAAGCAATTGTTTTTCCTAAAAAACGTTGATGGATTTCATTGTTTTTTGCCTGAGCTTTTACTAAAAAAGCGTAGTCTAAAAATTGTAAAATTTCTTCAGGTGTATAATCCAGCCATGTGAGTAATGAGCGGCCTTTAAATGGTGTTTTGAATTCTTCTGCCTGTAACATGTTTAACCCCAATTTTTCATAGTACTGTATAAATATACAAGTAATATAAATGTTTATGTATATTTAGTCAATAAATATACTAAATATATGCAGTGAAAGTGAAAAACGTTTAAATAAACAAAAATTGTCTTATTCTATTGAGGTGTGGATTTGAATATTAGGAGATGATAACGTACGTTATTTAAAATAAAAAAGACCTGATAAATTATCAGGTCTTTTTTAGGGGCAATAGGATTTGAACCTATGACATACGGAATATGAGTCCGGTGTTCTACCAGCTGGACTATGCCCCCTCGGTATGTTTAGAATATAACAGTTCGTTTAATTTGTGTCAATAGAAGTTGTAAAATTTGTTATTATTTTATAGCTGATTTTTCTTTTCAGGTATAATTGTATTTACTTCGTTTATAAACTCGTCAATGTTCTCAAAATGTTTGTAAACAGATGCAAATCTGATATATGCGACTTTATCAGTCTGATAAAGTCTGGCAAGTACAAGTTCTCCTATATCTGATGTAGATATTTCTCTGTTTGATTTACCTTTCATAAATGCCTGGTCTTCAATATCATTGATAATGTTTTCCATTACAGTGGATGAAACAGGACGTTTTTCAAGGGCACGTTGTATACCTCTTTCAAGCTTTGTCTTGTCATAAGGTTCACGTCTGCCATTGCGCTTTACAACCATAAAAGGTTTTTCTTCTATTCGTTCATAGCTTGTAAAACGGTATCCGCAGCTTACACATTCTCTTCGTCGGCGAATCGCTTCACCGTTTGCCATTGTTCTTGATTCAATTACTTTATCATCAAGGCTACCGCAGTAGGGACATCTCATATTTCTTCCTCACTTTTTTGTCTTAATCTGTATGAAAAAATGGATATAAACATTAATACTATGATTGCACGTGGCAACCATCCGCCGAAACGTGCATATAAAGTCATTTGCCTTTTATAGACTGGTATTTTACAGGCTTTGCTGTATTCCTCAAATAATGGCATGTCTTCGATGATTTTACCTGTAGGACTAATTATTGTTGTGTATCCTGAGTTTGTATCTCTTACTAAGGTTGTTCTGTATTCAATAGCTCTAAATGATGCTACTACAAAGTGCTGGTATTCTGCTGACTTACGCAGTGACCATGAATCATTTGTTATGTTCATAAAAAGTTCACTGCCATTTAAGAATAAACCTCTGCAAACTTCTTCAAAAGCTTCGTCATAACATATTGGTGTAGATAAAAGTACAGATTGAGAAGCTTTTTCAATTTTATGATTAGTAAGTGAGTATATTTTAGTTTCAGATAAGTCTTCTTCAACAGGTGTTGATATAGGAATATCAAAGAGTGTATATCTTGAGCCTCCTGTCCATCCATATGAAAAACCTGCAATAGCTTTAATTATTTTTCGAACCGGCTCAAACTGAACCCCTGGGATTGCTTCAGCAAATGGGACAAGATGCAGTTTTGCATACCAGCCTGATAATCTGCCCCTTTTGTCAAATAGTAATGCTACATTACTATTCTGATGTTTTTCCTTATTTACAGTATATGAGCCGCCTATTATAAAAGGGATACCTGTTTTTTTTATAAAATTAAGTAATGGTTCTTCCTCTGGAAAATATGAGTAATATGCTTCTGCTCCAGGAAACTTTTTTATAAGGGAGCCTTCTGGCCAAACAACAAGATCAGGTTTTTTATTGTTTTCAGTCATAAACTGATTTACAGCTTGTGTTGTAAGATTTTGTGCAATCAGTATTGAATCCTTTTCATCGCTGTTCCATTGATCCTTGTTTTGCTGGACTAGTACTGCATTTAGTGTTTTTAGGACTGTACGAGGTTTTAAACATTGATACATACCGTAGCATACTGTACACGCTATGAGTAACAATAAGGCTTTGTATGTATCCTTATATGAGGTTATGATTGATTTATGTAAATTATACCCATTATAGTCGTGGAGAATGCTTACACCCTCTGCTATAACTGCTGAAAAACAGGCAAATAAAAAGGATATACCATAAGGGCCTGTTATATCTGCAATCTGAGTTATCAAAGGCCATCGGTACGAAGTCATATAGAGAGTTCCCCATGAGTAGCCTAAAAAACCTGTTGACTTAGTCCACTCATACAGTACGTAGGATGCAGAAAACCACATTACTTTCACAGGAATAAAGTATGTTTTTAGCCCTGACTGAAAGGCAAGTTTACTTTCCTTCGATATTGTGCTTACAGGAAAATATGCAAATAAAAAAACAAAGGCCTCAATACACCCTGTACCAAAATACGAGGCTCCAAGGGTAAAAATTGCAAAGTCACCAAAAAATGCAAGCCAGAAACTTGATAAAAGGTGAACTGTTGATCCGTGTAAAAAACCTAAAAAAAAAGCCTGTTTATATGAAGATGATGAGTATAATGCCAGATACAGAGGAATGAGAGAAAATAATCCAATAACCGGAGAACCAAAGTATAAAAACTCATTAGGTATAGCTGCTGACAGAAGGGTAGCAGAAAAAAGGACACAAAAAACTTGTAAAAATCTAGACATTATATTATCATTTTATTTAATTAGTTGTAAAAAAGCAACAATAATAAAAAAACGGAAAGACGGATTAAATATATGAAGCAGGTTAGAGAAGCGCATGAAACCGAGTACGAAACTGTGCCTGAAATAATAGTTTCGACCCCCGGAAGATTTCATCTTATAGGTGAACATTCCTGGTTTTTCAAAGATAAAGTTTTATCTATGGCTGTGAATCTCCCTGTTTACATAGCTATTTCCCTTCGTGACGACTACGCATATCGGTTTTATTTTCCACAATTAAATGAACGAAAAAGAGCAAATCTGACATCAAATAAGTTTCGCAAGGAAGACCGCTGGGCAAATGCGTTAAAGGCCATGATATATGGCTTTACTAGTGGCGGATATGAGCTTAAAGGTATGAATATTACTGTATACTCAGATATCCTTCCTTCTGCAGGCTTTGGTATTACTACCGCCATAAAAGTAGGTACAGCTTATGCAATCCGTAAACTACTTGATTTAAGGTGCTCGGATGCACAGCTTTTACAGGTTATTGAACGTGGTAACCGTTTGTTCTTAAATGGTGAAAACTATATAGCTGATAATTTTGCCTGTTTGTATTCAAAAGCAGGTTCATTGGTTCTTACCGATAATAATACCTCATCATATGAAACCATCCCGTTTAATTTTGACGACAAAACAGTTTTACTGACAGATGCAAGAGTTCCACGTATCTCTGTCTGGAACGAAGAAAGTCTTCGTCAGCCTGAACACGTTCTGCTTCTCGGTGAGCTGAAGGAGAGAAAAAACAATGTATATGGCGGATGGTGTTATGAAGACAGTCCGACAGAAATAAATGAAGTTTTGTCAGTTGTTAATGAAGATACACACAGACGTCTCTTATGCATTATGAGGGAACACTCATGTGTGCTCGAAGCTCGTGATGCTATACTGAAAGGTGCCTTTGGTCAGTTTGCAAGAGCTGTCAATAAGAGTCACGAAAGTATGCGTGACTTGTACGATATCTCATGTCCTGAGATTGACTGGCTTTTAAAACGTCTTGCAGAGATTAATCCTAATTTGAACGATATGCGTAATCCAACTACCTGCGGCCGTATAACCGGAAAAGGGTTTGGTCGTTGTGTCTACACTATTTTATCAAAAGATGATGTACCTGAGTTTAATAAAAAACTTAATGATTACGAACGTATTTTTGGATTCCATCCTGCTAGCTATGAAGTGTTTAGTGCTGACGGAGTTCATGTAGTTGAGTAAACCAAAGATATTACTTACAAATGATGATGGAATAAACGGAGAGGGCTTAAACTGCCTTTTAAATACATTAAAAGCTGTTGCAGATGTGTATGTTTTATGTCCCGATGTAAATAAGTCTGCTGTATCCAGCTGTCTGTCACTTGATGGTCCTATGCTTGTAAGGCAGATAAGTGATGGGGTTTATACACTTTCTGCAAATCCTGTGGATTGTGTCATTACAGCTTTAAAATCTGATTTGTTTGATGTGAGCTTTGATGCTGTAATAAGCGGAATTAATAAAGGTGCAAATCTTGGAACCGACATAATTTATTCAGGAACTGTAGCTGCTGCCCGGCAGGCTGTTTTGTACGGGGTTCCTGGTATAGCTGTAAGTCTTGAGTCCTTTGATAATACATGGGAGTATGAAGAGCTTGCGGATTTTGTGAAAAAAAATCTGATGAAACTTGTTACGTTAAGTAACAATGGAAGGTTTGTTAATGTAAACGCATTATCTGGTGGACACTACAAGGAAGCCTGTATGACAACACTTTGTACACGCGAGTATAATGACCGTATAAAGTTTATAAAAGCTCCTAACAATAAACTTTATGGCTTTTATACAAGCGGGAAACTTGACAGTACTGGCGAAAGTACAAATGACTTTTCCTGTATCGCGGAGCGAAAGATATCTGTTTCTCAGGTATATGCTGAGTGTACATGTCATAATGATGCTGGTGATTTTATAATATAAATATTGTTTATTTCAAAAGTGGGTGGAAAATGGCAGGAAACAATAAACTACAAAATGGAATTTCTTTGTACCGCTGTCGTGACTACAGTGGTGCCCTTACATTCTTTCTTTCTTTGCCAGAGTCGTCTGATGATGACAAAATTGAACTTGCATACTATATAGGTCTTTGTTATGCAAAGCTAAATCGAAATGATGATGCTCTTTTATATCTTGAGCAGGTTGTAACGGGTGGTACAAATCCGGACAGAGTTTTGCAGTGCAGATATCTTCTTGCTGTTATTTATGCTGAAACCGGTCGTAAAAAGCTTGCAGACTTTGAACTTAGTAAGCTTTTAGGAACAGGCTATAAACCATCTCTGGTTTATGCATCTCTTGCCTATGTAGCCTGGCTGCAGGATGATGTTGACAGGAGTCTTGAGTATTACAAAAAGTCTTTGGACGTAGACCCTGACAATACTACAGCCTTAAACGGTATGGGGTATGTACTTGCCTGTGAAGACAGAGACTTAACAAAAGCTTTGTCTTTTTGTAAACGCGCCCTTAATAACGCACCTCAAAGTGCAGCCTGTCTTGATTCAATAGGGTGGGTATATTTTAAGCTTGGATTATATAAAGATGCACAAAAATATCTTTTACAGGCAAGAGACCTTTTGCCCGATAATAAAGAAATAGCAGAACATATCAGAATTGCACAGGTAGGCTGATTATGAAAATTAAATTTTTTTGCAAAAAAGTAATTTCAGTTTTATTTATTATATCTTTTTATGAACAGGCTTTTTGTCAAAGTTCATCACCATTTAAAAGTCAGGAAGCCGTAACTATTTCTCCTTCAGGGGCAAAATCAGCAGCTACAGGATATGCAGAACAGGAGTTCAGACGAGGAGTTCAGGCTTACAATAAAGGTGCTTTTAATGATGCAATACTTCAGTTTGAAAGAGCTCTTTCATATTTGCCCGAAGAAAACATTATTTTAGACTGGCTGGGTAAAGCTTACTATAAATCAGGAGTTGAAGGTGCTGCATTGCAAAGCTGGCAATATGCAAGTGATGCTGGGTATGGTGGACTTTTATTGAAGAACCGTATTGAAATAGTGAGAGAACGCCGTATTAAGCCAGAAAATGTGGAGTCAGTTGCACGGTATACTGAAGCAGGAAGCTTTCCTGGAAAGGTTGGTGATAACCTTCTGTTTAATCAGCCTGTTTCTCTTTTATCAGAACCAGACGGCTCAAACTGGATTTTATCATACAGTACAAATGAGCTTTTAAAAATTGATGTTAATGGTTTGATTACATTCAGATCTGGTGGACCTGTTAATGGTTTTGACCGTCCTTTTGATATAATCAGATTAAAAAATAATAACCTGCTGGTAAGTGAGTTTGCAGGTAACCGCCTGGCTTTGCTTAACAGCAAGGGGTCGTTTATAAAGTATTTTGGCGAAAAAGGTCTTGGTGTTGGACAGATGATAGGACCTGAGTATCTTGCTCAGGATGAAAATAACAATATATATGTTACAGATTTTGGTAACTCAAGAGTTGATGTTTTTGATTATGACGGAAATCCGTTGTTTTATTTTGGTCAAAAAACTGCAGATTTTACCGGCTTTAAATCACCAACAGGCATAGCTGTCATTTCGGATAACGTTTATGTGGCTGACTCTGTAAAAGGGTGTATTTATAAATTTGATACTGCTGGTAACTATCTTGGACTTTTATGTCGGGAGTCTACATTTAAAAAGCCGGAAGCCATGAAAAAGATGGATGATACACTTATCATCTGTGACTCAAATAAAGTTTATACAATTGAAGTAAGTTCCGGGGCTGTTTTTGAAAATATAAGTACCGGTAATGCTCCTTCAAGGGTGACTTGTGCAGTCCCTGATGTTAACGGAAACATACTTGTTGCTGATTTTAAAAGCAATGAAATATATGTTATGTCTCGTTTGTCAGAGCTTGTAGGTGGTCTTTTTGTTCAAATTGAAAGGGTTTTGTCTGACAATTTTCCTAAAGTGACTGTTGATTTTAAAGTTGAAAACCGCAGCAGACAGAGTATTGTTGGCCTAAAAGAAAATAATTTTCTTGTAACTGAAAATAAAAGTCCTGTTTTGAACTATAAGTTTGAGGGTGCTGTTTCAGCAAACGAAAACATTGATGTTACCCTCATTATTGATAGGTCTGTAAAAAATGCAGACTATTATGAGGCTATTAATACATCTGTTAAAGAAATTGCCATGTCTATGAAACCAAGTGATACTTTGACAATTATCAGTGCAGGTCAGATGCCTGTCCTTGAGTATAAAGGATCTCCTTCTGCAGGGGGCAGCTTTAATGTAAAGCTTTTAAAAAATCCTCTTACTTCAAATGTAGCTTTAGATGATGCTGTGCGATTTGCTGCAAATGGGTTAATAAACGGTGAAAAAAAGCGTTCGATTATCCTGGTTGGAACAGGAACTGTGGATCAAAACTCATTTTCAAAGTATGCATTATCTGATTTGATCTGCTATCTTAATAATAATTCCATTGGATTTATAAATCTTATGGTATCCCAGGGGGGATGTGATAGAGAAATTGATTATTTATGTTCAAATACCCAGGGCGGGCAATACTATGTCTATCGTAAGGGTGGTTTAAGCAGTATTGTTGATGATATAGCAGCTTTTCCATCTGGTGTATACAGAATTTCATATACATCACAGCTTGAAACAGATTTTGGAACAAAATATCTGCCAGTTGAGATTGAAACATATTTAATGAACCGAAGCGGAAGAGATGAAACAGGGTACTTTGCCCCTCTTCAGTAGTTAGTTTTAATATAAACTTAATAGAGTTTATAAATCCTGCAAATTTGCGATTTTTTTGTTGTTTAACCTTTGTTAAATATCTGTATGTAATTGTGGATTTATGAATAGTCTGTTATATTGAATTGCTTATGTTATACAAAATATTAGTTTCATTTTTAAGTAGTCTGTTTTTAACTCCTGTGATGATTAAGCTTGCAGATTACTTTAAGTGGTATGATGAAGTTGATCCTCGCAAAATACACAAAGGCTCAATACCTCGTTTAGGTGGTGTTGCGATTTTTATATCATTTTCTGTAGTAACTGTTTATTATTTTTTTACCGAAGTAACTGATCAGTATCTTTCTTATGTACCTATATTTGCCGGTGGCCTTGTAATATGGTTAAGTGCATTATTGGATGATTTTATAAACATGAGGGCAAAAGTTAAGTTTTTGTGCCAGATTGTTGCAGCTTTGTGTGTTTCCCTTTCAGAGTATTATTTTCACAATCTTTTTGGTATCGATTTTCCTGCATTTATAGGTCGTATAATTACTTTCTGCTGGATTTTAGGTATCGTTAATGCTTATAACCTTATTGATGGTCTTGACTGGTTGTGCAGCGGAATTTCATTTTTAGGTATATTAACATTAGGTATTTTTATTTATTTTGGCGAAAAGCATGAAGCAACTTTGATTTTTGCATTATGCGGAGCTATAGCAGGGTTTCTTGTATGGAACCGTCCTCCTGCAAAGATATTTCTTGGCGATTCAGGCAGTCAAACCTTAGGCTTCTGTGTTGCTGTAATTCCTCTATTTTATACAGGTATAACTAAGTTTGAGTATAATAAGCTTGCAATAATGGTTCTTTTGGCATCTATACCAATTACAGATGTTATTGCAGCAGTAATCCGTCGTACTAGAGAGCATCGTTCATTTTTCAGTGCAGACAGAGCTCATATCCATCATAAGCTGATGAATATAGGGTTTTCAAAAGTTATGTCCCTTACCTTTCTTTTGCTGCTTCAGGCATTAATCTGTGCAGGTGTTTTAGCAACAATTCCGATGAGCACACGTATTGCAAGTATCTTGATTGTTGTTATGTTTACATTTGTAATTGTATTTTTTGTAACACTTCACTATATAAATCGTGTTGTTAATAAAAAAATGATTGGTTATTTAAGTGAAGCTCCTCAAAAAGAACATTAATATACTATTGTGCTGCTAAGACTTATTTGGTAGCACAATATAATATTTTGTTTTATTTCAAAAAGTTTTAATTAATTTAATGTTTTTATTTTAGTATCACGACTGTAGTAAATCAGCTAAGTTATGGAGTTGTGATGTCTGAAAAAAAGAATGTTAAGCTGCGTAAGACTCATCTTGCTACTTTTTTTAGTATTAACATTGGTCTTGAAATCTTTATCCTTACAAGTCTTATAGGTGTAATTTCAATTTTATTTGTTCGTAAAACCCTTATTGAAGCCTATGTTGAGTCAAGTAAGACTTTAATTAAAAGTCAGTCTGACTTGATTGAGTGCATAAACGAAAAGTTTTTGGAAGAGCTTCGTGTTTTTAATATTGGCGAAGGGGTTCAAAAGCGTTTACCTGCCGAACAGATGAAAAACTGGCTTGTAGGTCATGTCTACCTTAAATCTCCAAATTTTAATGATGTCTGGTTTGTTGATTACGATACTGGTACTGCATATTCTGTACTTAATAAAGAGTATAACGTTTCAGACATGCAGTTTTATAAAGAAATGAAAAACAATGAGCTTGAGACATATATAAGTGATACTGTACGTGATAATGGTGTATCAAGCTATTTTGTATGTCGTCAGGTAAAATACGGGCGTCGTGTAAAGGGCTGTTTTGTTGCAAAAATAGATAATCATAAACTTACTGACAACCTTAGAGATATAAAAGTAGGTGAAAACGGTTCGCCTGTTTTACTTGCAAGTAACGGTAATGTTATATACTGCAATGATGAGCAGGCTATTTTTACAGAAAACTTTTTGAAGCCTAAAGATAAAAAATACAGTAACTTCGTTCCTGTGGCAAAATCAATGGTAAAAAGAGAGTTTGGAGCTCAAGACTGTGTTTTAGACGGTAAAAACTTTATGACAGTGTATGCACCAATTGATAATACGCCATGGTCCCTTGCATTTACGATACCTGAAAGCGAAGTACTTTCAAAAATAATTCCTCTTGAAATACTGATGGGCATCCTTGTTGCACTAAATATATTTATTCTCACTCTTTCATCAATATTTTCGATAGTAAGAGCTTTAAAGCCTTTGCGTAAAGTTAAAAACGAAATGGAAGAACTGTCTGCAGGTAATGCTGATTTGACCAGACGCCTTGAAATTAAAAAAATGGATGAAGTTGGAACTTTAACAAAGGGGTTTAATCTTTTTATTGATAAGCTTCATCAGATAATGAAGTCGATTAAAAACAGTAAACATTTATTAACTGTTGCAGGTCAGGATTTAGAGTTCAGTATCGAAGATAACGTAAGTTGTATTGATGAAATTTTGGACAATATTAAGTCAGTTACCGAGCAGATTGATAAACAGTCACTAAGTGTAAAGCAAACAACAGGAGCTGTCGCTGAAATTGCTACAAATATATCAAGTTTTGAGCGTATGATCGAAAATCAGTCCTCTGGGGTTACACAAGCTAGTGCTGCAGTTGAACAGATGATTGGAAACATAAGCTCTGTAAATAGCAGCGTTGAAAAGATGGCTTTAAGCTTTGACCTGCTTGAGTCAAAATCCAAGGAAGGTAACATTAAGCAGCAGGAAATGAATGAGCGTATTGAAGAAATTGAAACACAAAGTCAAATGCTTCAGGATGCAAATACTGCAATTGCTAACATTGCTGCTCAGACAAATCTTCTTGCGATGAATGCTGCAATTGAAGCTGCTCATGCAGGGGAGGCTGGTAAGGGTTTTAGCGTTGTAGCCGATGAAATTAGAAAACTAAGTCTTACTTCGACAATGCAGAGTAAAACAATTGGCGAACAGCTTGATAAAATAAAAACAACTATTGCACAGGTAGTTGTTACAAGCTCTGACACAAAAAAGACCTTTAAAGATCTTTCAGATCATATAGATGTTACAAACCATATTGTGCGTCAGATAAGGAGTGCAATGCAGGAACAGCATGAAGGATCTCAGCAGATTATTGAAGCTTTGCACAATATGGGAGATGCCACATCTGAGGTAAAAGATGCCAGTGTTCAGATGGCTGTTGATAATAAAGCAATATATGCTGAGGCTGAAGTTTTAAAACAGTCAACAGTACTTATGAACGAAAACGTTGAGAAGATGAAAGGTAGTGCCAAAAAGATGAAAGAAAACGGAACTGCTTTAAGCAGCATTGCCTTGAAAGTAAAAACGTCAATCAACGAAATTGGCACACAGATAGATGAGTTTAAGATATAACGTGCTATAAAAATTAAAGGGACTGTAGCTTTACAGTCCCTTCTTCGATTTCACTTTTTTTTATAAAACTTTTTTTTCGCACCTGCATTTAACCTGGTGGCTAAAATTAAGCCATTGTTGTTATTGCAATTGCCGCAATTATGCAAAGGTAAATACTAATGATTAATACTCTTGTTACCTTTACAATTTTTGCTGTTTCAACACTTTTGTTCATGACATTACTCCCTTTTTTATAATATAAAAATATGTTATTTATTGATTTTAGTAAACAGGTGAAGTATGGATTTGTAAAATAACTTTGGTTCTTTTTAAAAT
>JAZUGE010000035.1:0-3159 GCA_045641045.1 Treponema sp. | reverse complement strand
TAGGTGAAGTTATTTCACGCAAAAATATAATCGCAATAATACTTATACTTACTGGCATTATTATTTATATGCTGTAAAAAAGGATATCAGATGCAATACGTTTATGTTTTAACTTCAACACCAAAAGATTTATATTATGAGCAGTGTCTTATGTCAGTATATTCACTGCATTTACATAATAAAGATGCAAAAGTTACTGTTTTAGTTGATGATAAGACAGAACAAACACTTACTCAACAGTTAAAACGAGATGAGCTTGGTAAAATTGCACAAATCAAATCTATTGCATTTGACAACAATATAAATAATACACAAAGATCCCGCATTATAAAAACAAGTTTACCACAATACATTGATGATGATTTTTTGTTTATTGACTGCGATACAATTATTGCTGATGATTTATCTGACATATTAAACATAGATTATGATATGGGCGCAGTTCTTGATGCCCATGACCTTTTAAAAGATCATTTGCACCAAAAGTCATTTATTAAAAGAGAAAATCAGGCAGGTTTTTGCGGTACTGTAAAGGCAGGATATCACTTAAATAGTGGTGTAATGTTTGTACGAAAAGGCTCTGATACAAAAGAATTTTTTACAATATGGCACTCGTTATGGCAGGAATACATACAAAAAGTTCATGCCCACCATGACCAGCCTGCGTTTAACGAAGCTAACTGGCGGACAGGTCTTAAAATTAAAGTACTTGATGGTATCTGGAACTGCCAGCCAAGCCATGGAGGACTAGCTTATATACAAAATGCAAAGATAATACACTATTACTCAAGCGAGTTCAGTGGTAAAAGCTACATTGCATATTACAAGCTTGGCGACAAAGCTTTGCAGGAGCAGATAAAACAGACAGGAACCTTAAATGAAGAAATTAAAGCAATGATTGCAAATCCAAAGCTACAGTTTAATAAAGTACACCTTATTAATGATAAAAGACTTGTAAGCATTATGCAGTCACCTTTACTTTTTACTCTCGCTGATATAAAAGCTCATGCTCCTGCATTATTTAATGGGCTTGAAAACCTGATGGGAGCTATAAGAACCTTAGGTAAAAAAATTACAAAAAGGTAAACTGCTTAATTAAAAACCGGTTGTAAAACTGAAACTTTATACACATACTCCGGATCGTCTTTGCGAGTATCAGGATGAAGATCTTTATATGCATAGATACAACTGTTATAAATGTAGCCCATTTTTTCAACAGCTACATCAACACTGTATTTTTCAGCAAAATCTTTATTATAACCTGTTAAAGCACGACAGAGAGCAGGATGTGTATAAAGACGGTATATTGCATCAACAAAGCTTTTAGGCTTTTTTATATTACACAGATAACCATTTTTGTAATCTGAAATAATATCAACATGACCACGGATATTGCTTGCTACTACAGGCAGCCCTGTCAAAACAGCTTCAACCATACTGATAGGTAAGCCTTCCTGATGACTTGGCATTACAAGGACATCCGAAATTTTACAGTAGTACTGCATATCATTTGTATAACCAATAAAGGATACATAATCAGCCATATTATGTGACTGTGCATAATTTTTATAATATTCTAAGAGCTCCCCTTTACCGGCTAGCACAAGATGAAGATTTGGAATTTTTTGTTTTAGTTCAGGTAAAATCTTAAACAAAAGGGCATGGTTTTTACGAGGAATAAACTCTGCTGTATATAGCAGAATAAAACTGGATCTATCAAAATGGCCCCATGCCCGTAAGTCCTGTTTTTCTTCCCGTGAACGCACAGGACTAAACACATCAGGATTACATCCAATACCATCAAATTTATATATCTCTTTCGAATGCATGTGTTTTATCGCACGCTGATAATCTTCAAGATTAATTGTTATAAGAATGTCTGTTATAAAACTCAGTATCCACTCTACAGGATAATAAACAAGCCAGTTAATAAGTCGTACACCATGAAAAAAATGAAAACCGTGAGCAGTGTATATGACTTTTGTGCCTATCTTTTTACGGGCAATGCGGCTGGCCAGCCTACCTAACACACCGCCTGCAGGAGAGTGGCAGTGAACAATATCATACTGTTCTTTATTTATAATAGCTTTAAGCTGCTTTACACACTTATACAGCTGTATAACATGAAAGGGATTACGAGGTATAGATAAAACGATATGTTCGTTACAGTAATCAGTAATATGCTCATCATCTGGAGCACAATAATCAACCTGCCACCCCTGCTCAAAACACCATTTCATAAAGTGTCTGTTAAACTTTGCAAAGTTAGCTGTATTAGAAATAAAAAGAATTTTTTTCATGTAAACTCACTATTAAGGTTATTTTAACACAAAAATGTGTAAAAGCAAACCTATCTGAACAATTATAGACACTATTTTTATTAATTTAAAGTAAGATTTGTGATACAATTGTCATATGAAAGTTTGTGCACTAATTACTTTGTTTAAGCCAGATTTTGAAAAGTTAAAAAAAAACATTGAGCAAATTCTTCTGTACTGTGAACATGTATATCTTTTAGTGAATTATAAAAATTTTGAAAGTCCATATAAAACAGATAAAAGAATAACAGTCATCAATAATAAAATAAATCTTGGACTATCTTCCGCATTCAATATAGGTCTTAAAACTGCATGTGAAAATGGATATACACATGCTATCCTTTTTGATCAGGACAGTTATTTATCAGTATTAGATTTTGAAACAATAAAACAACAATTTGAGGAGCTATCTCAAAAATATAAGGTTATGTGCATAGGTCCATCTATCAAGGATTATGGAAAAATAATACCAACACCAAAATGGACCCTAGCCGAAAAAGACTTTTCATCCGAAGATGTTTATTCCGTTAAAAATATAATTACGTCAGGTATGTTCCTTGATATAAACAAAGCACTTTCAATTGACGGCTTTAATGAATCTTATCCTGTAGATTTTTGCGATTTCATTTTTTGCTATAAAGCTCTATATAACAAATTCTTGGTGTTAAAAAGTAAAACTGCTTATATTAATCATGAAATTGGTACATCTTGTTTTACTGTAGGTAAAACATCCATTCATTTTCACGCACCTTATAGAAATTATTTCTTAGTTAGAGATACCCTTCGTATAGTTTTTAGGCTAAGGGAAACCCCTTTTAAAATCAGATTAAGGTATTTATTT
>JAZUGE010000034.1:0-6928 GCA_045641045.1 Treponema sp. | reverse complement strand
TTTAATTCTTTTATTTATAAAAGGATATAACTTGGAAAACTATTAACTTTGAATTCACAGTTTTTACACTTTTACACAGTTAAAATAGTTATCAACAATTTATACTCATAATATTAGCACATATTCCACATTGGTGTCTTTTATTTTTTATAGTCTTTTATCTGTCTCATAAGTAATTTTACCTGAGAGTCAAATGTTGAATCTGTTCTAATCATTTCTTCAATTTTTGAGTGTGCATGCATTATTGTTGTATGGTCTTTTCCTCCAAACTCATTACCGATTTCAGGGAAAGAATACTCTGTCAGTTGTCTTGTTATATAAATTGCTACCTGCCTTGGCAAAACAACTTTAGATTCTCTTTTTTTACTCTTCATATCTGAGATTGAAATACGGTAGTAGTCCGCAACAACTTTTTGAATTGTATCGATACTAATTGTTCCAGATACAGGTTGTGAAAATATGTCCCTTAAAAGTTCCTGTGCAGTTTGTATGGTTATTTCTTTTCCAACAAGATCAGCATAAGAAGTTAATTTTGTGAGACATGACTCAAGGTCACGAACATTTGTCTGAACATTTTTAGCTACAAAATCTATAACGTCTGATGCTATGGATTTACCTAAGTCTTTAAGCTTTTTCTCGATAATAGCACGTCGTGTTTCGTAGCTAGGAGGCTGTAAATCTATGTTTAATCCACGTGAAAATCGTGTTCTTAATCTGTCTTCAATACCTTTTAATTCTGTTATAGGCCTATCACATGTAAATACCATTTGACAGTTTCTATCGTATAGAGCATTAAATGTATAAAAGAGTTCTTCCTGAGTAGAGTTTTTGTCTACTAAGAAGTGGATATCGTCTATAAGAAGAACATCAAGAGATCTAAACTTTGTTTTAAATTTTTCAGTTGTTTTTGTACTTATTGAGCTGATAAACTCATTTGTAAATGCTTCTGCACTTATATAACTGATTTTTTTTGTTTGATCCTGGCTGTAAATATAATTGCCGATAGCTTCCATAAGGTGTGTTTTACCTAATCCTACACCACCATATATAAGAATTGGATTGTATGCTTTACCTGGATTACGGGCAGCTGCTTGTGAAGCCTGGAATGCATAATCGCTGTTTTCACCTGGAACAAATTTATCAAAAGTATAGTTAGGCGAGAGAAAAGGGTGTGTCTTTGTTGTCTGTACAGGTGTCTTTAAAGGTTCACTTTCGGTTTGTTGAATATATACAGGTTCATTTATCTTTTTTGTATCTTCTATGAGTGGTTCTGACTCAACAGGTGCTGGCGCTGAAATATTTGTACTTTGAGCTTTATTGATGTGGTCAATAATGACTTCCTGGCCAATTAATTCTGCGATTTTTTCTTGAATACGCTTTATATTTTGTTTTTCAAGTGCCTGCTTCCAGTAAAATTCACTAGGTACAGAAACTGTAATTTTATCAATTGTATCTTCTTCATAAATGAGACGTGAAAAACCTAGAACAAACTGGTTTTCTTTTCCCATTGCTTTATACTCAGCTTGAATCTGACTGAGGGCTTCTAGCCATACTTCTTTATAATTTTGTTCAGACATGTTTTTATTATAAATTTAATTTTCTTATTTATTCAATATCCACAGCTTATCCACAGCTTATTTTTTGTTGCTTTACTTTTTTGACTTTACGAATTATAATTTTTAGGCTCATAAAATTTTTTTATTATTCTTTTATAATCTAAAATTTAATGAAATCATCTTATCTATTAAGGAATTACAAAAATGGCAGCTTCTTACTCAGCTGGTAATATTCAGGTATTGAAAGATCTTGAACCTGTTCGAAAACGTCCTGGTATGTATATTGGATCTACAGGTCCAAATGGACTTCATCATCTTGTTTACGAAGTTGTAGATAACAGTATCGATGAAGCTATGGCAGGATATTGTGATACTATTACAGTAGCTCTTGAAAAAGATGATGTAGTTAGAGTTGTTGATAATGGTCGTGGTATACCTGTAGATATGCATCCTACAGAGCATGTTAGTGCTCTTGAGCTTGTTCTTACTCGTCTTCATGCTGGTGGTAAGTTTGATAAAGGTTCATATAAGGTTTCAGGTGGTTTGCATGGCGTTGGTGTAAGCTGTGTAAATGCATTATCTGTTTGGCTTCAGGCTTTTGTTGATAGGGATGGTCATAAGTATAAGCAGACTTTTAAAACAGGTATACCTCAGTCTAAAGTTGAAAATTTAGGAGATAGTGACAATCACGGAACAACAATCCGATGGAAGGCTGATTCTTCTATTTTTCAGGAAACAACTACATATGATTTTGATGTTCTTGCGAAACGATTAAGAGAACTTGCTTTCTTAAATTCAGGTATAACTATTATTTTCCGTGATGAACGCCTGGAAAATCCTAAAGAAGTAGTTTTTAAGTTTGATGGTGGTATTAAACAGTTTGCCAGTTATCTCAACGAAGGTAAAAAAGTAGTTCCTGAAGAACCAATTTACATTGAAGGTTCTGAAAATGAAGTAATTACTGAGTTGTCAATTCAGTACAATGATGGTTTTTCAGAAAATATTTATTCGTATGTTAATGATATTAATACACATGAGGGTGGTACTCATCTTGATGGTTTTAAGAATGCACTTACCTATGTTTTAAATAAATTTCTCGAAAAATATCCTAAGCTCCAAAAACGTATTGATAAAGATGAAAAGCTTACAGGAGACGATGTAAGAGCTGGTATTACTGCAGTTTTATCTGTAAAAGTTCCAGAGCCTCAGTTTGAAGGTCAAACAAAAACTAAACTTGGTAATACAGAAGTTCGTACAATAGTTGATGCTCTTGTTAAGCAGAAACTTACTCAGTATTTTGAGCAGAACCCTCGAAATGTTGAGATCATAATTGAGAAAGCTATAGGAGAAGCATCTGCACGTATTGCTGCAAGAAAAGCAAAGGATGCAAGCCGTAAAAAGAGTTTTTCAGATGGATTTGGCCTGCCTGAAAAGCTAAGTGATTGTTCTTTAAAAGAACCTGAGCTTTGTGAAGTGTATATTGTCGAAGGAGACTCTGCTGGCGGTTCTGCAAAAAAGGGTAGAGATCCTAAAACTCAGGCTATTTTACCACTTTGGGGTAAAATGCTTAATGTAGAAAAAGTCCGTCCTGAAAAGGTAATGAATAACGATAAACTTGAGCCTGTAATTGCTACATTAGGTGCAGGTTTTGGTAAAGATTTTAATATCGAAAAGCTTAGATATCATAAAATCATTATTATGGCTGATGCTGATGTCGATGGTAGCCATATCCGTACTTTACTTTTGACTTTCTTTTTCCGTTATATGCCACAACTTATTGAGCGTGGTTATGTATATCTTGCTATGCCTCCTTTATTCAGGGTTCAGCTTGGTAAAAAAGAACCTGTATACGTTTATTCAGAAGAAGAAAGAGATGCTGCTCTTGATGCATTAGGTGAAAACCGATCTAAAGCTGATGTACAGCGTTATAAAGGTCTTGGTGAAATGGATGGTAAACAGCTTTGGGAAACAACAATGGATCCTGCTCATCGAAAAATGCGTGTTGTAACGATTCCTGATGCAATTGCTGCCGATCAGATTTTCACTGTATGTATGGGTGAAGAAGTCGAACCTCGTCGTAAGTTTATCGAAGAGAATTCAAGCTACGCTAACCTTGATATTTAATAAAGGACAGTTTTATGTTACAAGAAGAAAAAACACCTGAAGGTGGATCATTAATAAAAATTCCTATCGAAGATGAAGTTAAACAGGCATATATTGACTACTCAATGTCTGTTATTGTACAGCGTGCTTTACCAGATGTTCGTGACGGACTTAAGCCTGTTCACAGACGTATTATGTATGCGATGGATACTTTACATCTGTCTGCAGGCGGTAAAACAAAAAAATGTGCAACTATTGTAGGTGAAGTTTTAGGTCATTATCACCCTCATGGTGATGCATCCGTATATGATGCTCTTGTTCGTCTTGGCCAGGACTTTGCACAAAGATATACAACAGTTACTCCTCAGGGTAATTTTGGTACAATTGCAGGTGATCCTGCTGCAGCCTATCGTTATACTGAAGCAAAAATGTCAAAAATCACAGAGGAAATGGTTGCTGACATTAATAAAGAGACAGTTGATATGTTGCGTAACTTTGATGATACAACAGATGAACCATCTGTTTTGCCATCAAAGTTTCCATTTTTACTTTGTAATGGAACTACAGGTATTGCTGTTGGTATGGCAACTAATATGCCGACTCACAATTTACGTGAAGTTGCAGCAGCAATTAGTGCTTATATTGATGATCCTGAAATAACTATTGACGATTTAAGTAAGTATATAAAAGGTCCTGATTTTCCTACTGGTGGTATAATTTATGGACGCGAAGGAATTAAAAAAGCTTATCGTACTGGTCGTGGTAAAATAACAATAAGATCTAAGTTTACTATTGAGACTGATAAGCGAGGACGCGAGTCAATTGTCTTTACAGAAGTTCCTTACGGAATTAATACAACAAATATAATTCGTCGTATAAAAGAACTTGTACGTGATAAGCAAATTGAAGGTATTTCAAATGCAAATGATGAGTCATCAGACCGATCTGGTATGAGACTTGTAGTTGATTTAAAAAAAGGTGCAATTACTAAGCTTGTTCTTAATCAATTGTTTGCAAAAACTGATTTACAGTCTAACTTTGGTGTAATAAACCTTGCCCTTGTCCCAGTTAAGAAGGAAGATGGGACACGTTATTTAAAGCCTGAAGTTTTAACTTTAAAACAGTTGATACAGTTTTTTGTTGATCATCGAGATGAAGTAATTACCCGTCGCACAATATATGAGTTAAAGATTGCTAAGCATCGTATGCATATTCTGCAGGCTCTCATTACAGCTATAAATAACATAGATGAAGTAATTAAGATTATTAAAGAGAGTCGTGATACTGAAGAAGCGAAACTTAATCTTGAAAAACGCTTTAGTTTTGATGATGAACAGGCTCAGGCAATTGTTGATATGCAGTTAAAGCGCCTTACTCATCTTCAAATTGAGGATCTCGAAAAAGAAATACGTGAACTACAGGCTTTAATTGATCATTTAGAAGATCTTTTAGCTCATCACGAAAAGATTCTTGCTATTATTAAAGATGACACAAATGAACTTGCTGCTAAATATGGCGATGACAGACGTACTGATATCATATCTGACGAAGTTGAAGAGATTAACATGGAGGATATGATTAAGGAAGAAGATGTAGTTATTCTTATTTCTAAGATTGGTTATATTAAACGTGTTCCTTTGAGTCAGTATAAAATGCAGAGTCGTGGTGGCAAAGGCAGCATGAGTGCAAGTCTTGTTGAAGATGACTATGTTAACAAGATATTTATAGCCACAACTCACTCGTACATAACATTCCTTACAAATGAAGGAAAAGCATATTGGATTAAGGTTCATGAAGTTCCTGAGGCTAGCAGATCTAGTCGAGGCACTCATATTAAGTCGTTACTTCAAGTAAGTGCTAATGAAGAGATTACAGCTATTGTTGCAATGAAAGATTATAATGATAGTCAGTTCATTTTCATGTCTACAGCAAATGGTACTGTAAAAAAATGCGCTACATCAGAGTTTGCCAATGCAAAGATTCGTGGTATCAGAGCTATTAATCTTAAAGATGGCGATAAACTTGTTTCTGCTGTTCTTACACGTGGTAATGATAACATTATGCTTATCACAAGACGTGGTCAGGCTTTATTGATAGATGAAACTTCTGTAAGGCAAATGGGAAGGGCAAGTGGTGGTATTTCTGGTATACGTTTAAGTGAAGGTGATGAACTAGCTTCTGCAATTACTGTAGAACAAGGTAAAGATGCTCTTGTAATTACCGAAAAAGGTTTTGGAAAACGAGTTGATTTTGCCGAGTTTAACCCACATGGAAGAGGAACTGGTGGACAACGTATTTTTGGCAATATTGAAGAAAAAGGTGAAATTATTGGTTCTATTGCTGTCAGTGAAAGCGAAGAAGTTGTGTGCATGACTGGTCAAGGTAAAACTTTACGAGTAAAAGCTTCAGATATTTCTAAACAGGGTAGAGGAGCTGCAGGTACTAAAGTCATTAATATCGACTATCCTGATTATGTTGTAGGTTTTGATAGTGTTGCTAATGACGGTACTGATAATGAGTAATTTCTTACAATATAAACAATTACACGTGATAAACGTGTTTAAGAAAAAATTTAATAAAATTACGTGACAAATATAATTATATGTCCTATAATTATATTTGTGAGGGGATTTCAAAATATCTTTTATGTGAAAAGGTTTACCTACTATCACATCTAACATCAGGCACCGGAAGCAGTGTATAACTGCTTCCGGTTTTTTTTATATTTCTTTCATCCAAACTTTCTAATTATTTTTTCATATGTTTCATGTGAAACTCTTTTTTCTATAGCAGTGTTTCTTTGTATGTTTTTAAATATCACAGTTTACTTTTAAAGTGAATTCATATCTTGTGGATAACTTTTGGATAACTACATAATTTCTTTACTCTTTATCGTTTAACGGTATTTAACTTTTTGTATTATAATGAAATAGTATACTTTATCTATTTTGTTATTTTATACAACCCCTGTGGATAACCTGTTAATAAGTTAGTTTTGATACCATGTTTCACGTGAAACGAGAAATTTAATATCATTTTCTGAATTCTTATTTAGATAGAGTTGGATCAGAGTGTCATTGATAATTAAATGATATTCTGGTTCTGATACGTTTCACGTGAAACATAGATAATGGATAAGATATAATTGAACTTTGAATTATTAGAACTGAAAAAGTTGAACTGTCTTATTTATGAGGCAGATTATGCTTAGAAAGGGAACTATATTACTTAGTAACAGTAGTGTTTTATTCTGTTTCACGTGAAACAGA
>JAZUGE010000033.1:0-142613 GCA_045641045.1 Treponema sp. | reverse complement strand
AAAGCTATAATTAAGATGTATTAAATGATTAAAACTATTTAAAATATATTGATTTGATATGTGTGTTTATATCATTCAGTATACTGCATTTGGAGAGTGCTTTATATTTAAAAATGGTATGGCATAACAAAAGTTCCTTCTATGTTGTAATTGCCGAAAAAAGACCTGCAGAGACTGCAGGTCTTTTTTTTGTATGATAAGCATATTAATGGGACTATAAAACTATGTTACTGTTAAAAAAAAGACTACAGACTATAAGTATTATAATCTGTAGTCGTATGATCAATTAAACCGATTTACTTATAAAGAATAAACTAAACTATAGCGATTTTATCCTGAATAAGAGTAAGAACATGAGTTGGACATCCATTTACACATGTTTTACAGCTTGTACAAAGAGTATAATCAATTTCAGGTATACCGTTTACAAGCTTAATTGCTTTTTCTGGACACTCTCGTTCACATTTACCGCACTTGATACAACCGTTTTTACAGCTCTTTAGTATAGATGCTTTGTTTGTTGTTCTATTTGAACAAAGTGCTACAGCTCCCTTACGGTTTACTGGAACAAGTGATAAAAGGTGTTTTGGACATGCTTTTACACACATACCGCATCCAACACATTTTTTTAGGTCTACTTTTGGTAAACCGTCTTCACCTATTGAAAGTGCATCAAAATTACAAACGTTAACACAGTCTCCAAAGCCTATACAGCCGTATGAGCAGAGTTTTGTGCCGTTTATAGCATCTGCTGCAACTCCACAGCTCTTAGGGCCAATATAGTGACCTCGAGGAACTGTGCAGTCTTTTGTACCACGGCAGGCAAGTATGCTTACTTTGTTTTCAGCTGAAACTGAAACGCCTAAAACTTTACCAATAGCCTCTGCAGTTGCAGCTCCACCTGTTGTACATCCATTTACTGGTGCCTGTCCTGCAGCACAAGCTGATGCAAAGCCGTCACAACCTGGATAACCACATCCTCCGCAGTTTGCACCAGGCAGACATTCTCTGATTTTAGCTACTTTTTCATCTACTGGAACTTCAAATATTTTTTTGAAAAATCCCAATAGAACACCAAGTATAAAAGCTAAAACAAAAGATACTATAATTGTTGTCAAAATTAACTGCATAATGTACCTGCCTATTTAATCAAACCGTTAAAACCAAGGAACGAAAGACTTAACAGTCCTGCTGCAATAAATAATATTGGAGTTCCTTTTAAGAAGTCAGGAATTGGAGCATACTGTGTACGTTTTCTAACTCCTGACATAATGATCATAGACAGTAAAAAACCTCCTGCACAGCCACATGAGTAAACAATTGACTGGATGTATGAAAGTGTTTCACTGCAGCTGTTTAATGCTGTTCCCAATACTGCACAGTTTGTTGTGATAAGAGCAAGATATACACCCATTGAACTGTATAGTGCAGGTGCACATTTTTTGAGGTAAAACTCAACAAGCTGAACTAATGTTGCAATTACGAGAATGAACATAAGTGTCTGCAGATACTCAAGATTAAGAGGAACCATTACAAAGTTATATAAAGGCCATGTAACAGCAACTGCAAGTACAATTACAAAGGAAGTTGCAATACCCATACCTGTTGCTTTGCCTGTATCCTTTGTCATACCTATAAAAGGACATAACGCAAGATACTGAGTTAAAATTACGTTATCAACAAGCATAGCTTTTAAGAAAATACTGATTAGTGATAAGTCTTTCATTTTACGCTACCTTCTTTTTTCTGTGCCGATTTTTTAATTGCTGCTGTAACTGCAATTAAAAGACCAAATACGAAGAATCCACCAGGTGCTCTTGAGAAAAATGCGATTGTGTAATCTTCAGGAATTAATTTTAACCCAAAAAAAGAACCGCTGCCTAAAAGCTCTCTGATAAGTGAAATAACAACAAGGACCCATGTGTATCCAAAGCCCATGCCAAATGCATCTATTACAGATGATAGTGGCGAGTTTTTAGAAGCAAATGACTCAACGCGTCCCATAATAATACAGTTTACAACGATAAGTGGTAGAAATACTCCCAATGCTTTTGACAGTGATGGCATATAAGCTTCAAGAAGAAGCTGTATTATTGTTGTAAAGGCTGCAATTACAATGATGAATATAGGAAGTCGAATTGCATCTGGAATTAATTTACGGAATATACTAATGATAAGTTCACTCATGACGAGTACAAACATCATACCAAATCCCATACCGATTCCATTGAAAACACTTGTTGTTACTGCTAAAGAAGAACACAAACCAATATTTAATATAAGGAGAGGGTTTTCTTTTATAAGTCCATTAGTAAAGATGCTTAAGTTTTTATTCATTTTTCACCTCTCTTACTGTGCCTGGGATACTGTTTGTAAGGCAAGCTCTGCACCAGTTTTAATTAACTGTGCCAAGCTGTTTGAAGTGATTGTAGCACTTGCAATAGCATCGTATGTACCACTTTTTGTAAAATCAGTATCTGCTTTTTTACCTGTAAACTGACTGTAAAAAGATTCTTCAAGAGCTTTTTGTCCAAGGCCTGGAGTATCATTAAGATATAATACTCTTACTCCGGCAATTATAGAGTCTTTATTTACAGCAATTAACAATGTTGCTTTATCGTTAAAAGATTTACCTGATACAATTACTGCAGCTCCTGTAACGCCAGAGCTATCTGATGCAGTAAATGCCTTTTCACATCCGGCTGGTGCTGCTACTGTATTTACAGTGTTTTCGCCAAAAATCTCAGACAGAGCTTCAGCTTCTGTAAATGGAGTAGAACGAACTTTTGCCGGTGCTTTAATAGAAGATGAACCAAGTACCTCTCCTGCTGTGAAAGCTGCCTGTTCGAGAAGTTTACCAACGGATGTTGAAGTGATTGTAGCTCCTGAAATTGCTTCGTAAGTATTGCCTAAAACAAAGCCTTCGCTTGCCTTTTTTCCTTCGAACTGGCCATAGAATGTTTTTCCGCAGCCTTTTAAGATTTCTTTAGGATCCTGTGCTCTCTGTCCAAAACCTGGCGAGTCTGAAAGTTCAAGAAACTTTACACCTGTGATTGTGAGATCTTTATCGTTTCTAAAACCTGCAATCATACGTGCATGGTCGTAGGTCTTTCCGTCAAACTCTATTACAACACCTATAACATTACCAGAACCATCAAGAGCCTGATAAACATTATCAATTTTTGCATTTGCGCCTGCTGTGTAAAGAGTCGAATCTAATGGATCTGAAAACTTTTGTGCTTCAGAAAATACTTCTTTAAGTCCTGCTTTTAAGGCTTCATTAGCATGTCCTGCAATAACTGGTGAAGTAACCATGTTTACCAGTGACAGACAGAAACATGATGCTGCTGCATATAATGCAAGTATAAGACCAAGCTTTATCATCTGTTTCATATTATCTGCCTCCTGCTTTTGTCTTTACAGGTGTATGAGTGTATTTATCACCGTGTCCATATCTTCTGTGTCGGATGTATGGCAGGAATGGAGAAATAGCATTCATAATAAGGATACTGAACATTACTCCTTCTGGATATCCGCCAAAGGTTCGGATAAGGAATGTGATAATTGCAGCTCCTGCTCCAAATATGTATCGTCCGCATCCTGTAACTGGTACAGTTGCATAGTCTGTAACCATAAATACGGCAGCAAACATGATACCGCCTGAAAGCAGATAGTATAATGTATCAATGCATGACTGACTTAATCCGTGTCCTTTAACCATTGAACAGATAAAGGCTGCAATTGCAGAGGTTAAGATCATTGTTGATGGGGCTTTCCAGTCAATTACATCAATAACCCACAGGAAGATAAAGGCAAGTATTATAAGTAAAGCACATGTTTCACCAATACAGCCGGCTCTGTTTCCAATAAAGAAATCAAAGACATCCTGCATTGTTGGTACAATTTCTCCTGCTTCATACTTTGCTAGTGTTGTAGCTGAACTTATGGCATCAACACCTGGGTTAATCCACCTGGCACCCATGGCAGCTGAAAAACTTACAAAAAGAAAAGCTCTACCTGTAAGGGCTGGGTTAAATACATTTGCACCGATACCGCCAAAAAACTCTTTTGCTACGATAACTGCAAAAAATGCTCCAAGAACTATCTGCCACCAGGCTGTTGCAGGTGGTAATACAAGTGCAAGCATAAGACCTGTAACCACAGCTGACAGATTAGATATTTTTATTGTTTTGTTTATGAATCGCTGAAATAAAGCTTCAAAACAAACACAGGATGCTACGCTAACCAAAATCGTAATAAGGGCACGTATACCGAAAAGATATACACCGTATATACAAAGAGGCAACTGTGCAATAATTACAGAGAGCATTATGCTCTGTGTTGTTCTTCCCAATGAAAAATGAGGAGATGCTGAAACGTATATTTCGCTTTTTGCTGATGGTTCTGCCATTATTTCTTTCCTCCATCTCTTGCTCTGACAAGTGCTTTGCCAAGTCTGAACTTTTGAACAAGACTTTTGTGTGCAGGACAAACATATGCACAAGAGCCGCATTCACAGCAGTCTAAAAGACCAAAGCTTATTGCATCATCAAGGTTTCCTGCCTTGAGACTTCGCAATATCATTACAGGTGACAGTCTTAGCGTACATACTTTGTAGCATTGTCCGCATCCTATACAGTGGGTTTCTTCCTCTGTACATATTTCCTCTGGTGCCATAAAGACTATAGAATTGCAGCCCTTTGCAATTGGAAAATCTGTATTTGCCATTGCATGACCCATCATAGGACCGCCTGATATTATCTTTGCAACCTGTCCTTCTTTTAATTGTACAACTGAAGGTATTAAGTCTGTAATGATTGTACCAATTGGCACCCTGATGTTTTTAGGTGTTTCAACAGCACCACCACTTATTGTAACAGGTCGGTCTACTAAAGGTTTACCAAGTCTGAATGCATCACTTATTGCAACTGCTGTGTTAACATTTGTAATTACAGCACCACAATCATTTGGAAGCTTTCCGAAAGGAATTTCGCGTTTAAGTACTGTTTTTATAATGTTTTTCTCAGACCCCTGTGGATATTTTGTTTTTACAGGAAAAATTTCCATATCCAGATTATATCCCTTTTCGTCAATAACCTTTTGGATAACAGGTACTGTATCAAGCTTATTGTCTTCAATTACAATAAAACCATATGCACCGAGCATTTTTAATTCTATTGCCAGTCCATCAATTACTTTTTCGGTTTCTTCAAGCAGTGTGCGATGATCAACGGTTATGTATGGTTCACATTCACAAGCATTTAAAAGTACGTACTCAACTTCTTTGCCTTCTGGAACATTCAGCTTAACATGAGATGGAAACTGAGCTCCTCCCATACCTACGATACCAGCGTCTTTTATACGCTGTAAGGCCTGCTCATTACTGCATGTAAATGGATCTAATGGTTCCATATAGGCTGTGTTGTCAGAGCCGTCACTCTGGATAACAATACATGGAACTTCAATATTACCTGTTACCAGGTGAGCTTCAATCTTTTTAACTGTCCCTGCAATTGAAGCATGAACAGGAGCAGACATATACTCGTCTGATTTGGCAATAACTTGTCCTTTTGCTACAGTATCTCCAATTTTTACAATAGGGCTGTTTGGTTTACCAATACCCTGAGTTACTGGGATAGTTACAGTCTTTACAGCCTGTAAAGCATCCTCAATGGCATAGCTTTTACTAAGCTCTTTTTTTTCTGGTGGAAATGTACCACCCTTAAAAGTATGCATTCTCATAGAACTATGATAAACCCTACATATATATATGGTCAAAAAAAAATTATGTAATTTAAAAAAATAAGTAGATAATCATGATACTTTTAGCAAACGGATGACATATAATAATTTGTTAGAACTTGAATGATTCGCAATAAAAAAACAACAAATTTCCTGTAAAGTTGTTTTTTGAACATTTTGGTTATATAGTTTAATAGATTGTAAAACTGTATATAGACAACGGAGGTTGTAAAAAAATGAAAATGAAATTATCAACAGCAGTTTTGTTTGTGATGTTCAGCACATGCTGTCTGTTTGCTTACAATCCACCAGCAGGTGGACAAAACTTACTTCGAATATCAGATCCTGTTCTTCTGACCGGTGCTTCATCTTGTGCCGGAGGACCTGTTTTTGAGGTAGCTCCTTCATCAATTGTAAATAATCCTGCATTAACAGCTCTCGAACAGCGTGCTGTCATTAACGTGTCTGGAACACTTCTCTTTAACAGTGATGATAATGATGATAAGAGTTCTGGCTCTGCATTTGGGGCTGCGGTTCTAATTCCATCAAGATGGTGTGTTTCAACGTTCCTGTTGCAAGGTGTGTTTGTTGATTTTGCACGAATGCAGCTTGGTAATACTATTAATGGAACTGCAGGATTTGCGAAGGATATAACAGATGCTCTGTGTGTAGGCTCTTACTTAAATACAGGTGTATTTTACGGACATGGGGATGATTGGACTTTAAATGCTGCATTTGGCGGTTTATATCAGTTTGGTGATATAGCATTTATGAAAAATGTGCGTTTTGGAGCTGCATTTACTAATCTTGGCAAAATGTATAATGATACAAAAGTTTATGGGCTTAAACCTTCAAAAACTGGTGAGTGGCCAGCACTGGTTACGTTCAGAACAGGTGTTGCTGCAACTCTGTTGTCAAAAGATAAGTTTAACCTTGGTTCCTCACTTGACTTTGCTTTCCCTGCTTTTCAGAACTTTGTATGTGATGCTGGTGTTCAGCTTCTGTATGGGGATTTTATTAAGGTGTCTACTTCATGGGAATTTGATGCCAGAGAGTTTAGTAATGAAGCAAAAAATATTCTTCCGTCAGTTGGTGTAAGCTTTAAATTTACTTTCAACTCAAAGGAAGGTTCTTATCTGGCAAGTAAGGGATGGCAGCAAAGTGAAGTTACAGTTTCATCTGCCTGGAAACAGCTATATGAGGATATAAATGCTGTAAGTATTGGTACTTCTATCAATCTTGGATTAAAAGATACTCAAGCTCCTGAGATTAAGCTTTGGGGAGAAAAATAACATGAAAAAATTATTTATTACAACAGGACTATTTGCTGCACTTTCGCTTTTTCCTTTAACAGCAGAACCTGCAGAAGTGTATATATCACCTAATAATGATGGTGTTCAGGATTTTCTTGAAATACCACTTCAGATTCGTGAAAAAAGATATGTAAGTTCATGGAGCCTTGTAATTACAAATGACAAGGGGGATGTTATTCGTGAAATTGGTAATAAGGAAAAGCGTCCTGACAGACTTACTTTTAAAACATTTTTGAAAGCACTTATCACACCTAAAACAGGTGTAACAGTTCCTTCAAGTGTAATATGGAATGGTGTAATGGATAATGGAGAAGTTGCACCTGATGGTACTTATTTGTATTCATTTACTGCCACTGATGATAATGGTAACAGTGCAACAACATCAAAACTATCTGTTATTGTTGATAATACCGCGCCTGAGGTTGAAATACAGCAGCCAAATAATGATGGCAAAATATTTGGTGAAGGCGCAAAGGCTAGATTTACAGTTAAACAGGAAGGTTCTGAAGAGGATTTGTGGACAGGTGTGTTTACTGATGCTACAGGTAAAGTAGTGAGAACTGTAAAATGGTCGCACAGTGCTCCTTTAAAGTTTGACTGGAGTGGTGCTGATGATAACGGAGTGCCTGTTGCTGATGGTGTTTATAATTACAAGATAACTGCTACAGACCGTGCAGGAAACGTATCTGCTCCTGCTGGTATTTCAAATATCATTTATTCTGCTGAAAAACCGGCAACAAGTATTGCGATAAATGGAAGCAGATATTTTAGTCCTAACGGAAATGGTAAAAATGATACAATGGAGCTTGATGTAAAAATTCCGGCTCCTGACCAGAGTAAGACAGGTAATAAGCTTATCGGCTGGTACGTAAAGGTTGTTGATAAAGATGGAAAAGTAGGACGTCTTTATGAAGGTCAGGATAATCCTCCTTCTTCTGTTTCTTTTGATGGAAAAGATAATAATGGAGTTATGTTAGGGGAAGGTCTATATCAGGCTGTGGTTGGTGCAAAGTATCTTAACGGCTTTGAAACAGAACCGTTAAAATCACCTGTGTTTACACTCGATGTTACACCTCCTTCTGCAAAGCTTACTGTAAGTGGTGCTGTATTCTCTCCTGATGGAGATGGTAATCTTGATACTCTTACAATTAAACAGGTTGTAGCTGTAAATAGTGGAGCTCCAGTTGAAAACTGGAAGGGTTCAATTATCGATGAGAACAACTCTGTTGTAAGAAACTATGACTTTGGTTCGTTCCCATCTGAGACAATAATCTGGGATGGGCTTGATAGTAATCATAACTTAAGGGAAGAAGGTTCATATAGGTATGTTCTTACTGCAAGTGATCTTGCTGGTAATGAAAGTTCATTTACTACATCAAGCTTTAAGATTGACACAAGTAAAACAGAGATTTTACTTACTGTAAAACCTCAGGCATTTAATCCTGCAGGGGATAAGTCACAAAATACTTTGAACCTTATACCTGTTGTGAAAGCTGGAAACTCGAGTGTTAATCATTACGATATTAACATTTTGAACTCTAAGGGTAGTATTGTATGGACAAGTAGTGCAGATCATGCTTTGCCAGCTATTATAAGCTGGAATGGACTTGACAATAGTGGTACAAGATGTGAAGACGGTGAGTACACTGCAGTCCTTAAAACTGCCAGCGTAAATGGTAGTGAAGCCAGTACAAAAACTGGTACTTTCATTGTTGATACTGTAGCTCCATCAATTAATGTTGAGGTACCATACACATTATTCTCTCCTGATGGTGATGGTCGTAAAGATGTTATAGCAGTAAAAGCTAAGTCTTCATCTGAAGATAAATGGGTTTTGACTATATACAATGATAAAAATAATGCAGTAAGTACAACAACATGGCAAGGCAGTGTACCTGAAAGCTTTGAATGGGATGGTACAGATTCTGCTGGTAACGTAGTAACAGATGGAAAATACCGTATGGTATTTACTTCTCAGGATGCAGCAGGAAATAAAGCTAGTGCTGAGATTGCAGGTATTCAGTCTGATACTCGTGAATCAAAGGCTTATGTAACTGCTGATCTGGATGCCTTTAGTCCAAATGGTGACAGCATTACTGATGTTCAAAAATTTGATATAAGAACTTCACTTACTGATGGTATTGAGAGCTGGTGTTTTACAATTGTTAGTCCTGAAGGAAAGATAGCTCGTCAATGGTCAAGTTCAGATAGTAAGGATGTACCTGCAAGCATTAATTGGGATGGTCTTGATGCTGACGGACAGGTAGCAGAAGGAGTTTATACAGGAAAACTTAACATAAGCTATGCAAAAGGTAATGTGGTAGATACATCATCAAGTGCATTTATATGCTCTATAACTCCTCCTCAGTTAAGTGTCAAGACAAGTCCTAAATATTTTAGTCCTGATAATGATGGAGAGGATGATGATTTATTTATCCAGTTAAAGGGTTCAAGTGCGGTTGCTCTGAAGAACTGGTCTCTCACAATTTGTGATCCTGAAAATGGAAAGACATTCTGGTCTACATCTGGTAAAGCAACAATTACAGAGCGCATTATTTGGGATGGACGCGGAAATAATGGTGAGCTTGTTCAGTCGGCTATGGATTACCCATACACATTTACTGCAACTGATACTCTTGGCATGACAAGTACCGTCGAAGGTAAAATCAGTGTAGATGTCCTTGTTATCAGAGTTGGAGATGTTCTTAAGATGGCAGTTCCTTCTATTATATTCCGTTCAAATGCTGCTGACTTTAAGAGTGAGAAAGAAGTTGGAAAGGGTGGCCTAACAGAGTCTCAGATACAAAATAATGAACGTGTCCTCAAACGTATTGCACAGATTCTTAATAAGTTTAAGAACTATACAGTTACTATTGAGGGGCATGCAAATAACGTATCTGGTAGTGAAGCTGAAGAAACCAGCACGGCAGGTGGTAATATTCCTCTTGTTCCATTATCGCAAGCTCGTGCAGAGTATGTAATGAAAGTACTTAAGGGATACGGTGTTGATATCAATCGCCTGAATGCAGTTGGTCGTGGCGGTCGTCAGCCAGTTGCTGCACGAAGTGATAAAGACAACTGGTGGAAAAACCGCCGAGTTGAGTTTATTCTTAATAAGTAATTATATTAATAATTTTTCGAAAGGCTGTACTTTACGTGAAGTGCAGCCTTTTTTTGTGTATATAACTTTCTTTAATAAAAGTTGTATTGTAACACAAAAGAAAATATGATATTTTCTTACTTTGGAAAACGTTATATATGCAGATAGAAGATAGATTAATTGAGGAAAAAGGTAAAACTATAAAGATTGTTTTTGCTGTTATGTTTTGTCTTTTTTTCATTGGTCTAGGAGTGTTTTTTTTATATCAGTATTTTAACGGAAAGTTTAATGATGCCGATACATTTAGAGAATATGTAAAGTCCTTTGGGTACTATGGACCTCTTTTTCTTGTATTTTTTCAGTGTTTTAAGGTTTTGTATGCCATAGTTCCGGGCTGGATTGGATGTATTGTTGGTGCAGGTCTTTTTGGTTCTTTAGGCGGATTTATTTGTAGTTATGCTGGTATTTGTCTTGGATCGATTATCGCATTTTGTCTTTCAAGACAATTTGGGGTTAGTATAGTCAGACAGGTTTTTAGTGAAAAAAGATGGAACTCATGCTTAAGATGGATGAAGCGGTGGAACAAGCGCTATTCTGTTTTTTTGTGGTTTGCTATTTTGATTCCTATTTCACCAGATGACTTTTTATGCTATTTTACAGGTCTTACAACGATGAGCTTTAAGAAATTTGTGCTGATTATTCTTACTGCAAAGCCATTAGTTATACTTATTTATAGCTTGATATTCGGCAATATTTTATAGAGGTTTTTATATGTATATGCTTGGGGTTTACAACTACACTGTAATACTTACATATGTTGCGATGCTCGTATCCTTTGCAGGAATTCATTTGACATTTACTGGTCATTTAAATGAAGCATTTATCTGTCTGATGGCATCTGCTGTTATGGATATGTTTGATGGTAAGGTTGCTGCCACAAAAAAGAACAGGACAGATTTTGAAAAACTTTTTGGTATTCAAATTGATTCGATGAGTGACATAATCTGTTACGGTGTTTTACCTGCGCTGATGGTCTATCATTTAGGAGCATCTCATAAGCTTCCGATTGTCATAAGTGCCGTTTATCTTTTATGTGCATTAATCCGCCTCTGCTATTTTAATTGTGATGAAATGGAACGTCAAAAGGTAACTGATGATTGTCGACATGAGTACAAAGGATTGCCTGTGACTACAATTGCACTAATTTTACCTTTGGTTCACATTTTTTGCTTATATACACGTTTTGATATGGAAATTAATTACCTTATTCCTACAGTTGTTCTTGCTGGAGTAGGTATATGCTTTATTACACCTTTTAAACTTATAAAACCTGGTATGAAAGGTAAACTGGGCCTGATTGCTATGGGATTAACAGAGTTATTTTTATTATTCTGGAGTGAGGCACATGCGCTCTAATGATGGTGCAGATGATAAGTCTGTAAAGTTTTTATATGGTACTCGATTTGGCCGTTTACTTTTAGGGGTTCTTTTAGCATTAAAAGTACCGGCTATATTAGGTTTATTTTTGAGAAGCAGGCTGTCTGTTTTTTATATTAAACCATTTATTAAAAAAAATAATATTTCAATGACAGGTTTCGAAGGTCAAAAGTATAAGTGTTTTAATGATTTTTTTACACGAAAAAAGAATAGTGTTTCCTTCGATTCTGATTATACTCATTTTATAAGTCCTTGTGATAGTCTTTTGAGTGTGTATGATATAAATGATGATTCTGTTTTTCATGTCAAAGGTTCTGATTATCGGTTAACTGATTTTTTACAGGGTTCAGATATAGGCCGCATATATTCAGGTGGTAAGTGTCTAATATTCCGCTTATGTGCAACAGATTATCATCGTTATTGCTATGTTGATGATGGTTTTTTAGATGATAATCATTTTATTCCTGGCAAATTATATAGTGTACAAAGTAGTGCCTGCGAAAACTATAAGGTATATACATTAAACAGGCGAAACTGGGCACTTATGTATACTAAAAACTTTGGCACTCTTGCTCAAATTGAGGTTGGTGCGTTTAGTGTAGGCGGAATATGCAATCATCATCAAGGCTATACCTTTAAGAAGGGTGAAGAAAAGGGGTATTTTGACTTACACGGTTCAACAATTGTTATTTTATGTGAAAAAGATAAGTTAAAGCTCACTGATGAAGTTGCTCAAGGTACTAAAGACGGTAAAGAGTACCGTGTTAAGTACGGTGAGCAGATAGGATACAAAGCTTAAAGTATCTTGTTTCCTTTTACATATTTTGCACAGATGCTAATTTTATCATCTATATACGAAGCCCTTTCAAGTCTTTGCTCCGTGCTAAGATTTAAAGGGCTTTTTATTTTTGAGTCATCAATAACTACAATATCTGCATCGTATCCTTTTATAAACGACCCTGTTTTACCAAAGTATGATCCGCCACCTATAGTTGCAATATAAAATGCATCTGCGAATGATAGAGGTTCTAAACTACTATCAATGTGTCTCCAGTACATCTTAGATACTTGGATTGCATGCACTATTTGCTTGAATATTGATAAAGAAGAACCTGCTGCAATATCACTTCCGAGACCTATATTGATACCGTAGTCTAAATATTTTCGAACAGGTGCAATACCAGAAGCTAAATTTAAATTTGAGTCTGGACAGTGTGCGATAAAAGTATTGTTTTCCTTTAAGATTTCAAGTTCATCATCATTACTGTAAACGCAGTGTGCCATTATTGCTGGATTTTGTTTTGAGCCAATTAAATTAAAAAGTTTGTACGCATCTGCATAGCATTTTGAGTTCGGAACAAGCTCAGAAACCCACTTTATTTCTGATGGATTTTCAGATAAATGTGACTGAACTCTAAGATTGTGCTTTTTTGCTAGATTTCCAAGCTGTTTCATTAGACTGTCTGTACAGCTTGGAACAAACCTAGGTGTAAGAATTGGTTTTGAGTTTGAAAACTTACTGCATTCAGATAACCACAGTTCTGTATCTATTATAGATTGGTCGCAGTCCTCACTCAAGGATTGAGGACTGTTACGGTCCATGTTCACTTTTCCTGTGTATGTAATGAGCTTTGCTTTATCTAAGCAAGTCATTAAGTACAAGGTTGCTTCATTATGAATAGTTGCAAATATACAGGCCCTTGTTGTTGCTGAGTTTTTTAAATCTTCTACAAATATATCGTAGGATTTTTTTGCATATTCAAAGTCATTGAATTTAGACTCTTCTGGAAAAGTGTGGATATTGAGCCAATCTAACAATTCTTCATCCATACCAATACCCCTGAAGGCATATTGAGGAGCATGTACATGTAAATCGGTAAATCCTGGTATGATAATTTTACCTGTATAATCTTGTACAGGTATGTCCTTATAACTATCTGTGAGAGTGGGTGTTAGTTCGTGAATTAAACCATCTTTACAGATTAAGTAATGATTGTTAAAGCATTTTAGATTACGGTTAAGGTCGGAAAATACAAAATCACCTTTGAGAATAAGTGTTGTTTGTTTCATATTTTTGCGAAAGAGAGTCTATATTAAAAAAAGATTTAATGAAAGGGTATTTTAGAGATAAAATAACAGTATTATATAATTAAATATCTTATTTATGGCTTGTGTTATGGATTATTCAGCTTTATTATTAACATAAAGATTGTTTATAAAATTTTGTTATAAATTATTATATTGGATGTGAGTTCAAAATAAACGAGATGCACGTCATTGTGCGAATGTAAAATTGAATAAAATAACAAAAATTCGGTTTATATGTAACTTTTTCCTTTTCTTTTCATTTCTTGTCTGGATAGTATGTTTTACACACTATTGTTTTAATATAGTTAACTACAATAAAATAGTTCATACTATCACGCCTTTGACTACAAGCTTAGATTGTTCTTTTCAGTTGTATCCCCGGGGAAAGACTATTGATCAGTGGCGTAAGGGTGATGTTCAGACTTCAGATGGTATAAAGACCCTTAATGCAATGATCTGGGAATCAAAGCTGACAAATTTAAGTGATTCAGTTATAAATGACTGGGATTTTGTATTAAATATTAAACAGGACTGTTATATAAATAAATGCTGGAACGGAGGAGCAGAAATACATCAGTTTACCTCTGAAGGGGAAAAGATCCAAACTTTGTTTCTGTTAATGTGTAATGTTGAAGATATTAAACTTGATTATGTATACTCGGCACCTGATATTTTGATACCTCTTCATGCCGGTGACTATGTTGTTTATCATCCTTCTGATTTTGTATTTGAAAAACCGATTACTGAAAAATATGGTACTGTAACACCTGGATTTATATACTATTTTGAGAGTGATAGTTTTAATGCATCGGATTGGGTAGTTCATTATTCAATAAAGAAGGATATATTTCAAGGTAGAGTATATACATTATTTGTTGTAACTTTCGTGTTGTTATGTATCATACTTATTTCACTTGTTGTAACTGAGTTTTCTCTTGTAAAGTCCGATAGGTCTCTTGAGCAAAAAGACTCCCTTGTAAAAGAAGCCTTAAATGTTGTCAGCTACTTTGTTGATGCAAAAGATCCATACACAAAAGGACACTCAAATAGGGTTGCAACTTATGCGAAAAAAATTGCGATGAGGATGAATATGTCTGCAGAAGAGTGTAGCAACATTTATTATGCCGCATTACTCCATGACTGCGGTAAATGTTATATTCCTGATTCGATTTTAAAAAAGCAGGGGCAGCTGACAGATGATGAGTATGAGATTATAAAAAAGCACACAAAATATGGATCACTTATTTTGTCTGAGTTTACGACATACCCGTATTTTTCTCAGGGAGCTTTATACCATCATGAGCGTTTTGATGGCACAGGCTATCCTTCAAGATTAAAAGGAATGGAAATTCCTTTAGTTGCTCGTATAATCTGTTTAGCAGACGCTTTTGATGCAATGAACTCAAATCGCTGCTATATAGAACCTCTTTCAAAAGAACGCATTATTAAAGAAATTGAAAAAAATAAAGGTTCTCAGTTTGATCCTGATATAGCAGACATTGTGCTTAAAATGATTAAAGAAGATGTTTTTTAGAGTCTTCGTCAACACCAAGCCCAAATAATGCAAAATCACCTTTAACAGGGTCATCTTCAAAAACTTGTTTAAGTTCTTGTGTTATGGTAATGGCAGTTTTTAATGAAGCTGCCATAGTTTTGCCGGTTTTTGATGGTGGAATAAGTCCAAAGGCTGTAGATTGCTGCATTACATGGGTATCAAGAGGAATAAGTAAATCTGATTTATTAAACCAGTCACTCCAGAGCCCAAGATCAACAGGAGAATTATCTCTTACCATCCATCGTAAAAACATATTTAACTTTTTTGATGCACTGTCTGTCGTATGTGGAATAAGATTACAATCAAGAGAGAATTCGTTTTGTATTATATGTGTTAAAAAAATACGTGTGTCTTTTGGCCTCGTTTCCCATTTGCTTTTTATATAAGTACCTAACGAATCATAGTCTATGTATATTTTATTTAATGTATCAAAAAAAGATATCATAGAATTGTGACTATACATGCGATAAAATGATTTTGAACTGGTTTCAAATAAAGAGAGATAGCATTTGTCCTTTATCCATATTATAGGACTGCTGCCCGCGTGTTCAAGAATAATATTTATGTGTTTTAATATCTGGTCTCGTCTTCCAAAGGCTAGATTTGCAGCAATAAAAGCAGCACACTCCTGTTCTTTGTAATTTGTGTAATTATGCATGAACGAGGAAGGGTCTTTTTGTAAAAACTCTTTTGTCTCGTATTTAGAAGCAAGATAGGTGAGTGTTTTTTTTAAGTCATCAGTCATGGGTTTATTATATATTTATTTAATGTACTTCACAAATGAATTAAAAAGTTGTATTGTACCAGAGCATTACTAATAGCGCAGTTTATGATCCTCAAAAATCTCCTGCGCGTTAAAAATCAAAATTCTTAAGCGAGGTTTATATGAGATCTATCTCAAAATTTGTATCAGAAGAATTAACTGACTACAAAATTCTTCTTCGTAACATCCCTTCAATCACAGTAAGTATTTTCATTTTATGTGTAGTCTGTGCAAATCTTATGGCAAACAAAGAACTAGTAAGCTATGAGTATCTTGCTCTTGACTGTGGCTTTGTTTTCAGCTGGGCAATGTTCTTATGTATGGACGTTATCTGTAAGCGTTGGGGACCTAAAGCAAGCATAAAGGTTTCTTTACTAGCACTTGTTGTTAATTTGTGTATTTGTGGTGTGTTTTATCTTTTATCTTTAGCGCCTGGTATGTGGGGAGAGTTTTATACTACAGAAAATATCGATGTAAATACAGCTCTAAACCATACATTTGGTGGTGCCTGGTATGTTGTTTTAGGTAGTGCTCTGGCTTTTATTACAAGTGCTGTTGTAAATGCTCTTTTAAACAGCTGGCTTGGAAAACTTATTTCTAAAAACAGTTTTATGACATTTGCTTTAAGATCTTATGTATCAACTATGATTGGTCAGCTTGTGGATAACCTTATTTTTGCTACAGTTGTCTCTAAAATATTTTTTGGATGGAGCTGGAGTCAGGTTGTTATCTGTAGTGCAATTGGTGCTGTTTGTGAACTTTTAGCAGAAGTTTTATTTAGTGGACTTGGCTGGAAGATTGTAAAATCATGGGACAAGGACAATGTAGGCAAAGAGTATTTTGAATACATTGAAAAAAGAGCATAGAAAATGGTTGTAATAACAGGAACTTCCCAGGGCATTGGTAAGGCTGTCGCTTTAAAGTTTTTAAACGAAGGCTTTTGTGTGGCTGGACTTGATATACAGGCTGCTACAATTGTTCATCAAAATTACAAGCACTATGTCTGTGATATATCTGATAAAAACAGTTTACCAGATTTACAGGATGTTGAAATTCTTATAAATAATGCTGGTATACAGACGCAAAGTGAAAGGGATATAAAAGTAAATCTATATGGAACAATGTATGTGACTCAAAAATATGCTTTTCAAAAAAAGATAAAGTCTGTTGTTTTTAATGCCAGTGCCAGTGCTAACTCTGGTAATGAGTTTCCTGAATATGCAGCAAGTAAAGCTGGTGTGGTTGGCTATATGAAGCATTGTGCAATTAAACTTGCAAATGAGTATATGGCAACTTGCAATGCATTGTGTTTTGGTGGTATTTCTACTGAACTAAACAGCAATGTCATGAACGACTCTGTTTTGTGGAAACGCATTATGGATGTAACGCCGCTGAAGCGATGGGCTACTGCAGAAGAAGCTGCCGACTGGTTTTTCTTTTTGGCAGTAGTAAATAAGTTTTGCACAGGGCAATCAATTGAAGTATCTGGCGGAGAGCGTAACTGTGCTGATATCTTTGTGTGGCCTGATGAATAATAACAAAGTTATTCTTTTATTAGTGTCCATATTTCAAGGTTAATCATTTGGCCGTCTTTTATGACGGCTTTTTTTTGCGTACTTTCATGGGTAAAGCCACATTTTTTTAATAACGATTGTGATGCTGTGTTTCCTTCGTATACTTCAGCATATATTCGGACAATATCTGTATATTCAAATATGTGATTGCACAAAAAACTTACTGCAGTACTCATTATTCCTTGCTTCCAGTACGACTGTGACAAAAAATATCCTATTTCACAGGAGTAGCGTCTCATGCTCTCTCCTCTGATATAGCCTACAGTTCCGACTGCTTTTCCGTCTACATCAATGCAATACTCCATACCGTCATTTTTGTCCATGATGTTTATCGAGTTTATCCAGTCAATTGCATTTTGTTTTGTGTAAGGAATCGGTACTCCGTCCCAAAGCCATTTTAAAACTTCTTCGTTGTTTGTAAAGTCAGCTTTATCTTGTGCGTCGTTCTCTGTCCATCTACGTAATGTAAAATCCATATAAAACAAATAATACCACGAATTTAAAAATACTTAAAGAATATTTTAACAAATACAGACAGCTTATACATTTATAAGCTGTCTGTGATGTATAATATACTAGTAAGTTAAACCAAAATTTAGCTCGTAGTAATTGCCAGCTGTATCACGATAAGCGTAAGCTTTTCCATTTTCGTCCTTTAATTTTTGATCAATATATTTGTCTTTGTCATATCCCGGGACATCATTAGGACTTACACAGATGCCATTTTTATCAACAGAAAGTACTTTATCACTTCTCGGTAAAGTCAATGGTAGCTTTCCTTGTGGATTAAACCTTCCGAATATGACATCAAGCGTTGCACTTGGATATGTATCAAAACCTGCGGTTAGTGCATCACTGTATTTTTCGACATTACCAGGAATCCATGCTAGGGTAAAGTTTATGTTGCTAATTACTTTTCCGCCCTTTGTATGTACTGCTTCTGAAATTTCTTTAATCAGTTTTGCTTCTGATAAGGTTGTTTCATTATGAGTTGTGCTCATTGGACAGCAGTTTTCATCAACATCAACAACTGTTTTTTCTTCACATATATCAAGTTCCAGGTATCCTGGAGTTGCACTAAAATAGGCTCCGCTTGAAGGATTTATCATTAAAATTGCAATGTCTGCCTCTGTATAGTCCTCCGTTAAGATATAGTCTTTTAACATGTTTTTTAGTGCTGAAGTAGCTTGTTCAGCCTTTTTGATGTCCTTATAAAATGCTTTGACATATAATTTTTTTTCTTTGAGTTTTTTTTCAGTTAAAGGTAGTATTCCATCATTCTTTAAAAGAACAACACTCTTTTTATGTATTTCAGTTGCTTTTAGCCAATCGCTTTTATTTTGGACTGTAGTCTTAGCCTCTGCAGGATCTCTGTATGGATTATCAAACATACCAAGCGCAAAAAGTTCGGTTAAAGTTCGTGTTACAGCGCGATCTAACGAAATGTCTGATATAACAAGGTCGTCTTTGGTATATCCTTCAGGAATTTTATGATTGTCATACCAGTTGTTTTTACCTCTGTTGTAGGCTTCAAGTGCTGCATCATTATCAAATAATCCTGATATCAAATCAATGCCACCTTGTGTAACAGCGAAACCAATTCGCTCGCTTATATCAAGGGCTTCAACCCCCCAACTCATATTGTGTATTATGCCCGTATCAGAGTTTAGATATCCAGTAAAGCCCATCTGATTTCTTAAAATGTCTTGTGTAAATATCTTATTGTATGCAAAGCCATATGGCATAAACTTTATCAGTTCTCCATTAAAATCGTGCTGAGCTTCACTTTTTGCTTTGCTAGGTTTTGAATAGTATGGCATTATACTTGATGCACCATGCCTTATTGCAGGTCTAAAAGTTATCATATGATATTTTTTCAGGCTTTCAGGACTTTTGTAAACGTTCCACTGTCCTGCTTTATAGTGGGGATCAAATCCATTTTCTCGCGCTCCACCACCTGGGAAATGTTTCACCGTCATAGCAACGCCATCTTGCGTTATTCCTATATCACTTCCCTGGATTGAAGGAATAAGCACATCAAATATTTGTTCAATTAAAGAACTGTCTTCACCAAAAGTACCAAATGTTCGCTGCCATCTAGGATCTGATACACAGTCTGCCATGTACATGTATCCTTTTCTTAGTCCGCAGGCATTCCACTCTCTTTTTATGCAGTCTCCAAAATCTTTTATAATACTTAAGTCGTTATTGCTCCCTTTTACTGCAGCTGCTATTCCCAATGTTCCTGGCCATGTTGCAAAAGTACCTGCAGCATCATTCATACCATATACAACTTCACCGTTTTCGTTTCGTGAGTTTGAAGCTGCTTCAACTGGTATAAAATGAGCACATTCTTCAGCCACTGCATTAAGCTGATTAAAAAAATCTGCCATATCCTCAGGAGTTGGATTTGCCCTAAGTATTATATGACGGTTAAACCAATCCTTGATAAGAGTTGTTGTTCCTGGGAGCTTTTGTTTACCAAATATTGTTTTACCTGTAAACTCACCTTCGTCTAAAATACCTGATTCATCAAACGTTTTTGGCTTGTATGTTCCGTCTGCTGTTTGTATTGGATATTTACCCATTCGCCAGTCTGAAATAAAAAGCTGAGCAAGTTTTTCTTTTGGTGTCAAAAGCTTTACATATGAAGCTGCCCTTTTTTGTGCAGGTAATCTCCAGTCATTTACGTCAGATACAGTTCCACTGCCGTCTATGTCCTTAAAATATAAACCGTCGGCTTCAATTATTTTACGGTTTAGTGTGCTTATTGTCTGACCATTGAGATTTCTTATAACTTTGAAGTTATCAGAGGCTTTTTTACACATTATAGTTACTCCTTGTAGAGAATGTCGTAATATTACTAAAAATTAAAAATAATCTTTATCCTAAAATATTTTAGACGTAAAAATACAAAAAATACAAAAATTTGTGTTATTTTCAAAATTTTTTTCTTGTGCTTTTAACAGGTTTCACCTTATAATCTTAAATCGTAATGACATACTAATATTTTAGTTAAGACTTAAAGGGGGTCAATAATGTCAAAATTACCATTAGACGATGAAGAGACTGGTATTCATCGTGCAAAAATCTGGGAGATAGGAATGTATGCGTTGAACAATACTTCAACAAATACTTATATGCTCCTTGTCGGTTCAATTTCATATTACCTAATTGGTATAGTTGGTGTAGCTACTGTACTTGCTGGTTCCATTGTAACACTTATGCGTGTTTGGGATGGTATTACAGATCCATTTATTGGTATGCTTGTAGACAAAACAAACGGTAAGCTTGGTAAAAACCGACCATTTATTATCATCGGACAAATTATTCTGTTTTGTACAACATTTGCAATGTTTCGTTTTGTTCCTCATATGCCAACAGCAATACGTTTTATTGCGTTTATGATTATCTATATACTGTATATCATAGGTTATACATGTCAGTGTGTAGTAACAAAGAGTGCACAGACTTGTCTTACAAATGATCCAAAACAGCGTCCAATTTTTACGATGTTTGATGCTACTTATAATACTCTTTTGATGGGTGTTTTCTTCCCAATTTATCTTACTGGTACACTTGTTCCAAAGTTTACAATTAGTGCAGCTACAGCAGAAGGTGCTGCAAAGATTGCAGAACTTGTAGCTCAAAATCCAGCTCTTGAAGCATGTCTTTCTGCTCGAAATGGTATTCAGACTTTGTCTGCTTTCTATAATCCTGAAATGTGGAATCATTTCCAGCTTGTTTTTGCTGCTATTGCTTTTGTTTTTGCTACTTGTGCAATAATTGCTTTATGGCGTAAAGATCGTCCTAAGTACTTTGGTACTGGCGTTGCATCAAAAATTGGATTTAAGGATTATATAGATGTAATTGCTCACAACCGTGCAATTCAGATGCTTATTGTTGCAGCAAGTACAGATAAAATTGCTATGCTTGCAGTTGGTAATACAACAATTATGATTTGTCTTTTCGGAATTGTTTGTGGTAATTTTGGGCTATATTCATCATACTCAGCTATTACATCAATTCCTGTTGTACTTATTACAATATTTGGTGTAAATCAGTTTGCCCGTAAACTTGGTCAGCGTAAGGCCCTGGTAATTGGTAGTGTAGGTGCAATGATTTTTGCTGTACTTATCGGATTACTTTTAGTGCTTGGTGTTCCAACAACAATGAAGCTTCCTCAGTTTTCTTTAACAAGACTGTCTACATGGGCTAACTTGTTTAAAACAGGCCACTGGAGCTTGTTTGGTGTTACATTCGTTGTTCTTTATATGTTTATGAAGGGATGTAGTAACCTTGCAGGTAACATTGTAATTCCAATGACAGCTGACTGTGCAGATTATGAAGTTTACCGTTCAGGACGTTATGTACCTGGACTTATGGGTACTTTATTCTCTTTAGTTGATAAACTGATTTCATCGATTTCAACAACAATTATAGCAGTTATATTTGCAGCAATTGGATTTGGAAAGGCATTGCCTACTGTTGAAACACCATATTCATCAAATATTCTTGTTGCTGTATTAATCTGTTATTTAGGTTTACCAATCATTGGTTGGGTTTGTAACTTGATTGCTATGAAGTTCTATCCTCTTACAAAAGAGAAAATGGAAGAAATTCAGGGCGAAATTGCCCGCATAAAAAAAGAAGCTTTGGCTAAACAGGGTGAGTAATCCTTTAAAATACTAACATAACCATTTTGACACCTGCAGAATACTGGTTACTGCAGGTGTTTTTTTTGTCTATAAACTTGAATACCGAAAAAAGTTGAAAAAAATAAAAATGGCTTTATACTTAAATTAGAATTGAACTCTAAAAAAGGGGGAGTTGTTAATGAAAAAGATTATAGCTGTTTTGTGCGGTATTGCAGCCGCAGCAAGTTTTAGTTCCTGTTCTAAAAAAGTTGAAGTAAAAGATGCTGGTGAACTTGTAGTTTATGGTTCATGTGAAGAAGAGTATCTTAGTGCAGCTTGTGCTCAGTTTGAAAAACTTACTGGCGTAAAAACTACATATCAGCGTCTTTCAACAGGGGAAGTCCTAACAAAAATTGAAGAAGAAAATGGAAACCCTAGTGCAGATGTATGGTTCGGAGGTACAACAGATCCATATAACGAAGCAAGTGCAAAAGGACTTTTACAGTCTTATGATGCTAAAAACGCTTCACATCTTGTTGGAAGTCAGTTTAAAGACAGCAACAATAACTGGTATGGTATCTATCGTGGAGTATTGGGATTTTTCTGGAATAAAGAAGAAATTGCTCGTCTTGGAGTAAATCCACCTGCAGACTGGGATGATCTTACTAAAAGTGAGTACAAAGGTCTTGTAAGCTTTGCTAACCCAAATACAGCAGGTACAGGCAAACTTATTGTAAATACAATGGTTCAGTTAAAAGGTGAACAGAATGCAATGGACTACTTTAAGGCTGTAGATAAAAACATATGTCAGTATACAAAGTCAGGTTCAGGACCTTCAAAGCTTGTTCCTACTGGTGAAGTAGTAATTGGTGTCGGCTTTTTACACGATGTAGTATATCAGATTGTTGATAACGGTTATGATAATCTTGGTATGACAGCTCCTAAATCAGGTACAAGCTATGAAATTGGTGCAACTGCAATATTTAAAGGTGCAAAAAATATCGAAAACGCAAAAAAATGGGTTGAGTTTGCTCTCTCTCCAGATTGTGTAAATATTGCTCAGGATAATGGTTCATATCAGTTCCTTGTTATTGATAATGCAAAGCCTGTTGAAGCTGCTGTAAAAGCTGGTCTCGATAAAATTGAAACTATGGTTTACAACTTTGACGATGCAAAAAAGAATGGTCCAAAGTATTACTCTGAATTCTTTGAAGTTATCGCAAATGATGATCGTGTAAAAACAAAGTAAGTTTTAGCGTGAAAAAAGACACTTAGTGTAATGCTAGGTGTCTTTTTTTGTTATATCAAATCTCTTAATAGAGTATAAAAATAAAAAAGAAGGATTAGTATGACAAAATCTCAGGGAAAAGCCCTTGATCGAAAAAAACTTCTGGCAGATCCGATTCTTGTAACTGCAATTGCCGGAATTTTTTTATTTTTAGCACTTTTTATTCTCTATCCTCTGGTAATACTTTTAGCAGACAGCTTTTTTTCTGATAATGTATTTACATTTAATAACTTTATCAGAGTCATGAAGATGACAACTTTCAGGCATGCTATTACAAATACATTGTGGCTAGGGGTAGTAACAGGTATTGGTGCAACCGTTATAGGTTTTTTATTTGCCTATGTAGATTCCTATGTAGATACAGGTTCAATTATTGTGAAAAAGCTATTTAATTTAGTTTCAATATTGCCTGTAGTTTCACCTCCATTTGTTTTATCATTATCAGCAATACTCCTGTTTGGACGTACAGGTGTAATAACTCGTCATGTATTGCATTTAAGTACAACAAACCTCTATGGATGGAGAGGTATAGCTCTTGTTCAGATATTAACTTTTTTTCCTGTCTGCTATCTGATGCTGAAAGGATTACTTAAGAATATTGATCCGTCTCTTGAGGAGGCGGCTCGAAATATGGGAGCTTCTCGTTTTAAGGTTTTTGAAACGGTAACTCTTCCTCTCTTGCTTCCTGGGTTAGGAAACGCTTTTTTAGTATCGTTTATTGAGTCGGTTGCAGATTTTGCAAATCCAATGATAATAGGTGGTAACTATGATACTTTAGCCACATCAATTTATCTACAGCTTACTGGTGCATATGATAAGAGTGGTGCTACAGCGATGGCAGTAATTTTGCTGATGATATCAATGGGGCTTTTCATTGTAGAAAAATACTGGCTTGAACGCAAAAGTGTAGCAACCCTTACAGGTAAAGCTTCAAGGGGTAGAGCACTTATGACTGACCGTAGTGTGAGAGTTCCTCTTGTTAGTATTTGTATTGCAATTACTCTTTTTGTTCTTTTGATGTATATACTTGTTCCGTTTGGTTCGTTATTTAAAATCTGGGGCAGAGATTATACACTTTCATTTAAATGGTATAAGTATATTTTTAAGAGCAATGGTTATCGTGTTTTTACGGACTCAATGCTTTTGTCTATTATTGCGTCCCCAATAACTGCAATTTTATCTATGATAATTGCTTATCTTGTTGTAAAACGTAAGTTTGTCGGTAAAGGTGTGATGGAGTTCGTAGCAATGCTTGCTATGGCAGTTCCTGGTACTGTTCTTGGTGTTGGATTTATTCGTGGATATAACTCAGGTTTGTTCCATACTGGTGCTATGCAGGGGTTATATGGAACAGGTGCAATTTTAGTTATTGTATTTATAGTTCGTTCGTTGCCTATTGGAACCCGCAGTGGTATTGCTGCTTTAAGACAGATTGATAAATCAATTGAAGAAGCTGCCTATGATATGGGAGCTGATAGTGCTAAAGTTTTTACAACCGTTACGCTTCCTTTAATAAAAGAGTCTTTCTTTAGTGGGCTTGTCACAACTTTTGTGCGTTCAATAACTGCAATTAGTGCAATTATTTTGCTTGTTACTCCAAAATATCTGCTTATAACAGTACGTATCAATGAGCATGCAGAAAAGGGAAATTATGGTATTGCCTGTGCTTATGCTACAGTACTTATAATAATAACTTATGCTGCTATCAGTATAATGAATATTGTTCTTGCAAAGATTGGTACAAGTAATAAAAAGGACATATCTATATAGTTTTTTGTCATAGCAGATTGCAATTGTTCAGCGCTTTTTTGTGCTGTCTCTAAAGTGGATTTTTATAGGAGATTAAATAAATGGAAAATAAAGAACCAAAAGGTGTAAAACTTGATCACATAACTAAAATATACCAGGATCCAAAAACAAAAAAGGACTTTGCTGCAGTAGATGATGTTACGCTTGATATAAAGCCTGGAACTTTTGTTACCCTGTTAGGTCCATCGGGTTGTGGAAAAACTACAACATTGCGTATGATTGCAGGCTTTGAAAGTCCTGATAAAGGTGAGATTTATTTAGGAGATCAGGCCATAAACAGTTTGACTCCGAATAAGCGGGATACAGCAATGGTGTTTCAAAGCTATGCACTTTTACCTCATTACAATGTATTTGACAATGTTGCCTATGGACTAAAACTTCGTAAATTACCAAAGGATGAAATAAAAGAAAAAGTTCTGAAAATGCTTGAGTTAGTTGAGCTTTCCGGTATGGAAGAACGTATGACAAATCAGTTAAGTGGCGGACAGCAGCAGCGTGTTGCCCTTGCAAGAGCTCTTGTTATGCAGCCTGGAGTTTTGCTTTTTGATGAGCCTTTGTCAAATCTTGATGCAAAACTGCGTGTATCAATGCGTACTGAAATACGTAAAATTCAACAGAGAGTTGGTATAACAGCAGTATATGTAACTCATGATCAGGCCGAGGCTATGAGCATATCAGATGAAATTATTCTTATGAATAAAGGTCGGATTGCTCAAAAGGGAACACCTCAGGATATTTATTATAAACCTCAGAGTGAGTTTGTAGCCGACTTTATTGGCGAAGTAAACTTTTTACAGGGAAAAGTAAAAAGCATTAATGAAGAAAAGTGCTGTGTCGAAGTTCATGGTACAGAACTTTCAGTTACAAGCTATGGCAAAATCAATGAAGGTGATAACTGTAAAATTGTATTGCGACCTGAGTCTGTAAAGCTGAGTGATAAAGGCGAAATGGAATGTGAAGTTTTGCTATCAACCTTTATGGGGTCATATCAGTATTATCAGGTAAAAGCTGGGGATGATGTAATTAAAATTAACGATTATAATCCTAGAGGCCGAAAGATTTATAAGGCAGGGGATAAGGCTTGGCTTGATATCGATAGTTCTGCTCTTCACGTTTTGTAATAACTAAAATAAAGGGGATAAAGTATTGCTTTGTTATGAAAAGCACTTTATCCCTTTTTTTTTATCGTAACGTCTGATTTCTTCCGTTTTGTTTTGCAAGATAAAGCTTATTGTCAGCACTTTGTATAATGTCATTAAAGCTCTGATTTACAGAAAACTGAGCTATACCAGAGGAAATTGTGAAGTGTAATGTAATTTTATCTGTTTTCACATTAAAGTTTTCGACTTCCTTTCGGATGTTTTCCATTATGGTATAAAGCTTATCTGTGTTATAAGTATCCTTACAGATAAAAACAAACTCTTCGCCACCCCATCTTCCTATTTCTATACCTTTTGACTTGTACTTTAAAAATAATTGTGAAAGCTTTGATAAAACTGTGTCGCCTGCATTATGGCCATAGGTGTCATTTATCTTTTTAAAAAAATCTATATCGGATATAGCAATGGAAAATGAAGATTTTCCACTCATTGCCAACTGAATTGCATTATCAATAATTTTGTGCATTGTGTATCTGTTGTAAAGATTAGTCAGCTGGTCATACTCAGCCTGAGTCTTTAACTTAGTTTGCATATTTTTTGCATGAATTGCAAAAAGGTATGTAAACGTAAAGATTACAGATAGCGACGTAAATGCATTTATGATAAATAAGACTTTACTGGTCAGTGAGTCCTGTTCAAGATCGTATTGAGTAATCAGTCCTGTGTGGCAGAAGTAATACAGAAAAAAGAATGTAATCACTGCCATAAGAGGAATAAAAGGTGCAATTTTGTTTGAATCTTCAGTATCTATAAATAGTGGTAAAAAAAAGATGCTTGAAAGTGAAAAACACCATAACTGATAGCCTGTTGCCCATCCCAAAAATATAACTCCAGCAGATATTGACGCAATATTTTCTAAAAAAACGGCATGGACATACTGGATAAAATGTCTTTTTTTCACAAAATAAAATCCTGAAAGATAAAGCAGTATGCTGAAAATAGTAACAGTACACATTTTAATAGAAGGAATTGTATAAAAAAATACTCCTTGTATTGTTCTGAATACTATGAGTATAGTATTAACCCATTTAAGTAGAGTTGCAATTTTAATTTCTTGATTTAGCTTTATGTTTTGATCTAATAAAACCGGTTCCATATGTATATTATAACGAACTCTCTGTCTTTTTTCTCGCCTTTTAGTCACCTATTCACTTTTTTTATTTTCTGTTATGATAGGGACAATGTACTAATTAAGTGCTATTAAAAAACTACTGCAATCCGGCAGTGGATTTAGGAGAATTAATAATTATGGCAGACAATCATGAATGCACATTGGACAAAATCATCAGTCTTTGTAAAAGACGTGGTTTTGTTTATCAGGCCAGTGAAATCTATGGTGGACAGGCAGGCGCATGGGATTATGGTCCTTTAGGCGTTGACTTTAAGAGAAATATTCAGAACGCATGGTGGAAATACATGACACAGCTTCATGATGATGTAGTTGGTCTTGATTCCGCAATTTTCCAGCATCATACAACATGGAAAGCTTCTGGTCATGTTGATCACTTTTCAGATCCAATGGTTGACTGTCTTGAGTGTCAGGCTCGTCATCGTGCTGATAAGCTTATTGAAGACTGGTGTGCTGCAAATAATTTTGATGCAGGAAAACCTGTTGATACAATGACTCATGAAGAAATGAAGTCTTTTATTGATGAGCACATTGATTGTCCAACATGTAAGAGCACAGAACGTAAATATACTGCAGTTCGTGAGTTCAACCTCATGTTCAAGACATATCAGGGGCCGATTGCTGACGAATCACACCTTATCTACCTTCGTCCAGAAACTTGTCAGGGTATTTTTACAGACTTTAAAAATATCGTACAGTCTAACCGTATGAAGGTTCCTTTTGGGGTTGCTCAGGTTGGTAAATCTTTCCGAAATGAGATTATCTTCAAGAACTTCATTTTCCGTACCTGTGAGTTTGAGCAGATGGAAATGGAGTACTTCTGTAAACCTGGAACAGAAGATGAAACTTTCGAAAGATGGAGACAGGATCGCTGGGCGTTCTATCTTAAATATGGTATTGCACAGGATCACCTTAAGTGGCACCATCACGATAAGCTTGCTCATTATGCAAAGGATGCTTACGATATTACATATAAGTTCCCAATTGGCTTTGAAGAAGTTGAAGGTATTCACTCTCGTACAGACTTTGACTTGAGCCAGCACATGGAATATTCTAAAAAGGATATGTCTTATATTGATCAGGAAGATGGCAATAAAAAATATGTTCCATACGTTATTGAGACATCTGCTGGTCTTAATCGTAATTTCCTCATGTTCCTTTGTGAAGCTTATGAAGAACAGAATGTTGGTAAAGACGGAAAAGATGATTATCGTACAGTACTTCACTTAGATCCTCGTCTTGCACCAATTACAGTTGCTGTATTACCACTTATGAAGAAGGATGGTCTTGCTGAAAAGGCAAAGGAAATTCAGCATCTTCTTAAGGAAGATTTCGTTACAGACTACGATACAAGCGGAACTGTTGGTAAACGCTATCGTCGTCAGGATGAAGTTGGTACACCTTTCTGTGTTACTGTTGACTATGACTCAATCGAAGCAAAAAAGGAAGATGGATCTGATAATCCAATGTTCAATACTGTTACTGTTCGTTTCCGTGATAGTATGGAACAGGAACGTGTCAAGATTGACGAGTTAGTAGGCTTTATTCAGAACGCTATCCGCAATTATAAGCCAGTTGTAAGAGACTAGTTATTTTTAAGGAGTAGTCATGGATTATATTTCATTAGGAAAATCTGATCTCCTTGTAAGTCGTACAGGCTACGGGGCAATGGGATTAAAGAATTTAATTGATGATGACATGGCTACTCACCTTATAAAAAAAGCATATGAAGATGGCGTTAATTTTTTTGATACGTCACGCTCTGTTGATGCAAGTGAACGCCGTCTCGGAAATGCTGTAAAAGGTTTTCGATCAGACATTTTTATCGCTACAAAAACTACGGCTCATACTTCCGATGAACTTGCTGAAGATATTGATCAAAGCCTTACGGCATTGCAAACCTCATATATTGATTTATATCAGCTTGAAAAACTAAATTTTTTACCGGAAAAGGGTGGAGATGACGGTCTTGTAGATAAGCTTTTAAAGCTAAAAGAAGACGGCGTTATTAGACACTTCGGTGTTACCACAGAATCTATGTCAGTTGCAAAAGCTGTGTTAGACTCTGATGTTAATTGGGAAACCCTACAATATCCATTTAATATGCTTTGCCAAAATGAAGTAGAAAATCTTGTTAAAGCATGTGCAGATAAAAATATTGGTTTTATTGGAATGCAGCCTTTATGCGGTGGTTTAATAACAAACATACCTCTAGCTGTTGGGTATTTGCTACAGTTTGAAAATGTTATTCCTGTATGGGGTTCGCGCACTGAAGAGGAATTGCACCAGATTTTATATTTTTCTGATAATCCTCCAGTATATGATGAAAAGTTTTTTGCCGAAGTTGCAAAAGAAAGGTTTCGTTTTAACTAGTCATCATTACTCTGTTTTAATAAAGATTCGACTTCTTCTTTTTTCAAAACTCTTGTTATACGGTTTTCATTTTGATTTGTATTTACTGTAACAGGCTGTCCTTTGTCATCCTTTTCATTTAAAATCTGAACCACAGGATTTCGTGGATCTCCTGGTATTATATCTATTACCTGTGCAAACTTGCCGTTTGAAAGTTCAACATATGCACCAATAGGAAAAAGAGATACACAAAGCAGCAAAGCCTTAATTATCGTATCATCATAGGCTTTGTCTTTATTGCGGAGCATTTCAACCATTGCATCATAGCTTGTTTTTTGAGTTTTATAATGGCGTGGTGCTGTAATTGCTTCGTAAGAACATGCTACCGAAATGATTTTAGCATATAGTGATATGCTTGAACTTGAAAGGCGCCTAGGATATCCTGAACCGTTTTCTCTTTCATGGTGCTGTAGTACACCAAGCTGTATAGGAAGAGGAAAATTATTATCCTTTAAGATGTTGAAACCAATGATTGTATGAGTAGATAATTGAACCTTTTCACTTTCATTGAGCCTTCGTTGTGTAATATAAAGCTGTGGTGGTAGTCGTATCTGTCCGATTTCATGGAGTAAACATGCTACTCCCAGTTCAATCAGTTTTGACAGCGGAATCCTTATTTGAAGTCCAATAACTATTGCAAGAACTGTTGACCGCAGGCTATGGTTTATTAAAAAATCTTTGCTGGTTTCAATTTCTTTTACAGGATTAATTCGTAAAACATATCTTTTGTTCTCTTTTATGAAAATGCAAAGCTCTTTTACTGTATCTGAAATATCTTCATAATTCAGCTCTTTATGGGTTGCATATCGTGTGTAAACTGCAGTTATATAGTTTAAATACTCGTTATACACTGTCTGTACGATTTCAAGTCGAGACTTTTCATTGTTGTCAATGATGTCCTGTTTTGCTTCTGATAATACCTTTTTTATACTGTCACTTATCAGTTGTGAAACACTCTTACTAGTTTCTTTTTCTTCGGAAACTTCTTCCATTGGGAGTGGATTTTGAGCAATGCCGATGTCCCCCTCACTGCATACAGTCTTAAACTCCCATTTTACCAGAAAATTGCGTAACTCGTTTGTATATGGTAATAAAGGATTAAGGAGCAAAAAAGATTTATCAAGTCCTAATTCCTGAGTAAAATACGTATTGTCTTTAAGCTGTGAAACCTGAAAAGTATTCATATGTAACCTTTACGTTTATCGGCACTTTAATGGATTTTCTGTACTAATCTCATAAAACTTAATGTTATATAATTGTATGATATTGTAAAAAGTTGAAAAGGGCAAAAAAAAAGTTGAAAAACCTTGCACGCTTCTCAACTTTTTAATCATGGATAACCGGTTGAACAAGCAATACGAAACATTGTGGATGTCGAAAATTATGTCTCATATCACCACCGGTGCACATTTAAAGTATCGGTGGTGAAAACAAAAACTTTATATATTAAATAAAAAATAATTATATTGTTTTATACTTTTTTTTATTTCAGTATAAATTATTTTAGATTTCTGGAGCATTAAAAAAGTTTGGTTTTGTTGTTGCGGCAAATCATCAAATAGTTTATTGAGTTCGCTTTCAGTGGGAAATACTAAAGAAGTAGCTTCTTTTAATGAGCTTGTCATAATCTGACTATCTATATCATTAAGCTTTTGTAAAAATAGAGTAAGATTATCATTCAAGTTTTTTTGAGCCTCGTTTACAGTTTTAATTCCCCTTGATGCAAGTTTATATAAATCATCAAATCCTGCCATAAGTTCATGTTTTATTTCATCATACTTAGTTTGATTAAGATCTGTATCAGTTGTCTTTGGAACTAATAAAAAGGCTTCACGGTTTGATATCTGTTCAGGGCGCTGTAAAAACTGTGAAAGACTTTGAACTTTTAACCCTGGTATATATAATGACTTTGCGCTGAATGTCTTTGTCTTCACATCCATATAAGTTAAAGCTTTACTTTCAAACCACCAGGCAAACATTTTCATTTTAGAGTCTGTTAATATAGAGTTTCCTTCATAGTCTTTACCTTTTACACTTGGAGAAGAAAACAAAGCCTTTATGTTTGCACTTTCAGCTGTGTTTAGTCGGTTTGAAGATGTATGTATTTTTTCTTCAAAAGTAGAGCCTTTAATATGAGTTTCATAATCTGGATACCCCAGGTCTAGTCCTGCAAATATAATTTCCCTGAATCCTGCATTATGTGCAAAGTCCCATGCTGTAGTTGATACAGAGCCTCCGGCCTGTAATACACCTTTATAGCCAAGCTTTGCTTCAAAGTACTGTCCTATAGGCAGCATTGATGAGCACATAACAGTTTCTTTACAATTGAAACGAAATACACAAGGATAGACCGAAGACTCTGTTATAAGTATAGAAGATTGGGAGGTTAAGCCCATTATGTGTCTTGCAGCATAGTACTGAGGGTCAACTAGAATTATAAAATCAGGTTCAACTCCAGCATTAAGGCAAGCTCTTAAAGCTGTATCTACTGCAATAATTACTGCTCTTTTTTTAATTTCACCAAGGTGTGGTAATACTTCCTGTAAAGTAGGACCTGCAGCAAGTATAACTGCACTTAAATCCTCTGGTGCTTTACCGTAAAAGCGTTTTACACCGTCAAGGCTTGCAAGTTTATTTAGATTTTTACAGCTGTTGCGCAGCCATAACTTTGAAAACTTTTGCAAAGTTGAACTGTTGATGTTTTCTTTCTGAATATTGCGCTTAATAAGAGACTCTAAATCTTTATAATAGTTTTCACTATGCAATTGATGCACAGGATTTGAAACTATTGAACAATGATTAAAAAGGGTAAACTGTTCTATAAGATGTATGATTGAGTCATGTGGTGCATTTAACGCAATAACGCATTTTGGTATTTTAAAAACATGAGTCCAGTCAAGATATAACATAGCTGTGAAAAAAACAGAAGGATTACATTCAATTACAACTAAATTATCATTTGGATAAGTCTTTGAATATTGAACGACACTGTAACCGAGGCCTATACCTAAAAAAACACCAGTATCACTATTTTGACCGTGAACTTTTGCTATTATGCTTTCTGCTTCTCTCTGCGGGTTATACATTGAGTGCAAAGGTCTGTTATTGTATTTTGCACTAATCTGGCCGTTTTTGCAGGTTTCAATATCATAATTTATGAAATGTTCACTATGAATTGGCTGATTAAAACTTGTGTAACCATATAATTGAGCCAGTGACGGAAACCTTTTTATAAAGGCATTTATGTTGTTATTCCAGATAGAGTTCAATTTCCATATTCTCCGTTACAGCTGTACCAGGCTCCGGACTTTGGTTTATAACCCAACCATCTCCCAGAATTTTTATATGAAGGTCGCTACGGTTTAACAATGGCAAAAGCTGTCTTTTTGAAACACCTGTAAAATCAGGTATTTCATTTTTTATCTGTATTGGAGTTTCACCTGCAATTGAAATACGTCCGTTGTGGGCAAGACTTGCAGCGCTTCCTCTGCTCATGCCCAGATGATCAATGATTACGTTTGCAGCCTGATTTATTACAGGTGCTACGATACGTCCTGCATAGGTTTCGCCTTTAGCCTTTTCAATTACAATGTATAAAACAATTTCTGGATCCTGAATAGGAAAAATTGCCATACAGTTGGATAAAAAGTCTTCTTTACTGTATCCTCCATGCACAAGATCTGCCATCTGAGCAGTTCCTGTTTTTACCCCAATGGATATATCACCAATATTTGCCCTGGTTCCAGTTCCGCTTTGAGCAACTGTTTCCATACAGCTCAAAATGTAATCTGCTGTAGATTTTTTTAAGATACGCTCTTTATATTTTGGAACATGTATATAATCGTTTTGTCCTTTACTGTCTGCTATACGGTTTATTACAGTAAGCTTTACAGGCACTCCGCCATTGGCAATAGCAGTGGCGGCCTGTACCATCTGTAATGCGCTTACAGCAATTTCCTGTCCTATAGCAATGGTTGGTTTTGACCTTGCAGACCATAATCTGTCTTGTGTTGTCCTGACAGACCCAGCTGTTTCTCTTGGCACTTCAACACCTGTTTTTGCTCCAAAGCCCATAGATCTTATCTTTGATAAAAAAAGCTCTGTTTCGATTTTTTCGCTCATTTGAGCAAGGGCATCATTGCAGGACATTTTTAAGGCATCTCTTGCAGTGAGGGGGCCGTGATGGTCAAGACATGTAATTGTAATTGATTCACCATTTGATGTCCGTCGTTTATAAATACCATCACATACAAAAACTTCATCAGCTCTTATTGCACCACTGTCAATAAATGAAGCTACTGAAAATATCTTAAAAACTGAACCTGGCTCATAGCTTTCGGCAGCAGGTCTGTTTATGGTTTCTTCAGCTTTTGCCTGTGTATATTCATTTAAGTCGCTGGAAGGGTAGCTTATATACGATAATATTTCGCCAGTTTTACAGTTAGCAGCTAAAAGCATTAAGTTTTCAGCCTGTGTGGTTTCCATTGCAGCCTTCATTATTTTTTCAAGCTTAAACTGAAGGTTAGCATCTATTGTTAAATAGACATTTTTTCCGTGAATTGCATCTAATGATGTGTCATCTCCTTGTGGGGACAGTACGTCCTGCATGTAATACTCAATGCCTGCAAGTCCTGTACCGTCGTTTCCCATATAGCCCACAAGCTGAGAGGCTAAAGAGTTTTCAGGATAAACCCTTCCTGGTATACGATCAAAGCGAACTGCATTAAACTTGTTTGTGATACATATTTTTTTTAATTCTTCACATGTACCCTGATCAATCTTTTTTTTGATATATATAAAGCTGGACTGAGATGATTGTGTTAAAGTCTGTGCCAAAGTATCAGGACTTATGTTTATAACAGGAGCAATGATTTTTGCAAAATTTGGTATATCAGTTATAGATGAAGGAGTAACTCCAAAGTGATAAAAGTTAGCAGATACAGCTAAAGGTTTACCGTTTCGGTCAACAATTGACCCCCTTTGTATCTCTGGAGTGTGATTATAGTGTACTATCCCCTGTGCACCTGCAAGCTTTGCATAGCTATAAAGTATCCATACTAAAATTAAGCCAAAAACTGAAAATAAAAAAATGATACGGCCTGGCTTTATGTAACCGTTTATTTGCATATAACTTTTCCTAATATATTGTTTACAGCTACAAAACCGTAATTTCGAGAGTCAATTGACTGAACATAATTATCACCAACCGCAAGAATATATCCCTCAGGTACATAATGTGAGTTTTTCATGTTGTTGTATTGATCTTCAGTTAAGGGAATATCTTTGTTTCCCACATGTAAAGTATAAAACGGATTTTGAGAATATTCTAGTTTTGTTCCCCCAGTAGCAATGCACCTTTTTACAACTATTTTGTTGTCATAAAAATAAATAACAACGTCACCTTCACATGGTTTTTTCCATTGAACAAACAATGCAGAATTGTATGGTTTTGAAAGTCCATAGTTGAGCTTGTTTACTACGATTGTTGAGCCATCCATTATTGCAGGCTGCATTGATTTTCCATCAACATGAAGAACATCAATTACAAACATTTTCAGTAAAAAGCCTGTCATGAAACCAATACAAATTAATACAATAAGACTTTTATTGTTTTTTATATATTTTGAAAACTTTTCATCACTATACATATCAAGACAATTTTAGTCTAATATAGAGCTTTTTTTTTGTCGATATATGGACTATGGAAATTATTAGTTATGTAGGAGCTGCATCTGCCTCTACAGGATCTGGATATAGTACAGGGTTTAAGTTTAACCTGCCAAAGCCAAAAACTCACAGACAAAAAAGCATGATTTTTGTGCTTGACGGATATACTTCGCCTTTTGAAAGAGCTTTAAAAAGAGTAAAACGATATAGTGTTGTCTTTTATAAAAAGCTTTTTTTATACAGTGTATCATGTGTTTTAGTTTGCAGTTGTGTTTTTACAGCAATGTCATATTTTGAGTCTCATGCAGGCCCTGCAAAGTTAATGGCCATGCCTGATAATGAACTTTTAGTCTTAAATGACGCCATGTCGTCATTTGCCATGACTGAGTATAAGGATGATTTTGATGAAAACGGCAATGTACTTTCTGATGATGGTTCGGTACTTACAATGAATACATCAGGATTGGGACAGGTTGTTACTTATTCAAACTATGTAGTAAAGAATGGTGATACAATAAGCTCAATTACAAAAAGGCACGGACTGACAAATATCAGTACCTTAATTGCCGTAAACAACATAGATAATGTAAGAACCTTAAGAGCAGGCCAGAGACTTGTAGTACCTTCACAGGATGGTCTTATACATACTGTTGGAGACGGAGAATCCCTTAACATGCTGGCTATGAAGTATCATGTGAGCCTTGAAGAAATTCTTGATGCAAATGATATAGAAAGCCAGTCGCTTTTGTCAGGTCAAAAAATATTTATACCAGGTGCAAAGATGGATAATGAGCAGCTTAAAAAAGCTATGGGCGAACTGTTTATTTATCCTATCTCCGGCAAATGGAGACTGTCTTCACCATTTGGTAGACGTAATGACCCTATAACAGGTGTTGTATCAAGTCATACAGGTATTGATATGGCAGCTCCTCCAGGAACCCCTATCACAGCTGCAATGTCTGGAAAAGTTGTTTATGTTGGTTGGTCCAATATCTTCGGAAACTATGCTATAATTAATCATGGTAACGGATATCAGTCTTTATATGGTCATATGCAAAAAACATTGTGCCATACAAATCAGATTGTAGGACAGGGTACCCGTATTGGTTTAGTTGGTTCAACAGGATACTCTACAGGACCTCATCTTCATTTTACAGTATATAAAAACAGTAAACTTGTTGATCCATTATCTTTAATAAAATAAACGAGTTTTTTTCGGAGCAGAATGGAATCGGTTTGTGTATGCAAGGGCTGTGCCAGAACTATTGACTCAGCTTTTTTATATTGTCCATGGTGTGGTTTAAGTCAGGCAAAGGAGGATGCAAAGCTTCCTTTAAATAATGTTTTTGATAAGATTGAAGAAAAGATTTATGATGATCGCCAGCAGCGCATAAAGCGTATGGAGTCAAAGCTTGATGAACTTGAGCAGGATCTTGATTTGATGACAGAAGAGCAGGATAACTAAAATGAAATTGTTTAGGACAGATAAAAAATTATTTGCTATTGTATACTTTTTACTTCTATTAATGCCTTTGTCTGCTCTTAACAGTGAAATTGTTTTTGAAAATCCAGATATAAACAGTGAAAACAAAATTCTTTATACAGTAAAACACAGTATAAAGGGGTGTCCTGAGTATCGTACTGCCTTTATGGCAGATGCTGCTAAAAGTTCAGTTTCAAAAATACTTACCTGCTACCCTGAAAAAATGGAGCTCTTATCAAAGGGGAGTGTATTACAGATTCGAAACCGTTATGGTACAGCCAGATACTCAATGAACGACAGCTCATTAACGTGGGTCGAGAAAGTAGATACAATACCTGCAGGTTTTGTAAAACTTGGCCCTCAAGCAGTCAGTCCTGACGGAAAGTGGCTTTGTTATGTCAACAAAAAGGATGTAAGTACCGGAGAGCTGATTCTAAAAAATGTTTCAACAATGGATGAAGTTATTCTTAACGAAAAAAGTGACTTCAGCTATAAAGACACAAAGGTGCTGTGGTCACCGGACTCATCAACATTAATATACGAAAAAAAAGGCAGGCTTTTTTTTTGTGATCCAAAAGCATTGTTTCAAAAAGTTCAGATGTCCGAAGAATACCGGCTGATTGGAGACGGTAACATTAATGCTGTAAAATGGGCTGGGCCTAAGACTTTAGTGTACATAAACAATGATATGGTCTACAAACTTTCATCTAATGAGCTGTATACAAGGGCACTTTATGCTCAGATGGTGGGCTCTGGGACTGTGATAGGTCGTCTTACTGTAAAGTTTGACAGTGCACATGATCAGTTTTGGGTAAACGAAACGGCGGATACTCTAGTTATTGTACAGTCAAACAACATCATTTCGCTGTTTAATCTTGATAGCAATAATTTTTCATATTTTAACTCAGTATTTACTAAAAGCCTGAGTAATGCTAACGGTCTGATTACAGATTATAAGTTATTTTGGGCAAATGGCGGAGAAGCTATATTATGGGTTAATACAATTGGTTCTGACAACAAGCAGAGCAAAACTGATGTATACAGGATAACTGATGATATTACTTTGTATACCCAGATGGATAATATACAGGAGCCGGTATTGTCTGATGACTCTCATTATCTGGCTTTTGCCCAGGGGAGTGTTTTATATGTGTATGACTTATCCAGCTGGTCTTTGATTTCATCCCTGAAAGGCGAAAAACTTGTATCGTATATATGGAACACAGGCCATGAACTTATTGTGGGTGGAGTATCAACAGTTCGAAGCTGGAAGCCTTTACTTGGCCGAACTAACATTGATACATCAAGAATTTTGTTTCTGTCATCAGTTAAAGATATTTTCTGGAGCAGTAACAATGCAGTTTATGCTTTAGATGCAAGCAGATCTATGCAGGTATACAATTATGACATTGGTCGCAATGTATGGCACATTGTTAATTTAGATTCGCCGTTAAAACAAACTGATATAAAGCATACAATTCAAAACGGTAAATACAGAGTATTCACCGGTAGTGCGCAGAATCTTTTATACAAAAACGCAATTTATATAAGAACTTTAGCTGGTAAATCAGTTACAAGGGCATTATATGCTGATACTGTAAAAGAAGGTTTTGAGCGCAAAAAGGTTGCAATAATTATCGATGCACTGGACAGTAGTGCGGGGCTTACTCATATTTTATCTGTATTAAAAGAGTATAATATAGATTCTACATTCTTTTTAAATGGGGAGTTCATACGCAGATATCCATCTGAAGTAAAGCAGATTGTTTCCTCTGGCTTTGACTGTGCTTCGATGTTTTTTACAAATGCTGATTTAACTGAAAAAGGTTTTTTTGTTGATAATGACTTTATAAGACGTGGACTTGCCCGTAATGAGGACGAATTTTTTACTCTGACTGGCAGTGAGTTATCCCTATTGTGGCATGCCCCTCACTATCGTGCAACAAAATCAATAAAACAAAGTGGACAAGAAGCAGGATATAAATACATTGAAGCCGGAAGGTTTAGTCTCGATGTCATGACTCTTGAAAACGCTGCAGTAAGACAAGGCTGGTACTTATCAGCAAGTGAAATAATATCCTTTTACACTGAAAATGCTGTGGACGGCTCTATAATACCTGTAAGCACAGGTATTGCAAAGGGCAGCCGCACAGATTACCTTTACGAAAAGCTTGATTTACTTATAGCATCTCTTTTGGACAGCGGTTATGAGATTGTCAGTCTCCGCTCTTTAATGTAAGGCATACAAGTTTACCCCACATACGTGTCCATAAAGATCCTTCCTCAGCATCACGGTCACAAACTAAAGGAACCGTTTCAAGAATACTTCCGTCAAGACTATATACTATCTGTCCATAGCTTTGGCTTTTTTTTGCCTGCTTATATATATATGGAGGAACTTTTATTGCTGCTTTGACATTTTTTACAGCTTCCTGTGGATCTGTGTAGTTTACAGCTGGTACTGTAATTGTATTTGTCCATGCAGGTACAAGTTTAACACCTTTTTGCTTTGAGCCAGGAGTTGCAATAATAATTTCCTGTGCAATTGTGTTTTTAGGATCATAGTCTGCAAAACCTGCAAACGCCCACTCCATCATTTCAGTTCCGTCGTGGATACGGTATGCGTTTCCCTGCCGGCTTCCTTGTCCGAGACCTTTCATTGTAACTGAAATATATCTTACTCCTCGTCTCATGGCTGTAAGGGCAAGATTATAGCGGCTTTCATAAATAAAGCCTGTCTTTAACCCGTCACATCCTTCCATTTTGCCAAGTAAAGGATTTGTGTTGTACTGGATGACAGCAGTACTGTCTCCTTTGTCCTGTAAATATAATGGGAGATTGTGCTTTTTTGGATACTCAATTTTACTGAGGGAGTGATAATCCTTTATTGACTGAGGAAACCTGTTTATATAGATGCGGGCAAAGGATGCTAACTCTTTTGCTGTTGTAAGGTTATGCTCGTCATAGCCTGAAGGCTCGACAAAATGGGTGTTTTTAAAGCCTAATGCACTAACTTCGCTGTTCATGCGTTCAACAAATGAGTCAACACTGCCTGATATATAAAGAGCTAACGCAATGGCAGCATCATTACCAGAAGCTACAGCAAGGCCTTGTAAAAGCTCTCGTACTGTAACTGTTTGTCCCTGGTTTAAAAACATTTTTGAAGCATCAAAGGGTAGTGAGACAGCCCAGCACTGGCGTGGAAGAGGGACTATATCATCTAAAGATATATTGCCCTTTTCAAGCTCTTCAAAAACAATATACATAACAAAAATCTTTGTAATTGAAGCTGGGCTTATAACTTCATCACTGTTTTTTTCGTAAAGAATACATCCGTTAGATGCATCTATAATAATAGCAGCTCCACTTGTTACATCAAGATTTGCCTGCACCACAGGGTAAGGAAGCGGTTTTGCATGTATACTGCGCTCCTGTTGATATCTTTTGTTAAGAATAGTCTCTAGCTCATCGTACTGATTTTGATCTAACTGGGAAATATTATTAATGTTTTTGTATTGTAAAACATAAGCATAAAATGTACATACACATATCACAGTAAATAAAAAAAATAAGCAGGTACAAAATACTATTTTATTATCTTTAAGTTTTTTCAATATAATTGATTCATTCATAATTCAATTTTAACAAAATTAGCAGAATGTAACAATCCGAGAACCTGATAAACATATTTCGATAAATGGTTATGTTTATTAAGCCTTAATCGTAAAGATAAAGTTACGTAAAACAGAAGTTTTATCCTAGAAATAATAATTATTATCAATAGAATTTATAAAATTAATACTAAATAAAGATTACTCAGACAGGCACTGTAAATATCTTGGACAGGAGCTGTAAATAGTTTGGACAGGCACTGTCTTTAACTATTTCAGGTACTGTAAACACTTTGGACAGACTCTGTCTAAAATCTGTACAGCTTCTGTATAACTGTATTTTTCCTGGACAAAACTTTGTTTTTCAACCTAAAAACTTTACTATAATCGCAGTAAAACAGTCATTAATACGATGTAAACTATAATGTTCTGTTACTAATAGTGAAATCTTACTATTGGAGCCTGGTAAACTTTACGCAGTATTATAAAAATTAGTCAGTCGTTTTACTAAACCTTAACTTTTTCAAAATCATAACTTAACACAGCTATATTAAAGTCTATTTCATCATAAAAGAGATTTATTAATTAAAATGAATCTTAAGGAGTATTAATGAAAGCTTGGAAAAAATCACTTTTTGCACTTTCTGTAGTGGGATTAGCATTAGGAGGATTTTCTGGTTGCTCATCTGGTGATGATGAAAAAAAGTCAGACTCTGTTAGTGTAGAGATTGAAAAAACACTTGATATTGCAGTTTTTTCTGATGATCATCTGTATGATGCTGTCTCTTTAGGAGCAACAGGTTCTGCCTTGGAAAGTTATATTTCAAATGACAGAAAAATGCTTTTAGAGTCTGAAAGGATTGTTGATGCTGTTCTTTCGGATTTAAAAAACAGATCGAACCTGCGGTATCTTTTTATTTGCGGTGATTTAACAAAAGACGGTGAAAGAGTAAATCATGAACTTTTGGCAAGTAAACTTCAGGCCCTTGAAGATGAAACAAATATCGAAGTGTTTGTAATAAATGGTAATCATGATTTATCAAATCAAAATGCCGTAAAGTATGATGGAGATACAACAACTGCAGTTGAAACTGTAGATTGTGAAGATTTTAGAAGTATATATGCAAATTTTGGCTATAATCAGGCCGTTTCAAAGCACTCTGCATCTCTTCCATATTCTGCTGATCTGGGGGACAATTATCGTTTAATATCAATTGACTCGTGCCTCATACTGGTATCCAGCCGCTTTTATTTTCAGAGTATTTAGTTGATGATTATGAATCTGTGTTGAATAAGTTTTCAAATGCCGGGATGAACATTGTGTTTACAGGACATTTTCACTCACAGGATACTTCTTCAGCCGAATGTGAAAATGGAACATTTTACGACGTTGAGACAGGTTCATTAGTAACTTATCCGTGTCCTGAAAGATTTGTGACCTTAAACGGAAATACAGTTTCGTATACAACAAAGAACGTTGATAGTGTCGCAGGTGTTAATCTCAATGAACGTGATGATTTTGTCTCATATGCACAAAAGTTTCTTACAGATGGTATGGTTGACACTTACAAGGCTTTTATGCCTGTTATTTTAATTTCTCAGGGTTATGCAACTGTAGATACAGCTTCTTTAATGACAGAACAAATACTTGCCATGGATATTTCAAACGGTTATACAGTTGAAAATCTTTTAACATCTGCTTTTGAAAGTCATTACAAAGGTGATGAAAAAATGAGCAGTGAAATTAAAGCTGTTGTTTCATCTTGATGATATTAAGATAAATGGTTTGACTTGTTATAAAATCGAAAAAACTGAAACTGGTTTATTACTTTGTTTAGAATAATATATATATCTTTTGTAAAGTGCGGAAAGTAAATTATAAAAGTTTACCGCAAATCCTTAAAACGTCGAAGTCAAGGCTTTTAGCGTTAGCGTGCCTTGCCCTCGACGTGTTTTTTAGCTATTGTATGCTTTATTTAGCTATTGTGTTAATTACAGACTGTTCGTATTCGCTCCAGTACTGATTATCACAAGTAAATGTTGAGTCGCTTGTAACTGTAAACAGGTTTGCATTATCTGCATTTTCACCTAAAACCTTGCTAGGTTTTGTGATGTTTTTACCTAATGCAGGAATCTGACTCTTTATAGCCTTTGCAAGTTCACCTGCTAAAACAAAGCCTCCAAGCTTGTTGTTGTGAGTAGAGTCACCAGGGAACATAAGAGCTTTTGCAAGAGTGTCTTTGTTTCCGGCCTTTACATACGAGTCTTCATAGAACTTTTTAGTAAGTTCAAAAGCATCAATTAAGAGAACATTTTCTTCTTTTGCAACCTGACGTACAGCTTCGCAATATGCGTTACCTTCGCTTTTAAAAGTTCCTTTTGTATCTTCAGTTGAGTCGTGGTGAGCTCTGATAGTACCATCGCTATTAAAATAAAGACGGCTTACAGGTGTTACAAGAACAGGAGTTGCCCCTGCATTCTTTGCAACTTTTATGTACTCTTTAAGATACCATTTATAAGTACCGCCTTCCCAGCCATAAAACTCATTGCCGTATTTTGCAACGTAGCTTGCAGGGGTTGCGATCTTTTTACCAGGTGTTGTAGGATAAATGCCGTTTGAGTCTGCTTTGCCAAGAGGAACATAACGGTCTTCAAGATATCCTGTTCCGTTTGCACAGTCATTGTGTCCAAACTGGATAAACAGATAGTCACCTTTATCAATGTTGTCAGCAATTTTTGATAATGTACCTTCATTGATAAAGTTACGGGTAGAGCGACCTCCCTGTGCGTAGTTTTGTACTGCAACACTGTTGTTGAAGAATGCTTGAAGGTACTCACCCCAAGAGCCTTCACTGCGTACTTTTCCGCCTGTGTACATACCGTTTGCACTGTAATCCATAACAGTTGAGTCTCCTGCAAGGAATACATTTACAGCTCCTGCTGTGCGGGGACGGTCAGCACTTGCTCTGCTTGGTGCTGCATAGCCTTCACGGACTGGTGCTTCAAGGGTAATTTCTGCACTGTCACCTGTTAAGCCTGAACGTGTTAAAGGTGTTACAACACATTTGATTGTTGATTTTTCTTCATCTCTTGTTAAAAGGAGAGTTTTGTCTGCAAAGCCTTTAGACTGACGGATTAAAGTTTCTTTTCCGTTAAGTATACTGTACCAGCTGATAAGGGAAATATCTTCGATATCTGCTTTACCCAAAGAGTAGTGTAATGTAACAGTATGTCCTGGATAAGGAGTATTAATATCATCATCTGTTGTAAAGCTTGGTTTTTTGCTGAACTTTACTTTATTTGCTTTTTTAGGTAAGAGCGAATACTCAGGAGTCCAGTCTTCAAGGAATGCTTTAGGTGTGTAGCCGTCTTCGCTCTTTAATACAGTACCTTGTACGCGTTCGCTTAAATCGGCAGCTTTACCGTCATCAATTGAACCAAACTCTTTGAAATTTGCATTTTCAGGCTTGTTGCCACTCATGGCTGTCCAGCCTTCCGGTTTAAACATATCAACTTTTGCAAATGTTGTATTGATAAAGGCAACTCTTGCTTCTTTACCCCAAGGACGTCCAAGGTATCCCTGATTTGCATAGTAATTTTGGTCAGAGCTTACTACACAGTTATAAAAAAGATATCCATGTTTGCTTGTTGTACGTGCTGCTGTAAGGTAGCCGCCTGCAGCTCCCTGAGTTGTATAACCTGCATAGCTGATTTCACAGTCTTCAAATACAACGTCACCGTCACCAAAGATAAAGTCTGTGTTACCGTTTACGTAACAGTTTCTGAAGTATACTCTTAGTGCTTCGTTTTTATATGGATTATTGTCAGACTTACTTGCTGCAGAATTGTAACCTGTATAAAGAGTATCCTGGCTTCCTAAGAACTTACAGTTAAGGAACTGTGATCTAACGCCTTCAATAAGAATAGCGGCAGCGCGTTCTGTTAAAGGCTTTGATCTAACATCACTGTTAATCTTTCTTTCGCCAATGCTGCCATCACTTTTTACTCCGTCTGCAAGTTCTTCATCTGTTATATATTTGTTAAATGATGTTTCAAATGTAATGCCTTCAGCCATAAATGCTGTAGCACTTGCCATTACATGAGTTGCTCCACCCCAGCTTGCAACAGGGTGTTTTGTAAACTTATCATATGCAAGGTCTTCGTCGTACCATCCTGATTCGTCAGCAGAGTAGTACATGTAGCCTACACCATAATACCATGTAAGTTTAACTTCCTGTGAAGGTGTGTCGTTTTTTAATGTAATGTATGGAACATTTACCTTTACCTGTTCGCGGTATACGCCTGGAGCAATGTGGATTGTAATACGGTCTTTTTCAGACTGAGGGTTCATTGCCTGTGCTGCTTTTAGAGCTGCATTTACAGTTTTATACTGTTCTTTAGGACCTACTTTGAGATCTTTTTTTAAAGCCATAGGTGCTAAAGTTTTGTCTTTGAGAGACATTTTAATGTCTTTAACAACAGTTTTTCCTGTAACAACTATATGGTTGATTGATTTTGTTTTTTCAGTTTCGCAAAGTACTTCGTATGAACCTGAGCGCAGTGATGCTGAAAAGTTTTTGCCTGAAATTACTCCGTCGTAAACATAGTCATCTTCCATATTTTTAAAGCTTACCTTTGAAGGCAGTTGTACGATTTCGCCAAAGAAGCTCCCCTTTATTTCATATACAGGTTTTGCCTTTACTTCGATATCCTGATTTATGTTTACTAATGAATCAAAAGTACCGTTTTTACATACCTCATAATCATTTGCGCCACTTAAAGCTGCAGTGTACTGACATCCTGGTTCAAGTTCGCTTGTATAAGTCAGTATTCCGTTTGCAGCTGTTACTTTTGCTTCAACACTCTGGTAAAAACTACCCTGAGGAGGGTTCATTACAACACTAAGTTTTGATACATCATAGCTGCTGTCAAAACCTGTTATTTTACCTGTAGCCTTGTATGTCTTTGCTTCACTTACTTCAAGGTTAATTTTTAAGCTTTCGCCGCATTTTGCATCTGTTAAGTTAACGATACGAGTCTGTGCGTTTATGCCATATCCCTGAATGCCTGTTAATAAAGCTGTATACTGATTGCCAGGAGCAAGGCTTGTCTTGTATGAAGATCCTGTAATAACTGCATTGAGCTCCTGGTTTGTGTCTTTTATTACAAAACGTAATGTACCTTTGCCTGTAAGGTTTGCAAGGTTTCCCGATACTTCAACGGCTGGTGTGCGTACAATTCTGTAAAATACTGGCTTACCAGCTTTTTTATCTGTCCATATTTTGTAATCACTGGAACTAGTTGCAATGTATGAGTATTTTTTTGATTCGGCACTTATAGGTGCAACTTCATCCTGGCTGCCGTTTGCATTTCGTGATGCATCAACGCTTGTAAAATGTATATCTGTATCAGCAGCTGCACTTAAGCGTGCGTAAAATGTAATTATATCACCGGCATGTACATTACGGATAAGGATATAACGGCGATTATCTCCACCACTGCCGTTACAGTAGTATATACCGTTTGATATATAACCATCGCCAAAGTCATATGAAGCATAACCCTGAGAACCATAGTTCTTTTTTCCGTCATAATATGCACGGTCATTTGCAACTACGTTAACAGTTACATCCCCAAAATCAATGTCTCCTGCATCTGAGTATTTACCACCATTTAATGTAGCAATAGAGTCAATATCAGATGTTTTGATATGGTTGTCTGCTCCATTTTGAGCAACTCCACCAAAGTCCCATACGTCTGTTTTACGCTGGGCTGAAAGAGAAGTTAAAGCTGTTAAAGCAATAACTGCTCCTGCCAGAAACTTTTTCATATATAACCTCTAAAGTGGGATTTTAGCAGATAATTGCAGGTATATAACGATGTGTTTTGTTTAATAAGTGTCAAATGTAGATAAAAATATATAATCAGTGGCTGATGTTATATAAAACTATTACATTTTTTTAAATTATTGTGTGTTATAATTATAGTTATGGACTTTACGGAGATTGCAAAAGATATAACTGACAGATTAAATAAAGACTCAGATCGAAAAGCCTGTATGGTATGCTTTATTTTATTTTTCAGTATGTCTGTAATCTTTGCGTTAAATGCTGCCGGAGTATTTATTTTAGGGGAAGCCATGAACAGGACTATGTTCATATGCGCCGTGATAAATCTGTTAAGCATATTAAGTCTTGTTTTTATAAAAAATGATATTAAACGACATATTTATATTATTTTGACCTGTGTATTTACTGGTGTGCTTTATGCAGGGATTTCGTATCATGTAGTTGTAATGCTTATGTATCCTGTGTGCTGTGCAGCTCTTTATACAGAGCGAAGATACTATATTGAAGCTTCTATGGTAAGTTTTGTTACTATTCTTGCAGGTCATGTACTGGCTATAAGCTGGACTTGTGTATTTGATGATCCGTTAACAACTGTAAGTGCGAGTGTTTTATTTGGTTTTTTGCCTCGTGCACTGGAGCTTTTGGTTCTTCATTGTTTAATCGGGTATATCCATCAGAGACAAAATGATACTGTTAAAAAGCTTATTGATATGTCTGATGAGATATATAAGGATCAGGAACATCTTGTATATACCCTTTCAAAGGTTACTGCTAACTTTTCAGACGAAACAGGCAATCATATAAAAAGGGTTGCCTCATATGCTGATCTTATGTTTACGGAACTTAAGTATCCTGAAAGTTACAGATGGCAGTGTACATTAGCTGCAATGCTCCATGATTTTGGAAAAATAAGGATCCCGAAAGAAGTCCTTGAAAAGCCTGGTAAGCTTACACCTGATGAGTATGAGGTGGTAAAGACTCATGCCAGACATGGTAAAGATTTATTAAGCAATACTCCTTCGCCTATATTGAACTTAGCTTCACGGATAGCCTATGAGCATCATGAGTGTTTTGATGGTTCAGGATATTATGGCTTAAAAGGTTATGAAATTAGTGAAGTATCTCAAATAGTATCTATCGTTGATATATTTGATGCTTTGACAACAGAGCGTTCATACAAAAATGCATGGCCATTTGATGAAGCTTTAGAGTATATAAAAGAAAACAGTGGTAAAAAGTTTAGACCTGATTTAGTTGACCTGTTTGTAACTAATATTGATAAAATCAGGGCTATTTACGAAAAAAAATAACAATATTTATGAAAAGAATATTTTGATATTCTTTTCATAAATAATTGATGACGAGTTATATTCTTGCACTTTTATTTTGCAGCATGAGGTCTGCAAGGGTTATGTATGTCATAGCTTCAATGACAGGCACGATACGGGGGCATAAACATACATCATGTCTTCCTTCGATAACTAAATCGCAGTCTTCAAAGGTTCCATCCTGCAATGCTTTTACGGTTTCCTGTTTTTTATAGATGCTTGGAACAGGTTTTACTGCCACTCGAAAGTCAATGTCATTACCATTGGACATACCTCCAAGTATGCCTCCTGCGTTGTTAGTTTCAAATACAACAGATTTCCCGTCATTACTTGCCCTCATTTTGTCATTGTTTTCGCTTCCAAGGCACTCAGCTGCTTCAAAGCCTGAGCCTATCTCTATGCCTTTTATTGCTCCAATTGACATAATGGCATGACTAAGTTCTGCATCTAATTTTCCAAAGACAGGTTCGCCCCATCCTGCTGGTACTCCAGTCACTTTGCATTTTACAATACCGCCGGTGCTGTCTCCGTTTTTACGGATTTCTTCAATTAAACGGCTCATTATGGCAGCAGCTTTTGCATCTGCAGCTCTCATGGGATTTGTCTCAATTACTGTAAGATTTTCTTCTTCACATGTAATACCACAGGCTCTTTCTGTATAGGCTGTAGCTTTTATATTGTAAAAGCTGTTTAACACCTGTCTTGCAATTTCGCCTGCAGCAACTCTGGCTGCTGTTTCGCGGCCACTTGATCTGCCGCCTCCTCTGTAATCTCTGTATCCATATTTTTGGTAAAATGTATAGTCTGCATGCCCTGGACGGAAAGTGTCCTTTAAGTTTGAGTAATCCTTTGAGTGCTGACTTGTATTACGTATGATTAATGCTATAGGAGTTCCCTCTGATATGCCTTCAAAGATACCGCTTAATACTTCGGCTTTGTCATCTTCTTTACGGCTTGTGACTGCGGCATTGTTTTGGCCTTCAAAGCTTGCTCCTGGCTTACGGCGGTCCAATGCTTTTTGTACTTTGTCCATATCTATCTCGATACCGGCAGGTACCCCGTCAATAATGCAGCCCAATGCTGCACCATGGCTTTCGCCGAAGGTTGTAACCTTAAATAATGTACCAAATGTGTTTTGTGCCATGGTAAACTCCTTGGTGTTTAATTATTATGTATATGTACAGTAATTTTAAAATAGCACAAATGACTGTTTGGTACAATGATTATGGTGGTATGTTCTGGCTTTAGATTATAAATAAACAGTATTTATAAAGTATTGTTAAAATAATATACATAAAACTCTTTAATACTATTGAAGTTTATGCATAAAAATGCATAATATGAATAATAATTGCATAAAACGAGCAAATTAAAGAGGTTTTTATATGATAAAACTGCGTGGTGCTTTTACTGCTATGGTTACACCTATGAATAATGACGGTTCAGTTGACTATGAAGGATTTAGAAAAAACGTCATTTTTCAGCTGGAACAGGGTATAAACGGTATTGCTCCTCTTGGTACAACAGGAGAAACTCCAACCCTTGATGAAGATGAAGAAGAAAAAATGATCAACATTGCCATATCTGAAGTTCGTAAATACGAAAAAGACCACAATGTTAAAGTTCCTGTTGTAATTGGAGCGGGAAGCAACAATACAAGGGATGCTGTTCGTTACTGTGAAAGGGCAAAAAGATTAGGTGCTGATGCGGCTCTTGTAGTAACTCCATATTATAATAAACCTTCAGATGAAGGAATATACCAGCATTTTGCGGCTGTAGCAAAGGTTGGTATTCCTATACTTGTTTATAATATAGCTGGTCGTACAGGTAAAAATATTACAACTGCAACATTAGAGCGTATTGCAGAGCTTCCTAATATTTGTGGTGTTAAGGAAGCCAGCGGAGATATTAATCAGATGATGGCTGTTATCAGTGCTATAAAATCAAAGCACCCAGACTTTTGTGTATTAAGTGGAGATGATGGTCTTACTTTACCGTTGATTGCATGTGGTGGTGATGGGGTTGTAAGTGTTGTTTCAAATCTTGCACCAGCTCTCATTACAGAGCTTTGTAAGACAGCTCTTGCCGGTGAAATGGAACAGGCTCGCAGTATACATTACAGATTGCTGCCATTCTTTAAGGCAGCCTTTGTTGATGGAAATCCTACAAGCATTAAGTATGCACTTAACTTAAAGGGACTTGCAGCCGGTAGTTGTCGTCTGCCTTTGGTTGAAGTTACTGAAAGTGCAAAAAAAATTATTGCAGCTGCTCTTGATGAGTGCGGTCTTTAGTAAAAAAAAGGAGAAATGATATGTCAGATAAGATAAGTGTAGGTGTACTTGGTGCAACTGGTATGGTTGGCCAAAGATATATAAAGCTATTGGAAAATCATCCTTGGTTTAAGGTAACTTATGTTGCTGCCAGTCCTCGCAGTGCAGGTAAGCTTTACAAGGATGCTGTTGCAAACCGCTGGCTTATTGGGGCTGATATCCCTGATGAAGTAGCGTGTCTTACTGTTCAGGATGCAAATGATGCAAAACTTGCTCTTGGTAAGTGTAAGTTTGTATTTAGTGCTCTTGAAATGGGTAAGGATGAAATTAAAGCCCTTGAAGCTTCTTATGCTGAAGAGGGAATACCTGTAGTTTCAAATGCAAGTGCAAACCGCTGGACTGAAGATGTGCCTATGCTTATTCCTGAAATTAACTACAAGCATCTTGATGTTATTAAAGAACAGCAGTCTCATCACGGATGGGACAAGGGATTTATCGCTGTAAAACCAAACTGCTCGTTACAGACATACATGATGCCTTTGTATGCTTTGCAGCAGGCAGGATATCCTGTTAAGCGCATGATTGTAACAACTTTACAGGCAGTAAGTGGAGCAGGTTACCCAGGTGTTCCTTCATTTGATATGATTGACAATATTGTTCCATACATTGGCGGTGAAGAAGAAAAGACTGAAAAAGAATGTTTAAAAATCTTAGGTTCTGTAAAGGATGGTAAGATTGAAAATGCTTGTCTTCCTGTAGTTTCATCAACATGTACCCGTGTACCTGTTATTGATGGTCATACAGCCACAGTAAACCTTGAGTTTGATTTACCTGAGGATAAAAAGCCTACCCTTGAGCAGATTATTAAGGTATGGACAGACTTTACTTCTGTTCCACAGGAGCTTGATTTACCAAGTGCCCCATCGCATCCTATTGTATACCGTTATGAAGAAAACCGTCCTCAGCCAAATCGCGACCGTGATACTGAAAAGGGAATGGCTTGTGTACTAGGACGACTTCGTAAGTGTAATGTATTTGATGTTAAATTTGTTGCATTAAGTCATAATACAAAGCGTGGTGCTGCTTTAGGTGGAATTCTTAATGCAGAATTATTAAAGGCTAAGGGGTTTTTTGACAATCTTTAGTAAAGTATAGTTTGAAGGGCCGGATTATGTTTAATCCGGCTTTTTTTATATAAATTATAAGGAGTACAGAATATGAGTTCATTTTTCCCATTGACACATGAACAGCTTGTTAAAGTTACAGAAAAATTTGAAACACCATTTTATATTTATGATGAGAAGGCAATAAGAGAATACATACGTTATTTTAAAAAAGCATTCAGTATTTTTCCTGCATTTGAAGAATATTATGCAGTAAAGGCTTGCCCAAATCCATATATTTTAAAAGTGCTGGCAAGTGAAGGTTGTGGTGCGGACTGTTCAAGCCTTCCTGAGCTTATGTTATGTAAGTTGTCTGGTATAAAAGGTCAGGATGTTATGTTTACATCAAACGAGACTCCTTCTTCAGAGTATCAGTATGCATATGCAGAAGGTAATATTATTAATCTTGATGATTTTACTCATATAGCTTATCTAAAAAAATGTCTGGGTAAACTTCCTGATACAATCTGTTTCCGCTATAACCCAGGTCCATTAAAGGAAGGTGGTAATGCAATTATTGGTAAACCTGAAGAAGCAAAGTACGGTTTAACTCGTGACCAGCTTATTGAGGCATATAAAGTTTGTAAGGCAGAAGGTGTAAAGCATTTTGGTTTACATACAATGGTTGCTTCAAATGAGCTTAATCCTGAGTTTTTCATTGATACTGCTGATATAATCTTTGATCTTTGTATTGAAGTAAAAGAAAAATGTGGTGTAAATATAGAGTTTGTTGACTTAGGTGGCGGTATAGGAATCCCTTATCGTCCGGGGCAAAAGGGTGTTGATCTTGACTATGTTGCAAAGGGTATACGAAAAATTTACGATGAAAAGATTGTAAAAGCAGGTCTTGATCCCTTAAAGATTACATTTGAGTGTGGCCGACCTATAACAGGACCATATGGATATCTTATTACAAAGGCAGTTCATGAAAAACATATTTATCGTGAGTATATTGGAACAGACAGCTGTATGGCTGATTTAATGAGGCCTGGTATGTATGGTGCTTATCATGAAATTACAGTTAGTGGAAAGGAAAATGATCCTAAGGATCATGTTTATGATGTAGTAGGAAGCCTTTGCGAAAACTGTGATAAGTTTGCTGTTCAGCGAGAATTACCTGAAATTAATACTGGAGATATTCTTATTATCCATGATGCAGGTGCTCATGGAAGAGCAATGGGCTTTAATTATAACGGTAAACTGCGATGCGGAGAACTTTTGTTGCGTACTGACGGTAGCGTTGTTCAAATCCGCAGAAAAGAAACCATTGATGATTTATTTGCAACTTTGGATTTAACTGGAGTAGATGGTTTTAAGGCATAATAGTAAGCTTTGTCAATATAGTTTATAACTAAACATCATAGCCATATTGTTGAATTTTTTTCTTCAATATGGCTTTTTTTGTTTTTGACTTCACTGTAATATTTATCACAGGAAATTAGTTATGAATCTTTTTGATATATTAGGCCCGGTTATGGTAGGACCTTCAAGCTCGCACACAGCAGGTGCTGTTCGTATTGGTTTAATGAGCCGTAAACTTTTACAGGATGAGCCTGTTTTTGCAGATATAGGTTTATACGGATCGTTTGCAGATACTGGCAGAGGGCATGGTACTGATAAAGCTTTATGTGCAGGTCTTTTGGGATATAAAGCTGATGATGACCGCATAGCTTCGAGTCTTGAACTTGCTAAAGAAAAAGGCTTACGAATCTTTTTTTCGCGCATTGATGATTTAGCGGATGCACATCCAAATACAGCTGTTATAACGTTACAGGGAAAGTCTGGTGCAAAAATTGTAATACAGGCATCTTCAATTGGAGGTGGACGTATTATGATTAATAAAATTGACGGTATTGATGTAAACTTTAGCGGTGAGATGCATACTTTAGTTGTTCATAATTTTGATTTGCCAGGACATGTGGCCTTTGTAACAAATATTTTGTATGAGTACAGTATAAATATTGCAACTATGCATTTGTATCGTAATAGTAAAGGTGGTTATGCTGTTATGGTTCTTGAAACAGACCAGCATATTTGTGATGAGCTTATTAAAAAAATTGAAAATCACAAAGGTATAATAAAGGTTACATATATCAACGGAGAATAGTATGTCATTTAATTCTTTACAATGTATTGTAGATTTGTGTATTGCTCAAAATATTTCATTTGCCCAGGCTGTGAGAAATGATGATCTTAAAGAGTCCGGATTATCGGCTGAAAATCAATATAGAAAAATGCAGACGATGTGGAACGCTATGATTAACAGCTGTACTAGCTATGATCCTAATGCTAAGTCATCAAGTAAGCTTACTGGCGGAGATGGTGGTATATACAGCAGTTACATTAAAAATGGGGATTCCATTTGCGGTGGGTTTATTGGTGAGGTTATAAAGACTGCTTTACAGGTTGCAGAGTCAAATGCCTGTATGAAACGTATTGTTGCTTCTCCTACGGCCGGGAGTTGCGGTGTTTTGCCAGCTGTTTTAATTCCATATGCAAATAAAAATAATATTAGTGAAGATAAAATAATTGATGCTCTGTTTGTTGCTGCAGGAATTGGACAGGTAATAGCTTTAAGGGCAAGTATATCAGGTGCACAAGGTGGTTGTCAGGCTGAAATTGGTTCTGCAAGTGCAATGGCCGCAGGATGTCTTGTATACTTAAAGGGTGGGGATGCGAAAAAAATAGTAAATGCTTCAGGTTTTAGCCTTCAAAATTTATTAGGACTTGTATGTGATCCTGTTGCAGGGCTTGTTGAAGTTCCTTGTATCAAGCGAAATGTTATTGGAGCTGTAAATGCATTATCCTGTGCCGATATGGCTTTAGCAGGTATCGAGCCCAAAATTCCTGCAGATGAAGTAATAGATGCTATGCGCAATGTTGGTAATATGATGGATTTATCTTTAAAAGAGACAGGAAAGGGGGGACTTGCGGCAACGCCTTCTGCCCGAAAAATAGCCGGAGAACTTAATCTTGGCATATAACAGCATAACTATTGCTCAGTATCTGATACGGGCAGGTATTACCAGTAAACGTAATGTAAAGGCCTTTATAAAATCTCATGTAGTATTAATAGATGATGAACGTTGTTTTGAAAAAGGTTTTGAGCTTAATCCAGACTGTAGTAAAGTTACTGTTGATGGTAAGACTGTTTTATATGCTAAGGATATATATATTATTATGAATAAGCCTTCAGGTTTTACCTGTACTAATGCTGATGGGGGGCTTAATCCTAATGTTTTGACGTTAGTAAAGAGTGAAGATCGCAATGTGTATGGATTATCTCCTTTACATACTGTTGGAAGACTTGATAAGGATACTGAAGGTCTTTTGCTTTTAACAACTAACGGACAGTTTAGTCATAAACTGGCAAGTCCTTTATATAATCATACAAAAACATATTATGTACGGCTTTCGCATCCTTATACTAAAGAACAGATGGATAATTGTACAAATGCTTTTTTTTTACGGTCTTAATGTTGGACCTGGTAAACACGGGGGAGCATTCGTTGCAAAAAGTGCAAAAGTTCAATGGATTTCAGATACTGAGTGTAACTTAACAATAAGCGAAGGTAAGTTTCATCAGGTAAAGCGGATGTTTGCTGAATGTGGTAATGAAGTCATATACTTAAAGCGAATTGCAATTAATAATCTTACTCTTGATGATAATCTTAAAAGTGGAGAATATCGGAATCTTAGCGAAGATGAGCTTTTAATGCTTTTATAAATGTTTTGATTAAAAAAAAGCCATGAAAAGCTTTTGCTCTTACATGGCTTTAAACGCTAGCGTGCTTTGACTCGACGTATTGTTAAACTGTTGTTTTATTATTTTTTTAAAAGAGCTGCAAATGGGTTGTAAGTTTCACCATCATCCTTCTGGTTATTGAGGTATGAAGCAGAGTCATCATCCTGCTGAACACTTGTTGCCTTTCTTAAAGAAATACGTTTGTTTTCAGCTTCAATCTTTTGAATTACAACGTCGATTGTATCCCCAACTTTAAAAACCTTGTTAAGATTTGTGTTGTTTTTTACATTAAGCTCTGATATATGAACAAGGCCATCAATACCTTCGCCAATGTTTACAAAAAGTCCAAAGGCTGCAATACGTACGATTTTGCCTGTAAACTTGTCACCTTCACTGTAATTATCCTTTACGCTATCCCATGGGTCAGATTCTAATGCTTTGAGGCTCACTGAAACTCTCTGGCGATCCCAGTCTGTGCCTATAATCTTTGCTTCGATTGTCTGACCTACACTTAATACTGTGTTAAGGTCATTGATTCTTTGATGTGATACTTCAGAAGCTGGCAGTAAAGCCTGAAAACCGTCAATATCAACAAAAGCACCATAGCTCTGTATTGATTTTATAGTTCCTTTTACAATTGTTCCTTCTGTGAGTGACTGGGAAAGCTTTGAAAGTTTTTCATTTTCAGCGTTTTCAAGTACACGACGGTTTGAAACTATGATGTTTTTTCCATCATTTTTGTACTCTGTGATGATAAAAGAAACGTGTTTGTTTACATATGCTGATGTTTCTTCTCTATTACGGAATCCCATCTGTGAGTATGGACAGAAAGCTCTTGAGTCACCGATTTTAACTTCATATCCGCCTTTGATTTCCTTTTCAACATGACCTTCAACAATCAGTCCACTTTTAAATGCGCTTTCAAGCATAGATTTACTTGCTTTTTCACCTGAAAGCTTTGTTGTAAAATGAAGTTCATCGCGGTTTGAAGAAAGATAGTATACCTTGATCTTATCTCCTTCATTTATTGTTAAATTACCGTTTTCGTCAATAAATTCGCCTTTATCTACAAAACCTTCGCTTTTAAGGCCTAAATCAATAAATACTGTATCATTAGATATCTGAACTACTGTTGTTTCAATTTCCTGACCGGCTTCAAACTGTGCCATTATTTTCTCCTGTATGTTTTATATCTTCGCTTTTGTATTGTTTTATCCTATATGTTTTTAGGAAAAGTATCAACGATGGCAATATTGCATTTAGTAATTTTATAATAAAAGACTTAATGTATAGAAATAGGTGAAGAAGAATAATAAAGAAATGTAAAATATTAGTATATTTTTTCTTGAAAATTACACGAACAATATGTATTATTTATGTGTAAACGTTTACATATAAATAATACATATTATGGTGTTTTATGGACAATTCTGAAAAAAAATTTGGTTTAATTGATAAGATTGGTTATGCCTTTGGTGATATGGCAAATAATCTGACTTTTGTTATTTCCTCTGTATTTCTTTTAAAGTTTTATACAGATACAATGGGTGTTTCGGCAAGTCTTGTTGGCTTAATGATGATGCTTGGTCGTGTTGTTGATGCATTTACAGATGTTACAATGGGGCAGATTGTAGATAGAAGCAGACCTACTGCGAAAGGTAAGTTTACTCCATGGTTAAGACGTGCTTGTGGTCCTATTGCCGTAGCAACTGTTTTGTTGTTCCCTGTATGGTTTAAAGACATGTCTATGACATTCAAAGTTTTCTGGATGTTCTTTTCATATATATTATGGGGTAGCGTTTGTTATACAGCAATTAATATCCCTTACGGTTCTATGGCTTCAGCAATTTCTGATAAACCAAAGGACAGAGTTTCTCTTTCCACATGGCGTACAATAGGTGCCACTGTTGGTATCATGATTGTTGGTGTTATTCTTCCAATGATTGTTTTTTATAAGAACGAAGCTGGTAAAACAGTTCTTTCATCTACAAGACTTTCTGTAGCTTCTGTTGTAATTGCTGTTCTTATGGTTATTTGTTATTTACTGTGTTATAAGCTTTCAACAGAACGAGTGAAGGTTGAACAGATAAAAACTAAGTTTTCATTTAAAGCTATTTTTGCGATCTTATTTAAGAGTCGCTCTTTGATAGGAATAATCATTGCATCTCTTTTGATGCTTTTAACACAGCTTTCGTTAACAAGTACAGGTGCATATATATATCCAAATTATTTTGGCAGTGCCAGTGCATTTTCAATTGCTACTCTTTTAGGTACAATCATTACCTTTGCCTTTACTGTATTTACTGCTTCTTTAGCTGACAAAGTGGGTAAAAAGGAATTAACACTTGCTGGTAGTGTTCTTAGTGTATTAGCTCTTTTTGTATTATTTGTGCTTCATACAAAGTCTGTTCTTGTTTGGTTTGTTTTCTATACAATCGGCTATATTGGTATAGCATTATTTTCTCTTGTTTGCTGGGCAATGATTACAGATGTAATCGACGATATTGAGTTAAAGACTGGTGAACGTTCAGATGGTACTGTTTATTCAATGTATTCATTTGCCCGTAAGCTAGGTCAGGCTGCGGCTTCTGGTTTAACAGGATTTTTGCTTTCAATAGTCGGCTATTCAGCTGCAACAGCTTTTGATACTGATGTAGTTAATGGTATTTACAATATTACATGTCTTGTTCCTGTTGTAGGTTATGTCTTGTTTATTATTGCTTTTGCTGTAATTTATCCACTTACAAAAAAGAATGTTGAGCTTAATGCAGAAGCTCTTGCAAGGAAATAAAAATGATTCTTACTGCGAATATGTTTAGTAATGCGCTGCTTACTAATGTGACTATTACAGCTGTTATTCCTACTCCAGAGGGAAATGAGCAGATTATTAATGATGATGTAAAGAAAAAGTATGGATATGATCAGGGACTGCCTGTTGTCTATCTTTTACATGGTGCCTTTGGTAACTGCCACTCATGGACAAGATTTAGTAATGTTGAACGATATGCACAAAAGTATGGCTGTATTTTAATCATGCCATCTGTTGAAAATAGTTTTTACCATGATATGAATCATGGTGGCTCTTATTATACATATGTATCAAAGGAGTTACCTGAGCTTGTAAAAAGTATTTTCCCTGTATCTCGAAAAAGAGAAGATACTTATATTGCCGGTTTTTCAATGGGTGGTTACGGCTCATGGTATATTGCTCTTAACAATCCTGGTAGCTATATTAAGGCTGCCAGTATGTCAGGTGCTTTAGACTTACCTGAGCTGTATAAAATGAATATGTCTGGTGCTGACAATCATCCCATTAAATGGAATGATATTTTGAAGGAACCTGAAAAGCTTAAGGGGAGTGACTCTGATCTTATGCACTTATATGATAAGTGTGCTGCCGAAGGTGTTATTCCTGCTCTTTACCAGTGTTGTGGTACAGAGGATTCTCTTTATCCTTTAAACGTAAAGATAAAGAACGAGCTCAATGAACGTAACGCATGCCTTACATATAATGAGAGCGAAGGTGGTCATACCTGGGATTATTGGGATAAAAATATCCAGAATGTTTTGAAATGGATGTTTGAAAAATAATTTTATTATTATAAGGACCGTAAACTAATCAAAAAGGTCAGTTTACGGTCCTTTTTTTTATCTGCTGTTTATAAAATCCATTATAAGCTCATGGGCAATGCTTCCTGGGGGTGGGTAAGGATTGGATGTAAGGTCTTCTTTTGTAAACCATCTGGCTTCTTTTAGCTCATCTTTTTGTATTTTTAATTCACCTTCATCATAGTCTGCAGTAAAAGCAAGCATAAGCTGATCAGGAAATGGCCAGGCCTGACTGCCAAAGTATTTTAAGTTTTTGATTTTTATGCCAGTTTCTTCTAATATCTCACGTTTCACTGCGTGCTCTAAATTTTCGCCGGTTTCAACAAAGCCTGCAAGGCAAGCCCACATTGTTTTATCTCTGTTTGTGTGATTTGCAAGTAAAACACTGTTACCTTTACGAACAAGAGTAATGACAGCAGGCTCAAGTTGTGGGAAAAACTGTCTGCCGCACTCTGTACATGTTCGGGCTGTAAAACGTTCGTCATCTGTAAGCTCTGCACCACAATATGAACAGAATCTTTTTGTTGCCCTGAAATTAAAGAGGCCTTTTGCTCTTGTGACTTTTGTGAGAAGCTGTTCGTCTGATTTTATTTCATCAAAGTACTGTCTCAAAGGTTTTTCAATGCACCCTTTTGGTTCTGGTGCATTTTTTTCAAGCATAATCCCTGTATAGCTGTAGTCTGTATCTGTAAACCAGTCTGATGCTATGCTATTTTCGATGCAAAGATGCATTGTGCTGAGTGCTGGAAGAGATCCGTCTTTTTGAAGGATAATTGATTTTTCTCTAAAAATAAAATGATGTTTACTAAAAGTGTTAACTGTGTTTGATACTATTGGCATATATTTAGATTACACCCTAACGCCTTATAATAAAAGTTTTTTTTATATTTAATGCTGAGTACGGTTTTTCAGCTTTTTTTATCAAAATATTGTTTTTGATAATATCCCACCATTAATCACAGCTAGTGTAGTTTTATATAAAAAGACACAAAATACACAACATATTGATACAAATTACTCATTATGCTATATTCACATCACGACGGCTCGTATAATTCCTGCAGCAATGGGGCAGGGCGTTTCTACCGGTTACCCACTTATAACCGACTATGAGCTTTGGTAAGTATTCCATTTTTTTTTGTGGAAACATGTACGCCGCCGTATGCACAAAGCTGTAAATTGCGGAGGTCTCTATGAAAGTTGCAATATTCTTTGGTTCAAAATCAGACTCAGAAACAATGAAAAAGTCAGCAGATGTTTTGCGTGAGTTTGGAGTTGATTTTAAGGCATATATTATATCTGCTCACCGCTCAGGTTCTCTCCTTATTAAGACAATCAGACAAGTTGAAGAAGAAGGTTGTGAAGTAATTATTGCAGGTGCAGGACTTGCAGCTGCGCTTCCTGGTGTTATTGCATCTGAAACAGTATTGCCTGTTATTGGTGTACCTCTTGAGTGTGTAAATCCAGGAAAGTCAAATGGTCTTGCCGGTATGGATTCTCTCTTATCTATCGTGCAGATGCCTTCTCAGATACCAGTTGCAACTGTTGGTATCGGAAATTCAAAAAATGCTGCATATCTTGCAGTACAAATCCTTGCAGTAAAGTATCCTGAACTAAAAGCAAAGCTGATTGAGTTTCGTAAAAAGCTTGCTCTTGATGTAGAACAAAACGGTGGATTTGGAGTAGAACTTTAAATAGATTTAGTATAGCGTCGTCTAAAAATACAAAGACGACGTTTTTTGTTTTATAAATTATTATGTATACAGGTTTAACTGATGACAGAACAAGAAAAAGCAATTTTTGAAGAAGAAGAAGATAAACTTCGCGATGAATGCGGTGTTTTTGGTGTATTTCAGACCCTTTCAAAAGTCTCTGATGAGCCGGCCAGTAAAGATGCTGAAAATCCATATTCTGCTGCTGAGTATAATGCTGCTCAAAAGGTTTATTATGGTCTTTATTCATTGCAGCATCGTGGTCAGGATAGTGCAGGTATTGCTGTCAGTGATGGTACTGAAGTTAAAGTTCATAAAGCTTTAGGTGCTGTTGCAGACGCATTTAAGCCTGAAAATCTGTCTGCACTTCAAGGGCGTATTGCTTTAGGTCATGTAAGATATGCTACAGCAGGATCATGTACAATCGAAAATGCTCAGCCAATGGTTCAGAGCTCTAAGCTTGGTACTATTGCAGTAGCACATAACGGACAGCTTATTAACTATGAACAGCTGCGTGAGATGCTTGAAGAAACTGGTTCTACATTTCAGTCAACTTCAGATACAGAGGTTATCGTTAAACTTATTGCAAAATCATACAAAAAGGGGCTCGAAAGAGCGCTTACCGATACTATACAGATGATAAAGGGAAGCTTTGCTCTTGCAGTTATGACAGAAAACTGTCTTATTGGTGCACGTGACCCAAATGGTATTAGACCTCTTTGTTTAGGTAAACTTGAAACAGGCGGATGGATTCTTGCCAGCGAAAGCTGTGCTATTGATGCTGTAAATGGTTCGTTTGTTCGTGATATTAATCCTGGTGAAATTATCATAATCAATGATGATGGAGTTTTAAGCTTTGAGTTTGGTGAACATACTTCAAAGCGAACTTGTATCTTTGAATATGTATATTTTGCTCGTCCAGATAGTATTATTGACGGAATACCGGTTCAGCAGGCTCGTTATTATATGGGAGCTCAACTTGCAAAAGAAAGTGGAGTTCCTGCTGATGTTGTTATAGGTGTTCCTGATTCAGGTATTGGTGCTGCAGTGGGATATGCAAAGGAAAGCGGCATACCTTATGCCACTGGTATTGTAAAAAATAAGTACATAGGACGTACATTTATTGCTCCAACACAAAAGGAACGTGAAAATATGGTTTTTGTAAAGCTAAATGCAGTTCCTTGTGATGTGAAGGATAAAAGAGTAATCGTGATTGATGATTCTATTGTGCGCGGTACTACAAGTCGTCGTCTTGTACAGATTTTACGCAGGGCAGGTGCAAAAGAAGTTCACTTCCGTATTTCTAGTGCTCCTGTAAAGTTTCCTTGTTATTTTGGTATTAACACTCCTTCACGTGGCGAATTAATTAGTGCTAATTTTGATGTTGAAGAAATACGTCAGAAAATTGGTGCTGATTCTCTCGCTTTTTTAAGTGGAGAAGGAATGCTAGAGGCATGTCGTCAGGTTAATCCTGACAGTTATGGTTTTTGTAAGGGGTGCTTTACAGGTGAGTATCCTATAAGTGTTCCTGGTGAACTTAACGGTAAAACAATTTACAACAAATAAAACTTTTTATATTGGTAATCCCAATAGGAGTATATATGATCGATTACAAAGAATCTGGCGTTGATGTTGAAGAAGGCTACGAAGCAGTTAATGAGTATAAAGTACATGCAAAACGTACTGCTATACCAGGTCTTTTAACTGAACTTGGAAGCTTTAACGGAATGTTTGAAATCCCAGCAGGTTTAAAGCATCCTGTTGCTGTAAGTGGTACCGATGGTGTAGGTACTAAGCTTGATATTGCCTTTAAGCTTGGTAAATACGATACAGTTGGTATTGACTGTGTTGCTATGAGTGTTAACGATATTCTTTGTAGCGGTGTCCAGACAAGTTTTTTTCTTGATTATGTAGCTTGTGGCGAATTAAGTGCAAAAGTTGCAGGAGAGCTCGTAAAAGGTGTTGCAGACGGTTGTGTTGATGCTGGATGTGCTCTTTTAGGTGGTGAAACTGCAGAGATGCCAGGTTTTTATGATAAAGGTAAGTATGATCTGGCAGGCTTTGGTGTTGGTTTTGGTGAAAAAGATGAGATGATTACTGGTAAGGAAATAGCTGAAGGTGATGTACTTATCGGTTTATCTTCAACAGGTCCTCATTCAAATGGATATTCATTAATTCGTAAGCTCGTAACTGATTTTGATACTCCTTTTGTTGTTGATGGCAAAGATACAGGAAAGACAATAGGTGAAGTTTTATTAACACCTACTCGTATTTATGTTCGTCCTGTAATGGCTGCATTAAAGGAATTTGGTAAGGCTGTTCATGGAATGGTTCATGTTACTGGGGGCGGTTTTTATGAAAATGTTCCACGTATGTATCCAAAAAACAGTCAGCTTGTGTCTGTAATCAAAAAAGGTAGCTGGGAAATGCCACCTATCTTTAATGAGCTTATTAGACGTGGTGCGGATCCTGAAAGTGTATTTGGAACATTTAACATGGGTATTGGTTTTGTAATGGCTGTAAGTTCTGATAAGGCTGATGAAATTGCAAAATACTTTAATGATAATGCTTCAAAATATACAATGCATAATCTTCCAGATATGAAAGCTTATAAGATTGGTTATGTTGCAAAAAGTAATGTTGAACTTTCTGGTGAGACAAAGGGTTCTCATATAGCAACTCAAATTGTTGAATAATTTGTATAAAAATTAATGAAAAAGAGTTTGTGCTTTGCTGTGCAAACTCTTTTTTTATACAGGAGAACTATGAATATTGCAGTTTTAGTAAGTGGCGGTGGTACTAATTTACAAGCCTTGATTGATTATGAAAAAGCAAATAAAACATGTCCTTATCATATTGCTGTTGTAATAAGCGATACAAAAAATGCTTATGCTCTTGTAAGGGCTAAAAATGCTGGTATCGAAACAAAAATCTGTAGTCCATTTGCTGTAATGGGTGCAGAAAAAGCAAAAGTATCATCCAAAGAGTTAAAACGTATAGCAGTTTCGGATGCTGCTTGTGATGTATCAAAAAGTTTTGGTTGTGATGCTATTGTTCTAGCTGGATGGCTTACTGTATTGTCTGGAAAAATTATAAATGAATATGATGGTCGTATTGTAAATCTACATCCTGCACTTTTGCCAAAATTTGGTGGAGTAGGTATGTGGGGACATCATGTTCATGAAGCTGTTATAGCCGCAGGTGAAAAAGAAAGTGGTTGTACAGTTCATCTAGTTGATTCGGGATGTGATACAGGTAAAATCCTTGTTCAAAAAAAGGTTCCTGTGCTGCCAGATGATACACCTGACTCACTGTATGCCCGTATTGCTCCAAATGAGCACGAAGCAATGGTTGAGGGTGTCTGTTTACTTTCAAAACTTATCGGGTAAAATAAGAGGTAATGAATATGTTTTATACACATATTCATTACATGTGCTTATTGCTTTTTTATGTAAGTGGCCTTTGGTTGTGCTGTTATAATAACTCGCCTGTTTTGAGCTCGTCCTTCAGGAGTTTCATTTGATGCTATTGGCTTAGTTCCTCCATATCCTTTGAATGTAAATATTGATGAATCAAGACCGTTTGCAACAAGTGCCCGTATTATTGACTGAGTTCGTTCAACTGAAAGCTGCATTTGTCCATCAGGCTTATTAATGTCTGCTGTGTGCCCTTCTACTAAGATTGTGAAGGCGTTGTTTTCATTAATTTTCTTTAATGAGTCAGCCAAGAGCTTGATTTTAGGCAGTTCTGTGTCTAACAAAGTTGCACTGTCTGCTGCAAATTTTAAATCATATCTAATCTGTATCCCCTTGAAGGTATCTTCGATTTCAGGTTCTTCAAGAGTATTGTTATGAAGATACTCGCGTAAAGTTCTGTAAGCTGTGTAATATGATTCTGATTTTTCAGGAGAACTAACAGGTCTTATAAGGTTCTCCTTTTCAACGAGGATTACAACCTTTCCATCTCTTAAAAGATTCATGTTTTCAGGGACTGTGAGTATACGCAAAGCATCTTCATTTGAAATTACAGGATCTGTCCTAAATTGTCCGTAGACTTTTCGTGCTGTAATATGCATTGGATCAACACCTATGCGATCATTATATCTTGATTCATCATCAGACCAGTCGTATAAAATCATTCCTTGCTGTTTTTCTAACTCAGGTGAACCCATATTGCGTTCATATATTGTATCCATATTTTCGTTCCAGATAATTGGAAAAAAACATGGATACGTTTTATCGCTTATAAACTCACCATGAACAGGTAGAGAACCTCTTGCATCAATTATGATACCTGTATATGGTCGTGATGAAATCTGCTTGATGGGTTTTGTGTTTTTATACGGAATGTGATGTTTTATCATAAGAGAAGATATTTGTTTCAGGTCAATTATATGCTGCATTTGTAAAACTGTTGTTCCTTCTGCAAAAACACCAGGTGTTCGCTTACATTCACTGATAATGTCTGTTAATTGTTCCAATGTAATTGTTTCGTTAAATACCATGTCTCCAAGCTGCTGGTCAGAGCTTACATATAGTGATAAGAGAGGGTCCTTTATAAGTATAGGTAGTTCCATCTCTATTTTGTTTGCTGCTGCTTTCTTGCCTGAAGGAAGGGTAATGCCTGCCTTTTGTGTATCAAGACTTACTGATGAGTTAAAGTACAATTTATTCCAGTTTACTGTACTTGTTGACGAGAGTGTTGATTTAGTCTCTGCAAATATACTAGAGCCTGTTAATAGCAGGATTAGTGAAAAAAAACGGTTGATTTTCATTTATTACCCGATTATATGTATGTATACACCTATTTTATCGGCGTTTTTTTTGGGGAATATATAGTATTTTTCCGACAGATATGGTGGAGCTATCTTCTATATTGTTTATTGAATATAGCTCTTCAATAGAAACTTTGTATCTTTTTGAAAGAGAATATAATGTGTCTCCCCTTTTAACACTATAGCTAAAATAAGTAACATTTTTTTCGTTTTGTAAAATACAATTTAATGCAATTTGAGCAGAGCTCTTAAGCCCAGGAGGAAGACGGAGCTGATACTTACAGTCAGGAGGAGTACAGTCATGTAGTAATGCTGTATTAAGATTTCGTAATGTATCTGGATTAACTCGCAGTTCTGCTGCAAGTCGAGTGAGTGAAATTGAATAAGATGTTTCGATATAGTCAAAATCTGCAAAATATGGGTTTGTAGACGGCTCTGGTATCGTAATACCATATTTTTCGCTGTTTTGTGCAAGTTCACATACTGCTAGCAGTTTTGGTACGTACTGTACACTTTGATCGCGTAACAGGTTGTTTTGAGCAATATACCAGAATGATTTATTTTTTGTTTTTTTTAATATGGTTTTCATTGCTCCAGCTCCACAATTGTAAGCTGCAATTGCAAGTGGCCAGTCATTAAACATTTTGTAATTATCCTGGAGCTTTGTTAAGGCTGCATCAGTACTTTTCCAGGGATCATATCTCTCATCATACCAATCTGTCTTTTTTAGAAATGGGGCCATGCTATTATCCATAAATTGCCATAGTCCTTTTGCACCGCTTTTTGAAATTGCTGTTGATGTGTATTCTGACTCAACAAAGGGTAAATACTCCAAAGCAGTAGGCATATTACGTTTTTTTAATTCCTGTCTGATGTAAAGCCGTAAGTATTCGCTCTTGTCTAAAGAGTTGTATAGCTGTGTTTTACCAAAGTTTTGGGTAAAAACATTTATGTAATATGAAATTTTATCTTGAGCCCAGCTCTCTTCAGATACAGATATACCACCTATTTCTGTATATACTTGTGGAGAACTTTGGGCTATGAATGGAAAAATGATAAAAGCTGTTAATGTAAAAAATAGTCTTTTTATCAAAGTTTTTCACCAAAGTATATTCCTGCCCATTCCCATCGTCCGTGTATTTCAGGGTCGACAGGAAAATTTACCTTACGAAAATACAGATACCATACATTTATATATGTACTCCATCCTGTCGAGCGTAGATATGCTTCGGTTGGATTTGATGATTCATCTAGATACTCACTGTATCTGATGCGGTTACCTAACATAAAGTTTCGCATCGAAAAACTTTCCAATGCGTTTGCATCTGATTCAGAACTTTTCCAGCTCATAGCAAAAAAGTTTACTTTAGACCTGTATTTATCAAGTGCCCTCCAATTGTAGTTTGAAATAGCGGTCTTAACGGCTTTTTCTAATGCACTTAAACTTTCAAAAGTCCAGTCTTTTGATGAGTTTGAAAAATCAACCATCTGTCTTGCTTTTGTATATGCATCTGGTATACCTGCAATTTGGATTGTGGAAGCATCTGGCTGCTCTAAAAATTGTGAGTATGACTTTAGAACCTGGTTCCATTCTCCTTCCTTTTCATATTCCTGCGCAAGGCGGACATACATTTCTGTTATACTTACATATGAGGGAAATTGTGCTACAAGCTGGTTAAAATAAGATATTCGGTTTGCTGCACTTTTGCTAATCTGGATAAGATGCTGAAGGCAAGTGAAATGAATTGATTTGCCTTGAACAATTAAGTCTGGATAATTCTTTAATATACGTTCAAAATAATATTCCGCTACAGGTTCTGCATTGTTTTCAAGATAATTTGATGCTACCAGCAGAAGCCAATATGCGTTGTATTTGTCTTCAGGGTGATTTTCGACCCACTCTGTTAAAAATAAAATCATACTGTTATAGTCTTTTGCTGCGTACATATTGTTTGCAATGCGATTAATAACAGCATATTTTGATTGAGGGTTTAGATGTGCATCCTCAAGTAATAATTTGAGTTCTGTTTGTGTCTGTTCAAAACGCTTTTTTTTTAATACAGCAGGTGTCTTGTCTTTGCAAGATATGAACAGTGAAATGAGGATAAGTATTAAGCATATCTTTATTTTCAAATACATATTTTAAATGTAACAAAGTACTTTGTTATTGGCAAGAGGTAGAAAATTAGTGTATTCTATAATAGTTTGGGTTTAATCTTTTTTTTGTCACTGGAGACTCTATGAAGAAAATTACAGTACCATTAGCTAATTTGATTTTGATTGCCTGTGCTGCGGTTTGTACACTTGTTTCTTCTTTTATAATGCATTTACATGCAAATTTTGATGTGACAATTTTCATGCTTGGTTTTTTAGTTACTTCGTTTGGATGTTCTATGTTTTGCTTGTCGACAACATACGTAAAGAGGGTTCAGTTATTTTTTTTGGGATTATTGATAACTAGTTTTGGTTGTCTTCATATGTGTCTTTCTGCATCATCTGATCCAGAAGCATTAATTAAGTTTTGGCCGATTTTGTGTGTTTTAGGCGGTGTTTACCTTATAATTACGTGCATATACACATACCGTCGCATTCGTATTGTTTATGCTTTTCCGTCGATTTTATTAATTTTTCTTGGTATTTTGTTTTTAGCATTTTCTAGTGATTTAGTTAAGTTTTCATTTAATGATAGTGTTGGTCACTGGTGGTTTGTTTTTTTTCTTGTCGCTGCTTTATTGCTTGTTATTTTATATTTTTATCAACGTTTTCCTCATAATCATTTTCCATATGATAAAGATACGTTGGATGACTCTACAGATGAAACAGATACAGTGACTGGGGATATAGAGGGATGATATTAAACCATGTCAGAAGAATATCTGTACTGTGTTTTTTGGTATTATTGTTCTCCTGTGCATCAACTCCAAAGCAAGAGGAAAAAGTTGAAGATCCTGAACTGTCTCAGCAAAGTTCTGAAGATTTTATTGCAGAACAGGGTACTGCTATTGCTGTTACTCAACCTGTGGTAAAATCTTTTTTTTATGGAGTTGATGAGTCTGTAATGGATCTTATCGAAAATGGTTCTCCTTTATCTTTGAAATCAGCTCTAACGATATTAAGGCGTACAAATGATTCATCATATGCAGAAAAGAATAATATACTGGCAAATATTGCATCTTCGATTTTGCAGTTGTGTTGGAAAATAAATTCAACTGAACTGTTTTTTCCTGAGGTAAATGTTGCAAATCCTTATCAGGGAGCAATTGAGTCTTCAAAAATGGGGGTCTATGATTACAGTACCGGTAAGTCGGATTTTTTAACGCTTGTACTGCCATCAATTGTACTTGTTGTGTCAGATTCACGCTATGATTACTATCAGTCTAGTCGTGATGATTTGTTAAGTGCATCATATTTGCATGAAAACTCCTATATATTAAATTATTTGTCTGGTGTCCTTGAAAAAAAAAGTGGGAACTATAAATCAGCGATTAACTATTTTTTACGCATCTTGTCTGTTGAGGAACCTTGCGAAGAGCTTCTTTATAATCTTGCTGATTCATACTATAAAAATGGTGATTATAAGCAGGCATATGAAACTGCCCGAAGAATATACGACAATAACAATCTTAATTCAAAAGCATTAAAGCTTTGTGCAAAAACATCATTCGCTAATAAAGATTATGATAATGCAGAACTTTTTGTTGCTAAAATTCTTCAGCAGGAAAGCGAAAACTATGAGTATATATTATTTAGAGCCAGAATACTTCTTGTAAAAAATGATTATATAAGGGCTGCATCGCTTCTTGATATGTACGCTAGAAATGATACAAAGTCGAAAGATTATCTTTTGCTTAGATCAAAAGTTCAGAAAGACTGGAATCGTAATATAACGGCAGCTGTTTCAACTATTGAGACTGCTTTAAAACTTTATCCTGATGATGGTGAAATAATACTTGCTGCAGCACAGCTTTCAAGTGATACAGGGCTTAAAATAGGAGGGTATGATGCCTCTGCACTGGCAGCACGTATACTAAAAAACGATAGTACTAATACACAGGCTTTAGAGATTCAGGTAAATGACTTTATGAATCGAAAAGAGTGGGACGAAGCTTATAAAGCAAGTTTGAGTCTCCTTGATAATAATGGCGATTGGTTGGCCAATTTGATTGTACACCTTGATATTTGTATTGCCTTAAAAAAAAATACAGAAGCGTGGACTATAGCTTCAAAAATATATAGTGAGCAAAGTGATAATGATGACTGTAAGCAGGCATATTTAAAAACTCTTGTTGCGCTAGGGCGAAATCAGGATGCAAAAAAGTTTATAGATCAGAATATATCGACAGCTAACGCAAAGTTTCGAAGTTTTTTGTATTATGAGAAAAGCTTTTTATCATCTGGTGAAGAAGAAATTCTTAAAGATTTACGTGCAAGCTTAACGGCGAATCCTCGAAATAAAGACAGTTTGTTTAGACTTTATACCATATATTTTGAAAAAAAAGAGTATAAAAAGGCTCAGTATTATTTAAAACAGGTTGTAGCTATATCACCTGCTGACGAATCTCTTCTCTCATTAAATAGAAAACTTGAAGAATTAATAAAAAAATAGCAGCTAAAATTGATTTGCTGTGTAAAAACGAACAGCTTGTACTACTGTATAAAAAGTCTGTATCTGCACAAAAATCTTATAATATGTATCAAACCGCAAAATACTGAATTAAGGAAAAATGCAATATTTTCATATTATCAATATAGTTATATATGTGGTCTTAAAATAACTTGACGGTAAATATAGTAAAATGTTATCTTTATAAAGCTTGAAATTTCAAACTAAGGAAGGATAAAAATGTCATTTATTCCATTATTACAGGCTGCACCAGCTGCTACTGGTAGCCAAAGCATTGCAATGAGTGTACTTCCATTCGTTCTTATCATTGCAATTTTTTACTTCTTCATTATTCGCCCTCAGAATAAAAAACAGAAGGAAACAGAACAGATGATCAACGCTCTTAAAAAGGGTGATAAGATTGTTACAATCGGTGGAATCCATGGTACAGTAAGCTCAACAAAAGAAAAAACTGTCATTGTAAAAGTTGACGAAAATGTTAAGCTTGAGTTTAACCGTAGTGCAATTGCAACTGTTCTTGTAGAAAAGAATGCTGTAAAAGCAAATTCAAAAAAGGAATCAAAGACTGAAGCAGCTTCAGAAGCAGTAAAAGAAGAAACTGTTGTTGCTGAAGAAGTAAAGTCTGAAGAAAAATAAAAATAAAAATGCCGGAGTTTAAAAAATAAAATGAATAAAAGAAGCCGTTTTATTGTTATTCTGGTAGTTCTTGCTGTGTGCTTTGCATTTCTGTGGCCTTCAATTAGCTGGTACTATCGTACCCCAAAAGACCAGCAGACATTAGCACTTGGTTCACTCGAAAAAATCAAGGACTACTCAATTGTAAAAGCTAGTGATGAAGTTAAAGCTTTGATGGCAATCGCTAACTCAAATCCTGAAGAAGTTTTGGATGATTCTTATGCATATCTGGTAAAGGCTGCAAAAAAGAATGTAAAAGCCAGAGCTAAAGCATACAAGGCTATGGGACAGGAAATACCTGCTTCTCCTTCTGTTTATGATGTAAAAGCTGTTTTAAATGCTTTTGGTAGTCAGGCTGCCTTATCAGGTGTGATTGAAGATCATTATCGTGATTTAATTCTTAAGGCTAAAAAACGTTATAACAATTCTGTAAAGTTGGGTCTCGATCTTAGCGGTGGTATGAATATTATCGTTCGTGCAGATCTTGATGCTGCTATGAAGAGTCAGGAAGAATCAATTGCAACTGCAAATGTTGAGCAGTTTAAGAAAGATGCTATGGCTCAGGCAATTGAGACTTTGACTGGGCGTATTGATAAGTTTGGTCTTACATCTCCTGTTGTTCGTCAGCAGGGAGAAGATCGTATTTATATTGAAATTCCAGGTGCAGCAGACAGTGAAAGTGTAAATACACTTATTATGGGTAAAGGTATTTTGAACTTCCGTCTTGTAGATAGTGAAGCAACTTCTAGTTTCAACAGCTATTATTCACGCAATGCTGCAAATACATTTACTTCAGATGGTAAATTGATTGATCCTTCTATAATCCCAGAAGACTGTGAAGTTATGGGATACTATACAAAAGACGACTATGGTCTTGATGAGCGTGTTGGTTATTTAGTTGTAAAAAAAGCTGTGGCACTTGATGGTGAACATGTAAAAAGTGCTCAGGTTAGTGCAAATAACATTACAAACAGACCTGAAGTAAACTTTGTTCTCGATAGTGAAGGTGCAGTTATCTTTGCTGAGTTTACAGGGGATCACGTAGGTGAAAGTCTTGCAATTGTCAGCGACGATAAAGTTAAATCTTATGCTCGTATTAATGAAGCTATCGGTGGCGGCCAGGTTGCAATTACAGGATTTTCTGTTGAAGAAGCTCAGAATCTTCAGAAAGTATTGCAGACTGCATGGCTCTCTGTTCCTCTTGAAGTTGAAAGTCAGCAGGTAATCGGTGCATCTTTAGGTGCTGTAGCCATTGGACAGGCTGTAAAAGCTCTCGCTGTTGGTCTCATTGCAATTCTTGGTTTTATGCTTATTTATTATAAGGGTGCCGGCTTTAATGCTCTTATTGCACAGGTTTTAAACATGTACATTATGTTTGCTGTATTAAGTGCATTTAACCTTACTCTTACACTCTCAAGTGTTGCAGGTATGATACTTACAGTTGGTATGTCTGTAGATGCTAACGTAATCATTTTTGAACGAATTAAGGAAGAGCTTAGAAATGGAAAGAGTCGTGCTGCTTCAATTGCATCAGGTTTTGATAATGCATTCTGGGCAATCATGGACTCAAATATTACAACATTTATTGCAGCAATTTTCTTAAGTCAGCTGGGTACTGGAAGTATCCAGGGATTTGCAGTTAGCCTTGCAATTGGTGTTTGTTCTTCTGTATTTACTGCTCTTGTTGTTTCACGTCTTATGTTTGAATTTAACACAGATGTTGTCGGTCACAAGAATGTAAGTATCGGCTGGAGGGTTAAGTAATGAAAAAGGCTATTCAGTTTAGTAAGTTATTTCCTGCAGCAATTATTTTAAGTGCTGTACTTATTTTAAGTGGCATTGTAAGTATTGCTTTACGTGGTATAAATTTTGGTCTTGATTTTAAGCCTGGTATGATTGAAGAGATTCGTATTGCACCAACAGTAATGGAACTTTCTTATACAGGTAGTGCAACAGTAAATGTTGACCCAAGTGATGCAGGTTTTGATGTAGTAATTAGTGGTATTGGTGCTGAGAACCGTACAATTGGTTTTGCTTATGCAGATAATGCTACGGTAGGAACTTTAGCATCAAAAATCAATCAGATAGAAGGTGTTAACGCAAAAGTAATAAGTGATGTTGCAATTCCTGCTGAAGGCTTATTTGTAAACTCAGCTGTTAGTACAACTCTTACTGCAGTACCACTTCGTGTACATGCAAGTGATAAGAGTGTAAAGGTTGATGCAGATGATGTTCGTAACGCACTTAAATCTGTTGCTGAATCTGATGTAAAGGCATTGGGTACTGATGAAAACCGTAGCTATCAGATTCGTATGGGATTGAACAAAGACGCAAATGGAAAGTCTATTCAGTCTTTAACATCAGAAGCTCTCGAAAATACATTTGGAGCAGATAGAGTAGCAATCGTTAAATCTGATTTTATTGGTGCTCAGTTTAGTAAATCTCTCATTCGTGATTCAATTTTACTTGTTTTGTGTACACTTGTTTTAATTTGGATTTATGCAACGATCAGATTCCATTGGGATTTTGCTCTTGCTGCTGTAATTGCTATCATTCATGACTCATTAATTATGGTTTCATTTGTATCATGGAGTCAGATGGAATTTAGCACAACAACTCTTGCTGCTATTCTTACAATCATTGGTTACTCTATCAATGCTACTGTAGTTATTCTTGACCGTGTTCGTAGTGATATTAAACTTGTAGAAGCAAAGAACTTTGTTGAAATCCTTAATAGTGCTTTGACAGGCACTTTGGGTCGTTCTATTATCACAACTGTTACTACTTTATTTGCAGTTTTATCATTGTATTTCTTTACTACAGGTACAATACATGATTTTGCCCTTGCTTTGACAGTAGGTCTTATCAGCGGTTGTTATTCGTCAATCTTTATCAGTTCGGCATTTATTGCAGCTGTTCGTAAAAATCATAAGTTTACAACAGTTCCTGTATCTGATAACGTTATTAAGATGGAAGAGCAGATCTAAATAATTTACTTTATACAAAGACAGCAGAATGATTTTTAATCATTCTGCTTTTTTTTGTTTAAAATATCTGATATGTTTATGAATGATGAAAATTATAAGAGCAGATATACTAGGTTTTTGTTCAGGTGTTAGACGTGCTGTTAATGCTGCTGTTGCAGCGCTTGACGAAAATATTTCAGGTCAGGTTTACACGCTTGGGCCTTTAATTCACAATCCTGTCGCATTAGAGAAACTTGCAAAACGAAACCTTAAAGTGTTGGATAATAGTGATTTTGACATATTAAAAACAGAAGATACAGTTTTGATTCGTGCGCATGGAGTACCACCTGAAATTGAAGAGCAGATTGGAAAAAGGGGAAGTAAGGTTGTAAATGCAACATGTCCTCTTGTGACAATGAGCCAAAAGAGAGCTGCAGGTTTTGCTCAAAAAGGATATACGATTATTTTCGCTGGTGATAAAAATCATGGTGAAGTCATAGGCATACAGGGATATGCCGAAGAAGCTGCAAGGAAAAATGGTGTTAGTATGCAGTTTATTCTTATACGTACTGCGCAGGAAGCTGCGGCTTTATTTAATAATTGTGATAAACCTAAAAATGCAGTACTGTTAAGTCAGACTACCTTTAGCATCACGGCTTTTGATGAAATAAGCAAAGTTTTAAAAGGTAAATTACCAGCTCTCGAGATTGTTAGTTCAATTTGTCCTGCAACACATGAACGTCAGGATGCTTTAATCAGACTTTGTGAACAGGTTGATGGAGTAATTGTAATTGGCGGAAAAAACAGTGCAAATACAAATCGTCTTTATACTACGGCAAAAAAGTTGTGTAAACACGCAGCTTTGATTGAGACTAAAGATGAGATTCCTGATAATTTTTTCGGACTTAACTCAGTCGGTATTACAGCTGGAGCAAGTACACCAGATGATGTTATAGAAGAAGTTGAACATAAACTGCTTAGATTAAATAATCAATGATATTTCGTTGAATAATGAAAATAATAAGGGTATACTAAAAAAATGGTTACTAGATGTTTTACAATGTGTAAGCCTGGCGTACTTAATCGCAGGCTTGTTGGTCAAGTAATTTCACGACTTGAAAATAAAGGTCTTAAGCTTATCGGTTTGAAACTTATGCAGATTAGTCCGGAATTAGCTGCAAAACATTATGCAGAACATAACGGGAAATCATTTTATGATGAGCTTATTAATTACATAATAAGTGCACCTGTTGTTGCTATGGTATGGCAAGGTGATGATTGTGTTGAGCTTGTCCGCAAAATAGTTGGTGCAACAAAACCCAGTGAAGCTGCTCCAGGTACTATTCGTGGTGATTTTTGTTCTCATACTAATCATAATGTAATTCATGCATCAGATAGTGATGCAAGTGCTGAACGAGAGATAAATCTGTTTTTTAATCCAGAAGAGCTTATCGATTGGAACGATGAAGCTTCCGTTTGGTATTAATATTTAATAAGGAAGTTATGTATGGATCCAAAAAATGTTGGAGTTATTGGTGCTGGTGCATGGGGATCAGGCTTAGCACAGGCAATAGCACGTGGTGGACATAAAGTTCAGATATGGGCTCGTGAACAGGATGTAGTTGATTGTATTAATAATGAGCATGAAAACAAAAGGTATTTGCCTGGGTATCCTTTATCTGATAATCTTACTGCAAGTACTGATATAAAAGAAGTTGCTTGTGATAAAGAGTTTTTGATTCTCGCAAGTCCTTCATTGTATTTGGCCAGTACAGCAGCACAGATTATAGATGTTCCATCAATAAAAAATGGCGAAACTGTAATTGGAGTCCTTACTAAAGGGTTTATTCAGTCTTCACATGGGCCAAAACTTATACTTGAAACTCTTGAGGAAGAGTTGCCTGAGTGTTACAGACATTCCCTTGTATATATTTCTGGACCAAGTCATGCAGAAGAAGTTGCAATGGGAAAACTTACAGGTTTGATTGCTGCAAGTGAAAATCCTAAAAACACGATTAGATTTAGAGAGTTATTACGTGTTCCAGGGCTTATGGCATACTCTAGCCTCGATGTTATTGGTGTTCAGATATGTGCTGCTGCAAAAAATGTAATTGCAGTAGTATACGGAATGCTTGATGCAGTTTCAGAGCACTCTGACGTATTTGGTGATAATACAGAGTCCCTTTTGCTTGCTGCCGGTCTCAATGAGATTCAGACATTAGGTATGGCTATGGGGGCAACTCATGCCGAAACATTTACATCAATAGCTGGAGTTGGCGATCTTGATGTTACATGTCGCTCAAAATATGGTCGAAACCGTCGCTTTGGTCAGGATATAATAAAGGCCGATATTCTTTCTCGCTTTACTAATCTTGATGATTTAATTGCGCGTATCGGTGAAGTTGGATATTTGTCAGAAGGTGCAGTTGCATGTAAATATGTGCATGAAATTTCGCAGAAGTATAACTTAAAGCTTACAATCTGTGATGGGCTTTATCGTATTTTGAATAAAGAAATTCAGCCAATGGATTTTTTACATGAGCTTCTTACACAGGGGAAGATAAATGCTTGAAAAAATTACTAATACATTTGGTGATATAGTACGTACTGTAAGCGGTAAATCTACTATAACCGAAAAAAATATTGAAGAAACAGTTGAAAAAATAAAGATTGCTTTGCTTGAAGCAGATGTAAACTTACGTGTTGTACGTCGTTTTGTAAATGCAACGATAGAAGAAGCAAAAGGTGAAAAGGTTTTACGAGCTGTTGATCCAGGTCAGCAGTTTGTAAAGATTATTTATGACCGTATTGTTAAACTCTTGGGTGATACAAAAGTTGATTTACAGCTTAAAGGACCTGATACACAGTCTGTAGTTCTTTTATTAGGTTTACAGGGTGCAGGAAAAACAACAGCTGCTCATAAACTTGCTGCAAAGCTTACTAAAGAGGGACGCAAGGTTATGATGGTTGCTTGTGACCTTGTTCGCCCTGCTGCTGTTGAACAGTTAAAACAACTTGGTGAAAAAATAAATGTTCCAGTATACTTTGAAGATGGAACAAAAGATGCTGTAAAAGTTGCAAAAGAAGGTCTTTTATACGCAAAAAAGAACGGCTTTGATACAATTATCGTAGATACTGCGGGACGTCTTCAGATTGATGAAGAAATGATGGCAGAGCTTGTTGATGTAAAGAAAGTTGTAGATCCTGTTGAGACAATACTTGTTGCAGATGCAATGACAGGTCAAAATGCAGTTGATATTGCAAAAAGTTTTGATGAACAGCTTGGTTTGTCTGGTGTTATTCTTACAAAATTTGACTCTGATGCCAGAGGCGGTGCTGCCTTATCATTAAAGAGCATAACAGATAAACCTATTCTTTATATTGGTACTGGTGAAAAAACTGAAGATTTTGAACAGTTTCATCCGGAACGTATTGCCAGCCGTATTCTTGGTATGGGTGATATTGTAAGTCTTGTTGAAAAAGCTCAAGAGACAATCGATATCGAGGATGCCAAAAAACTTGAAGAAAAGATGGCTCGCAATGATTTTACTCTTGATGATATGCTTGATCAGTTTGATCGTGTGTCAAAGATGGGTAGTTTTTCATCATTAATGGAAATGATACCAGGTCTTGCAGGGCAAATAGATGAGAGTAAGCTTGATATGAGTGGAATGAAGCGACAAAAAGCTATTATTCAGTCAATGACTAAAAAAGAGCGTGCAAATCATCTCATTATTGGCCCAAGCCGAAGAAAACGTATTGCAAAAGGTAGTGGAACAAGTGTAGCTGAAGTAAATAAGCTTATAAAGCAGTTTGAAAAGACTAAGCTCACAATGAAAAAGCTTAGCCGAAATAAAGGTATGCAGGCTAAGCTTATGCAACAGTTAGGTGGATTTCGTTAATACTAACTAATCAATTGTAATACAAGATACAACCCTGCCATCCGATGAATATCCTTTGGCAGGGTTTGTTTTATCTGTAAATGCAGTTATTCCTTTGTAATAAGAGTAATAATATGTTCCTGATGGAAGAGGTAAAAATAACTCATATTTTCCTGGTTCTAGTTCCTGCATTTCATATATCCATGAATCCCAATTAGTAAATGTACCCCCAAGTCGTATTTTTTGACCTGGTTCTTCGATACAAACGAATCTTGTTAAAGTTTCGTCAACTTTTTTTGTTATTGAGTCGTCCCTATAAGGAATGTCAATATATGATAAATATGTATTATCACTTCGGTTATAGTAACTGTTTGGGTTATATGGATCTACAGTCCATAATCCGTCCATTACAAGTCTGTATGATATCTTCTGGATATTTTTGGGTTTTTCAAGAATATAGAAGTACCATGATGAAGTGATATCTCCTTCATAGTTTATAGTTTTATGCAGGTAAAATGGATGTATTGTTTTGTAGTTTTCAAAATCAAATGCAATACCAACAAAACGAGAGTTGTATTGTGCTGTAAAAACAATATAATCTCCTGAAATGTATGGACTTGAAACTCCCTTTATTGATGTGACAAGATTATTATAATCGTAAGTATCAAGCTCTTGAGTTTGACTGAAAGCATAAAGATTAAAAAGACATAATAAAGCTAAAGATAAAAAATGAATCTTTCTCATAGTATTTTTTATCGACATTTTTAGAAAAAAAAATAGCAAAAATCTTCTTACTAAAGACATGTAATAAAATGCCGAAAGTTATTGTAGATAAGTATTTTAAGATGGAGTAAAATTAAGGTAAATGCCAGGATTAAAACAACTTGAAAAATTTAATAATTTAATAAAAGCACTTGGTAATGAACCTGCTATAAGGGAACAGAGAGGGGATGTTGTCTCTGATGTTCCATTACCTCAAAATACTTATGAAGATGATGATACAAAAGACTTTGTTCTTGGAATACCTGAGTCTCCTCATTCTGATTCTGAAAATACAAATTCATATGAAGACTTACTAACAGAACAAAGTGTGGAAAGTGATGAAAATCCGACTGATGATTTTGATTTAACGAATCTTGATGATATAACTGCTGTACCTGATTTGTCTGATTTGGCAGATTTTGAAAATGATATTAGTTTTACTCCTGAAAGTTTAGATGATGCTGCTTTACAGAATGAAGATGTCGAAAATACAGATACAAAAGAAGATTCTGACGAAGTCATTGGGGAAAATATTGATTTACCAGATGATATGAACTTTGATTTACCTGATGAATCAAGTTTTACAGATGGTTCAGAGACTTCTGAATCTTTATCAGAAGAACCTCAGTCTGATGATTTAGATTTAACTGATTTTGGAAGTATTCCAGATGACTTTGAAAAGCTGAATACTGAAGTTGATGAGGGTGAATCGTCTTCATCCCTGGCCGATGATAATATATTAGATGATTTAAGTGAGCTTGATGATATACAGCTTGATACAAAGGATGATACAGATAAAACTTTATCAGATGATTTAGGTGATTTCTCTGATACTTCTTCCGAATCAGATATGGAAGGTGAAAGTGCAGAGACCAGTAATAATGATTCGATTGAAGATATTTCACTGAGTGACTTTGATTTACCTGATTTTGATGCAAGTTCAGAAGCCAATGATGGTACAACAGAGGATGAATCTCAGCCTAATGATATACAGGTTGAAGATGCAGTAAACGATGAGTTACAAAGTACAGATGTGCAGTCCGAAGATTTTACTGAGACTTCAGCTGAAGATTTTGCCATACCTGAGTTAGACGATATAAGCTCAGAGCAGACAGATACAGAGCCGTTGGATGAAGTTAATACAGATCAATCCGAGGAAATGTTGACATTTGATATTTCTGACATGGATGGACTGGACTTTTCTGATAGCCCTTCTTCGATATCAGCTGATGATTTCCCTGTAACAGGGGATAGCGACGGCGAAGATGATTTTCAACTTGATACAGACTTTGACATACCTGGATTTTCGGATGTCGAAACTGTAGAAGTTGAAAAGAAGAAAAAAAGTGCTGGGGTTGAATCTGGAAAATTAAAAGCAGATAAGCCTAAAAATTCTCTCACAGAAAGTGAATACGAATTATTTAAAACAAATCTTAATGAATATCCACTAAATCTTCGTGTAGCTATTGAAGAGTTAATCGCAAAAAACGAGTTTACAGATGATGCTGTTTTCGATGTAATTGAAAAGGTAATAAAGAAAATACCAGCGAGACAGCTTGCATCAAAGCTTGAAAAAATGCTTGATATATCAATTAACGTTCCTAGAGATTTCGAAAGACGTTCAGTTGCACAATATGAAGCTTATAAGCAGTCTTTTCAGTATCAGCTGAAAAATAAGATAATTCCGGCTGTAATAGCAGGATTATGTTTATGTGTCGTTGGATTTTTACTAATTGAAGCTGGCATAAAATTTATATATAAACCTATAAAAGCAGACAGTCTTTACAAGCAGGGGTATGCTCTGTTAGAGAACAAACAATTTGTTCAGTCTGATAAGATGTTTAATGAAGCTGTTAAGTATAACTCTGTAAAAAAATGGTATTACACGTATGCCCGTGGTTATAGGGAAAATAAGCAGTATGAACGTGCTGGTGCAATGTATAAAAACATACTGAATACATTTAAGCAAGATAAAAAAGCTGGACTTGAATATGCAGAGATGGAGCTTTACGATAGATCTAATTTTGAGCGTGCTGAAGAAATAATACGACGTGAAGTCCTCGACTACTATATAAATGATAAAGACAGTATGCTTTTACTGGGTGATGTGTATCTGGAATGGGCTGAAATCGATGAGGCAAAATATGAAAAGGCACGGGATGAGTATTCAAATCTTATTGACTTGTATGGCGCAAATGATTTGTTTATGTCTCGTATGATGAGATATTTTATTCGTCGTGATAAGCTGCGTAATGTACTTGAGTTAAAAAATAGATTTTATCCAAATAAAAAATCCCTTGATGCAGATGACTGGACTGAATTAAGTGGTTATCTGCTGGATAAGTTATATGGTCCGTTGAGTCGAAGTGATGAGTATTTGAGATCTTCTATAGAAGATGTACGAAGTATGCTTGAGAGAGCAGTCGATGCAAATCCTCTGAATCCTGTAAGTCATTACAATTTTGCAAGATACTTTTTACGTAACGGTAGTGATGATGGTGCAATTTCTGAAATGGAAATAGCTCTTAATTTATTTGATAAAAATTCAGTTCAGACGAAAAAGAGCGTATATAAGCAGATAAATGGTTGCAGGGTACTAGGAGAATTATATACAGAGCATAAAGAGTTCTTAAAAGCACAGGAATCCTTTACAAGAGGTATCAATATTTTTACAACTGAAAATCAAAAGACTGGTATATCAGGAAACGAAGATACAGGAAAATTGTATTCAGATTTAGCAGATATTGATTATTATATCTCAGGTGATGTCGAAACTGCCCTTATAAACTACCGAAATGCCATTAAGTATAATAATGATACTCCATATATTAACTATAAGGTTGGTTCGATAGAGTATAATAAAGGCAATCTTGATTCGGCTTTAAACTCTTTTATCAAAGTATCTGAAAAAAAATCAAAGGATCTAAGTCTTTTATTGTCACTTGGCAATGTACTTGCTTTACGAGGTGATAATTTTGCTGCTCAAAGTTACTACAAAGACTTGTTGAAGGAGCTTGATAAAGAAAGAGCAAAGCATGAAATCTTATTTCCTCAGAGTAAAGAAGAAGATAATGATATTGTTGACTCGTATTTGAAGGCAAATAATAATCTTGGAGTTGTACTATATAGACTTGCTAAACAGTCTGGGGATAGCAGTTTAAATGGTCAGGCTATGGTTAGGTTTACAGATTCAATGCGTGCATGGGACTCATTGACAAGAAATCAAAGAACTATGCTTAGGCTTGAAGGCTCTAATCTTGCAGCTCAAAATTCTCAGTATATTACTCATCCATATACACAGTTTGAACCTGCATTGTATATTGAAATCCCAAACAGGCTGTCTGATGAGCAGGAGCTAAAGTAAAAGAGCTTATATGAACAGAGTTTTATGTATTCAAAACGGGATTGATATAAAAAAATATAAAAACTCTCTCAAAAAGGAACTGTTTAGAAAATCTATTCATGTAAGCTCAGCTTTTGTGCCTCTTCTTTTAAGCTATAATAGATATCTAACTGAACTCTTATTGTGTGTAGTGTTGGCACTTTATATAATTTGTGAAGCACTTAGGACAAATGGCATTGAAGTTCCTGTAGTTTCTATAATAACATCTGCTGCCGCACGAAAACGTGATGAAAATCATTTTGTTTTAGGACCTGTTACATTAGTGTTGGGGATAATATTTTGCGCTTTATTGTGGGATGAACCTTATACAGCTGTTGGTATTTATGCTTTGGCTTTTGGAGATGGATTGGCAAGCCTGGTTGGCAAAATGTTTGGGCAGATAAAGATTCCTTTAACACGAGGTAAAACTGTAGCTGGCAGTCTGGCGTGTTTTGCTGCTATTTTTTGCTCTGCTTGGCTTACGACCCATAATACTAAAGCTTCATTGTTTGTAGCTGTATCTGGTACATGTATTGAAGTTTTGCCCCTTAAAGACTTTGATAATGTGATTATACCTGTTGTTTTAGGTGGAATCTTAAAAGTATTATTTCCACATATATAGATTATGAAGGGTCCTCAAAAAATAATATGTACCAAGCCCCAGCAGTGTAAGCCCTATAAATAGAAATAAAAAATTATCTGCTGTCAGTAAAATACTATATCCTGAAATATAAAGCAGGAAGAACAATGCCAGAAGTTTGTAGTCCGCCGTATCATGTTTAATTGCAGTCAACATAAACGAACAAAAGGTAATAAAAACAACTGAAACTTTTAAAGTTGTATATAAGTTTGAAAATCCACAGATGAAAGCACCTGTTTTTATTATAGCAGATGTATCCAGTGGAAGAATAAGAGCTGTTACCAGTGACAAAACTCCAAGCATTGTAAGGTTACGTTCTATATCTTGTCTGTATATTTGTTCACTCATAATTGAAGCACCCAGCATGTACATTATAGATGATGTTCTGCCAATAAAGACGATTTTACCTGTAAACAGCAAAAGCTTTGAGTAGGTTTTCCATAAACCTCCAAATAGAGGTAAAAAAAAGCGGACAGACTCACACAGACAGCCTGCTAAAAAAAATGATAAAAAAATAATTTCGGAAGACTGTGTGTTCTCAAAATATATACTTATGAGAAGTAGCGTTATTGATGCATAAATAATTAATGCAGTTACGGACAGCATTGATGCTGTAAAGTTATATGAAGTAAACGGTAATTTGTAAAAAAATGACGAACTATGTACAGATGGAAATGGAGTTATCGAGCCGTATAGTTTTGCAGTTATAAAAATTAAACTTGTAATAATTATGACAAATACTGAAATGTTAAACAAAAGTTTTATCAATGAGTTTCGTTTATTTAATGTCATAACAAAATGATATACGCAGGATAAAAATAAGTAAAGAGTTTATTAGGTGAACCGAAAATATAAGAGTGGATTCTGCTGTTATTTTACATAAATAGCTAGAGGGAGGACGAATGAAAAAACATCTCTTAACAGGACTAATTATGCTGGCTGCCTGTGTGTGCGCATCTGCTGGTGATGTTGCAGCGTTTGTTGATCTTGGTATTTCTTCAGACGGTAAAACTTACGTTTTTGGCGAATATGGAAAAACAGACCAGAAGTTTCAGGGGTATGCAGAAATTTACGCAGTAGATATTGAAAAAAATGATTTTGTCGATGGTAAAGTGTTTAAAACAAATCCATCATCTCAAACTGTTTCAAAAAGTGGTAAAGCAACCTATGACGATTTATATTCAAAAGTATCATGGGCACTGAAAAAGTTTGATTGTAAGCCAGTCTGTCCAGAGCAGGTACTGTTTATACGCCAGGATGGAAAAGTAAAAAACTCTGAAATCGTGTTTAAGGATTTTGAAGGTTCAACAGTAGAACAGAGCGTTTTTTATTATATAGATATAGTAAAAAACGTTGAAAAAAATGGTGATAAAGCTGTTTCTTCCTTTTTTATTTCCCTTGAAAAAAAAGATAGTAATGGGCATGTGATTAGTCGAAATGTAGTTGGTAACCCGCAGATAAAGCGTAAAGGTGTAATGGACTATGAAATAAACCGTATAATGACTGATGCTTCTGGCCGTAATCTTGTTTTTGTCATTGAAAAAACTTTGCAGGATGATACAGGGCCTTCAATCAGATATATGGTCGAAACTGTGCGATTATAAAAGAGTGTTATAACCCGCTTATGCAGCGGGTTTTTTTTATTTATTTTCTTTTTTTGCATATCTATACCATTGAGGTGTACTATGCATTTTAATAAATCTAAATTACTTTTTTTATTCTTTTATTTTATTCAGCTTGTTGCAATTGTTTTTACTGTCATTATGACTGCTTCTTCTTTTTCCTGCAGGATAACACAGGAAGGTATTTCAGTTGTCGATCTTGATGAAAACTTTCCTGAAGTTGATAAATTTATAATTATATCTCCTGAAAGTATTGAAATCAGTTGCAATGATATTTTTTCATTGGACAGTCTTGAAATAAAACATTTGATTAATGGAAAGGAGCAGTCCTTTTTACAGAGTGATGATTGTACAGTTATATACGATGAGCCAAAAAAGACTGCTCGTGTTTCATTTAATTGTAAAACAGTTATAGGTGAAAAATATATTTTTTGCAGTTATATAACTGATAAGCATAAAAATGCTCTGTATTATGAACGACAGTTTACAGGCTTTAATGATAATCCTGCTCATATAATATTAAGTGAAGTCCGCTCTGTTATGAGTAAACCGAAAGTTGAGTTTATTGAAGTATATTGTACAAAATCAGGAAACCTTTCAGGGCTTTCAATATTAAGTGGATATTATGGTTTTAGTAAACGATATGAGTTTCCTTCGATAAACGTAAAAAAAGGTGAGTACATTACAGTGCATTATCGTTCTCTTTCAGATGTTGATGGCATTGTTAATGAAACAGGAGATAATTTATCATTATCAAAGGCGATAGATAGTTGTGATGAAGCTAGAGATTTATGGGTTGAAGGAAACGTAAAGCTTGTGACAAAGAGTGATGTGCTTGCTGTTTATAATGCTAATGATGATTCATATTTAGATGGTGTTTTATACTGTGAGTCTACTCGACAAGATTGGGCAAAACCATATCAGAAGGAACTTGCAGCAGCTTTATTTAACAAAAATATATGGGCTGGAGACATAGGCTGTAGTAGTGTTGTAAAAAGTGATAACATGACTTCGACTCAAACACTATGTCGTCAAAACATAAGCGAGTATTGCGGTATATCATCTAAGTCAGATTTTTTTGTAACGGCTAAAAGTTCTGCTTCTCCAGGAAAACCAAATTCAAACACTCCATATAGTGCAAATTAGAATGTAATAAATTGTTAGACTTATATATTATGTTTTTTTTTGTTGAAATATAAAATATCTTCTACTATAATGCAGACGGAATTACGTCCATCACTACTATATATCGTTTATTTTTTTTCATAGGACAGGCAAATGTCAGAATTATTAGCACCTGCTGGAAATGTTGAAGCATTGGATGCAGCTATTGGTGAAGGCGCAGACGCAGTATATTTAGGTCTCAAAAGTTTTAACGCTCGTTTACGCTCTTCAAATTTTGCATGGAATCAGTTTGAAGCTACTGTTGAAGCTTTGCACCGCCAAAATAAAAAAATATATGTAACAGTCAATACTGTCAGCGAAGAACAGGAGACAGAGCGTCTATACAGATTTTTATCATATCTTAATAAGATAGGTCCTGATGGACTTATTGTTCAGGATTTTGGTGTAATACGTATGTGTCAGGAGTTTTTTCCTGATTTGGAGTTACATGGCTCTACTCAGATGAATGTTGAAAGTTCTAGGGGTGTAAATCTTTTACAAAAGGATGGTTTGTCACGAGTAGTTGTAGCAAGAGAACTTGGTCTTGAGGAAATCCGAAAAATAAAGAGCGAAACTACATGTGAACTTGAAATGTTTGTTCATGGTGCTCTTTGTGTCAGTGAAAGTGGTCTTTGTTTGTTTTCATCGTATCTTGGTGGTAAGTCTGCAAACAGAGGCATGTGTACACAGGCCTGTCGACGTTTTTATACGGCTGATGCCCGTAATGGAGAAGAGCAGGGCTTTTATTTTTCACCTTCTGACTTGCAGCTTATAGATCATATCCCTGACTTGATGGATATTGGTGTTGATTCTTTCAAAATTGAAGGACGCATGAAAAGTGCTGAGTATGTTGGATCTGTTGTTGCAGCTTACAGATATCTTATGGATCACTATAAAGAAGATCGAAAAGGTTCAATTGCTGCTGCAAAGCGTATGCTTGCAACAGATTTTGCACGTTCAAAAACAACATACTGGTACAATTTTAAGTCAAATACAGAAGGTGTTGAGAATGCTGGTGGAGCAATATTAAATCCACATCAGGCTGGTGGAACTGGAATTTATTTAGGAACTATTGATAAATTTGATGCTGCAGATGATGAAGCAAAGGCAAAGGCTCGTGAAGCTGCTGGTGAAGATGCAGATCCATCACAGTATCGTATTGCAATGGCTCATCTTTCTGGTGGTAACTACGATCCAGATCCAGGTGATTCTATAAGACTTCATCGAAAAGATGATACTGGTCGAGTAAGCCACAAAGTTCGTTCATTACGTATTGATGACGATGGAAGAAGGTGGATTGATGTTCCTATGGGATTTAGCCGCGGGGATGAAGTTTACCTGTTACAGACAAAATCTATGTCTAAACGCTATCCTCGCGTATTAAACGTAGATTTAGGCAAATACAGACAGCAGCCAGGGGCAGAAGTTTTACCTGTACTTGATTTAACACCTGTACAGAAAAATGAGCTTTCTTATTTCCCTCAGGGGTTATATGTTCAGGTTTCAACTGTAAGTGATATGTTTGTTGCTCAGTCTCAGCATCCAGTAAGAGTTATTCTTGAACTTAATTTTGAAACTAAGGAAGACCTTTTATCTCATAAAACAGTTTTACCATTTTCAAAAAAGCAGATAATTATTTCGTTAGATCCATATTGTCCTGCTGCAACTGAAGATGAGCTTTCAAAAACCCTGGATACATTGATTGCAGATGGCTTTAAAACATTTGTTGTAAACAATATTGCCCATATCGCCATGCTTAAAAAGCGAGAGGGAGTAAATATGATTGCAGGTCCATATTGTTATACATTTAACCGATGGGCTGCATCATGGTACGAAAATCAGGATATTGGTGCATTTATTACACCAATTGAAAACTCAAAGTATAACTTGACTGATACATGGGACCAGAAAGTTAGAGACAGAGTTATGGTCACAGTGTATGCTTATCCAGCTTTGTTCAGAATGCGATTTAAGCTTCCAAAAGATTATGACTTCACATACTTTAGAGATAAAGAAGGTACAGAGTTTAAGGTTATATCTACGCCAGACGGTTCTGTTGTTTCTCCTGATTTACCATTTTCAATTGTTGATAAAGTTGAGATGCTTGATCACGAAGGTTTCCACAGAGTTCTTGTTGATTTTTCTCGTACTAAAGTTACAAAGCAGGAATTTAAGTTTGTAACAAATGCAATGATAAAAAAGGTTGCAATACCTGAAACTTCACGTTTTAACTGGAAAGATGGATTTTATAATCCTGAAAAGATTGAGGCTTATAAAGCAAGTAATGAGCGTGCTGCTCAGGAACGTATTGCACAAAAGCGAAACTTTGCTGGCGGCAAAGGACGCCAGCAAAATAATGGTTATGCAAAGAAGAACCGTTATAACAGTAAATCAAAGCATCGTTAATTAAAATACAACTTCAGCTGCATCTATTTTGTTTTCGATAGGTGCAGCTGTTTCCTTTTGTGTTTCTGTAGAACTTTTTTCCTTTGAAAAAAAAGGTCTGAAATCTATATGCTCGGCAACAATTGTTATTTTGCTTCGTGATTGTCCATCCTCTGTCTTCCATCTGTCCTGCTTTAATCTTCCAACAACACGCACACCACGACCTTTTGTTGCATTTTCGATTACTATAGACGTAAACTTTTCGCCCCATACTTCAATATCATAAAAACCGACTTCCTGGGTAAAGTTGCCATCTTTATCCTTGTAGTATCTGTCGACGGCTATAGTCCACTGGCAAAATGCTGTGCCACCTGTAGTGACCTTAGAGACAGGGTCCCGTACAACGTTTCCTTCAATAATAATTTGATTCATTTGTTTCATGATAAATCTCCTGACATTACTTTTTTTTGCCCGGCCGAAGAAAAAAAAGTGTATAAACAGCTTATTGCTGTCTATACACTTTTATTAGTCAGAAAAAATAATTATTTGAGTGTTTTTTGGAAAATGTTTTGTTATATCTGAATATTTTTGACAATCTTTATCATATAAAGCTGTGTGTACATCAAAAGCGAATCCTGCTCACCAATTTTTTGTAATGATGGTGTATTTACAAGTGATTGGGCAAGGGAGTGTATTCTGTCAAGGGTGAAACCATTTGACTTGATGCTTTTCATTACTTTACGCATATAGTCTCTGATGAGGGCATTTACATCCTCTGTAAGATTGTTATTTGACTCTTTTCCAATCAGTTTGTTCCACTGTCGTTTGTATGAATCAAGCTCTCTGTCTAAAGTTGAACTGTCTGGAACAAGGGCAGCTTCTGCTGTGCGTGCAGCTTCCCGTAAAGCAAGTTTTTTGTTCAGTAATGGATTTTGAGATATCTCAGACAGTTCTTCATCCTGTTTTGCAGTTATAGCTTCCTGCTCATGGTAAAGCTGGCTGTATGTTTTTTGCTGTTTTTCAAGCTTTTGCCTTCTTCTTTTTGGGGCATCCCGTAGAAATCTTATTATTGCAGCCAAAAATGGTATCGTATACCAAAATGGCAAGGTCATTTTAGCATCAGTTAAAATCTCAGCCCTGTTTGTCAGTAAAAGTTCACTGTAGGGCAGTATTTTTCCATTGTCAAAGAGATTAATGCTTTTGTTTGCTGTTTCACCAACTGTTTCATACTGAATAAGTGATAAAAACGTAGAGTTAAGGAGTGCATACAAAACTGGGTATTGAATCATAACTTCTTTTTCAAGACGCTTTTCAAAAGCCTTCTGGTCGTTCATTTCACTTAAGATATTGTATTCTTTGAGTACTTCAGACCAGTGTTTTTGAATCGTATCTTTTATTATAAGTCTAGCATCTGTGCATAACCTCACGATGAGTCCTACAACTTTGTCCTTAAAGATAAAATATTTTTTTCCATCTTCAGTTTTAAATACTAAAACGGGAGGAAGCTGATTAAGTTTTCCTTCTGTAGTTTTTTCGGTCAAAAATGCTTTAAGGTCATTTTCGGTATACTGTCCCAATAAAGGAACGCCTTTTGTGTCAGTGAACTTAAGAATCTCTTCAAATGAATAATAATACGGTGGTTTTTGAAGGTTGTTTTCCAAAAGTTTTAAGGCGTTTTCTCGTTGAGCGTCAATCTGTGATTTATTTTTAAAATAGTTGGCAGCAATTTCGGTGATAAGTACAGATTGTAAAATTGATTTATCTTCCTGAGCAATATCTTTTACTTTTTCATAATCCTGCTTAATAAAATAGCACAACTGGTTCCATAGATAAAAATTGTCTCCGGCCTGCTTAAGCATTGTAATACCATTTTCAGGATTGTCGGCAAACTTATTAAAAAAATTTTTTGCACTTAATTCGCGGCCAGGGTTAGACACTGAAAGTTTTTTTAAGAAAAAGTCATGATGGTCTTCTTTATTAAGAAGATTACGTATTTTTGAAAGACAGATTTCAATAAGTGTTATTATAGGTACATTTGACGGCATGATAAACATAGGCGTATCATGTGGCAGCATGACTCCATATAAGTATTTGTCACTTAGCTCTTCGTTTTCTAGGAGTCTCTTTAATAACTCATGGGCATTAACTCTGTTAACAACGGTGGACGGTGTTTTTTTAGGTAAATCCTCTTCAGATGGAAACTGTAATGAAATTGAGTCTGAAAACTCCTTGTACCTGTTGCTGAACCTACTGATTAAAATAGATACAACAGAAATTACTTTTTTGCCGGGGGCAACTTCTGTGATCATAATCTGGTGTGAGTCTTCAAGTTTTTCAAGTTCTGTCCTAAGAGCATCTTTTATGTTTGAAAGATACATCATAAGTGACGGTTGTTCTTCGAGATTGTATTCTGAGTACTTTTTTAGATAATCGCAAAAATCATCATAATCGATGATTGGACTGTTCTGTTTAATGGCATAATGCTTGAGAATAGTTCCTATGCTTGTAGATATTGACATATGAATATTTTACCAATAATAAGCCAATAAAACAACAAATTATTTTTTATGATTGACCGGTATCAAGAATAAGACTAAAATGTTTTAATTCTATTAAAGACTGGAGTGTATGTAAAATGATAGCACAGCGTATGAAAAATCTTAATCCCTATGTACCAGGAGAACAGCCTAAGGATAGAGATTATATTAAACTTAATGCTAATGAAAATCCATATGAACCCTCTCCAAAGGTAATTGATGCTGTTATTAATGCTGCAAAAACAAAAGCCGGAAAATTAGGTCTTTATCCAGATCCAGATTCAAATGAGCTAAAAACTGCCATTGCAGATATGTTGAACAAATGTGGCGGTGTATTGTGTCGTAGTGAAATTACAAATGGAGAAGTTACTCCGTCTGAAAGAGATAAGATTCCTTTTACTGTAACAAAAGATATGATATACACAGGTAACGGTAGTGATGAAGTTTTATCTTTTGTTTTTTATGCATTTTTTGACAGCGACAGACCTCTTGTTTTACCAGAATATACTTATAGTTTCTATCCTGTATATGCAGGCTTTTATCAGATACCGATGGATAAAGTACCTCTGAAAGCTGACTGGGGTATTGACTGTGAAAAAATTGTAAAAGATGCAAATGAAAAAGATACTAGTGTTATTTTTGCAAATCCAAATGCACCTACTGGTTTAGGTCTTAGTCGTGATATGGTTCGTAATGTAATAAAAAGCTGTCCAAAGGATAGGGTTTTTGTTGTTGACGAAGCTTATGTTGATTTTGGTGGTGAAAGCTGCATACCTCTGTTAGCGGAGTTTGATAACCTTGTAATTGTACGCACTTTCAGTAAAAGTCTTTGTGGTGCAGGACTCAGATTAGGTTATTTAGTTGCAAGCCCTGAGCTTGTTAACACTGTTACTACTGTTAAAAATTCATTAAATCATTTTCCTATTGATTTTATTGCTCAAAGTGCCGGTATTGCAGCCTGTAAAGATGTTGCCTACTATGTTGACTGTGCAAAAAAAGTTGCTTATGAACGGGATGAGTTTATTAAGTTTTTGCGAAAAAATAACTGGTTTGTATTAGATAGTAAAACTAACTTTGTTTTTGCAAAAAAAGATGGAGTAAGTGGTGAAGATACGTATAAAGCAATTAAAAAAGCTGGTATTCTTGTCCGTCATTTTAATACACCTGGTATTGAACAGTTTTTACGTATTACAATAGGTACTCATGAACAGATGGCTTCATTACGTGATATAATGGCAGAAATATAATCTTATATTGGAGAAAATATGAATATTTTAGTTCTTTCAGATATGCATGGTGAGACTGGTAATATTGAGATACTTGCAGAAGAATTTGCCAGAGCTGATATGGTTTTGTTTGGTGGTGACTTTGCACAGTTTGAACATGAAGAAACTGGTAAACCTGCCTTAGAAACTTTATTAAAGAAACATGAATATGTATATGCTGTAACTGGTAATTGTGATAATCCTGATTTTTTAGATGTTCTTGAAAATGAGGACTGTTCTGTACAGGGAAGTCTTGTTTTTCATGATGGTGTTGTTTTGTGTGGTTCAGGCGGTGGATCAAAATTTACAGGTACAACTCCAAACGAACGTAGTGAAGAAGAGCTTGTATCAGACTTTGATATTGTACTTAACTCTGCTGCAGAAGGTGCTGATAGTGAAGGACACTGGTCAAATCTAGTGCTTATTATGCATAACCCTCCAAAGGACACAAAATGTGATATGATCGAAGGCGGCATACATGTTGGAAGCCAGATGTTGAGGGATTTTATAGTACAAACTGAGCCATTTTTAGTTGTTACAGGACATATCCACGAAAGTGCAGGTATTGATAAAATCGGTAAAACTACAGTAATTAATCCGGGATCCCTTGCAGAGGGTAAGTATGGATGGGTTGTTTGTGATTGTAAAGATGGCGAATGGACTGTCAGTGACTGCCAGTTAAAGTCAGTAAAGTAAAATCAATAAGTTTTTTTTATAGTCGAACTTATTGATAACAAAAATAGTATATGATTTTTTTATAAACAGGGCTTGTTTATTTTCTAAATAAGTCCTGTTTTTTTTTTGAATAAGGCTTGTTTGCTTTATAAATAAGCCTTACTTAGTTATTAAAAACGCCTGATTTTTATATCTATGACTCCAGCGATCTGGCAAATCTGAATCCGAAATAGTTGTAGGTCTCGTTAGGGTCGTAGCTGTATCTGTCTCCTGCGTATGAAAAAGGGGTATACTCGCTCCAGCTGCCACCTCTGCTTACCCGTTTACTGCCATTTACAGGACCTGTACAGATTTGATTTTCATCTGAAGGCCTGTACATATCAAACCAGTCCCAGCAAAACTCTAGTACGTTGCCACTCATGTCAAATAAAAGAGAACCGTTTGGATTTCCTGTTCCTGGCTGCGGTGGGGCTTCCTTTTTAAAAGGTGTTCCTGCTGTTCCTACTCTGTGTGTCATATTTGTGCTCACAGCTGTCCACGAAAGTTCTTCTTCGTTTATTGTTGGATCATCCAGTCCCTTTTCATTTACCTGGCCTGATATGAGGTTGCCTGATTGTAAACCGCATTTTGTCTTGCGGGCTGCGTATTCCCATTCACTTTCTGTAGGTAATCGATATCCATTACTCATCCAGTTGCATTGGCATAAATCAAGTATTGCGGTGTTTGAACTGTCTTTTACGGTTTCATCATTGTATGTATAGCATGGAGTTAATCCCTGCATTTCACTAAATGCATTGCACCAAATAACGGCATCATACCAGCTTATCATTGTGACTGGTTGTGTTTTTTCGATACCTGGTTTTGCTCCATGTTTACCCAAAGAGCCTTCCTGGCCTGGGTTAATAAAATTATATCCATTTTGGATTGCCCACTTGTAAACTTTATACCAAAGCTCATATGTTGTTTCATATCTGTTGATTTCAAATGGTTTAATAAAACGATTTTCAGTGTATGCCTGACTGCCTTGCCCGATAAGATATTTATCCGGTTTGTCCGTGATTTTTACCATTTCGACACTGTTAAAATCATAGGTCAAATCTGTATCTGTAATTGAGTATGCCAGAGATGTTGCTGTAACTATAACTGTAATGTATGTAAGAATATTATTTTTAATTGACACTTTAAAACTCTCCATTTATAGGTATTTTATTTTTTTCGAGGTTTGGGTTTAAGATTTAGTATAATTAAAGATAGTACCGACAGTGCTGTACATAAAACAGATATAAAAATAAAACCTGTCCAGCTGTCTGATTTGCTCCATGGAAGACGGATATTCATACCCCAGAAACTTGTAATAAAAGAAACAATCATAAGTACAATGCTGAATACAGTAAGTCTTTTCATTACCATATTCATATTGTTGCTGATTACTGATGCAAAAGCATCCATTGTGCCTGCTGTAATGGCACTATAGGTATCGGCCATTTCCATAGCCTGTCTGTTATCTATTTCAACATCATCAAGCCAGTCTTTGTCTTCTTCATCTAGAGCAAGAATTCGTGAGCGGCGTATTTTTTCTAACAGAAGCTGATTGCTTTTTAATGATGTTGTAAAAAACATAAGTGACTTTTCCATATTTAAAAGCTGTATCAGTTCACTGTTTTCGATACTTGCCTGAAGCTCCTGCTGTATACTGTTTGTTCTTCTGTTTATTTCCTTTAGGTAACGCAGAAACATAGTATCAGCACGACTTAAAATGCGTATGATAAAAGCTGTAAAGTCAGTCAGCTTTAGGCCTTTAATACGGTTTTCGCTTAAATCACGTAATACTTCGCAGTCTGTCCAGCAGATTGTGATGATTATGTTTGATAGTATTATTATACCAACTGGTGCTGTAAAATATGATACATCTGTGTTTGGCTGGAATACAGGTAGTTTTCCAATAACCAGAATATAATCATCTTCATTATCAATACGGGCAAGCTCATCTGGGTCAAGTACGTCAAGCATCTGGTCATGGTCGATTTTGTATTCTTCTTCAAGCTCCTTGATTTCGCCGCTTGTAACACATCGGGCATCAATCCAAAGTCTCTTTTTTGAGTCAATTTCATGCTTTTCTTTTTTTACAAGGAGTCCTTCTTCCTGCTGCCAGTAACTAATCATCTGTAATAACCTAGGCTCAAGTTTATCATATAAAAACTAATATTTCATTAATTATTACGATTTTTAATGTTTTTTTATCTATATACAAGACATGGGTATTTTTATAAAGCATAAGGGTTTTACAAGGATTATTCTTTGTCTGGCTATTTTGATGTCTATTAATCTGGGGTTATATAAACGGGTTTTACTTACGCGATTGAGGATAAAGATAATTATGATACAGCTTCAAAATTATTATGTCGCTAATGGCACCTATCCGTATTCATTTGATGAGCTTTACGAAGAAGGCCAAGAAAGTTATAAATATATTGATGGCTGGGGAGTGGTGTTTTATTATTGTAAAGTAAACTCGATAACTGATTATACAGACGAAAAGAAAAATGCTCCGTATATTTTATATAGTCTTGGTATGGATAAAAGAAAAGGTGGATTTTTTTATGCAAAAGATATCTGCTCCTGGGAACTTTAGCTTATATGCGGAAAAAATGATAAAAAAATTATAAAAATGGGCTTTTTGCTATTGAATATTTTTTTTGTTTTGTATATAGTGATATTCGTTCCGCGGGGATGGTGGAATTGGTAGACACGCCAGCTTGAGGTGCTGGTGGCGCGAGCCGTGGCTGTTCAAGTCAGCTTCTCCGCAGAGTGAGCCTTCTGATGATTGTCAGAAGGCTTTTTTGTTTTAAATCGTTAATGATGTAGGTATAAAGTAAAAAAAAACGGCTAAAACATAAGTAAACTATTACTTTGTTTTGCCGGTATTTATTGTTTTATAAAAACTTATAAAGGAATGTTTCCGTGCTTTCGGTTAAGTTTATCTGAAGGGGTTTTACCTTCAAGAATCTTAAAGCTTTCTAAAACACGTTTTCGTGTCTGTTCTGGCTCGATTACTGCAGATATGTAATCTCTTTGAGCTGCAATAGTTGGTGTCATAAACGTTTGTTTGTATTCTTCTTTTTTTTGCTGAACAAGAGAAGCATTGTTTGGGTCTTTCATTTCCTTTGCATAAAGGATACCTGTAGCTCCTTCAGCTCCCATAACTGCAATTTCAGCTTTTGGCCATGCATATACAAAGTCAGCACCAAGATGCTTTGAACACATAGCAATATATGCACCGCCATAGGCTTTTCGGGTAATTACAGTTACTTTTGGTACACTTGCTTCAGAATATGCATAAAGAACTTTTGCTCCGTGTCGTATAATTCCTTTTTGTTCTTCCTGAGGACCTGGGATAAAGCCTGGTACATCAACAAAGTTTAAAAGCGGGATATTGTAGCAGTCACAGTATCTGACATGACGGGCAATTTTATCTGATGCATCACAATTTAGTACGCCACCTAAAAATCCTGGATTGTTAGCAACGATACCTACTGTTTTTCCTTCAATTTTTCCGAAGCCTACTACGCAGTTCTGAGCATATTCAGCCATGCTTTCAAAAAAGGAGTCATCATCAACAACAGCATTAATAACATTTCGGATATCGTATCCTTTAGTACTCTGCTCTGGTAAAACAGTTTTGAGGGACTCAGCTTTTTTTTCAGTATATTTGAACTCTTTTTTTGAAAATAGAGTCTTTTTATCATCCTTTGGAGTAAAAGGTTCGTTATCACCATAGTAGTGTGGAATATAATCTAAGAGCTTACGTACGTTTTCGTAAAGCTCTTTTTCATTGTTACAGCGGTAATGAGCGACTCCTGATTTTTGGCTATGTATTGCAGCTCCTCCCAGATCTTCAGATGTTATGTCAAGGAACATAACCTGCTTAACTACTTTAGGGCCTGTAATGTACATTTCACTAATATGATCAACAGTGAAGATAAAATCTGTGAGTCCTGGAGAATATACAGCTCCTCCAGCACAAGGGCCAGCTATGATGCTTATCTGCGGAATCACACCACTTGCTCTTACGTTTTGGTAAAATATATCACCATAGCCGCAAAGAGCGTCTACACCTTCTTGTATGCGGGCTCCACCTGAGTCGTTAACTCCAATCACTGGGCATTTTATTTCAATTGCCTTTGCAATAAGCTCTGCAATTTTTTGTCCGTGAACTTTACCAAGGGATCCGCCCTGAACTGTAAAGTCTTGTGCATATACTGCTACTTTTTTACCGTTTATAGTTCCGAAGCCGGTAATAACACCATCATATGGAATTTCCTTCTTTTCCATACCAAAGTTTGTACATTGATGGCGGGCACCTGAGTAAATCTCCATAAATGAATCTTTATCGCAAAGGGCATTTATGCGCTCAATTGCATGGAGTTTACCTTTAGCGTGCTGTTTTTCAAGATTGTATTCAAAAGCCATTTTATAACCTCGCTTTTAAGAACATTACAAAATGAGTTTAATAATTATAATTTTTTTTGTCAACGTGACAAAAAAAGTGTAAGTGTCAGACTGTAGATACTGGTATTTATTTTTATATATTCTTGTCTTTTACAATAATTATCAGTAAATTCAGTTTATGACTAAACAGATTGTATTTGCTGACGAGAACAGTATCAGATTATCAACGTCTCTTAAAACTAACTTGTTTGTGAAGACAAACCTTGCGACAAGTATTGGTGAAAAAGGTTATATATTTACGATTTCCAAATCAAACTTTGATATTACATGTGAAAGCTGGTGTTTTTTATCAAATATCGAAGATGATGATATTGCATACTTTGAAGGTAACGGCTTTACCGGTAGTACTCCACTATCCAGGTCTTTATATGCGTATATAAGCATGTGCTATGGATATGCAATACAAAACAATATATTTTTAAAACCATGTGGTGCCCCTGGTGTTTTATACAATGAAGATTCGATGTATGTAAGGCTTTTGTTTTTACCTGGCGAAATATATGAAAGATGTGCTTTTAATGCCGGTAGCGAAAACTATGCTGAGTTACAGGGGTATTATATAAATAAAGCTCTTGAACAAAGGGATTCAATGCTTTTTACAAGAGCTGTTTATGCATATCTTGCTTTTACAGGCTGCCTGCCTTTTGGTGAAAAAGGATTATCTGAAAGACAGTCTGACATATATGATAATGCTTTTGTTCCGTTAGATTTATGGGTAAAAGATATTGATGCAGATCTGAAAAAAAGCATACATGCTGGTTTAGCAATAACAGCGCCTGAGCGACTTTTAAAAGGTGAAGGAAGAATAAAAAATCAGAGTAAGCAAAGAAAGAGGGATAATCTCATTGATTTAGCCTGTAAACTTGATGAAAAAAAAGTTTTAATGTCAGTTGAAAAAACAGGTGAGGCAGAACCTGATAAAAAGGATATACTAACTGAAAAAAGACAGTCTTACGTGCGCAAAACTTACGTCAAACTGAGTGTAAAAAGATTTTTTCGTCGTAATAAAACAAGGATAACAGCTTTTATTATAGTTATTGCAGTTGCCTGTGGAGCTTTCAGAAGTTTTGAAAAGGAAAATCAAAAGCTGGTAACTACATACGGACTGACATCATTACAGACTGTTGAAGCGTTATATACACAGATGCACAAAGCTGATGTTCCTGATTTACAGGAAATTATCAAAGGAAAAAATACAAAAGATTTGGCTGTTATGATTACAGGTTTTTATGTAAACATAAAGCAGAGGGAAGCTTATTCAGAAAAAGACGGAACTGTTACGACGGGACAATGGCTGTTTTTTAAAAACAAGTCAAAGTTCTGGCAGTATGGCATAACAAATTTAACTGTTGATGGCAAGGATGCAAGTACAGCTTTTGCCTGTCCTGTTCGCGGTGACAGAAGGAGCCCCATAACGGAAGAGAATGGCATTATTTTAGAAAAAAACATGACAAAACAGCATACTGCTGATTACTACTTTGTTCACAGTGATAATGATGCCCGTATATATGTGGAAAAGGTAAGGGATGTTGTAACTTTAACATATTCCGGAAAACGATGGCGTGTAACTGATGTTTCAGGTAAGTCTTCGTCTGTAGTTGTTAAGACTAAAGAACTGTATTCTGATTATCAGGGGGCTTTGGATAAGTATGAGGGAGATATTGATAAGGCTGTTGATAGTCTCAGATTAAAGTATCCATGGTTATGTAACAGTTCCGATTTGATTGAGGAAGCTCAGTCTATGATTAAGGTTTATAATAATACTACTGCAAAACAGTATCTTGAAAAGCATTTATAAGATGAGTGACATTATAGCAAATGAACAGTATGTACGTTCGGGTAATAAATCTCTAAGGTGTGGCTTTACCACAGGCAGTGCAGCTGCAATGGCTGCATATGCTGCAACTGTTATGATGCTGTCAAAAAAATGTCCTGATGAAGTGTCTGTCTTAACACCAAAGGGATGGCTTGTAAAAGCTGTGCCAGTGGCTGATGCTGTCTCATTTTCAAAGGGTGTTTATAGAGCCGGTATAAAAAAAGATGCAGGTGATGATCCTGATATAACTGACGGTATTTATATTTATGCTACTGTAAAAGAATTGAAAAATGGCGGGCAGGGCGTACGTGTAAATATAGTCGGTGGTAAAGGTGTCGGTGTTGTTACAAAAAACGGCCTGGAACAAAAAAAAGGTGAAGCAGCTATTAATAGTGTTCCTCAATTGATGATAAAAAACAGTGTCAAAGAGGCCTGCTTATTATTTGATTATAAGGGGACAGTTGAGGTAACGATTGATGTTCCGGATGGACAGCGTATAGGCGAAAAAACATTTAATCCTGTTGTTGGTATTTTAGGCGGAATTTCAATTTTGGGGACCACAGGTGTGGTAGAGCCTATGAGTGAGTCAGCTCTTGTTCAGTCTTTGAGGGTTGAAATCAGTGTCATTGCTTCAGAGTTAAAAGATAAACCAATAAGACCTATTATTATAACCCCTGGTAATTATGGCTGTGATTTTATCAACAGGTATCCAATGCTGAAAAATGTTCCGCAGGTAAAGTGTTCAAACTATATTGGTGAAGTACTGGATTATGTCTGTTTGTTTGATTTTACTGATGTACTTTTGGTAGGCCATGTGGGTAAGTTTGTAAAGCTTGCAGGAGGTATTATGAATACCCATTCTCACAATGCAGACTGCCGTCTTGAACTTATTGCAGTATATGCTGCATTGGCAGGATGTGACAGTGGATGTGTTGCCCGTATATTAGACTGTGCGACTACAGAGGGTGCTCTTAATATAACTGATGAGTATGGTGTTACAGATCAGGTTATAAAGCTGCTTATTGATAAAGCTTGTGTTCATATAAAGCGCAGAATAAACTCCCTCTTTAACTTTGGACTTGCTATGTTTACTAATGAAAGGGGACTTATAGGGTGTAGTGATGACTGTGCAGAAATCATAAAATCCATAACAGATAAAACAGATTTATAAATGATGTAATTTTGAATAAAATGACTGTAAAACCTAAAAAAATGAAGTCCTGGTGAGCTCCATCTTACTGGGGATGCGGTCGATAATTTTTTATTTTTTTGAAAGTAAATAACATTTAATTAATTGAATCGAAAAATTCATTACTGTACTATTAAAATGTATGAGTGTTGTTAAAAAACTGACAAGTGGATTAGAAAAAAAATATATAATTTATACAGTTCTTTCGCCTTTGTGTGTTGCTTTAGAGGTGTTGATGGAGTCATTAATGCCTTTTATAATGGCACACATTATTGATAATGGCATTGCCAGATACAATATAGTATATGTAATAAAGGCGGGGGGGATCCTTATAGGAGCATCTGTTTTATCTTTGTTTGCAGGTGCATATTGTGGGCGTTTCAGCTCTATAGCAGCACAGGGGTTTAGCCGTAACTTAAGACATATTCTTTTTAAAAAGGTTCAGGATTTTTCTTATTCAAATATGGATAAGTTTGGTACAGGTGCCCTTGTTACTCGCCTTACTACAGATGTTACTAATGTACAGAATATGTATCAAAATATCATCCGTTCACTGGTGCGTTCTCCCCTTATGCTTATGAGTGGTACAGTTATGGCCTGTGTTATAAACTTAAAGCTCGCCTGCATATTTTTTGTGACGATACCTGTGATGGCATGTGCACTTTCTGTTATTGCTGCAAAAGCATACCCTAGGTTTAAGGATATGTTTAGTAAATATGATCTTTTAAATGTTATTGTTCAAGAAAATCTTATTGCAATCCGTGTTGTAAAATCTTTTGTCAGACATAAATACGAAAAGGAAAAATTTGATGCAATTGCAGAGCAACTGCGTGATTGTCAGGTGAAAGCCGAAAAAATCGTCATCTGTAACATTCCTCTTATGCAGATAACTGTATATATGTGTATTGTTGCTACTCTCTGGATTGGTGGAAACTTTATTTTAAAAGGTGACATGTCAACTGGTGAGCTTATAAGTTTCATATCATATATAACACAGGTTTTAATGGCTTTAATGATGCTGAGTATGCTTTTTGTTCAGGTTATACTGTCAAAGGCGTCTATTGGCCGAATTACAGAAGTTTTAGACGAACAGATTATTATAAAAAGTCCATGTGATCAAAATGGTTTTGATGCTGGAGAAGCTAAAGTTGCAGATGGTTCAATAAGATTTGACAATGTAAGCTTCAGCTATACAGGGGAAAAACAGAACTATGTTTTGCAAAATATTAATCTCAACATAAAAAGTGGAGATACCGTTGGTATTATCGGCAGTACAGGTTCATCAAAAACTACTTTAGTAAGTCTTATTTCAAGACTTTATGATGTCACTGAAGGTAGTGTTAAGGTTGGTGGAATTGATGTACGAAGTTATAACCTTGATGTTTTACGAAAATCTATTGGTTTTGTTTTGCAGAAAAGTGTTCTTTTTACTGGAACCATAAAGGATAATCTTTTGTGGGGAAATGAAAAAGCAAGTGATGATGAAATAAAAGCTGCCTGTATTGCAAGTGAAGCAGATGAGTTTATTTCGTCTTTGAAGGATGGTTATAATACTGAGCTGGGACAGGGTGGAGTTAACTTGTCAGGTGGACAAAAGCAGCGTTTATGTATTGCCAGAGCTTTGTTAAAAAAGCCTCTCATATTGATACTTGATGATTCTACCAGTGCTGTGGATACTGCAACCGACAGTCGTATACGAAGTAGTCTGAAGACAACACTCTCGCAAACTACAAAGCTTATTATTTCTCAGCGTGTTTCATCTGTGGAAGATGCTGATTATATTATTGTTCTCGATAATGGTGAAATCTGCGGTGTTGGTACACATGCAGAGCTTTTAAAAACATGTAGCATATACAGAGAGGTTTATGATTCTCAAATGAATGAAAGGGAGGATGCATAATGCCACCAGTAAAGATGAGAGGTGTTCAGAAACCTAAAAATGCTGTTGCAACAATACGTCGACTGATTTCGTACATGGGCTCCTTTAAGATGTTATGGCCTGTTGTTTTTTTATGCGTTGCACTAAGCTCTCTCTCTGGTATTTTGGGTACGTATATGCTAAAGCCGGCAATTAATGACTATATTGTGCCCTTTATTGGAAATGATAATCCTCCACTTAAAGGCTTCCTTCTTTTAATTGTTAGACTTGCTGTAATATATGTATGTGGTGCTTTTTCATCGTATTGCTGTCAGCGGATTTTAATATATATTTCAACACAGACTCTATGTAAGATACGAAAAGATTTGTTTGCTCATATGCAGGACTTACCTGTGAAATATTATGATAGTCATACCCATGGGGTGTTAATGTCTTTGTATACAAATGATACAGATACATTAAGGGATATGTTCAGCCAGAGTGTGCCTCAGCTTATGACTGCGTTTTTTCAGGTAAGCGGCGTATTTATAATGATGCTGATTTTAAGTGTACCACTTGCGTTGGTTATGGTTTTAACCATGGTGTTTATTATGATTATAGCTGCAAGGCTTGGTAAAAAATCTGCACTTGCTTACCGTTCCCAGCAGGCAAATATTGCAGCAGTAAACGGCTATATTGAAGAACTTATTGAAGGGCAAAAAGTAGTAAAGGTATTTACCCGTGAAAAACAGTCAGGTATCAGGTTTGATCTTTTAAATGATAAATTGTGCAAGGCAGGTACCCAGGCAAGTACATATGCAAGTATTTTAGGACCTATAATGAACAATCTGTCTCACCTTCAGTATGGTGTTGTTGCAATGACAGGAGCTTTGCTTGTTATATATGGGATGATGGATCTTGGGACTATTGCGAGTTTTTTGCAATCCACAAGAACTTTTAGCCAGCCGTTGAGTATGGTAAGTCAGCAGTTTAACAGTATCTTAAATGCTCTTGCCGGTGCAGAACGTATTTTTGCTGCAATAGACGAGGAGAGTGAAGTTGATGAAGGTTCTGTTACATTGGTAAATGCCTATGAGACATCCCCTTCTCAGTCAAATGATAAGCGAAGTCATCTTGTTCAAAGCTTTGCAAGTACAGGACATTGGGCGTGGAAGGTTGCGAGTACGGGGCAGTTAAAAAAAATGCAGGGTAATGTTGTATTTACTAGTGTTGATTTTGCCTATGACAACGGTGTTAAGGTCTTGCATGATATTAATATAAACGCAAAAAGCGGACAAAAGATTGCTCTTGTAGGATCAACAGGCTCTGGTAAGACAACAATAACTAGTCTTTTGACACGTTTTTATGATGTTGATGGCGAAGACAGTGTTATTACTTATGATGGAATCCCTATTAAGGATATAAAAAAAGATAGCCTTAGAAGATCTCTTGGTATGGTATTGCAGGATACACATTTGTTTTCAGGAACAATACGTGAAAATATACGTTATGGTAATCCTGATGCATCTGACAGTCAGGTTATTGCTGCGGCAAAACTCGCAAACGCTGATTATTTTATCAGCCGTTTAAAAAAAGGTTATGATACTGTTATATCCGGAGACGGATCTGCCTTAAGTCAAGGTCAAAGACAGCTTTTAGCCATAGCACGAGCTGCTGTGTCAAATCCTCCTGTCCTTATTTTAGATGAAGCTACAAGCTCTATTGATACTCGTACAGAGCATTTGATTGAACAGGGAATGGATAAGCTTATGCAGGGCAGAACAACATTTGTAATTGCCCATAGATTAAGTACTGTACGTAATGCTGACCTAATCTTGGTACTTGAAAACGGGCGTATTATTGAACAGGGAACTCACCTTGAGCTGTTAGATTTAAAGGGTAGATATTTTAAACTTTATACAGGGGCCTTTTTACTGGATTAATAATATCACATTATTGAAGAATAAGGTCTAATTCATTATACTTGAAGATATTTTTTCGAGGTATAATTAATGAAAGCCATTGAACTGGAAAAAGCTTATAATCCAAAAGACTTTGAAGACCGTATTTATAAAGAATGGGTAGACAAGGGGTATTTTAGACCTCATACAGACACACAATCTCCTGTTCATGGTCAAAAAAAAGATACAGGTATTAAATATACAGTTGTAATTCCTCCTCCAAATGTAACAGGTGTCCTTCATATGGGACATGCCCTGAATAATACATTGCAGGATATCGTTGTACGTTACCACCGCATGAAAGGTGATAATACTTTATGGATTCCTGGTACAGATCACGCAGGAATTGCAACTCAGAACGTTGTAGAACGTGCACTTAAAAAGGAAGGTAAAAGCCGCAAAGATTTAGGTCGTGAGGCTTTTCTTGAACGTACATGGGAAGTTGCAAATGATCACCATGATACAATCGTTAAACAGCAGAAAAAACTTGGCAACAGTGTAGACTGGAGCCGTGAACGCTTTACATTTGATGAGGGAATGAATAAGGCTGTTCGTGACGTTTTCGTTACTTTGTATGAACGTGGTCTTATTTATAAAGGCAGATATCTTGTTAACTGGTGTCCTCGCTGTGGTACAGCTTTAGCTGATGATGAAGTTGATCATGAGGATACAAAAGGTGCAATGTATCATCTTTACTATGATTATGCAGATGGTTCTGGAAAAATTGAAGTAGCAACAACTCGTCCTGAAACATTCTTTGGAGATACTGCTGTAGCTGTAAATCCTGAGGATGAGCGTTATAAAGCTATTGTTGGTAAGATGGTAAAACTTCCTCTTACTGGCAAAGAAATACCTATTATTGCTGACTCTTATGTTGATATGGCTTTTGGTACAGGTATGGTAAAAATTACACCTGCACATGACCCTAACGACTGGGAAGTTGGAAAACGCCATAATCTTGAAGTTATTAATCTTTTAAATCCAGACGGAACATTAAATGAAAATGTTCCTGAAAAATATCGTGGCTTAAAATGTGAAGATGCGCGAAAGCTTGTTATTGAAGATTTAACTGAAAGCGGAAACTTTAAGGCAGAAGAAAAAATGGTACACTCGGTAGGTCATTGTTACCGTTGTAAGACTGTTGTTGAGCCTTATTTGAGCTTTCAGTGGTTTGTAAAAATGAAGCCAATGGCTGATAAAGCTTTAAAAGCATGGCGTGATGGTGAGCTTGAGTATTTCCCTCGCAAGTGGGAAAATACATATGAGCGCTGGCTTGAAAATATTCGTGACTGGTGTATCAGTCGTCAGTTGTGGTGGGGACATCGTATTCCTGTATGGTACTGTGAATGTGGTGAGACTATAGTAAGTCGTACAGACCCTGAGTGTTGTCCAAAATGTAAAGCAGATGCATCAAAATTAAAGCAGGATCCTGATGTTCTTGATACATGGTTCTCATCATGGCTGTGGCCATTTGGTACTATGGGCTGGCCAGTTTATACAGATGATTTGTCAAAGTTTTATCCAACAACAGCTCTTGTAACAGCTTATGATATAATATTCTTCTGGGTTAGCCGTATGATTATGGCTGGGCTTGAGTTTACTGGTAAGGCTCCGTTCCATGATATTTATATTCACGGCCTTGTAAGAGATAAACAGGGACGAAAAATGAGTAAATCATTGGGTAACGGTATTGATCCACTTGAAATTATTGATCAGTACGGTAGTGATGCTCTTAAGTTTACCCTTGCGTTTATGTGTGCTCAGGGACAGGATATTCTTGTTGACTCAGATTCATTTAAAATGGGTAGTAAGTTCTGTAATAAAGTATGGAATGCTAGCCGATATATATTAGGTAATCTTGAAGGTCGTAATCTTATCCCTGTAACTGATGCTGATTTAACTGAACTTGATAAGTGGATATTTGGGGCATTAAATAAGGCTAATAAAGATGCTAGGGATGCACTTGAAAGTTATCGATACAATGATGCTGCTAGTGCAATGTATGAGTATTTCTGGAATTATTTCTGTGACTGGTATGTAGAAGCAACAAAGTTAAGTTTCCGTAACGGTGATGATAATGAAAAGGATAGAGCTGTTTCTGTTCTGCTGAATGTACTTGAAGAAAGCTTGAGACTTTTGCATCCTTATCTTCCATTTGTGACTGAAGAAATTTACAGTAAGCTTCCACTTGGTGAGATAATTGAAAACCGAAAGAAGGCTGGTAATCAGGCTATACTTTCTAATTCAACTTATTGCGACATGCTTGTTCAGGCCCCTTATCCTGAGTTTACTGAAAGTCGTGTTGATGAAAAAATTGACGGACGTTTTGCAGTATTACAGGATTTAATTCGAGCAGTACGAGGTCTTAGAGCTGAGTGTGGTATTGATCCTGCAACAAAACTTCATCTTGCTTTGCAAATTGTTTCAGGTAGTAATGCTGAGGTTTGTAAAGAAAAGGTTAGTATGATTGAGCTTTTAGCGGGTGTTGCAAAGATTGATTTCGTTGATGCAAAGCCAGCAGATTCAATTGGTGCTGTAGGTACTGGATTTGAAGCTTTTATTATCTTAGATGAAAGTATCAATAAGGATCAGATGCTACTTCATTTTAACAAGGATCTTGAAAAAGCTAAGATTGATGCTGGCAAAATTGAAGCAAAGTTGGGCGGAAAGTTTGCGCAGCATGCACCTGCAGCTGTCGTTCAATCTGAAAAGGATAAGCTTGAAGAGTTAAAACGACTTATTGAAAAGTTGACTTCTTATATAGAAACGCTTTAAGATTATCTTAGGTAGAGGAGGCGTGTATGGGCAAATCATTTGATATGAAGGTTGATAAACCTTTACAGATGGGTAAGGAGCAGATGCTTGAATTGAAAAGTATCTACCTGGCCCCATACATGCAGATCGCAACTGTTTTGATTGGAAAAGCCCGTCATGCTGGTGGTAATATGTTTCGTCATCAGCTTGATACAATGGCAATTCTTATTGATTACGGTTATATAGACTCAACCCTCTTAAAAGCTAGTGTTATTCATGATGTTGTTGAGGATATTGATGGTTTTGATCAGGATATAATCCGCAATTGTGATGAAGAGGGTGAAGATGTCTTAAAACTTGTGCTTGAGGTTAGTAAAAAGCCTGGGCAAAAAAAGAATGACTTTTTAAGAAGTATTATTGATAATGGCAGTCAAAAGGCTAAGATATTAAAATGTGCTGACCGAATAAGTAATATGATAAGCCTTGGTTTTGTTACAGACAGTTCGTTTATTGAACGGTATTGTGATGAAACTGAGTATTATATTTTTCCTATTGCTCTTGAAGTTGATTTTAATATGTATCAGGAGCTTATAAGTCTTGTTATGACAAGACGTCAGGTTCTTGTTGATACAGGCTGGTTTGAGAAAAAAAGAAATTCTGAAAAAAATAATAAATGAACAAAAGGCATTGTGGTTATAAGATAACTGTAATGCCTTTTTTTTATTGACTCGTTGTATTGATATAATCTTCTTTTAATCTTTTGTTATTTTTATTGAATAATACCTTGTTTATTAATTTTTTATGTTAAAATTAAGTGAATCTGGGGGAAGAGTATGACAAAAAAGCTCGTTGTTCTTTTTTCGTTTGTTTTTTTTATAAACTGTTTTTCGGTAATTGCTCAAGAGCAGGATGATCTGGATCCGGAAATGTGGTATGAGTTTGATTTGTCCATTTTATCAAGAGACTGTCATGTATATGCCTTTAAAAACGATGCACAGCTTGATAATCGAGGCCCAAGCCTTATGAGGGTTGCTGGTTGGGGGTTAAGACCAGATCAGAATTTTAGGTCCCACTGTTTTCCTGTAAGGCATTTTGAGAAAACTAAAATATATGATCAGCTGAAAAAAGTTATGGAAAAAGAAGGTTATCAATATGCTTTTTTTGTTGAAAAAAAGTTTAATGACGATATGAATACAATTTACCTATATACATTTATGCTTATGGGAGATGATTTATACTATCAGTCTCATACTAAGTAGTTTTGGATAAATTTACAGTATAGTATTGGCAGCTGATTGTAATTTAAAGCCTTTTGGTCTAAGTTAAAATTAGATCAAAAGGTTTTTTTTATAGTCGCACGGACTACGTTTCATAGTCCAGTGGACTACACTCTGTAGTCTACTGGAGTACACTCTGTGGTCCATGCGGTTACAGTTTGTCGATTTTTTCTGCTTTTGTTAGTTTTCGAATGTTATAAATATTTATCATTACAAGGCTTAGATTCATTAAAGCTGTGGGATATGACTTTATAATAAGAGCATATATAGCAAATATCAGGCTTCCTGTTGTGTTTATGATGCGTATTTTTTTTACAGATGTCATTAGCATTGATACAACAACGAGTATGGACCCTGTGTATCCTACGAGCTCTATAAGTAGATTTTGATTAAGCATTGGCACATATTAATACTAATTTATTTTTTTTCATAGATACTTTTTGTTGTTTAAATGATTTTTTATGGATTGGATGATTGTTTAAAATAAAAACAGGGCATATCCAGTAACTTCATTATGAAGTCATAATATACCGGATTGCCCTTTATTTAACACATCAGTCTGTGATTAGCAGTTTTCTGCGAAGTACTTAATTGTACGAACCATCTGTGATGTGTATGAGTTTTCGTTGTCGTACCAAGAAACAACCTGTACCTGGTATGTATCATCATCAATCTTTGAAACCATTGTCTGTGTTGCATCAAAGAGTGAACCGAACTTCATACCGATTACATCGCTTGAAACGATTTCGTCTTCTGTGTAACCGAAAGATTCAGTTGCAGCAGCTTTCATTGCAGCGTTGATTCCTTCCTTTGTAACATCCTTACCCTTTACAACTGCGATAAGAATTGTTGTTGATCCTGTTGGTGGTGGAACACGCTGAGCAGAACCAATGAGCTTACCATTAAGTTCAGGGATTACAAGACCAATAGCCTTTGCTGCACCTGTTGAGTTAGGTACGATGTTCTGTGCACCAGCACGTGAACGGCGGAGGTCACCCTTGCGCTGTGGACCGTCAAGAATCATCTGGTCGCCTGTGTATGCGTGGATTGTTGACATGATACCACTCTGGATTGGAGCGTAGTCATTGAGAGCCTTTGCCATTGGAGCAAGACAGTTTGTTGTACAAGAAGCTGCAGAGATGATTGTTTCACCCTTAGCAAGTGTCTTGTGGTTTACGTTGTATACGATTGTTGGGAGATCATTACCAGCTGGAGCAGAAATTACAACCTTCTTAGCACCTGCTGTGATGTGAGCCTGGCTCTTTTCCTTTGATACGTAGAAACCTGTACATTCGAGTACAACATCTACACCGATTTTTCCCCATGGGAGATCAGCTGCATTTGGCATCTTGTAGATAACGATTTTTTTACCGTCTACAACGATGTAGTTATCTTCACCTTCACCATCGTGTGCTTCAACAGTGTGTTTTCCTTCGCCCATTCTTCCAGCGAAACCACCCTGTGCTGTATCGTATTTAAGAAGGTGAGCAAGCATTTTTGGGCTTGTAAGGTCGTTGATAGCTACTACTTCGTAACCTTCAGCGCCGAACATCTGACGGAATGCCAAACGACCAATACGACCAAATCCATTAATTGCAACTTTAACTGCCATTGAATTTATTCTCCTAAAAAATAATCTTTATTACAAATAGATTACTAAATAAATTTAAAATCGTCTACAAAAATAATGTTATATCAAAACATTACATAGGTAAAAAGTTTAAAACAAAAAAAATGTCACCGTGATTATAATCATATCATTTAATTTGTCATAACTGTCTTTTGATAGTTTTTCTTTACTTTAAGAAAGTATTGGATTATTATTTAATGTGAAAGTGAGTTTTCAATATATTCCTGGAGGAATTTTTTAAATGATTAAAACAGTAAAAGATGTTGATCTTAAAGGTAAGCGCATTGTAATGCGTGTAGATTTTAACGTTCCAATGAAGGATGGTGTTGTTCAGGATGATACACGTATCATGGCAGCTCTTCCTACAATTAAATATATTCTTGAACAGGGACCTAGAAGTCTTGTCCTTATGAGCCATCTTGGGGATCCAAAAAAAGATGTAAAAAAAGCACAGGAAAAGGCTGAAAAAGCTGGAAAAACATGGACTGATGCTGACAGTGAAAAATTTATCAACGGTAAAAACCGCATGGCTCCTGTTGTTAAGTATTTTGAAGAAAAGCTTGGTACAAAGGTTGTTTTCCTTGAAGATGCCCTTGGTCAGAAAGCAGCAATTGATGCTCTTCCTGAAGGTGGAGTTGCAATGCTTGAAAATACACGTTTTCACAAAGAAGAGACTTCAAAAGATGCTGCTGAACGTGATGTTATGGCAAAAGAATTGGCATCTTATGGTGAAATCTTTGTAAATGATGCATTTGGAACAGCACACCGTGATCAGGCTTCAACAGCTTCGATTGCTAAGTTTGTACAGACAAAAGTTGGTGGATTCCTTATGGAAAAAGAAGTTAAGTATATTCAGCCAATGGTTGAAAATCCACCAAAACCACAGGTTGCAATTATTGGTGGTGCCAAGGTTTCATCAAAAATTGCTGTTCTTGAATCACTTTTAAAAAATGCTTCAGCATTAGTAATTGGTGGTGGAATGGCTTATACTTTCCTTAAGGCTCAGGGGTATTCAGTTGGTAAGTCTCTTGTTGAAGATGATTTTATTGATACTGCCAAAAAGCTTTTAGCTGATGCTGCAGAAAAGAATGTAAAGATTGTTCTTCCTGTAGATCATGTTGGTGCTGCTGAGTTTAGTCCAGATGCTGCTCCTGTTGCAGTTGATGCAACTGATATTCCTGCAGATTTAATGGCAATGGATGTTGGTCCTAAGACAATTGAATTATATAAAGAAGTTCTTTCTACTGCAAAATCTATTGTATGGAATGGACCTGTTGGTGTATTTGAATTCGAAGCATTTGCAAAAGGTACAGCTACTGTTGCACAGCTCGTTGCTGAAGCAACAGGTCGTGGTGCAATGACTGTAGTAGGCGGTGGAGATTCTGTTGCTGCTGTTAATAAATTTAATCTTGCTGACAAAATGAGCCATGTGTCTACTGGTGGTGGTGCATCTCTTGAGTTCCTTGAAGGAAAAACATTACCAGGTATCGCTTGTCTCGAAACTAAGTAAACTGAGATGATTCTTCTGTCTGAAATATATGTTATGTGTTTCAGACAGAATTAAAAATTTAAGATTTGCATTGTTAAAAAGGGGAATGTATGCGCACTCAATATGTAGCTGGCAACTGGAAGATGAATATGGATAAGGCCAGTTCAATAGCGTTGGCTGAAACACTTGTTAAAGAATTGAAAGATGTTAAGGGCAAGTTTATGATTGCACCTCCGTTTGTATATCTTGATTCTGTTGCACAGATTGTTAAGGGGTCAAATGTTATTTTAGGTGCTCAGAATGTAGCTTCGACAGGTAACGGTGCACATACTGGAGAAATTTCAGCACAGATGCTGAAAGATATTGGTGTTCAGACAGTAATTTTAGGACATTCAGAACGTCGTTATGAGTTTAATGAAAGCAATAAACTCATTAATACGAAAGTTCTTGCTGCATTAAATTGTGGGCTTGATGTTGTTCTTTGTATTGGAGAGCTTTATTCGCAGCGTATTGTTGGAGTAACAGAAGAAGTTTGTGAACTTCAGATTAGACGTGGTTTATCAAGTGTTACATTTGAACAGCTTGAACATGTTACTATTGCATATGAGCCAGTATGGGCAATAGGTTCTGGTAAAACTCCATCTCCAGAAGAAGCTGAAGAAGTTCATAAGTCTATTCGTTTGACAATTGAAAAAATGTTTAATGCGGAAGCTGCTGAAAAAATTCAGATTTTGTATGGTGGTTCAATGAATGCATCAAATGCAAAAGAGCTTCTTGCACAAAATGATATTGATGGTGGTCTGATTGGTGGAGCTTCATTAAAAGCTGAAACTTTCTTGCCAATCTGTCGTAATTAAAAAATCAATTATACAGGTGCCAGGACTTGTATAATTGACTTTAGTTAATTGAATAAGGTATAATCTTCGGGTATATTGTAATAGAATACACAAAATATTTCATATCGTCTGGAGATTAAAATGGGTGCTCTTAGCGTAGTTCTTTTGGTTGCTTTTGTAATCATATGTGTTTTACTTGTTCTTCTGGTTCTTGTACAGGATCAGGATAACAGTGGAATGGGCAGTATGCTTGGTGGCGGAAACTCTGCTGCATTCGGTTCACACTCAGCTAACGTTTTAACTAAAGCTACAATTGTATTAACAGTTTTGTTTTTTGCTGCAACATTTTCAATTGCTTTGTTGAATAAAAAGACAACAGTAAATGATAACCTTGCTGCAGTTGCTGCTGAAAATGGTATTTCTGCTACAAACGTTGATACAAATGAAAGTGCTGAATGGTGGAAGACATCAGAAAGCACAGGTTCTTCAGAAACTACTGTAGAGGCAGCTTCTGAAAACTAAATAACTGTTTTTGGAGGAGTTCATGGTTTTAGGTGATATTTTTAAGAAAGAAACAATTGTTGTTAATCTTGAAAGCACTGAAAAGGATGAACTCTTCGAAGAAATGGTTGAAGCTATTCATTCCGTTTATCCTGGATTGAATAGAGAAGAAGCAGTCCGTGCATTAAATGACCGTGAGTTAAAAATGACTACAGGTATTATGCATGGGATTGCTGTTCCTCATGCTGTGTTGCCATCAGTTGAGGGAACAATTGGGGCAATTGGAATCAGTCAACGTGGAATTGATTATGATTCATTGGATAAAGCTCCAGTTCATATAGTTTTTATGCTACTTGCCGCTAACGGTCAAACCGAACGACATGTTCAGATTTTAAAGCAGCTTGCAACTGTTCTGCAGATTCCTGGTTTTACAGATAAAATGCTTAATTGTTCATCTCAGGCTGAGGTATATAAGGTAATTTGTACTTCAGAGGAGTCGCTTTCTGAATAGCAGACACAATGTTCTGCGTTTATGTTGGAGAGGTTAAAATGGCTGAACAGGAAGCCAATGCTATAAACCATTTGCTTGAAGTCGAAGGTCAGGCATCAGCTCTTATTAATGAAGCTCAAATTGAAGCTGATAAGCGTATTGCAAAAGCTAAGTTTGACGCAGATTCACAATTTAAATCACATTACACACAAATTATTTCTAAGTACGAAGCTAGTTATGCCTCAAAGATAGCTGAACTAGATAAAGGTTATGAAGACTCATTGCGTAGTTATGAAAATAAAATTGTCCAATCTGAAACAGATGAGGAGTCATTTAATAGACTTTTTGAATCGTATCTGTTTCGTAAATAGGCGGTAAGCAATGGATAAGTCTGCTGCAGAAGCTTTTGTTTATGCTAAGGCAAGTGGAATGCTTGCGAAATCTTTTGTTGGTGTAAATATTACAAAGCTTTTTTCTGTAAAATCTCTCAGTGAGTTATATTCACTTCTATTTCCTGATTCAGTTCCTTCAGTTCCTGAAGTCCTTTTGGCTAAAGAAATTGAAAAAAAGGCTGAGGAAACTTTTGTTTCGCAGTATATTAAGCTTTTGAGTAATTATAGTAACCCTGATGAAATTTTAATTCAGCTGTTACGTTTTTATGAGTTTGATAATTTAAAAAACATTGGTGCTGCATTGTGTTATAAAGAAGCTAATCTTCCGGATATTGTTGATATACATCAGTATTCCCGTCTTAAATATGAGTTTTGGCCTGATATAAAAAAAATAACTGAGCATTCAAATATTTCATGGTATAATAAGATACCAGAGGCTTTAGAACAAAAAGATCTTGATGATCAATTGGATAAGCAATATATAGATGAGCTATATAGTTGTGTAAATAAGCTTCCATCTTCAATAAGGGATGATGTTGCGTCAATTGTCTTGGGCGAAGTCTCAATGAATAATATTTTATGGGCTTTACGTTTAAAAGTTTTTTATCACTTAGATAATGATGCAATTAAAAACAAACTTGCATATATAGATAAGATAGGTAAAAAGGATGAGCTGACTCGTGAGGCGTTTGAAGTTTTAAATAAAGATATAGCGACTTACGAAGACTGGAAAAACTGGCGTCATAGTTCATGGTTAAATCCCCATGAAGATGGTGTAGTTTGGGAAATTGATCCGTGTTGGATTGAGAAAGTTGCACGTAAAGAGTTTTATGATAAAGCTTTAAGACTATTTCATAAAAATCCGTTTTCGTCGCTTGTGCTTGTATGTTGGTTTAAGATTAAACAGAATGAATTGGATTGTATACGTACAGTAGCTGAAGGATTGCGGTTAGATGTTGAGCCAAATCAGGTAATGGATGCTGCAGGTTTTAATACAACCAGTTCTTTACAATAAAAAAGGTGAGGAATATTATGGCAAGAACTACTCCAATGAAACTTGTTGAATTAATGGTTCTGAAACAGGATATAAGTTCTGTAATAGAATTTTTGGGAAAAAAGGGTAATTTTCAATTTCAGAACAGTTTAAAAGAATCTGTTGATGATAACAAGTTTAGTAAGTCTGCTGAAATTTTTGCTCATTTACAAGATTGTAGAACATACTTGGAATGTAAAGATATATCTACGGCAGATTTAGCAAATGCTTCTAAACCTCGGACAGAAGACTATGCAGATGCTCAAACTCTCATAGAAAAAATCGATTTGCTTAAAGCAAAGGAATTAGAGCTTACTGACGAATTAAAACGTGTAAAAGATGCAGATAGTGAGGCTCATTCTTTTGCAAATTTAAAGGTTGCATATAGTGAGTTAGATCATCTGTCTTTTTTATCTCTGCGTATTGGTCGTATTGATCCATCTGTTATTGAAGAATTAAAATTTGCTGTTGGTTCAAGAGCTGTTATTATTCCTCTTGGAGAAGATAAAACCCGAATACTTGCTGCATCGTCGAAAAAAGCGCGATTTTCATTAGACAGTGAACTTAATAGATTTGGGTTTGTTAATATGGAAATTCCAAAAGACTTTGCTGGAGTTCCTGATGATGTTCTGAATAGTCTTGAGATGAAAGTAAAAGAAGCAGAGCAAAATCTTATGCTGATTCAAGAAGAACGTCGTAATTTTGCGATTACTCATGAAAAAGAATTGTGTGGATACCTTGCAAGTTTTGCTATCGACTCTCAAATTGAATTTTTGCAAAAAAAACTTGAATCTACAAGCCTTGTATATCGAATTACTGGATGGATACCAGACAGAGATTGTCATGATATGATGACTGAACTCGATAAAATTACAGAGGGACGTATTGCAATCAGAGTTTATAAGCCAAATGAGGTTCCATCAATAGTTTCTGGTTCTGAAAAGGTTCCTGTTCAACTTCATCACGGGAAGCTTGTTGGTGCTTTTGAACGTATGATATTTAGTTATGGAGCACCTGTTTACGGTACAATTGATCCGACTCCATTTGTTGCTATTTTCTTTACATTGTTATTTGGAATTATGTTTGGTGATGCAGGACAAGGGCTTGTTTTCCTGTTACTTGGTATACTGATGAGTTGCAATGCAGTTAAGGTTGGAACATGGAATAAATTTGCTCCAATTTTTATTGCAATTGGATGTTCAAGTATGATTATGGGTTTTTTGACAGGTGAGTTTTTCGCAAGTAGTACAGTTTTGCTTCCTGTAAGTCGCTTTATTAAGAGTTTGTTTGGAGTAACAGATCCTCATAAGTTAAATGAACCAATACTTGAAATGATGCCAAATGCTTCACGTATAACAAATATGTTTATATTTTTTGGCTTTACAGTTTGTGTTGGTTTTGTAATAAACTCAATTGGTCTTATTATCAATATTGTCAACAATCTATCGCTAGGACGAATTGGTAAAGCTCTGTTTGGTAAAACCGGAATTTCAGGTTCTGTATTTTTCTGGTATGTAATTGCTCTGGTTGTACGCGTTGCAGCCTTTATGCATGAAGTTAACCTGTTTGATATGATATTTATAGGTGTTTTTCTTGTCGCAACTGCTTTTTCAGAACCATTGATTCGTCTTGTTGATGGTGAACATCCTATAATCGAAAATGGTTTGTTGGCTTTTTTTATTGAAGCTTTTGTTGAAGTTCTAGAACTTTTGTCAAATTATCTTTCTAGTACAGTAAGCTTTTTGCGTGTAGGTGCATTTGCTCTTGCACATGCAGTTTTGGGATACATTATTTCTTCAATGTCATCTCTTGCCCCTGCTCCTGGTGGAGTTGTGATTATGCTTGCTGGTAATGCAATTGTAGTTGTTCTTGAAGGTATGATTGTTGCTATTCAGGTTATACGACTTCAGTATTATGAGTTTTTCTCAAAGTTCTTTAATGAAACTGGACGCGAATTTAAGCCATTTGCGTTTGAATATAAATAAAATATCTTGTGAGAGGTTATATTATGAACAAGAAGATTTTGGTTATTGCTGCAGCTTTGTTATGCTTTGCTGTAGGAGGTTTATTTGCTCAGGAGTCACATTCTGCACAGGCTGCAGAACAGACTGCTGTAACACAGGAAGCTTCTAACGGTGGAATTAAATACATTGCTGCTGGTCTTGCTGTTGGTCTTGCATGTATTGCAGGTGGTATGGCTGTTGGTAAGATTGGTGCAGCTGCTATGGGTGCTATGAGTGAAAACGCTGAACTTTCTGGTAAGGCACTTCCATTTGTTGGTCTTGCAGAAGGTATTTGTTTGTGGGGCTTCCTTGTAGCTTTGCTCATTATTATTATGTAAGTAGTGCAGGTGTGTAAGTTTGGAATATTTTATAATAGGCGAACGGGAACTTGTTTTGGCATTTAAGTTGGTTGGTGTTGATGGTGCAATTGCTCTTAATAGGAGTGAAGCTCTTGATGCATTTAACCGAGTAACAGGTCAAGGCGGTGTTTTGTCAGTTCCTGCGTCTGAACGTCCAAAAGTACTAATCTTAACGGAAGAAGTATCCTCTATGCTGGACCAGGAAGTTCTGGACTGGCAGAAGGGTGCACAGTATCCACTTTTAGTTGAAATACCGGGTATACATGGTCATTTGAAAGGGAAAAAGTCTCTTACTGATGCTATTCGTGAAGCTGTTGGTATTCAGGTATAAATAAGGCACATATAATGGAAGAATTACGTTCAACTGAGATACTTGATAAAGAAATTGAAGCAGATGCAAGAAGAAAAGCAGAGCGTATTTTGGCAAATGCAGATGTAGAAGCAAAAAAGCTGCTCGACGATGTTGCTGTTAAAGTTTCTGAGACAGAAAAGCAGAAAGCTGCTTTTTATAGTGACAAAGTGTCAAGATATGAAAACAATCTGGAAGCTGCGTTACCCCTTGAAAAAGGGCGTTTTCTTGTATCGTTTTACTCAGACTCTGTAGAGAAAGCTATAAATAAATATCTTTTATCATTATCAGAGGAAAAGAGAATTGAGATTTTATCTCTTAGATTAAAGAATAAGCAGAGTGTTTTTGATGGGAAAAAAGTCATTGCATATTGTTATGGCTTAACATCTTCTCTTGTAAAGAAAATACTGGAAAAGAGTTTTAGTAGTAACTTGTTATCTGTTGAAGAGATTTCATTTGAAAAATCAAGAGAAGAGCCTGGCATGGTCTGTGAAAACCATGAGGGAATTATCATTGAGAGTGAAGATAAAGTTGTACGGTATCGTTTGACTATAGATCAGATTGTACGTGAACTAAAAGATAAATATAGCTATGAACTATCTACAACATTGTTTGGAGGGAGGCTTCCGAAATGATTGAAGGAAAGATTACTCGTATATCTGGTCCTATTGTATATGCAGAGGGGTTAGAAGGCTGCGGTCTTTATGATGTTGTTGATGTTGGCGATAAAAAAATAATTGGTGAAATTATACGTCAGAATAAGGGAAATGCTACTATACAGGTTTACGAAGATGATACTGGTATGAAGATTGGTGAATCGGTTGTGTCTAATAATCGACCTCTATCTCTTCGCTTAGGTCCAGGTTTGGTTGGAACTATATATGATGGTATTCAACGTCCACTCGAGTCAATGTATAAAGACAGTGGTGCATTTTTGGTGCCTGGACAACGTACAGAGCCAATTGATATAGAAAAAAAATGGCACTTTACAACAGTACAAGATGTAAAAGAAGGTTGTGCTATTGCTCCTGGTATGGTTTTAGGAACTGTTCAAGAGACTTCATCTGTTACTCATTCAATTATGGTTCCTCCATATATTAGAGGAAGAGTACTGAATAGTTTTAAAGGTGATGGTGACTATACTGTTGATGATGTAATTGGTACTACAGAACTTGGTGAAGAAATAAAGCTGTCTCATTACTGGCCTTTGCGTAAGCCTCGTCCGTTTAGTAAAAAGCTTACTGTAAGTGAGCCTTTGGTTACTGGTCAGCGTGTAATAGATGTTTTTTTCCCATTGTCAAAAGGTGGAACGGCAGCTATCCCAGGAGGATTTGGAACTGGAAAAACAATGACACAGCATGCTATTGCTAAATGGTGCGATGCTGATTTAATTGTTTACATTGGTTGTGGTGAACGCGGTAATGAAATGACGGATGTTCTTACAGAGTTTCCAACTCTTATTGACCCTAGAACCGGTCGTTCATTGATGGAACGTACAATATTAATAGCAAATACATCAAATATGCCGGTAGCAGCTCGTGAGGTATCTTTGTACTCTGGTATTACGCTGGCAGAGTACTATCGTGATATGGGTATGCATGTTGCAATTATGGCTGATTCAACATCGCGTTGGGCTGAAGCTTTACGTGAGTTAAGCGGTCGAATGGAAGAAATGCCAGCTGAAGAAGGTTTTCCTGCATATTTGCCAACACGACTCGCTGAGTTTTATGAAAGAGCAGGGCGTGTTACGTCGTTATGTAGTAGAGAAGGTAGTGTTAGTGTCATTGGAGCAGTTTCTCCTCCAGGTGGTGACTTTTCAGAACCAGTTACACAGCATACAAAACGCTTTATCAGGTGTTTTTGGGCTTTGGATCGAGAGCTTGCAAATGCAAGACATTATCCGGCAATTGGTTGGATTGAAAGTTACTCAGAGTATGCTGATGAAATTAGAGAATGGTGGGATAAACTGGATCCTCGCTGGGCTGAGATACGACTTTCAGCTCTTGAATTATTAAAGAAAGAGCAGCGGCTGCAGCAAATTGTTAGGTTGATTGGTCCTGATGCTTTGCCGGATAGTGAGAGATTGGTTCTTATTGTTGCAGAGATGATCAAAAATGGATTTTTGCAACAAAGTGCTTTTGATAATATAGATGTTTATTCAGTACCTGAAAAGCAGATTCAAATACTTGTACTGATAATGACATATTATCAAAGAGGTCTATCTGTTATAAAGGCTGGTGCTCCATTATCAAAGGTTACATCTCTTGATGTAAGAGAGGAGATTGTCAGATTAAAATCTTCAATCCCTAATGATAAGCTGGAGCTACTTAAAGAGACTGAAAATCATATTGAGGATCAGCTTGGTGCTCTTGAAAGAATTTATCATAAGGTGGCTGTTGTATGAAAGGTGTAGAGTATCGTGGCGTTTCTTCAGTAGATGGCCCTATTATTGTTGTTCGTCGTTCTGAAAAAGACGTGTTTTATAATGAAATAGTGTATGTTCGTGACCGTACTGGTGAGAAAAAGACTGGTCGAGTAATAGATTTAAATGAGGACACCGCTATTGTTCAGATTTTTGGTACAACAACAGGTCTTGATTTGAATGATACTACTGTTGAGTTTCTTGAAGAACCTATGGAGCTCAGGGTTGGAGAGGGGCTTTTAGGACGTATCTTTAACGGACTTGGAGAGCCTATAGATAATTTGCCTCCTATTACATCAAGTAAAAAGATTGATGTTAATGGTATGCCTATAAATCCATATGCCAGAGTTTACCCAAGAGACTTTATTCAGACCGGAATATCTACTATCGATGGTATGAATACATTGATACGTGGGCAAAAATTGCCTATTTTTTCAGGAAATGGTATGCCTCATAACCGCCTTGCGGCACAAATTATTCGTCAGGCAAAAATTTTAAATAGTGATGAACAGTTTGTAATGGTTTTTGCGGGAATGGGAATTAAATATGACCAGGCGCAGTTCTTTATAAAATCATTTGAAGATTCAGGTGTATTAAGTAAAGTAGTTATGTTTCAGAGCCTAGCTGATGCTCCATCTATAGAACGTATTATTACTCCTCGTTGTGCGTTAACTGCAGCTGAATATCTTGCTTATGAAATGAACATGCATGTTCTTGTTGTAATGACTGATATGACTAACTATTGTGAAGCATTGCGAGAAATATCAACAACGAGGGGTGAAGTTCCTGGACGAAAAGGTTATCCTGGGTATTTGTATTCAAACCTTGCAGAGTTATATGAACGTGCAGGGAAAATAAAAGGATCAACTGGATCGATAACCCAAATACCAATTTTAACAATGCCAAATGATGATATATCGCATCCTATACCTGATTTGACAGGTTATATCACTGAGGGACAGATTGTACTTGATCGAGAATTGTCTCAAAAAGGTGTATATCCTCCTGTTGCAGGATTACCAAGTCTTAGTCGTCTTATGAAAGATGGTATTGGAGAAGGAATGACTCGAGAGGATCATTCTGCTGTATCAAGTCAGCTTTTTGCTGCATATTCGAAAGTAAAGACTATTCGTAACCTTGCAGCGATTATTGGAGAAGAAGAGCTTGGTCCTGAAGATAAGATGTATATGAAATTTGGTGATGCCCTTGAAAATCAGTTTTTTTCACAGGGTGAGTTTGAAAATCGTTCAATAGAGCAGACTCTTGATCTCGGCTGGAAACTGCTTAAGCTTTTACCACAGAATGAACTGTATCGTATTAAGCCTGAACTTATCGCTAAGTATATGCCGAAAGATGATGTATAATGGCTAAGTTGAATATTGCACCAACAAAGTCGAATCTTCTCTCTGTGAAAGAGCAGTTAGCAGTAGCTGTTGATGGTTACGACCTTTTAGAGCAGAAACGTGAGATTCTTGTCATGGAACTCATGCGTATGGTTGAAAAGGTAAAGCTTCTTGAAAAAGAAATCGATAAGAGTATATCAACAGCATATCCGGCTTTAAAAAATATGCTTATGACTGTTGGTGGGGATCGTGTTGAACGTATTAGTCATGCTATAAAGTATGAGTATAACATGACTGAAAAAACAGTTACTGCAGGTGGTATGACTTTTTCATCAATTGATGTACAGCTACCAAAACAGGAGTTGTTTTATTCCTTTATGGGTACTTTTGCTAATAGTGATAAAGTAATGGTTGAGTTTTTTAATCTTTTATCACTGTTGACTCAAATGGCTTCGATTAGAACTATAGTATGGCGTCTTGCAAATGAGGTTAAGAAGACTCAAAGACGTGTTAATGCTCTTGATAAGATGATAATACCTCAGACAAAAGAGACTAAAGTTTATATAGAGAGTGTTCTTGAAGAACGTGAACGAGAAAATGTTTTTGTTTTAAAATCTCTAAAAAACCGAAGCTCAAAGGAGTAGCACATGCTTAAGCCGTTGTTTCAGAAGCTTGTTGTTGCAGTAAATGGTTCAGAGCAGTCAATGAATGCAGCTCTCTATGGAATATTGATGTCGAAGTTGTATCATTGTAGCTTGAAGGTTGTATGTGTAATTGATACAAATACATTAAAGCAGCTTACAATGAGCAATTTCTTGATTCCTGAAGAAAGTGCACGATACGAGAAGAATCTTGAAAATGACGGAAGTAGATATTTGTCTTATATAGAAAGTCTAGCAAAGCAAAAGGGTGTAAAAATAGATTGCGAAGTTCGTAAGGGATCTGTTTGGTCTGAAATTATTGTTGCTGCAGAAGAATATAAAGCTGACGTGATTTTAATTGGTGGGAAAAAACATGGTGTATCATCAATGCGTTCTGTCATAAAAAGAGATTCGTTGTCTGCAACAAACAGTGAAATAATTGGAAGCGCAAATTGTAATGTCCTTGTCGTAAGACAAAATGATATCGATAAGCTGTTTAAAATAAGTTAATGCTATAATTTATCAATTCCATTGTATAAAAGAATGAAAAAGTCTATCATTATATAGTTTTGGAAAATTGTTATAAAATACTTGGAGTTTCTCCAAATGCCTCGGCTGCAGAAATACGCCGTGCATATCGCATAAAAGCTAAACTTCTTCATCCTGACTCCTCTGGTAAGGAGGATACGACACCAGAGTTTCGAAAACTTGTAAGGGCTTATGAGATATTATCAGATGCTAGACAAAGATCTATATTTGATGAGTCTTTTTTTACAAGACATGGTTCTCATAGAGAGGGAACATTTGAGTCATTTGATTATCGAAAGTGGCTTTTGGCTCGAGAGGATGAAGAAAGTCGTTCTAAGCTTATTTTTTTCGATCTTATGCATAATAGAGAAGATGATGCTGTTGCTGAGTTTAAGCGTATGTGTGTCAATTTTGTTGGATTTAGTCTGGCAAAATGGTTTACTCGTGAAGATTTTATGGATTACGGATTTATCCTTGCTGAGGAATTGGTTATCCGGCAGGAGTATTACGATGCTTTTATTCTTCTAGAGCAGATTATCAGAATGGAATACTCATATTCATATTTTAGATTCTTTTTTCCTGAGGTTATGGATCTGACAAGAAATATTCTTAAACATAAACTTGAGGGATATGTAAACGACGAGTTGGCCCTGGATTCATGGGAACGCGCACTAGAGCTTGGGTTCGGAAAAGCTGATGATGCATTTTTTTTGCAAAAAATGTCTGAAGCATATTTAAGGATGGGTGACTATGCTACAGCTCAAATCTGTGCAGATGAATCAGCTCGACTAAGTAGTAAACGTATATAGTTCAAATCTTATAGAGGTTTTTATGATTAGATTAAAGAATGAAAAAGAAATTGACGGAATTCGTAAGTCTTGTCATTTGCTTGCAGATTTATTTCGTTGGGTGATTCCTCAGGTAAAACCTGGAATGAGTACGAAAGAAATAGATGATTTGTGTGTCAAGTTTATAAAAGACGCTGGGGGAACTCCAGCGTGGTATAGAGAAGGATTTAAGGGGGCTGCTTGTATCAGCGTTAATAATGAAGTTATACACGGTATCCCTTCTCGAAAAAAAATAATAAAAGATGGAGATCTTGTTTCCCTTGATATCGGAATTGATCTTGATGGATATATTAGTGACTCAAGTCACACAGTTATGGTTGGAAATGTTAAGCCTGAGTATAAAAAACTTGTTCAGGCAACACGAGAGTCATTAGCAGCTGGTATTGCTGCATGTGTTGCAGGAAATCGTATTCGTGATATTTCAAATGCTGTTTATGATGTGGCGTATAAGAAGTATGGCTATGGAGTTGTTTATGATTATTGTGGACATGGAGTTGGTCTTGATGTTCATGAAGATCCTTCAATTCCAAATTATCCTGAGCACGGTGCAAATCCTCGTATTCAAGCTGGTATGGTGCTTGCAATTGAACCGATGGTTAATTTAGGCACCCCAGATGTATCAACTCTCGATGATGGATGGACTGTTGTAACAGATGACGGAAAGGTTAGCTGCCATGAAGAGCATACAGTTGCAATATTCCCAGATCATACTGAAATACTTACTTTGTGCGATGATTTACCAGAGTGGTGTTAAATAAATAATTTTTTTGTTTTTTTTGTAACCTGTTAGCCTCTAAATATATTATCTTTATATGTAACGAAACTGATTCATGCTTAAGCTTAAGTTTGAATAAAAACGATAATAAAGATATATGTTGGAGGTTTTTTATTTTATGAAGAACTATGCAAAAAAAGTATTAGGTGCTGCTTCAGCCGGAGTGCTTGCATTTACTGTAGTTTCTCTCTCGTGTACAAGGACTCAGATAAAAGGTAGTGCAGCTACTGCATTTGCTGATACAAATCCAGCAGTTTCAATATCAGCAGAAAGTTTAAAAGTTGTTGAAGCACTGCAAAATTCATTTAGATCAATAAGTAATGGAGTTTTACCATCTGTAGTTGAAATTGATGTAACTGAAAAGAAAACAGTGCAGACAACTAACCCATTTGATGATCTTCCGTTCTTCTTTTTTGGTTTGCCAAATCAGGGGGAATCAAATGGTAAAGGCAGAACAAGAGAATTAGAACAAAAAGGGCTTGGTTCTGGTGTTATTGTCCGCAGAACTGGTAATACTGTTTATGTTCTTACAAATAATCATGTTGCAGGTAAAGCAACTGATATACTTGTAAAGCTTAATGATGGGCAGGAGTTTACAGGAAAACTTGTTGGTGCAGATGAGAGACAGGATATTGCTTTGGTTTCTTTTGAAGCAAAAAAAGATTCAAACATTGTTGTAGCTCAACTTGGTGATAGTAATGAGGTGCATCAGGGTGATATTGTCCTTGCAATGGGGGCTCCGTTAGGATATAGCCAGTCGGTTTCACAGGGAATTGTCAGTGCAACAGGACGCAGTGGTGATCAGATAGGAAATATGAATAATTTTATCCAAACTGATACGGCTATTAATCAGGGAAACTCAGGTGGTCCTCTTGTAAATATATATGGACAGGTTATTGGTATAAATACATGGATTGCATCTCAATCAGGTGGTAGTCAGGGCCTTGGATTTGCGCTACCAATAAATAGTGTAAAAAAGGCAATTGATGACTTTATCTCTAAAGGAAAGATAGAATACGGCTGGCTTGGCGTGTCTTTATTGAATATAACTGATGAGTATAAAACTGAGCTTGGTGTAAAGAATGTAAATGGTGCATTTGCTTCTCAGGTATTCATTGATAGTCCAGCTTATAAAGCTGGATTGCAGGCTGGTGATTTTATTGTTTCAGTTAATGGAAAAGCAGTAAAAAATCAGTCAGAACTTGTGAGAGAGGTTGGTTATCTTCCTGCTGGTAAGAATGCTGAGTTTGTTGTAATGAGAGACGGAAAACAGCTTTCGTTAAATGTGAAAATTGAAGAAAGAGAAAAAAACTCAGGAAATGATAATTCAAAACTGTGGCCAGGATTTATTGCTTCTCCATTAACAGAGAAAATCAGAGAAGAACTTAAAATTGAAAGCAAAAAAGTAAAGGGTGTTGTTATAACAGGTATTATTGAAAAATCTCCTGCATCAGCTTTACGTCTTCAGAATGGTGATATTATAACAGCTGTAAACGGAAAATCAATTGCTAGTGTGGCAGATTTTTATGGAGCTATGAGTTTGTCTTCAAATAAGGAAATCTGGTTTGATGTGTATAATGATGGACATACAATAACAACTAATCATTATAAGTTCTAAAAATAAGCTGGGAATTGCATGTGAGAAAATAATATTCTTATATGCAATGTTATTGACTAAACATAAAGTTTATTGATATTATATGCTACTCATATTTCTGGTAGCTTGCGGAGAACCCGTTACCCTCCTGCAGCAATTTTTTTATAGAGGTTAAATATGTACGCACTTTTTGAATATAAGGGCAAGCAGTATAAGGCTGAAAAAGATGCTCTCATTCAGGTAGACAAGATCGATGCTGAAAAAGGCGCAAAGCTTGATATCGATTCAGTTCTTCTCGTAAGTGATGGAGACAAAGTAAACGTTGGAACACCATATGTTAAGGGTGCCAAGGTACAGGCTGTTGTTGAAGATAGCTTCCGTGATAAGAAAGTTATCGTTTTCAAATATAAGAGTAAGAAGGATTATCACCGCTTCTTAGGTCATCGTCAGGAATATACAAATATTCGTATTTCGGATATCGTTCTTGCATAAATGACTTCTGTAACGCTTTTTACAGATTATTCAGGGATGTTTGTAAAGTGTATAGCTGAAGGACACTCTGGATATGCTCAGAAAGGTTTTGACATTGTCTGTTCTTCTGTAACTGTTTTGTTACGGACTGCAATGCAGATTCTTTCTGAAACAAAAGGCGTTAATATAATTGCAGATACGGCTTCCCGTGGAAATCTCGCATTCTATGTGGAAGTTTTGCAAATGTCTTCAGAATTGAAGGCAAGATTAGTATGTGTTTCAGATTTTTTAAGAGATGGAATTTGTTCTATTGAAAATGAATATCCTGAATACGTACAGTTGCGGGAACAGAATGAGAATATAGCGGAGGCTTAAGATGGGACGCAGTAAGGGCGGTAGCGGCGCAAAAAACGGCCGTGATTCAAATCCAAAAAACTTGGGTGTAAAAGTATACGGTGGTGAAACAGTAACAGCTGGTTCTATCATTGTTAGACAGCGTGGTACAAAACTTTTCCCAGGTGATAACGTAAAGAAAGCTGGTGATGACAGCTTATTTGCGACAGCTGATGGTGTTGTTTCTTTCACAGAACGCAAAAACAGAAAGTTTGCAAACGTAACACCTGTTGAAGCATAAACGTTAATTTTTGCTAATTTTTATAAAATAGCGATTAAAAAAAGCCCGGAGGAAAGTATACTTTACTCGGGGCTTTTTTATTTTATTGAGGGTCTTATTTTTACTAATAAATAGGTACAGACCTTGAGAATTTGTTTTTCACACAGATTTTTTGTGTTTGATTATAGTTAATTTTTATCGATATTGTTTTACAACGCACATACATATGAATTGTGTGTAAATGCGTTGGTGCTTTTTAGTTTGAAAGTATCTTTTGTTTAGATGCTAACTTATATGTATGGGTTATTAAATGAATCAGTTTGCAGATGAAGCAGTAATTGAAGTCCAGTCCGGTAAGGGTGGTAATGGATGTATATCATTTAGACGTGAAAAATATATACCAATGGGTGGTCCAAATGGTGGAGATGGTGGTAAAGGTGGTAATGTAGTCTTTTGTGTTAAGCGTAATGTAAAGACTCTTGCAAACATTCGCTATCGTCATATGTTTAAGGCAAAAAATGGTGGAGATGGAATGGGATGGAATCGCTATGGAAAAGATGGCGAAGATGTTGTTATTCCAGTTCCTCCAGGAACAACAATTAGGGATGCAGAGACAAATGAACTTATAAAAGAGTTTACAACCGAAAGTGAAGATGAAATGTTTGTTTTTCTTGAGGGCGGTAATGGTGGATGGGGAAACGTTCATTTTAAGTCTTCGACAAATCAGGCTCCTCGCATTGCAAATAAGGGAAAACCTGGTGAGCTAAGAAAACTGAGACTTGAACTTAGTATTATGGCGGATATTGGTCTTGTAGGTTTTCCTAATGCCGGTAAGTCATCTTTACTTGATGCCTTTACAAATGCTCGTCCTAAGATAGCTCCTTATCCATTTACAACTAAAATTCCAAATTTAGGTGTATTACGTGCAGATGCAGATAGGGATGTAATTATCGCTGATATCCCTGGAATTATTGAAGGGGCTGCAGAAGGTGCTGGTTTAGGTATCAGATTCTTAAAGCATATATCACGCACTGCAGGTCTTTTGTTTATGATTGACTGTACAGATGACAGTAGTTTAACTGCTTATGATACACTCTGCGCTGAGTTGAAAGGATTTTCAGAAGAATTATTAAAAAAGCCTCACGTTGTTTTGTGTAATAAAATTGATGAGGATGGTGCTGAAGAAAGAGCTAAAATAATTGCTGCTAAAATTAAAGAAACAGAGCCAGATACTGTTGTACTGCCTGTTTCTGTAATACTCGGAATAGGGCTGAATGATGTTCGCCTTGCAATTCTTGATTTAATTACGAAGATGAATGGTGTCGGTACATATAATGCTGATGGTGAGAAGATTTCTGATGGTAGTTTTTTAACCTCAAAAAAGAAAGCTGATAGCTTAAATCCAGATTTCTTGAAAACTAGATCAGTTGATGAAGATGTTGAGATTCAGTATCCGGGACAGGAAAGGTGAGACTGGCAGTTTTCGGAGGAAGTTTTAATCCAATTCATATAGGCCATCTTATTTTAGCTGATAATGTATGTAGATGTTTGAATTACGACAAAATTGTCTTTGTTCCTGCATACAGACCGCCTCATAAAGAGCTTAATTCAAGTGTTACGGATTGTGAGCGGGTTCAGCTAGTCAAATTGGCGATAAGTTCTGATAGTCGCTTTTGTGTTGATACATGTGAATTGGAACGCAAAGGTGTTTCTTATACATTTGACACGATATGCTTTCTTCAAAATAAGTATAAAGGGAAACTAACGGGTAAAATTGGCCTTATAGTTGGTGATGATTTGTTGCAGGATTTTCATAAGTGGTATAAAGTTGACGAACTTGTTGATGCTGTTGATTTAATAGTAGCTCATAGACCTGTTAAAGCTGATGATAAGTCTGTATATTCGAATAAGCCAACTGTAGAGTTTTCACATAATGAAGGTATACTGACAAGTAGCGAAAGTAGGAGTATATTTGAGTATCAATATAGAGAATTATCAAATCCTGATATAGATATTTCTTCAACTGAAATTCGAAGTAAAATAGCAAATGGACAAGCCTGGCGATATCTTGTTTCTGCTGATGTTTTTGATTATATTAAAGAGCATAAGTTGTATGGATACAAATCTTACTAATCGGATAAAAAAATATCTCAAAACTGTAGTAAAACAGAGTAGGTATGAGCATTCTGTTCGTACTGCAATCTTAGCAGAACAAATGTGTAAAGTTTATGGTGAAGATCCGAATAAAGGATATTTAGCTGGTATTGCACATGATATCTGTAAAGATATGGGAGAGCAGGATATGATTGCAACTGCAAAGCGTGATGGTATGCCAGTTTTAGATATTGAACTTAATAATCCTTTTTTATTGCATGGAAGGGCTTCTGCTGTTGTTCTTGTTGAAAAGTTCAATGTTTCAGATGAAGATGTATTAAGTGCGATTTCAAATCATACGTTAGGATGTGCAGGTCTTTGCAATCTTGCAAAAATAATATTTGTTGCTGATAAGATTGAACCTGGTAGACCTCACTCATCTGATGAGTATAGAGCTAAATTACTAGCTATGCCGTTGAATGAAATGACGTTAGCCGTTCTTAATGAAAATATCGAGTATTTAGCTTCAAAAGGAAAAACTCCTGCTTCGCTTTCATTGGAGTTTAAAAGAGATTTAGAACTTCAATTATAAAAGAGTGTAATTATGAAAAAGATAAAATCTGCCTTGGTGAATAATAGTGCATTGTTTCTTATACTTATTTTACTGATTATTATTGGAGTTTCGGTTTTCCTTGCCTTATCCCTTAGAACAGATACCGTAGATGATAATTTAAAAAATGATAGTGTAATAAAAACTTTATTTGTTATGCATGATGGGGATAAAGTTTTATTTACTGATGTTTTTATATATTATCCTGTATCTAAGCGAGGTGCATTAATAAATATTCTCGGTAATACAGGGTCAATTTACAGAAGTCTTGGTCGTGTAGATAGAATTGATACTATATTTGCTGAGAAAGGTATTGAGGTATATAAATCTGAAATTGAAAAATTGGTAGGTCAGTCTATACCATTTTATATTACAATTGAGCTTGATAAGTTTAGTGAATTGACCGATATGCTAGGAGGAATAAAAGTGTTTATTCCTGCCGCAGTAGATGTAAAAAGTGAGTCAGATGAAAGATATCTGATTCCTAGTGGAGTTGTTACGCTTGATGGAGATAAGGTATATACTTATCTTACTTATACTGATCCGAATGAATCTGAAGAAGATGTTATTGAGCGTGGTCAAAATGTTATGGTTTCATTTCTTAGTGCATTAAATCTTAATAATGTGTATTTGGCAAATAAAAAGCGCTTTACGCACTATGAAAAACGCCTTTGTTCGAATCTTCAGGGGAAGGATTTGAATAAACTGATTCTTGAAATTAGTAATGTAGATGCCGAACGTCTTGTTCCACAGAAAATAACAGGTTCAAGACGTGTTGTTGATGGTAAAGTATTACTGTTTCCGTTTTATGATGGACAGCTTATAAAAGATGTTGTAAAGCAGGCAACAAGTTCTTTAATTGCTCTAGAAGAAACTAATGTCAGCCGAATCTATGTACTTGAAATAAAAAATGGAACAACTGTACAAGGTTTGGCTCGTAATACTGCTGCTCTTTTGCAGAGTGCCGGTTATGATGTTTTAAATACAGCGAATGCTGATTCTAACGATTATGAGCATACTGTTATTATTAATCATATTGGTAATGCAGAAATAGGCAAAAACTTAGGAGACTTTATTCGTTGTACAAATATTGTTGATGAAGAAATAGCTCCAGGTTCAGGGTATAATGATGTAAATGCAAATGTTGACTTTACAATTATTTTGGGTAAAGATTTTGATGGAAGATATGTTAAGATTAATGGGGGTAAGTAGATGAGCAGTGAAATCTCAATAGAAAAAACAGTTAAAGAGAATGCACTTGATATTGCACAGATTCTTGAAGATGGAAAGGCAGAAGATGTTACTGTGATTGATGTAGCAGAATTGAATAGTTGGACTGACTATTTTGTAATAGGGACTATTCATAGTTCGGCTCATTGGCAGGGCTTAACAAAACAGGTAAATGATTATGTAAAAGCAAATAATATGCAGGTTCATCTAACACATCGAAAAATGCCAGACGGTGATGACTGGAATCTTATTGATATAGGACCTGTTGTAGTTCATCTTATGTCAAAAGATGCTAGAGAGTTTTATGAGCTTGAAAAACTTTGGCACGCTGGAAAAGTTATAAAATAAAAAAAGGCTGTCTAACAATTTATAATCACAAAAAGTGAAGTTGTTAGACAGCCTTTAATTTGTACTCTTATATCAAAGATTACATATCGTCTGAATTTGAAAATCCATCTTCATCATCCGAAAAAGCATCGTCATCGTAACTGTCGTTAAAATCAGTCTCGTCATCGAAATTCTCTTCTTCAAGATCATCATCGAAGCTTTCATCATATAAATCATCGTCAAAGTCATTAAATGAAATGTTCTTTTCATCAGAAAAGTCATCTTCCTTATCTGAATCATTTACATCTTCATTATATTCGTCATCGTATGAAAAACCATAAGCTGCAAGTGATGAATACTCTAATTCATTTACGGTAAGCATAGTTCCTTCCTTCATATATGCGTGTAATCAAAAGTTAATGAATGGTTATTTTTCTGTCAATTGGTTTTGTAGAGAATTCGTATACGAATTAAATAATTTTTTTGCTACAGAATAATATATTATTTATAGATGAGGTTGATAAAACGGGTTATGTTGACTTTAGCATAGATTTGAGTATAATTAATTCGATATGTTGTTTGGTATTACAATTTTAGCACCAGCAAAAGTAAACATCGGACTTAAGGTTTATCCAAAAAGGAAAGATGGTTATCATGCTATTGAGAGTGTTTTTCAGACAGTTTCATTGTATGATGAGCTTGATGTAAAGATTGTAAATCAGGATAACGTCTGTTTGATTAATTGTGATCAGATGGTACTTCCTGCTGAAAATACTATATCAAATACGTACAAAGCCTTTTGTCTTTATACAGGGATAAAATCTGGAGTAAGTGTGAACTTAAAAAAGATGATTCCCCATGGAGGCGGATTAGGAGGTGGTTCATCAGATGCTGCTTCGTTTTTAAAGGCTTTGACATTACTTTTTAATGTTCAGTTGACTGATCAGCTGGCGGATTTTGTTGCTTCAAAAGTTGGAAGTGATGTTTTTTTCTTCCTTCATTGTGGTGAATTTACACAAAAAAATGGATGTGCAATAGTTTCTGGACGTGGTGAGATTGTAAAAGCAATTGAGCCAAGGAATGATTTATTTTTTGTGCTTGTTTTTCCCGATGTACATAGCTCTACAAAAGAGGCTTATGTATTAATTGACAAAGCATACGAAATAGGTAATACTGTTGCCTGTCCTGAATATAATGAATTACAAAGTATTTACAAAAGTTCTGTAAAAGACTGGAGTTACAAAAACAGTTTTACTTCGGTTTTGGTGAATGAGTATCCTGTAATAGGTGAAGCCTTAGAGGATATACGTCGGAGTGGTGCCATTTGGGCAGATATGTCTGGATCAGGTGCTACAGTTTTCGGTATTTTTGATTCAGCGAAAAAGGCTGATCATGCTATCGCTATGCTGCAAACAAAGTGGAAAAATTGCGTTTTGGCACACTGATTTTCACTAATTTATGCTGCGAGGAGTGCGAGAATGGAAGTCACAGAACTTAGGATTCGAAAAGTTGACAATGATGAAGGAAAGCTTCGTGCATATGTTACTGTCACTTTCGATGGATGCTTTGTTGTTCACAATGTGAAAATTATTGAAGGTAAAGCAGGTCTATTTATTGCAATGCCAAGTCGCAAGACATCTAACGGCGAGTATAAAGATGTTGCTCATCCAATTAGTGTTGATTTTAGAACAGCACTGCAGGAAAAAATTATATCAGAGTATAAAGCTGGTAATTTTGATCAGTCTGCTGGAGATGATGATTAGTCTTCACTAATAGATTGACAAGAGACGAGATATATTTGGTATCTATTTTATCGGGTTCGATTCCTGACGTCTCTTATACATTAATAGATTTTTGGTTTAAGGAGTTCCTATAATGGACAAAATGGTAGTAGAAGCAAAGAACCGTACACTTACAGGTAAAAAAGCTGCTAAACAGATTCGTGCTGCTGGAAATATTCCAGCTGTTATGTATGATGAATCTGGTAAGGCAACTTCAATTGAAGTAAGTGCTTCACAGTTCAACAAGGTATGGCGTTCAATTACAGCAACAACATTAGTTACTCTCGATGTTGAAGGTAAAAAGTATGACGCTATGATTCGTGATACAGAGTATGATATTATTACAGATTCTGTTCTTCACGCTGATTTCTACGTTGTTGAAAACAAAAAAGAAATTGTACGTACATACAAGGTACAGTACACAGGTACACCAGCTGGTGTTCTCAAGGGTGGCTTTATGGTTAAGCACATCCCAGAAGTTAAAGTTAAGTGTCTTCCAAAGGACCTTCCTGTACGCCTCGTAATTGATGTATCAGCAATTAATATTGGTGATGTATATCGCGTAAAGGATATTCCAATGCCTGAAACAGTTAAGATTTTAACTCCAGCAGAAGCTTCTCTTGTAAGCGTTGCTCCAGCTCGTTAGTTTTTAAGTTTAGTGCAAAAAGCTCCCTTTTTAGGGAGCTTTTTTTTATGTAAAATACAATTATGACAATTAGTGAGTTTGAAAATACAGTTTTACATGAGCTTTCTCTATTAGAGCTTTGTCCGCAAAGTCTTTCAGATGACTTTTTTATAGGTGCAGCAGTGTCTGGCGGGGCCGATTCACTGTCTCTTTTGTTATCTCTTGTGTCAATTTATACTTCTCATAAAATAAAAGTAATTACAGTAAATCATAATATCCGTAGTTCTTCAGAGACACTTGGAGATGCACTATATGTAAAAACATTGTGTGACTCGTTAGGTGTGTATTGTAAAATTGTTGAGATTGAAAGAGGCGTCATTGCTCAATATGCGCAAACTCAGTGCAATGGTATTGAAGATGCTGCAAGAGTCTTGCGTTATGAGGCCTTTGATGATTTTATTCATGAGGAGAAGATTAAAGCTCTTTGTATTGCTCATAATCAAAACGATCAGCTTGAAACAGTGGTTATGCGCTTTTTACAAGGTAGTGGTATTGAAAGTTCGTCTGGGATTAAGGCAAAAAGAGATTATTTTGTCAGACCTTTGCTTAATATTTCGAGGAGACAAATTGAAGATTACCTTGTCCAGAAGAAATGCAAATGGCGTACAGACTCAACAAATATAGATAACAATTATCTTCGAAATAAAATACGAAATATACTTATTCCACAGCTCGATTTTATATATCCAGGTTGGAAGAACGCAGTTTTGTCCGCAAGTCAAAAAAATGCTGATGATAATTTGGAGCTGGGAGCAATTGCGAGTTCTTTTAAACTTATAAAGCGACAGCACGATGTTTTAATTGATAAAGAAAAATTTTTGGGGATAAGTCGTTCGATAAAGAGACGTGTTTTATACAGAGCAATCAATTTGTATGGATATGGTGAGCGATTTCCTTTTGCATTGATAAACCAGATTTGTGACTGGAATCCATACAGCAATAATCGGCTAAGATATGACCGTATTTTAATCTGTAATGATGAAAAATATTTATACATAAAAGAATATAAAAAAGATATCAACGAATATGGATTTATTGGTATAATAAAAGGTGACACAGAAGTTTTATTAGATAACGGCAAGTTACGATCAAAAATTACCGATAATCGTATTGTGATATATAATGACTTATTAACAGTAAGTTTGCTGTGTAAGTCTAGGGTTCCTGTTGTAGTACGATCCTATCAAAAAGGTGATAGGATAAAAACTTGTTCAGGAACATATAAAAGTGTTGGTGACATATATTCAGATTGGCATGTACCACAAAACAAAAAAAGCTCTATACCATTGGTCGTTATAGATGAAATCGATGGAAAAAAAATAATTGCTGTTTTAGGTTGTTTTTATGGTTACAAAAACTGGATATTAGAAGATTATAAGTTATAAAAACTGAACTGGAATAATTATGAAGAAAAGTTTGACAAAATCAGTCTTAATAGTTTTTTTTACTGTATTCACTTTGTTTAATTTGTTTGCTATAGGGGAACATCCCCAAAATGACAGTGATAGTTCCTATTCTTATGCAAATAAAAGGACTGCTATCAGATATTTAAAGATTTCAAGGCAGTATCTGACTGATAAGAACTGGGCAGAAGCTGAAATACAAGCATCAAGCGGTATAGAGTATGACGCTTCGATTGCAGATTTATGGTATGTGAAAGCTGTAGCTCAATATAATAATGGCATTGCGAAAAGTGTTGTAATTGAGACAATTCAGAAAGCTATGTCTATAAATAACTGGGTTGATTACAATAAAGAAGGTGCCAGGGTTTTTTGTGCAATGGTATTATGTGATATAAAGAACTATGATGATGCGCTACTGATGCTTGATGAAGATTCTTTTATATATTCTGCAGATGCTGAGTATATACGTATAAAATCTTATTACAGTAAAGGCTCTCAACAATCAATTCTTACAGCCCGTAATCATATAAACACAGCTTGTAAAATATACCCGTATGATGTGCGCTTTGCGGATTTATTTTTTTATCATGAGTATAAGAATGCAGAAGATGATGAAGTTAATAAGATGGCTCAGTATTTTTTGCATCAATTAGCGTCTTATAAAAATGTATCTAGTGAAACAGAGCTTTTAGCAACATACTTCGCGCCTGAACAAATGAGGGTTCGTATGTTAAAGGCTTTTAACGCAAAAGGCTTAAAACATCCTTTGTATATTGTCTTAGCACTGCAGTCAGGTCTTATTAAACAACGCGAAGCTTTAGATCAGTTTTATTTTTATGCTGGAAGCTCTATTGGAGTAGATATTGTAAGGCAATTCGTTAAACTTATTACAGACGAGTCCTTAAAAAATGAACTAAAAGAATACATAACATCGTATAGCGGTTCAATTGTATTTACTGATGATGATTTTACAGGACAGGTTAAGGTTTCATATGAAAGGGGACGACCAGCTTTAATTGTATATGATCATAATCAAGATGGATATATAGATTGGGAATGTGAGTGTGATTTTGGTGTTCCTATTTCTTTGAGAATAAAATCTTCTAACTTTAATATTACATATGATCCATGGCCTGCTATAAAGGCTGTAGATTTTAAGTATGAATCAGATTCTGTAAAAACAGCTAGTTTTGATATTGTAGCACTTAGCTTTGAATGGACTCCTTTCGATCTTTATGCAGATAAATGTATCAGTGATGTACTTGGATTAGATTTATATGTCCCTTATGTGAAAAATGAGATTAATAATTTAACTCTTTCAGATATTTACAATAATGCTTCTGGATACGTAGTTCCATCTCAGGAATATAATGGAGCTCATATTAAGACATATTTACTTGATGGTGCGGCTCAGAAAACTGAGTACATTAAAGACGGAAAAGTGTATGCATATGCATTTTTTGAAAACGGAATTCCTAGTGTAAGAATGGTAGACCGTAATTTTGATGGAGTGTATGAAACAAAAGAAGAGTATGATATCAATACAAGTGTAAAAAAGACGGTTACAAAAATAGATGAAATGCAGATGATGCTAAACATATTCGGTTCGGTTACTGAAAGTTATGGTTTGTATTTAAAAAGTGTTCATGTAGATAGAGATATAAACACAATATATGAGTATAGTGAAGAATACTCTATGGATGGTAAGACTGAAAGCTTATGGGATTTTGATCAAGACGGACAGTGGGATATTAAATATGTAAAGCATCCTTCAGATAAAGACGGCGTAGTACGTAAGGAAACATATTTTTATAAGCCTTTATCAAATATTTGCATTACAGTTGTTACCGAAAACAACAAACCCGTTTCTATATATACTGGAGATGAAGAAATAAAAATATATAAAGATGACTCTCTTGATTTTTACAGTATTGGAACACCTATTGATACAGAAATCGTTAAAAGAATATGTGAAAAGTATAACCAATCTGATAATAAAGGTGTTTATATTATTGAAGAATCTGATGGCGACAGGTATTATGTTGTCGCTATCGAAAATAAATTATTTGGAGAAAAGTTACCAAAAACTTTAGTTCATTCAGATGAAATTAAATAAATTATCACTTGTTTTATTTGCTATAACTTTAGCAGCATGTTCATCAATTAAACAGCCTGACGTTGTATATGAACTACCAGACTATACAGCAGAAGATGTGAAAAACGAAGAAATAAAACGTATAGAGGATATATTAAAGGATAACGCAACTTTAGCACTTTGGCGTGCTTATTTGTTAGATGATAAATCTACGTTTGATAAATGTGTTGATTGTGTTGTTAAACTTTATGATGAGCAAATAAAAAATGAAAATGTTTATGAAGCTGAAAAATATCTAATAACTTTAGAGGCTGTTGATTATGATGAGGTAAAACAGTTAAAAAAAAGTTTTGACCCATTATATAGTGAGTATTATAAAAAAATTCCAGGATTAACATCTGTAAATGGAAGCCAGATAAAAAAGGTTTCTCAGTTTGTTGATGGAACTGTTACCGTTATTGTTGATAAGGGAATAAAAGTTCAACGAGGTATGGGGTTTGCTGATAGAGTTATCGGGTCTGGATTTTTTATCTCAAAAGACGGATACATTGTAACAAATCACCATGTGATTTCAGATATGGTTGATCCAAAAAACGAAGGATTTGCAAGATTATACATCAAACTTGCCAGCGACAGTGATACAAAAATACCTGCGAAAGTAATCGGTTGGGATCCTATTATTGATTTGGCCCTGCTTAAGACAGAGGTTGAAGCTCCGTATGTATTTAATTTAGGTTCAAGTGAAGAACTTGATGTAGGTGATAAAGTATTTGCCATTGGATCTCCTGTTGGTCTTGAGAGAACATTGACAAGTGGTATTGTTAGTGCTGTTGATCGAAAGTTATTTAGTCTTGGTTCTGTAATGCAGATTGATGCTGCTGTAAACTCCGGAAATTCAGGAGGTCCCTGCATTGACCAGAATGGTAATGTGCAGGCAATTGTTTTTGCAGGTATGCTTCAGTATGAGGGATTAAATTTTGCAATACCAGTTGAATATCTAAAAGCAGAGCTTCCGGCTTTGTATAATGGAGGTAAACTTGAACATTCTTGGTTTTCTGGCTTTGGACATACTAAAAAAGAGCTTGGTAAAGAATCAGGTCTCGATATTCAATATATACTACCTGGTGGAGCATTAAGTCGTAACGGAATTAAAGTTGGGGATATAATAACTGAAGTAAATGGAACGAGTGTGAAAACGATTGAGGATGTTCAAAATATTCTTTTATACTCTCATAATAAATCGATTGTAAAAATCAAATATAAAAGAGGAGAAAATCAAGTTAGAGAATGTGCTGTATATCTTTCGCCTCGTCCGGAAAATCCTGGATATATAGTTTATAACAGTGACATTTTATCTCGAAGTTTTGTTCCGATTTTTGGAATGTCTTTAGTTAGTGTTTCAGATACTGTCAGTTATAAATACTATATCGAAACTATAATACAAGGATCTGTAGGAGATGAGACTGGCTTTGCTGAAAACGATCCTGTTGAGGTTCGTAATGTAAAGTTTAATGAGCAAAAGAGTCAAATTTTCGCAGAAATATACACTAAAAACAGAAAAAAAGGATATTTAGATATAAGTATTGCACTAGTAGCCGCACTAGACAGCCCATATTATTTCTAATAAAATGCATTGCGATGACTGAAATGAAATTTAAGCGTAACTTTTGTATAGTTGCACATATTGACCATGGTAAATCTACACTTGCTGACAGATTGATTCAGAAGGCTAAAATTATTGATGATCGCCAGATGAAAAATCAGATTTTGGATAACATGGATATAGAGCGTGAACGTGGTATCACAATAAAAAGTCAAGCTGTCACTATTCCGTATCATGCAAAAGATGGATTTGATTATGAATTAAACTTTGTAGATACTCCTGGCCATGTTGACTTTAGTTATGAAGTAAGCCGTGCAATTGCTTCGTGTGAAGGTGCTTTGCTTTTGGTTGATGCCTCTCAAGGTGTTGAGTCACAGACAGTAAGTAACTTATATCTTGCGATGGAACAGGATTTAACTATTGTACCTGTGATAAACAAGGTTGATTTACCTTCTGCAGATATTCCTAGTGTGAAACATCAGATAGATCATGATTTAGGTCTTGATAGTGAAGATGCTGTTTGTGTTAGTGCTAAAACAGGTGTTGGAATAGACGATCTTCTAGAAGCAATTGTTACAAAGTTTCCATGTCCAACTGGAGATCCATCTGCGAAGACTCAGGGGCTGATATTTGACTGTCATTATGATGAGTATCGAGGAGTAATTATTCATATACGCATTATGGAAGGTCGTATAAAGACTGGTGATGTAATACGTTTTATGAGTAATGGAGCTGATTATAAGGTTGAACAGGTTGGTATATTTAAAATTAAATATGAAGAGACTGGTGTACTTGAAGCTGGTGATGTAGGATATATTATCGCTGGTGTTCGAACTGTAAGTGATGTTCGTGTTGGCGATACATTGACTTTAGCTTCAAATCCTGCGGATGCACCTTTATCAGGTTTTAAAGATGTTAAGCCTGTAGTGTTTTCAAGTATATATCCTATGGATAGTAATGACTATGAAGAGTTAAAAGATGCTATGGAAAAACTTAAGCTAAATGATGCAAGCCTTATATATGAAAAAGATAATTCGCTTGCATTGGGCAATGGTTTTAGATGTGGTTTCTTAGGTCTTTTACATCTTGAAATTATTCAGGAACGGCTTGAACGTGACTATAATCAGGCAGTAATATTTACAGCTCCAAGTGTAGAGTATAAGTGCGTTCTTTCAAATGGAGATGAAGTTACAATTGATAATCCAACGGAGTTTGATGAGTCTCGTGTCCGACAGTCGACTGAGCCTTACATAAGAGCTTCAATTATTACACCTGCTGAGTATATTGGTTCTATAATGCAGCTTTGTACTGAAAAGCGTGGTATTCAGACTAATATGACTTATCTTGATGAAAAACGTGCTGAGCTCACATATGAAATGCCTTTGGCTGAAGTTTTATTTGATTTTTATGACAGATTAAAAAGCTATAGCCGCGGATATGCAAGCTTTGACTATGAAATTATTGAGTACAGAAGTACTGATTTAGTGAAAGTTGATATTTTAATTAATTCTAAGCCTGTAGATGCTCTTTCTATGCTTGCATATAGGCCTGAGGCCACTGCAAGAGCACGCAAAGTAGTTGAAAGGTTAAAGGATGAAATTGCTCGTCAGCAATTTAAAATTGCTATTCAAGGTGCAATTGGTAGTCAGATTATTGCCAGAGAAACTGTAAATCCTGTTCGTAAGGATGTTTTAGCTAAGTGCTATGGTGGTGACGTTACACGTAAACGTAAGCTTCTTGAAAAGCAAAAAGAAGGAAAAAAACGAATGAAGATGGTTGGTAATGTTGAGTTGCCTCAGTCAGCATTCCTTGCAGTTCTTAAAGAAAAAGAAGAATAGATTTATATTTATTATTAAAGCCAGTTAATTATGAAGTGTATTCCAATTACTGGTAACTTCATAATTAACTGTTTTTTTTGTTGAACATAATTTTGCTTATTGCAAAAAAAAATAGGCAAACAATTTATTTTTAACGTAAATGCTTTACTGATAAAGTAATATCCTTTATAAAAAAATCTAACTCACTTCGAATACGTTTGTAAAAACTTATATTGTCCTGTAGTTTATATCCATCTGGAAAATGTGAGTATAGATAATCTTTTATCTCAAGCAGCTCCTTTAGTTTTTTGTCTCCTGAATAAGATCCTTGTAGTATCTCTTTTATAGTGACTAAATCGGATAGCTCTTTAGATAAATAGGTTCTTATATAGTCAGTATTCTTTACAAATGGAGTTAAATTTAATTTATTTTCTTTTGATATCACGTTTGTTAAATAATTAATCAGGTCTTCATCATCAACTATATTGCTGATTAATTTTATTCCTCTATTCCCTGTATCAAAAAGGTTTGGTATGTTTTTAAACTGAGCAGAAAACTGTTGGGCGTAGTTATAAAGTGCTAGATCTGTTTTCATTTTGTTACCGTATTTATCGGTAAAGCCTTTACTCCCGTTTTTATATGATGCATCAATATTTTCGAGTTGAAAAAGTCTGTTTGTTTTACAAAGTCTGATAATAAACGGGTATGTGCCTTTTCCGTGTGTTTTACCTGTTGAGTATGAAAAATCAAGGCCGGTAAAAAATATAGGAACATTACTGTTTTGTCTCAGTAAAATAGCCGTATAGACCGCTGTAAGGCCCACAGAGCCCATCGGTGGAACAAATGGAGGTAGTATACCATCTCTTGAAAGATTGTCGATATAACGAAGATTTGCATATTTTGAGGTGAAGTAGCAAAGCTTATTTTTGGTATATCTAGCAACCTGTTCTCGTGATGTCATATCTGCGAAAACGATAGTATCTTGGTTACTGTTTTTATATCCTATATATGCTTTTTGAATTGCATGCTGACTTTCAACAGCAATAATACCATCTATTCGAATGCTGCATTTTTGTAGAAGAGGAATTGCTGCATCTACTGTTAATATAAAACATTTATGTAAAAGTTCTGGTTTAATTGTGCTCAGTGTATGCTCAATACTTTCTCCAGCTCCAAAGACAAATATAGGTTTTTCAATCGTTTTACACAGCGAATATAATGATATTGATTCACTTAAATTTCGTATATTCTTAAATATGTTACGACTAAAAAGGCGTCCAAGCTTTGTAAGTGTAAGCTGGTTTTTCCAGAATGTTGATATGTAGTTTTGTAGTAGCGAAGTAATCTGAGTGTACAGGGTATTGTAAAAAAAAGTTCCTCCAGATAAGTCTACGGAGATAACTCGTTTGTAATTGTATACGGCACCTGCTCTTTCATCTGAAAAAATGTATGCAGAAACTGTCTGTATTTTATCATGTGGAACTAGAGTTATATTTTTTTTGTCAGATATAACTTTATCAAAGCTTTCGCTTGCAAGCTCAAAAAGTTTTTTATCATTTTCAATTAGTATAACGTAACAATTATTCCTTAGTTTTTCTCTTAATTTATTTAGGCCATAGCATAAACATGGAGAATAAGCAACTACAAGTGTATCTTCAAAAATATCAAGTCTATCAATTATTTGATTTATTGATTTTGAAGGATTGTACTTTGAGTAAAGGTATCGGTTTTTGTATAAAACAGTAAAGCCCTGCTGAGTTTCAATCAGACAGGGCTTTTCGGTATTTAGATTACTTTGTAAGGTATCCAAAATATACTTTTGAGAAGTCGTTTACAACTTTATCACTTGCAAAGAGAGCTGAGTTAGCACTTGACTGATCAAAGTTCTGTACAGTTGATGTATAGTCCTCTGTAGTAACTTCATCTTTTTGTTCACCTGTCATTTTGATGACTACTACGTAATCACCAAGAGAAATAGGTTCTGATACTTCTCCATCTTTCAGGCTAAATGCCTTTGTAAGGAAATTTTCATTTGTAGAAGCTGTTGCAAGTGCTTTTATATCCTGTGGTAACGAATCTGCAACTGGAGTATTTCCGTAGTTGATAGCAAAAGCTGGTATAGATTCTTTTGTAACATTAAAGCTTATGCATGCACCATCAAAACCGTCTGTTAATGTTGCATTTTTAAAGTCTGCAGCACGGTTTGTGTAGTATGTCTCCTTAAGGCTTGTCTCATAGTTATTGATGTAGCTCTTTACAATGCTCTTTGATGTATCATCAAAAATAAATGAAGCTTTAGCACCATCTGCCTTAAATACTGAGTATCCGTTAGATGTCTTAACGATATCGCTTAATGAATCCTGTGTAAGCTCAACAATTGACTTTAATTGCTGTGCATCTGAAATAATCTGTTTAAGCTGATATTCATATGTTGAGTTAGATTTACCGTCTGAACCTGAGTAGTATTTTTCAGAATACTCTGTTACAGCATCAGCAAATGTTACTTCGTTATTCTTGAGCTGAGCAAGTACTTTTTTAGCCTGTGATTCATCTTTGAAAGAAATAACTGATAAATCATATTTTTCAAATAGCTCAGAATTCTTTTCAGCAAAAGCCTTAACTTCTTCTTCAGGGTATTCATTAGTATCAAATGCAACTAAATCAAACGATCTCTTTGTACTGCCAAATGAGTTGAGGTATGAAGACTCTGCTTCTGATGTCTTTATGCCGTATAATGAAGTTTCACCGAGTTTTGTCTGCGAACCAAATACATCTTCGTAAAAACGAGCAAAAGTAAGTGAACGAGTGATATCATTTCTTAAAGTGTTGCGGTCTGTCTCAGATACAGCGTTGTATCTGTCTGCCGAATAGTTTCCGTCACTGTCAAGAAAATAATTAAGCATTGTTCTTGAAACTGCTTTTTTGCTTGGAGCATAACCTGAGTTTTTAACTTCTGTTGTATATGCGAGAGTTGTGAGAGCATTGTTAAAAGCATAGTTGTAAATGTAAAAATTAACATAGTCATTGATTTGCTGGCCGTTATTTTTGTACATTTCAGTATAGTTTGCTACAGCATTTGCAAAGTCAGAACCTTGTGTAAGCTCAATTGGTTTGCCATCATATTTTCCGAATGGTGGTAATGTGTTGTTTTTTTGGAAAATTGAAGTAGATGGTAACACGAATATAAAGGCTGACAGCAAAAGAATAAATACTGAGCCTACATAGAGTAAAGATTTTTTCATAAAAAGTTTCTTCCTTTAATTATAAATACTTTTTCAATAATTTTATCACTGGCATATACTGCTGTCAATGGAACTGAATTGTAGAATAATAAAAAGATGAAAAATATTCTAAAAAACGCGTTTTGCTTGTTGACACAAATTTTAGTATCTGTTATATTATCAGAGTCAACACGACGATGGGGTGTTAGCGAAGCTGGTTATCGCGCTGGCCTGTCACGCCGGAGATCGCGGGTTCGAGCCCCGCAC